>NZ_CP046565.1:0-600000 GCF_012769535.1 Methylococcus geothermalis
TGCGCACATTGGCCGCCGTAGGCGCCATCGGTGTAGAGCTTCTTGAGTCCGGGCACTTTGGCGCAGGCCATGGCTACCACGGGTGCCGCGGCGTCGCGGTCCTGCACGCTGGCGGCCGTCACCGTCACGGCCAGCAACAGCCCCAGGGTATCCACGACGAGATGGCGCTTGCGCCCTTTGACCTTCTGGCCCGCGTCGAAGCCGGTGTCGCCCCCTGCGCCGTGCTGCGGGTGCTCTGTGCGTCGATGATGGCGGCGGTCGGCTCCGGGTTGCGACCAATGCGGTCGCGCCACTGCTGGCGCAGCCGGTCGTGCATGCGCTCGAATAGGCCAGCGGCGGCCCAGCGGCTGAAAGACTTGTAGGTCGCCTGCCAGGGCGGGAACGACTTGGGCAGCAGTCGCCACGCGCAGCCCGTGCGTAACACATAGCAGCAGGCGTTGACCACCTGACGGCGATCATGGCGCGGTGGCGTACCGCGCAGTCCGTCGCGCTCGAACAGGTCGGCGACCAAGGCCCATTCGCCGTCGGTCAGGTCGGTGTTCATGCCGCTGGGGCCATCCGCTCGGCGATGGGCTGCCGTATAGCCGGTGCGCACCGGCCCAGCGCTCCCCTGCACTACAGCCCGCTCGCCCACCCGCCGTAGCGGCTTCATGCGCTCTATGCCCGCCGCCCGCAACGCCTTGCGAACCGTGACCGTGCTCACCTTGATGCCCGTGCGCCGAGCCAACTCCCGCGTCACCTCGTCCAGCGACGAGCGCGGCAGTTCGTGCGTGATCGCGCGCAGCACCTCCCCGTGCTCTGCGTTCAGTAGCGGCTTGCGCCCAGGCACTCCCCGTCGCTCGGCTTGCCTTCTCCCCTTCATCATCCTCCATCACCCTTCCTCGTGCCCGGAATCAAAATATATCGCACGGGATGATGTTTTCGTCTACACCCTCTAAGACAGATCAGGAAATATTGCCTTGACTTGGGCGATCATATTAGAGAACATTTCAAAACGGCAAGCTTCTTCGGGTTTCATATCATCAATGATGTTTATACTGGTGGTAATAAAGCCGCCCCGGGAAACACGATGATGGCCGCCTGGTCGCTGAGGGGCATGCAGCACGCCCCCGGGTGTAGGGCGCCGGGGAAAGATGCGGGCCAAACCGTGGGGCGTTTCCCTGCCTATATGCGCGTTCTGGTCTTAAAGGGTACAAAGACATGAACAATTCATTTGCCATTCGTTTAGCGCTGTTGAGCGCGATTGGGTTTGCTTCTTCTGTACTACTGCCCAGGGTGGGCTTTGCGCAAGGCGCGTTACTTCCTGGCACTGAAGTCCCCCTTCCGGACTGTGCGGGATGGATGCGACATGCTGAGCAGGCTGTAACGCTAGATTCGAATGCGGCGTATCTTTACGTTGAAGGGCTTCCCACTCATCCAGCGGGGGGGCACTTCCGATTCCGTTATGAGTTTCCGCGCGCGCGCCACATTTCTTGGCAAAACTATGATTTGGCCGGTCGTTGGACGGCATTGCTGGCCGACACCGAGATCGTTCCCGATGTAGGCTCGGTGAACCCTTTCCGACCTGATGTCCCTTATGCTTCCGGACAAGTTTCCTACACCATCGACGTGCTGGACGTACCGCCGGCCGAGCGCCCGCTGTCCGGATCAACGAACATTCTCTACGGCGGGTACATGCCCGACGGCACCCCGATTGATTACAATAGCGTGCTCTATCGCATCTATGTACCGGATCCAGGCACTGATGTGCTGGGGGGCGTTCCGTGGCCCCAATTTTTCTTCGTTGTCGATGATCCTGCCCAAACCAGCTTGGAAACCATTGATAACATGTGCAACAGCATGAAGCGCTTACAGAAGGTGGAGAGTCGGCGCGCGGTTCTTCTGACCGATCGTTTGTTGAAACCTTCCGCCAAGGTAGCGAAGCTGCGCCCAGTGAACGCCGGAGACACTGACGCGGTGGTTTACGAGGCCACCTCACCTGGCCAGGAATCCAATGCCATCGGTCGGGAGGGGGGCAGCGGTTACTATATCAATGTCCAGACGGGGTACGTGGCGATGTCATTGACCCCGGCTTCGGGCATCGTGATCGCCGCGAAGTTTCGTTCTCCAACGGTCCCTGATACTGAGGCTGGGCAAGAGATCTCCGGAAGTGAGGATCTACGCTACTGGTCGATTTGTATGCAACAAAAGAGCGTACTTCTATTCACTACCAGCTGTTTGCATGATACCCAGATAAAAATCGACGACGATGGCTATGTCCGGATGGCATTCTCCTACCCGGAAGACAAACCGGTCATCGGCGGACAACCCTACGGCAACTGGTTGGCCTTGACGGACATTCAACCAATCGCAATTTTACGTCAGACCCAGCCGAGGTCAGACTTTTCGGAGTCCCTTTTCTACTACACCGGGGCACGCGATGATACAAGCGCAATTGCTGCGCACATGGGAGACTACTTCCCGGTGGTCAAGTCTTGTTCCAAAGTGGAGTTCGAGTCAAACCGCTGCGGACTTTAAATGCGGAGATAGAAATGGCGGACCTGACGCCGAATTTTGTCCAACCCGAAGCAATAAGGGGAGGCACGGTATGTATCTCCGGTAGTTTCACAGTCACTTGTACTTACTATTAACCCGGCCATGAAATATCGTACGAATCATGCGGCATATTTGCATTACTTTGTTGAAGCTTAGTATGTTGCTTGGTTAATAACGCTCATTGAGCGAGTGGGGTGGTCATGAACGCTGTTTTATCAAAATTACTTGGCGGCATCACGGTGGCATTTTTCAGTGTGGGGTCGCATTCGGCGGAAGCGCCGGCGTGGAGACCAACAACGCTCGCCGCAGCGATTTCTCTGAAAAATTACGCTCGGCCGGAAGCCGCAGACTTTGTCGACGGAGAGATCCTTGTAAGGCTGAAAGAGGGTCAAACCCTGGACGACGGTTTTTTGTGGAAATGGGGTTTGTACCGTACTGACAGAGTAACCTCCGGCGGGGATGTCATTTATCGCCGCACAGATTTTGTCCCAAAGGGCATGCCTTTAAAGCAGGTAGTCGAACACCGGCAGCGATTGCTGAAAGTGATACAGCGATTGCAAGCTCATCCCGCGGTCGAATATGCGCAGCCGAATTGGATCCTGCATCCCGTCCAAATGCCCGATGATCCAGACTATAAATCGCAGTGGCATTATTTCGACAATGGCGCGGATGCAGGCGAGGCATCCGGAGGCATCAACTTGCCGAAAGCTTGGGCGTCAAATGTAGGTCACCCCTCGGTCGTGGTGGCTGTGATCGATACCGGCTTGGTAGCGATACACGAAGACATCAGTAGGGTGAATGTGGCCGATGGCTACGACTTCATCAGTGACCCCGCTAGGGCTGCCGACGGCGATGGCCGCGACCCGGATGAGACCGATCCCGGCGACGGAGAGGCGGAAGATCAGCACTCCTGGCATGGAACCCACGTGGCAGGGACGGTCGGCGTGGTTGATTCAAATAATGGCTTGGGCGTGGCGGGGGTAAATTGGCATACAAAGGTGCAATCCGTACGGGTGCTTGGCAAGGGAGGCGGGACCACCTCCGACATCGTAGATGCCATCCGCTGGGCGGCGGGGCTGCCAGTTCCTGGTGTTCCGGACAACCCAACCCCCGCCCAGGTCGTCAATATGAGCCTTGGGGGGTTACGTCCTTGTCTCCTAGATCCAGCCGAACAGAGCGCCATCAACGATGCAGTCGCCCAGGGAGTCACCGTAGTTGTTTCCGCTGGTAACGAAGCTTTAAATGCTGCTTTCTTCACCCCCGCGAGCTGTAAGAACGTAATTACTGTGGCAGCGAGTGATTTTCGGGGGCATTTGGTCTCGCGTTACTCGAACTACGGAAGGACCATAGAGATTATGGCACCCGGGGGCGATTTAGAGCGCGATGACAATGGGGACGGTAATCCCGACGGTGTGCTCAGTACAACAGGTAGGGGATATGAGTATTACAACGGCACCTCTATGGCAGCACCTCACGTTGCCGGTGTAGTGGGTTTGTTGCAATCGGCTCGGATTCAGGCGGGACTTTCGCTCTTGACACCACAGCAGGTGCTCCAGAAAATTCAAGAAAATGCCATTTCGCGAACGACAGAACAATGTCCGCGGCCCTGCGGCGCAGGGTTGTTGAATGCCGCCATAGAATAGAGTTGCTTCCGTTGATACAACTTGTATTACCTGAAAGCTTATCCCACGTTTGATGTGCTGGGTTATCTGTTTGACATGGATGGCGGTAATGCCAACGGCGATGTCCATACGCTCTCCGCTGTGCTCAAGCGCGCCCTCGCCGACTTGGGCGTGTCGCCAGCCCGAACGCTGAATGCCGTTGAAGAGCTGGAAGAGCTGGACGATCTGCTTGATCATCAAGGTGTTGCGATCATCGACGGCGTCGAGCGCGAGTGTGTCAGGCCGCAGGATGGTGAGCGACAAAAAATCCACTACAGCGGCAAAAAAAAGACATACGGTGAAAAACATCGTGATTTCAACGCATCATAAAAAGAAAAAGATCGTATTTCTGGGGCCCACAGAACCCGGATGCGAGCACGATTATCCCTTGTTGAAAGCGGTGCTTAACCCGGAACAGGACTGGTTCAAAAATACCCATGTCTTGGTTGATCTTGGATTCTTGGGTATTCGTAAGGATTACCGCAGTTCCCAGCATATCCATATACCCCAAAAAAACCTAGAAAGTCCAAATCGAATCCCTGTCCGCGACTGACCGATACCCAGAAGATCGAAAATAGACGATGGTCCAGCAAGCGTGTTCGAGTGGAGCACGCGATCGGTGGCATGAAATTCTTTCATTGCCTAGGTATTCGTTTCAGAAACTATATAGATAGCTTTAGAGATACTGTCATTTGCTTGGCGGCGGGGTCTTTGGAAGGCAAGGCTTCCTTGCTAATCAATAAGTTATGATCGGCAATAACTCTATTGAAATACCGCCCCGAATACCCGCTGCGGCCCTTTGCCGACCTGGCGGCGGCCAGGCAGTGGGTAATGGGCTTGGTTCGCTGGTACAACCACGAACATCGCCACAGCGCCATCCGCTTCGTCACCCCGGCACAGCGCCATGCCGGCCACGACACGGCGCTGCTGGATCAACGCAAGGCCGTCTACGAGGCCGCCCGAGCCCGGCATCCTCAGCGTTGGCGGGGACCCACCCGGAATTGGCAACGGATCCAGGTGGTTCATTTGAATCCGGATCAGACTGATGCGAAAGCAGGCGATCCAAGAGAGGGGAAAACCGAGGCCAAAAAAGCCGCTTGAGATTTAACCACCGAGGCGACAACTACCTTGACAATTTCCGCGTCGGGGGCAATGGGTCACATTTAAAACACGGCGTCCGGCCTCCCGAACTAGGCTTTGGGTCAAACGTTCCTTAACCATCGAAGCGCATTTTGAAACGATATGAGTACTGAGGCATCCAAAAAATTCAACAAACCCGCTTGGTTGACGCCGAAAATATGGCTTGGGGCCAATTTCCCAGCCTGGATCCGAATGCTCATTCAAAATCGTTTTGCGATCGGGCCGCGCGGACTACCCCCAATATTTTTTGTAACATTCGCGTCACTCCTCCATACGGTTCTTGCTGGTGTGCAGGAACTCCTCTGGGGAAGGCGTGTAAGGAACGTGGAAATCCGGCAAGGCCCCATTTTCATTATCGGACACTGGCGGTCGGGGACCACGCTGCTTCACGAGATGCTCGCGCTGGATGATCGCTTCACCTTTCCCAATACCTATGAATGTTTCAACCCGAACCATTTCCTTCTCACAGAGTGGGTCGATACCCGTGTGCTGGGATTTCTATTTGGACTTTTGTTACCTAAACGACGTCCGTTCGACAACATGGCGATGGACTGGGAGCAGCCCCAGGAGGACGAATTTGCTCTATGTAATCTGGGCCTGCCTTCGCCTTACCAAAAAATCGCTTTTCCCAATCGGGATCCCTACCCGGAGTATTTCGACCTGGAGCTATTGCCATCCGAGGCACGGGAACGATGGACGAGATATCTCGTGACCTTCTTGAAACAGATCACGTTACTACGGCCCAAGCCCATTATTCTAAAGTCGCCTACCCATACTTACCGAGTCAAACTTCTGAGTGAAATTTTTCCACAAGCGCAGTTTATCCATATCATACGCAATCCTTACATTGTATATGCCTCGACGGTGCATATGTGGAAGACGATCTACGAGGCGCAAGGTCTGCACCGACCCCGACTGGAGGGGCTCGACGAATATGTATTTACAAACTTTATGCACCTGCATCAGGCACTCGATAATGCACGCAGGCAACTGGACTCGAGGCGCTTCCACGAACTTCGTTACGAGGATCTCGTCAATCGCCCCATTCATGAGATGCGACGGCTATATGATTGCCTTCAACTGGGCGACTTTGAACAGGTCCTCCCCAAATTGGAACAGCATGTCGCGCAGAACACCGGTTATCAAACTAACCGCTATGAAATGAATCCCGAGCTGCGGGAATCCATCCGGCGCCGTTGGGGCGAGGTCATCAAGCGTTACGGCTACGCGGAAGAGGAAACGAGGCTGGCAGTCGGGGGAGAGCTAAGGAACCTCTGAACAAACCCGATTTGGCCGGTAAAAGCACATCCCGCTGATGATCAGGCTTTGAAAAAAGGGTAAATGGCACCGAAATGCCTTGCTTACCGTGGCGATCCCCCCCCCCGGATGCGCCCGTCGGGGCGGATGCCGGGCGCACCTCGCCCGTCAGGTCATCAATGCGTACCGCTTCAGGTAGAGATTGGTCAACCCTATCAGGGTAAACACCTGGGCGGCGTTCTTAGCCAGACCCCGGTAGCGCGTCTTGGTGTAGCCGAACTGCCGCTTCATCACCCGAAAAAGGTGCTCGACTCGGCTGCGGATCGACGACATTCGCCGATTGCGGCGTTTCTGTGCCGACCCCAAGCGCCGTTTCGGACGGGCTTTCAAGGCGACGCCCCACACGACCCCGGCCTGCCGCGCCGCGCGCTTATAGGTGTCGTTGACGTAGCCGGCATCGCCGAGGATCAGCCGGTCGTCCTCGCGCAGCAGGTTCGGCAACTGGCTGATGTCGGCGGCATGGGCCGGTGTCACCGAGACCGTGTGGGCGACGCCGGTGTGAACGTCCGCTCCCACGTGCACCTTCATGCCGAAGAACCACTGATGGCCCTTCTTGGTCTGGTGCATCTCGGGGTCGCGGGTCTTGGCTTTGTTCTTCGTCGATGGCGCGGCATGGATGATCGTCGCATCCACCATCGCGCCCCCCTTGAGCAGCAACCCTCGCGCTTCCAACACGTCATTGATGGCGTTCATCAACTTCGCCGTCAGCTCGTGACGTTCCAGCAGGCGCCGGAAGTTGAGGATCGTGGTTTCATCCGGCAGCGCGTCATCGGCCAACTCCAGACCCGCAAAGCGCCGCATCGATTCGATCTCGTACAGGGCATCTTCCAGGCCCGGGTCGGACAAGGCATACCCTTGCTGGAGGAAGTAAAGCCTGAGCATCGTCGCCAACGGGTACGGTTGACGACCGCGCCAACCCGCTTTCGGGTCATGCGGTTCGATCACCGCCAGCAACTCCGGCCACGGCACCGCCTGCTCCATCTCGGCCAGAAACTTCTCACGCCGAGTCTGCTTCTTCTTCCGGTCAAACGCCAAGGAGGCAAAGGTGGTCTGTTTCATGAGGGCACCGCGTTCATGGGTTCTGGGCAGGCATTAGCTTACCAGCAGGGTTTGTTCAGAAGTTCCCTAGCTGTCAGGTCCAGGCTGATTGCGCGGTGGTTTATTAACCAGGCAATCAAATATCCTGAAATGCTGCATATTGGACAGCCGAATGATTGAAGTAAGCCATCACCCGTTCTGGTGTTTTTCTGAGGAATTCCATGAATCGGTTCGCCTTTTGAAGCAACATTTTTTTGCTGGTGGCTCGGTCAGAGGATCGCAGTTCGGAGAGCCGGCCCCGGAAAATAGGACAGCCGCTTAGGTGAGGTTTCTGTTCTAATCACCGGCCCTAGGAAGGGCATCACCGGCCCTGGGAAGGGCTGAAATCGGAGAACAGAGATGAAGAGAAAGAGAAGAAATCACTCGGCGGCCTTTAAGGCCAAGGTGGCCCTGGCAGCGCTCAAAGGCGATAAGACGTTGGCGGAGTTAGCGGAACAGTTTGAAGTTCACGTCAACCAGATCACGCAGTGGAAGAGCCAGTTGCAGGAGCGGGCGAGCGACGTGTTCGCCACAGCCGCGGAACGCAGTGAGTCGAGCGGGCCAGACGTGAAGGAACTCCACGCCAAGATCGGGCAGTTGGCGATGGCGAATGATTTTTGAGTCGCCGCGCTCGGTCGCGTCGGCGATGCGAGCGCAAAACGATGATTGACCGGTCTGACAAGCTCCCTGTGGTGCGCCAGTGTGAATTGCTGGAGCTATCCCGCTCTTCGGTGTATTACGTGCCCCAGCCAGTTTCAGAAAGCGATCTGGCCTTAATGCGTCGGATCGACGAGTTGCACATCAACCATCCGTTTGCTGGCGCCCGCATGCTGCGCGACCTGCTGCGCCTGGAAGGCATTCAGGTGGGCCGCCGGCATGTGTCCACGCTGATGAAGAAGATGGGCATCGAGGCGCTGTATCGACGGCCGAACACCAGCCGGAAGCATCCGCAGAACCCGATCTTCCCCTATCTGCTGCGCGGTCTGGAGATCACCAGAGCGAACCACGTAGGGGCCATGGATATCACCTACATCCCCATGCGCAAAGGCTTCGTGTACCTGGCTGCGGTACTCGACTGGGCGACCCGGCGGGTGCTGTCTTGGCGACTGTCCAACAGCCTGACCACGGACTTCTGCATCGAGGCCGTCGAGGAAGCTCTACAGCGTCATGGCAAGCCGGAGATCTTTAACACCGACCAAGGCAGCCAGTTCACCAGCACAGAGTTTGTCGATCTGCTCCAAGGTCAAGGTCTCCGAGTCAGCATGGACGGCAAGGGCCGCTGGGTCGATAACGTATTTGTCGAACGGCTTTGGAAAAGCGTGAAATACGAGGAAGTTTACTTGCATGCTTACGACTCAGTTTCTCAAGCAAGGCAAGGCTTACAAAGCTATTTCAAGTTTTACAATGAACGGCGGCCTCATTCATCGCTTGATGGCAAGACCCCGGATAGCGTGTACTTTAATTCGCTGCCACTCCAGAAGGCAGCCTAAACCGCAGAAGCGCAGCATGGCCGCGCTCTTTCATACGCTGTCCATACGGCTTCCCTAGGGAACCTCTGAACAAACCCTGCTGGTAAGCTAATGCCTGCCCAGAACCCATGAACGCGGTGCCCTCATGAAACAGACCACCTTTGCCTCCTTAGCCTTTGACCGGAAGAAGAAGCAGACCCGGCGTGAGAAGTTCCTGGCCGAGATGGAGCGGGCGGTGCCGTGGCCGGAACTGCTGGCGGTGATCGAACCGCATTACCCGAAAGCGGGTCGGCGCGGTCGTCAACCGTACCCGTTGGCGACGATGCTCAGGCTTTACTTCCTCCAGCAATGGTATGCCTTGTCCGACCCGGGCCTGGAAGACGCCCTGTACGAGATCGAATCGATGCGGCGTTTTGCGGGTCTGGAGTTGGCCGATGACGCGCTGCCGGATGAAACCACGATCCTCAACTTCCGGCGCCTGCTGGAACGTCACGAGCTGACGGCGAAGTTGATGAACGCCATCAATGACGTGTTGGAAGCGCGAGGGTTGCTGCTCAAGGGGGGCACGATGGTGGATGCGACGATCATCCATGCCGCGCCATCGACGAAGAACAAGGCCAAAGCGCGCGACCCGGAGATGCATCAGACCAAGAAGGGCCATCAGTGGTTCTTCGGCATGAAGGTGCACGTGGGAGCGGACGTTCACACCGGCGTCGCCCACACGGTCTCGGTGACACCGGCCCATGCCGCCGACATCAGCCAGTTGCCGAACCTGCTGCGCGAGGACGACCGGCTGATCCTCGGCGATGCCGGCTACGTCAACGACACCTATAAGCGCGCGGCGCGGCAGGCCGGGGTCGTGTGGGGCGTCGCCTTGAAAGCCCGTCCGAAACGGCGCTTGGGGGCTGCGCAGAAACGCCGCCATCGGCGAATGTCGTCGATCCGCAGCCGAGTCGAGCACCTTTTTCGGGTGATGAAGCGGCAGTTCGGCTACACCAAGACGCGCTACCGGGGTCTGGCTAAGAACGCCGCCCAGGTGTTGACCCTGATAGGGTTGACCCATCTTTACCTAAAGATGCGCGCATTGATGACCTGAGGGGCGAGGTGCGCCCGGCATCCGCCCCGACGGGCGCATCCGGGGGGGGATCGCCACGGTAAGTAAGGCATTTCGGTGCCATTTACCCTTTTTTCAAAGCCTGATCATCAGCGGGATGTGCTTTTACCGGCCAAATCGGGTTTGTTCAGAGGTTCCCTAGATACAGCGCAGCCGGTCAAGGTAAGCGCTATACAAAGCAAAGACGCCAAAATGAGCCGATGCATTCATGCGGTGGCCCCGGTTTTTTAGACAGGATTTTACCTGGCTTAAGTGGGCTTCTGCGGTTTAGGCTGCCTTCTGGAGTGGCAGCGAATTAAAGTACACGCTATCCGGGGTCTTGCCATCAAGCGATGAATGAGGCCGCCGTTCATTGTAAAACTTGAAATAGCTTTGTAAGCCTTGCCTTGCTTGAGAAACTGAGTCGTAAGCATGCAAGTAAACTTCCTCGTATTTCACGCTTTTCCAAAGCCGTTCGACAAATACGTTATCGACCCAGCGGCCCTTGCCGTCCATGCTGACTCGGAGACCTTGACCTTGGAGCAGATCGACAAACTCTGTGCTGGTGAACTGGCTGCCTTGGTCGGTGTTAAAGATCTCCGGCTTGCCATGACGCTGTAGAGCTTCCTCGACGGCCTCGATGCAGAAGTCCGTGGTCAGGCTGTTGGACAGTCGCCAAGACAGCACCCGCCGGGTCGCCCCGTCGAGTACCGCAGCCAGGTACACGAAGCCTTTGCGCATGGGGATGTAGGTGATATCCATGGCCCCTACATGGTTCGCTCTGGTGATCTCCAGACCGCGCAGCAGATAGGGGAAGATCGGGTTCTGCGGATGCTTCCGGCTGGTGTTCGGCCGTCGATACAGCGCCTCGATGCCCATCTTCTTCATCAGCGTGGACACATGCCGGCGGCCCACCTGAATGCCTTCCAGGCGCAGCAGGTCGCGCAGCATGCGGGCGCCAGCAAACGGATGGTTGATGTGCAACTCGTCGATCCGACGCATTAAGGCCAGATCGCTTTCTGAAACTGGCTGGGGCACGTAATACACCGAAGAGCGGGATAGCTCCAGCAATTCACACTGGCGCACCACAGGGAGCTTGTCAGACCGGTCAATCATCGTTTTGCGCTCGCATCGCCGACGCGACCGAGCGCGGCGACTCAAAAATCATTCGCCATCGCCAACTGCCCGATCTTGGCGTGGAGTTCCTTCACGTCTGGCCCGCTCGACTCACTGCGTTCCGCGGCTGTGGCGAACACGTCGCTCGCCCGCTCCTGCAACTGGCTCTTCCACTGCGTGATCTGGTTGACGTGAACTTCAAACTGTTCCGCTAACTCCGCCAACGTCTTATCGCCTTTGAGCGCTGCCAGGGCCACCTTGGCCTTAAAGGCCGCCGAGTGATTTCTTCTCTTTCTCTTCATCTCTGTTCTCCGATTTCAGCCCTTCCTAGGGCCGGTGATTAGAACAGAAACCTCACCTAAGCGGCTGTCCTATTTTCCGGGGCCGGCTCTGAACAAGGCTACAGACCAAGATCAGAGTCCCTCGTCAGTGGGGGAGAAACGCCCTCAGGATTGGCGCGTGGAAGAACGTTTGCTCGCGCTGCATGAAAGCTATGGCCTGGAAGGCGAGGTGAACCACCCCGGGAATCGTGGAGGCTGGTTGGTTTAAGTTACGCCAGTTGGGCAGCCCGACGGGCTAAGTCGCGATAGTAGTTTGCCTCAGCTTCTGCGGGAGGGATATACCCGATGGGTTCCAGCAGCCTTGAGTGGTTGAACCAGGAGACCCATTCCAGCGTAGCCAGTTCGACGGCTTCCCGGGTTTTCCAGGGGGCCCGCCGGTGGATCAACTCAGCCTTGTAGAGGCCGTTGATGGTTTCGGCCAACGCGTTGTCGTAGCTGTCGCCTTTGCTGCCCACCGAGGGTTCGATACCGGCCTCGGCCAGGCGCTCGCTGTAGCGGATGCTGACGTACTGCGAACCGCGGTCCGAAGGATGGATCAGGGCGCCATCGCGTTCCGGCTGGCGGGCATACAGCGCTTGCTCCAGCGCATCGAGTACGAAGTCGGTGTGCATGGAAGAACTCACCCGCCAGCCGACAATGCGCCGGGCAAACACGTCGACGACAAATGCCACGTACAACCATCCCTGCCAGGTCGAGACGTAGGTGTAATCGGCCACCCACAGCTGATTGGGACGCTCGGCCTTGAAGTCCCGATTGACCCGATCCAGCGGGCACGGCGTGGTCCGGTCGCTGAACGTGGTCCGCACCACCTTGCCACGGATGACACCGCGCAGGCCAAGCCGTCGCATCAGCCGCTCGACCGTGCAGCGGGCGACGGCGATGCCTTCCCGGTTCATTTGTCGCCACACCTTGTCGGCGCCATACACCTGCAAATTGACCTGCCAGATGCGTTCGATCTGCGGAACCAGGGCGTCGTCGCGCTGGGCACGCGCACTGCGCAGTGCCGGGTTGCGTTGCTGTGCCGCGTGACGCCGATAGCCCGACGGGGCGATCTGCAAGACTTTGCAAATCGGCTCGACCCCAAAGGTATCCCGGTGCACATCCACGAATTCCCTTACGACTTGAATCGGCGGTCGAGCTCCGCCTGGGCGAAAAAAGCGCTGGCCAACCGGAGGATCTCATTGGCCTTGCGCAACTCCTTCACCTCCCGCTCCAGGTCCTTGATGCGTTGCTGCTCTGCCGAGGTCAGGCCATCACGTTGACCCGTGTCGCGTTCATGACGTCGCACCCAGCTCAGCAGCGTCTGCGCCGTGCAGCCCATCTTGCCTGCGATCGAGACCACGGCAGCCCATTGTGAAGGATGTTCGTTGCGGCACTCGAACACCAGGCGAACAGCACGCTCACGGACCTCAGGGGAAAACTTCGTTGACTTCTTCATGGCTCCATCTTCTCAAGAGTTGGAGCCTCCACCAAAGCCGGGGCGGTTCAAGGCGCTCAAGGCCTGGTGTCGGGAAAAAGGCTTGTTTGCACATCACTTGGCGCAATGGCAGGCGGACTTTTGTCGTGCTGCCGGCGCGGTCGAAAGTCGTGAAGGCTCGCGGGAGCTCCGTACACTGAAGGAAGAAAACCAACGCCTCCAACGCGAATTGACGCGCAAGGAGAAAGCGTTGGCGGAAGCGGCGGCGCTGTGGGTGCTTCAAAAAAAGTACCGGGCGCTCTTGGGGGGAGAGGTCGAATGACCCCCCTCGAAGAGCGCCAGCAAGGGGTCGCACTGCTGTCGGAAGCCACGACGGCGGGCGCGCGCCAGGACGAAGCCTGCGCCGTGCTGGGGCTGAGTGCGCGCACCCTGCAACGCTGGCGGGAGGACGAAACGATCCGCAGCGACCAGCGCCCGTTACGGCCGTATGAGCCACCCCACAAGCTGACGGCCCAAGAGCGCGCCGAGCTGCTGGCGGTGGCGAATTCGGAGGAATTCGGCCATTTGCCGCCAAGCCAGATCGTGCCCCGGCGGGCGGATCAAGGCCGCTATCTCGCCTCGGAGTCGACCTTCTATCGCGTGCTGCGGGCGGAAAACCAGTTGGGGCACCGCCGCAGCGAACGCCCCGCAAAGACCACGAGAGCCAAGCCCCGTGCGGTCTGCGCCACGGCGTCGAACCAGGTCTACAGTGGGGACATCACCTACCTGCCGGCCGCCATCCGGGGGCAGTTCTTCTATCTCTACCTGTTCCTCGACCTGTTCAGCCGCAAGATCGTTGGCTGGCAGGTCTATGAAGAAGAAAACAGTGTCCTGGCCAGCGAGGTTTTGCGTGATCTCTGCCACCGCGAAGGCGTTCTGCCGGATCAGGTCATCCTGCATTCCGACAATGGCGGCCCCATGAAAGGCGCGACCATGCTGGCCACCCTGCAGGCGCTCGGCGTCATACCGTCATTCAGTCGCCCGGCGGTCAGCAACGACAACCCTGACTCGGAACGCTGTTCAAGACCTTGAAATACCGCCCCGAATACCCGCTGCGGCCCTTTGCCGACCTGGCGGCGGCCAGGCAGTGGGTAATGGGCTTGGTTCGCTGGTACAACCACGAACATCGCCACAGCGCCATCCGCTTCGTCACCCCGGCACAGCGCCATGCCGGCCAGGACACGGCGCTGCTGGATCAACGCAAGGCCGTCTACGAGGCCGCCCGAGCCCGGCATCCTCAGCGTTGGCGGGGACCCACCCGGAATTGGCAACGGATCCAGGTGGTTCATTTGAATCCGGATCAGACTGATGCGAAAGCAGGCGATCCAAGAGAGGGGAAAACCGAGGCCAAAAAAGCCGCTTGAGATTTAACCACCGAGGCGACAACTACCTTGACAATTTCCGATTTTGGGTAGGTACTTATATTTCACACCCGCAATTGTTTTACCGAGAGCCAACCAATCAGCCGGGACTTGACACATAGGCAGCTCAGAAATGGACGAGGAGACGGCGGTCAAGTTTCGCGACCTTCACTGCCGCATAGGCAGCTCAGAAAATGCGCCCTGCGGGGCAAATCCCAAAAACGCAAAAACCCCCGCAGCGGGCGCTGCGAGGGCTGATATTGGCGGGAGCCGCGGCTTTACGGCTTGGAGATCGTGATGTTGACCCAGGCGCCCTTGGCCGGCACTTCCCAGACTTCGCCGGTAGTGGCGAGCTTGCCGTCGGCACCGATACCCCAGTCGTCCACTTCCAGGACGTTGCCGGTGTACAGCATGTAATAGCCGGTCTTCGGCAGGGTGATGGACTTGCTGAATGCGCCGGCGGTGCCGTCATTCAGGGCCATCCCTTTGAACGCCGTCGGGTGCATGATGAGCTTCTTCGATGCCTCGTACTTGTCGGCGTCATAACCGGAATCGACGTAGTACATGGTGTAGCTGTCCGTCTTCATCGGGTAAAGCTCGGGGTCCACGCCCGCTGGGGCGGTGTGGTCGGCCTTGGCCGGCAAACCCTGTACGGTCCAGTCAGCGTGCTGCACGATCACGTGGCCGATCACGGTGTCGGAGTCAGCGGGCAGCGCGGTCTGGCCTTCATCGAGATCCTGGGTACCCGCCCAGAACAGAGGACCGCCCTCGGGCCGCCAGAACAGGATGAAACCCGGATGGGCGCCTCTCAGGCTGGCTTCCTGTGCATCGCGTTGCACGCTGAGGGTGATCTTGTCGCCGGCATTGCCGTTGAAGAAGGACCATTTGCCGGTATGGGTCCAGCCGCGCCAGATGTCCTGGCCGTCGCTGACCGGCGTGATGGTGTCGTCGTTCCACTTGATGCCGGTGGTCGGATCGTAATACGAGGTCTTGCCGATCGCCAGCGAGTAGCTCTTGTTGTAGCCGGAGAAGTCGCGCGGCGGCCCATAGACGGGCGTTCCCGGCCCCGGCGGAGAAGATATCTTGAAGTTGATGACCGGACTGGAGTAGGTACCCGGATTCTTGAAGGTCTCGACGACTTCCGCCACGCCCGAATCGCGCCCGTCACAGTTGGAATCCACGCCGTCCAGCGTCGCTTCGGCGGCGCCCGGATGGACGGTGGGCGCGAAGTCGTTGCAATCGACGTCGGCGGTGGAGCCGTCGCCGTCCCGGTCCAGCATATCCAGACCCGCGGAATTCGCGCTGCCTTTCAAGGCGATCTTGGACAGCACGGTGCCGTTCTTGGTCTTGGCCTTCGCCTGCCCGGTGACCGGAACGTTGAAGTAGCCATGCAGGCTGCCGATCGCGATGTCGACCGGGAATTGCGGCAGATCGATGCTGGTGGTCTGGTCCTGGTAAAGCCGGGCCAGGGCCGGCTGGCCGGTCCATTTCAGCTTGAGCATGATGGCCTTGGCGTTCCAGGTGAATTTGAGCGTGCCGCCGCCGGGCACGTTGATCACCGCCATGCCGCCCTTGGCGCCGAATTTCTTTTTGGTGGCATCGCCCAGCGTGCCCGTGGCCAGGGTCTGGCCCTGCACGACGGCCGACCAGGTCGTTTCCGGGGTGATGTCCGCCATGCCGACGTGTTCGTTGAATTCGAAGTGACCGTCCAGCACCAGCAGCTCGGTGCCGACTTCCTGACCTTTCTTGAGCTTTTCCGAATAGGCCTCCGAATAGCTCAGGTGCGCGACGGCGGTGACGTCGTGAGTACCGCCATGGGCGGCGGCCCATTGCGGCGTGGCCGCGAAGAGGCCGGCGGCCAGGAGGGAATAACGATGCGTTTTGTTCATGGTGTTTCTCTCTTTAAGGTGTTGCGATAATCCTGAGGTACTAAGGCATACCGTTGGATCCCTCGATGCTTCCCTGCAGAGCCTGGATCGGCCCCAATCCCTGGGCGGTACGGCCTTTCCTGCCCACCGCCGGAATTTGCAAAAATTCGTCATCGGCCAGACCGTCGCCGTCGGCGTCGCCGACGGATCGATGATCGCCGGCATGGCCGTTCGGCACCTGGAGCGCCGGATGGTCGAAAGGCGCCGCCTCGTCCCGCACCCGTTCGTCGGTCAGGGACTTGAGGAAAGCGATGATGTCGTCCTTCGGACCTTGCGCGTTGCCGATGATGTCGCTCAAGGTGGGCATCTCGACCACCTTGTCGCGGCTGGCGTAGTTGCCGACCCTGATATAGAAGTCGATGACCTGATTCAGGCTGAGGACGGAACCGTTGTGGAAATACGGCGCCGTCAGTTCCACGTTGCGCAGCGTGGGAATCTTGAAGGTACCCTGGACGCCCGCCCGCAGCAGGCTGCGGCTCCCGGCTTCGGCCTTGGCCGCTTCCGCGGCTGCCGCCGCTTGGGTCGGGATCATGGCCAGCCTGGAAAGAACGCAGCCCTCGCTGCCTAAGGGATCGGGCCGCAACTGGTCGTCCGGGAAGCCGTAGGGGTCGGACTTCGAGGTCTTCACGAATGGCGCGGTGAACAGACAGGGCCGGACTTTCAGTTCGTCGAAAACGCCGCCGTTCCCCACCAGCTCAGCCAGATACTGCTTGGCAAACGACAGCGGCCGCGAGGGATTGCTCGCACTGTCGTTCCCAAGCCCCGGGTCGAACGAATCATGGGTGACGCCGGTGTTGACGAAACCCGCGTCCATCAGCCGCGTATTCCCCAGGGGGTCGTTGGTGCGGTCCACCAAGGTGTAGCCGTTCGGGTCGACCTTGACCGCCTTGCCGTTCGCCAGCCTCACGATCTCGGGACTGGCCGCGATGGAGGCCAGCGGCCCGGTGTGGCAGAGGATGCAGTGGGCATTGATGAAATGCTGCAGACCCCGGAGCTGGGCGCTGGTCATGGCCTGCGGGGCGTTGATCAGATAGTCGGAACTGGGACAGCTCGCTGCGGGATGCAGTTCCTGGCCGTCGAAACAGACCTTCACCTTGTCCGAATCCACCGGCGCCTGGTCGGAAATCAGCGTGCGCAGGTAGGCCTGCACCGCCACGCCGAAATACAGGGCGAAATTGGCTTCCATCTGCGTATACGGCTCGGAGGACCCGGCCGGCGTGCCGAACAGCGCCCGGTTCTTGCGGGGCGCCTTGCCCGACCAGTATCGGCTGCGGAAAGCCTTCCTGATCAATTCGGCATAGGTCAGCGTCAACCCTTGGCCTTGCACCGAGCGAAAACCGGCGAGCACGCTGTCTTCGGCATGGACTTCCTGCCGTTCCAGTGCGCGGCGCTGCAAGAGCTTGCGGCCGACGTCCGGGAAGGTGCGGCCGTTGCAGGACATCTCCTGGTTGTTGGTCGGCGGCCCCACGGCCTGGGAGGCGAGCGAGGAGTTCTCCAGCCGGAACGGCTTTTTCTTCGGCGTGCCGTTCACCACCACCCAGACGCCTGCACCGGTATCGCGGAGCCCGTCGCCGTTGACGCCGTTGAAGACGCTGTTGGCCCGGCCGTCCCAGAACTGGCGGTGAAACAATGCCGCATTGATGACCGTCGGCGTATTGCGCGGCTCGACCTGCCGGGTGCGGATGCCGCCGACGTGATAAACGCCGTCATGCCCGGCGCGGTCGCAATCGTCGAGGGTATTGCCGGTCTTGCTGACCCCCTTGAACTCACCGGCATAGGTGCCGGACGACGACATGACGTTGTCGGTTTCCGCCGTGAAGCCGGAATCGTTGTCGTTGGGATCCGCGAAGCGGACGAAGGGAAAGTCGTCGGCGGTCAGCTCGTAGTTCGGTCCGCCGGCACCGCCGGAAGCCGTCGGCTTGAATCCCGCCGCCAGCCTCGGATACAGGAGATTGCCACCGGCATCGGTCAAATGCCGCTTGCCGCCGGGGTTCAGCGCGTTCTTCGTCCGCACGTCCGCGCCTGCGTGGAAATGGCAGCTCGCGCAGGCCATGCCGTCGCTGCCGACGTTCATGTCCCAGAACAGCGCCTTGCCGAGCACCAGCAGCGCCTTTTCGTTCTTCACGACCTTGCCGAGGCCTGGAATGGGCGGCGGCTGGACGTCCTTCAGGGAAAAGGGGAACACCAGCGCTCCGTGCGCGGACACTGCCGGGGGGTAGATGGCGGCAGCCAGGAGCAGGGTGAGCAGGCATCCCGACCCGATGGCCAGAAGACTCGAAGTACCGGAGCGCATGAGATGATGGCAGGAAAGCGTGAACATGCCTTGCTCTAAGGCAAGTTCGATACCATCATCAAAAAAGACTGATAAACAGCGTGTTATGCATCACCGGCGAAAAAGCCGGGGCGATCAATCGCGGAATATCACGCAATCACTGCGTCATCTCACTCAGCAAGCACCGCGCCCGCCCCGGTCCACCTTGGGCAGAGCCGGGGAAGGCGCGGGGTTTTCGTCATGGAAGGAGAGACTATTCGTCGTCCGGGTTCACCCGCTTGAACACGGAGCGCCGGCGATCACGGCGCACCCGCCGGTAAGCACCAGGAAGAATGTCCCAATCAGTTCGACGATGTCTTTGTTCATTGCCCCCCAGTGATCTGGAATCCTCAAGACATCCGGAATCCGCTCCGGATGCTGGAACCGGCCTGGAGCAACGGAGCGCTAGAGCCGTCCAAATGCGATCCAGTGCCGGTCGCTGACGACGGAAACCCGGCAGGAACCGAGCCCCGCATCCTCCAGTTGCGCCCGCACTTCGTCCGGGCGGTAGGCGGCGAGCAGGGAATTGCGGAAATCCCGCTGCAATAGGGGCGAGGCACCGGCCGCATGGCGCGCGACCAATTCGTCGAGGCGTGCCGGGGTGTCGGGCCTCGACAGGTCCATCACGAACAGTGCCGCACCCGGCCTCGCATGGCCTTTCGCGGTCTCCCACAAAACCGACGGCGCCGCCAGATGGTGCAGCAGCGAATTGGAGATGACGACGTCGTAACCCCGGCAGGGCAACTCGGCACCAGGGAGGTAACCATGAATCAGTCGGACACGGTCTTGCAGGCGTGCGGCATCCACGGCCCGCTGTGCCAGCGCCAGCATCGCAGGGGCTCCATCCAGGCCGTCGATCCGGCATTCCGGGTGGACTCTGGCGAACCGCACCAGCACGTCGGCCGCCCCGCAGCCGAGATCCAGGCAGAGGCCGGAACCCGGCTCGCCGGGAAAGCATTCGGTGAACAGGGCGACGAAGCGTTCGTGCGCTTCGGAAAAATCCGCTTGCGCATAGGCCCATGCCTGCGCTTCGTCGTCCATCAGTTCGGGTTCCGGTCTTCGTTCCATGAGGGTTCCTGCTCGTCTGGCCGCGGCTTGGAGAATGCCTTATTCTTGCGCGCCCCGGGAAGATTTACCATGTTGACCGAAACCCTGAAGCGCCTGTTGCCGGAAACCCCGGCTTTCGTTTACGACCAGACCGCCATCGACCGGACCCTGCTGCGATTCCGGCAGGCGGCTGGCGAAACCGGCCCGAAGCTGCTGTATTCGGTCAAATCGTTTCCCTTCCTGCCACTGTTGCGGCGAATCGCGCCACGCGTCGACGGCTTCTCGGCCAGTTCGCTGTTCGAGGCGAAGCTCTGCGCCGAGGCGCTGGCAGGGCGGGGCAGCCTGCACATCACGACGCCGGGATTCAGGCCCGGCGAGACCGATGAAATCGGCAGGCTCTGCGATTTCGTGAGCTTCAACTCGCTGAACCAGTTCGACCGCTGGTCGGCGCGAATGCAAGGCACGGCCAGCACGGGGCTTCGGGTGAACCCGCAGCGATCCTTCCTGCCGGACCCCCGTTACGACCCCTGCCGCCCGCATTCGAAACTCGGGGTTCCGCTCGACCGGCTGGCGCTTGCCCTGGCCGGCGCCGGGCTGGAAGAACGGCTGCAAGGCATCCATTTTCATACCGTCTTCGACAGCGCGGGTTTCGAACCCCTCACGGAAACCCTGGCCGAGCTGGAAAAGCACCTGGGAGAACATCTCAAACGGTTGCAGTGGATCAACCTGGGAGGCGGCTACCGGCTGGACCGGAGCATGAACCTGGAACGCCTGGCCGGCCTTTCCGCCTGGCTGCAACGCGATTACGGCTTGGAGGTCTATTTCGAGCCGGGCAAGGCAGTGGCGGGGCCTGCCGGCTATCTGGTCGCCAGCGTCCTCGACGTGTTCGACAGTGCGGGAAAGACGGTGGCCGTCCTGGACACCAGCGTCAACCACCATCCGGAGGTCTTCGAATACCAGCGCAGCCCCCGCTTGGCCGAGGCCTGCGAAGAAGGGGGGGAAAACGCGATCCTCGCCGGCGGCACCTGCCTGGCCGGAGACCTGTTCGGAGAATACCCCCTACCTGCCCGGCCCCATGTCGGTGACCGCTTCGTCTTCAAGAACGTCGGGGCCTACACCCTGGTCAAGGCCAACCGTTTCAACGGCCACAACCTGCCTTCGATCTACCGCTGGGACGGGGAAGCATTGCACCTCGAACAAAGCCATGGCTACGAAGACTACCGGAGGCAGTGGGCGGGGGAGCCTGCGGCTCAGTAAAAATCCACCGGATCGACGTCCAGCGACCAGCGCACGCGCCGCTCCGGCGTTTCCTGCAGCCGCGCCAGGGCATCGGTCAAGCTGGCGTGCAGGGCCTCGCGCCGGGCGCTCTTGAGCCAAAGCTGGGCCCGGTAGCGCCCGGCCTGCCTCGGCATCGGCGCGGGCGCCGGGCCGAGCCAGTGCACCGCGCCGTTCTTTCCCTCGGCCTCCTCGCGCAAGCGCGCCAGGAAATCCATCGCCCGACCGAGGTCTTTCGACTCCGCCCGCCACAAAGCCTGATATCCGAAGGGCGGCAGGCAGGCCGCCTCACGCTCGGCGAGTTCGGCGGCGGCGAATCCCGGATAGCCGTCGCGCAGCAGGCGCTGCAGCAGGGGATGATCCGGATGGCGGGTCTGCAGCAATACCGTGCCGGGCTTTTCGCCCCGTCCGGCCCGGCCCGCCACCTGTACGATCAACTGGGCGGTATGCTCGGCCGCACGGAAATCGGTGCTGTAGAATCCGGCATCCACGTCGAGGATTCCGACCAGGGTCACGCCAGGGAAGTGATGTCCCTTGGCCAGCATCTGGGTCCCCAGCAGTATCCGCACTTCGCC
Source organism: Methylococcus geothermalis (assembly GCF_012769535.1). NCBI lineage: Bacteria > Pseudomonadati > Pseudomonadota > Gammaproteobacteria > Methylococcales > Methylococcaceae > Methylococcus > Methylococcus geothermalis. Next base: position 21,703 of record NZ_CP046565.1, read on the forward strand.
TTGGTGCACCCGCTCGAGTATCCGCGCCAGACTGTGGCGCCCTCGGGTGCTGTCGCGGTCGATCCGCGCCACGCCGATTTCCGGGAACAGCCGCTGCAAAGCCTGGTCGACCCTTTCGGTACCGATTCCCAACGGTCGCAAGTCTTCCTGTCCGCAGGACGGACAGCGCGGCGGCAGGCCATGCTCGGCGGCGCAGTGATGGCAACGCAGCCGGGCCTCGCGGGCATGCAGCACCAGGTTGGCATCGCAACGCCGGCATTGCGCGACCCATCCGCAGCCGTGGCAGATCAGCGCCGGCGCGAATCCCCGGCGGTTGAGGAACAGCAGCACCTGCCCGCCCTCGGCCAGGGTTTCGCGGATCGCCGCGATCAAGGCCTCGGACAGTCCTTCTTGCAAGCGGCGCGAGCGGATGTCGAGCAAACGGTAGCGCGGCTCCACGGCGACGCCGGCCCGCGCCGGCAGGCTCAACCGGACATAGCGCCCACGCTGGACATTGCGGATCGACTCCAGCGAAGGGGTAGCGGAGCCCGCGACCAGCGGGATATCCGCCATGCGTGCACGCATCACCGCTACATCGCGCGCCGAGAAGCGGAATCCTTCCTGCTGCTTGAAAGAGCGGTCGTGCTCCTCGTCCAGGATGATGATTCCCGGCCGGCGCATGGGCACGAACACGGCGGAACGGGTGCCGAGCAGCACCCGGATGTCGCCCTGCTGAAAACCCAGCCAGGCGGCGGTGCGCTCCGTCTCGTTCAATCCGGAATGGAACACGGCCAGCGGCGCCTCGATCCGCTCGCGCAGCCTCTGCTCGAGCTGCGGGGTGAGGCTGATCTCGGGCACCAGGACCAGCGCCTGCTCGCCGCGAGCGACGACCCGCCGGATCACTTCGAGATAGACCTCGGTCTTACCGCTGCCGGTCACCCCTTCGAGCAAAAAGGCGCCATAACGGCCCAGGTGTGCCGAAACCGCATCGACCGCCGCGCGCTGGGCCACATTGAGCGGCAACGGCGGCCGAATGGCGGCGGGAATCCTGCCGTCCGGCAAATCCACCCATTCGGCCCAACCGCGCTCGACCAGACGCCGGGCGGCATCCTGGGCCGCGCGGGCCGAGCTTCCTGTCTCCGCCAATCGCGATGCCGGGAACGGATACTCCGCGCCGCGCAAGGTTTCGAGCAGCATCCGCTGAGCGGGAGCGCGCTTCAGCACCGGCGGATCGAGGGCGGCGCCGGCCGGCGTGAGGGTCAATCCCTGAGGGCGGGTGACTTCCGCCGAACGCCCTTCCCGCAGATGCACGGGGAACGCGAGCTGGAAAACCTCCCCCAGCGGATGGTGGTAATAGCGCGCCGCCCATTGCAACAGCTTCACATCGGTCTCGGACAGCAGCGGCTTGTCGTCCAGGACCGCCTCGGCCGGGCGCAGCCGCGCGACGTCGCATTCGGGGGTTTCCGCGACGGCTATGAGATAGCCCACGCGGGTACGGTTACCGAAAGGGACGCGCAGGCGGAGACCGGGGAGCAAGTCCGAGAGGCCGACACCCGAGGGAGGAAGGTAGTCGAAACATCGGTATGCCGGAATGGGAACGGCAACCCTGACAACTTTTTCCGTGCGGCTGATCGTCATAATCCGCCGTTACGCTTGAACCCGCGCGTAGTTCGGCGACGAAACGAACTTATCCACAAATCCTGTGGAAAAGTCTGTGCGTCGACGCCAGGATAAGCCCGCGAGCCCGCATTTTTTCTGGGCTACGGTCAAACTGTCGAAGTCTTGACCAGCCAGACATAGCCGGCGTAAAAACAACGAGTTAGACCAGGCGGCCGGGAACTGGCCGAATCGTTTGGCAGGGCCGTTTCAACTTCGCCGGGCATTTCTGTACACTGTGCATAAGTCATTGCAGAAACACGCCGTTTGGGACCCGATTTGTCAAGATTCATGAACAATTTTTGAAAGTACCTCAGCCGCAGGAGAAGCCATGCATCATCGCCACCTTCAGGTATTGCGCACGGATGCCTCGGGAATGCCGCTCGAATGGATAGGCTATCAGGAAGCCGCCAAGCTTTATTATCTGGAACAGGTCGCCTACGGTTGCGGTAGCATTCTGTTCCGGCTACGGGGAGGCATCAACGCCAGGACGGGGCAGCGCAGCCGGATCGAGGTGAATTCGATCGTAGCCACCTTCGGCCATGCCAACAGCGGCTACAAGATCGATCTGAGCTATGTGCCGCCGCTCAACAACGCCGCCCTGTTCCGCCGCGATGGCCACATCTGCCTCTATTGCGGCAACAACTTCCGCCACAACGAATTGTCGCGAGACCATATCCAGCCCACCAGCCGCGGCGGCTCGGACACCTGGAACAATGTCGTAACCGCCTGCAAGCGCTGCAACAACCACAAGGCGGGCAGGACGCCGGAGGAGGCGAAGATGCAGTTGCTCGCCATCCCCTTCATGCCGACTCACGCCGAATACATCTATCTGCAGGGCCGCCGCGTGCTCGCCGACCAGATGGAATTCCTCAAGGCTCACTTCCCCCGCAAGAGCCCGCTGCACGAACGGGCGAGCTGAACGAACTCCGGCCTAAGGGGCGGCGGCGATCACGTCGCTGATGCGCGATATCTTCAAGGCATTGGTGCCGCCGGTGCGGCCGGTCAGATCGCCCTTGGTCAGAATGACCAGATCGTCCATCTTCACCAGGTTGCGCTTGAGAAACTCTTCGGCGATCGCCCGGTTGAGCACGTGGTGATCTGAAATATCCTTCTCGTCGAAAAAAATCGGATAAACTCCCCGGAACAGCGTCACGCGCCGGCACACGCTTTCGTGCGGCGTCAGGGCGAAGATGGGGATGCCGGAACTGATGCGCGACATCCACAAGGGCGTCGACCCCGACTCCGTCAACGCACCGATGGCCCTGACCGGCAGGTGGTTGGCGATGTACATCGCCGACATGGCGATGGCCTCGTCGATGCGGTGGAATACCTCGTCCATCCGGTGGCTCGACTGGCGCGTCCGCGGATACTTCTCCGCCTCCTTGCAAACCCGCACCATGGTCGCCACGGTCCGGTCCGGAAACTTGCCCGCCGCGGTCTCGGCGGACAGCATCACGGCGTCGGTGCCGTCGATCACGGCGTTGGCGACATCGGACACCTCGGCCCGGGTCGGCAAGGGATTCTCGATCATCGACTCCATCATCTGGGTGGCGGTGATGACGACCTTGTTGCGTGAGCGCGCCAGCCGGATCAGTTTCTTCTGCTCATGCGGCAGGCGGGCATCGCCGATCTCCACACCCAGGTCGCCGCGCGCCACCATGATGGCGTCGGATGCGTCGATGATGCCTTCGATCACGCCGTCCCTGATCGCTTCCGCGCGCTCGATCTTGGCCACCAGCCCCATGTTGCCTCCGGCCCGGTGCAGCAGTTCGCGGGCTTCCAGCATGTCTTCCTTCGATCGCGGAAAGGAGATCGCCAGATAATCGGCGCCGATGCTCACGGCGGTGATGAGGTCCGCCTTGTCCTTCTCGGTCAGGGCGGGAGCCGACAATCCGCCGCCCAGCTTGTTGATGCCTTTGTGGTTGGACAATACGCCGCCCACGCTGACGATGCATTTGACCCGGGTCCCTTCGACCGCCTTGACCTTCAGCTCGATCAGACCGTCATTGAGCAGCAGCGTGTCGCCTGCCGCGACATCCGTCGGCAAGGCCTCGTATGCGCAGCCGACCTGGGTTTCATCGCCCTGATCCGGCGGAAACGCGGTGTCCAGATCGAAAGGCCGGCCCTCCTCCAGCACCACCTTGCGATCGTCCTTGAAGCGGGCAATGCGGATCTTGGGGCCCTGCAGATCGGCCAGGATGGCGACATAGCGCTCCATGCGCCGGCTGATCTCGCGCACCCGCTCGGCGCGGACACGGTGTTCCTCCGCCGTCCCATGGGAGAAATTCAGCCGGACCACGTCGGCGCCGGCTTTAAGCAGTCTCTCGAGCATCTCCGGGGACTCGGAAGCCGGTCCCAGCGTGGCGATGATCTTGGTGCGGCGAATGTTTCTCATGTCTCCCTATCGAGCGTTCATCAAGGCGACGGTGGTATCCAGCATGCGGTTGCTGAAACCCCACTCGTTGTCGTACCAGCTCAGCACTTTCACCAGATTGCCGACCACCTTGGTCTGAGTGGAATCGAAATTGGACGATGTCGTCGTATGGTTGAAATCGCTGGAGACCAGCGGCTGGTCGTTGTAGGCGAGGATGCCCTTCAGCTCGTTTTCCGACGCGGCCTTGAGGACGGCGTTGATTTCGTCCTTGCCGGTCTCCCGGGCGGCGATGAAGGTGAGATCGACCACGGATACATTGGCCGTCGGCACACGAATGGCAAAACCCGACAGCTTGCCGTCCAGCTCCGGCAGGACCAGACCCACGGCCTGCGCCGCACCGGTCTTGGTCGGGATCATGTTCAGGGCCGCCGCCCGCGCCCGGTACAGGTCCTTGTGATAGACGTCGGTGAGCACCTGATCGTTGGTGTAGGAATGCACGGTGGTCATCAGGCCGGACACGATGCCGATCTTCTCCATCAGCGGCTTGACCAGCGGCGCCAGGCAGTTGGTGGTGCAGGAGGCATTGGAAATGACGGTATGGACGGCCTTCAGCGTGTGGTCGTTGACGCCGTAGACGATCGTCGCATCGCACTCGTTCTTGTCGGCCGGCGCGGAAATGATCACTTTCTTGGCGCCGGCATCGAGGTGCGGCTGGCATTTCGCCTTGTTGCGGAACACCCCCGTGCATTCATGCACGACGTCCACGCCCAGCGCCGCCCATGGCAGCTTGGAAGGGTCCTTCTCGGAGAAAACCTTGATGCGGTCGCCGTTGACGATGATTTCGCCCTCGCCGACCTCCACGGTTCCCCGGAACGGCCCGTGCACCGTGTCGTGCCGGGTGAGGTGAGCGTTGATCTGGGCATCGCCCAGGTCGTTGATGGCGACGATCTGAACATCCTTGCGCCCGGTTTCGTAAATCGCCCGCAGGATGTTGCGGCCGATGCGCCCATATCCATTGATTGCAATCTTAATCGTCATGGCCCTGCTCCAGAAATTGCTGAAAAACGTGGTGAGGAATTGTTGTTGTGCGCGAGAGCCCTCGAACCCTTGGCGGCCGGCGGAAGTGGGGTGGGAGAGAGCGTTCGAGACCGTCCCGCCCGGCCGGACAGCCGGATACCTTTGGGCCTCAGCGAAGGAGAATCAAGCGTTCTCCGGGGAATCTGCCAAAACAAAGCGGGGCCAATATAGCAAAGCGCCGGGCCGAGCGTCCAGTTCTTGCCCTCCGAGCGCCAAGGCTGATAGCTTAGTCCAGATCATGCTAGCGGCGCCGATCCAGATGCAGGAAACCTTCTATCGTTCGCGCGAACTCAAACGCGAGGCGCGCATGCTCGGCGGAGCGACGTACAACCTCAGCCGGATTCTGCTCGGACGCCGCCGTCCCGATCCGCTGTTCGTCCCCATCCGCAGCATGCAGTACCTGGCCGTGGCCGACGACGTCGAAATCGTGTTCGTCGACGGCGCGGGCCCCCGCCATATCCAGATGGCCTGGCAAGCGTTCCGGCCCGGCGAACGAAGCAGCCTGGAAATGCCGGTGCCCTTCGAGGTCGTGTACTACACGGCCGAATCGCTTCCAATCCTGCCCCGCCTGCACAGCGAATTCCAGCGCGCGCTTGTCCACCTGAAGCACCGGGACGACCGAGGGCTTCCGGGCGCGGTCGTCGTTTCCCTGGCCGCGACTCGCTGATCCCGCCGTACCGTCCGGCCCTTTGTCCCCTTGCAGGCATCCATGTCCAGACCGCCCCTTCCCGCCGCCGCGCTGAAAACCGTCATTTCGCCGGGCGACCTGCCTTTCGCCTCGACCGCCGAACTGGAACCGCTCGACCATATCCTGGGCCAGCAGCGGGCTCAGGAAGCCATCGACGTCGGCCTGACCATCCGCCACCCCGGCTACAACCTCTACGTGATGGGCGATCCCGGCACCGGCCGGCTGTCGCTGGTGAAACGGCTGCTCGAACGCAGAGCCGCCGAGCGGCCCGCCCCTTGCGACTGGCTGTACCTCAACCAGTTCGCCCAGCCGAGCGAACCGGTCGCCGTCGCCCTTCCCGCCGGCATGGGCCGCCGCTTTGCGGCCGACGTCGAAACCTTCGTCGACAGTCTCCTGGCGACGTTTCCGGCGGCCTTCGACAATCCGGCCTACCAGCGCCGCCGGACCGCGATCGACCGGGAGTTTTCCCGGCGTTTCGACGAAGCCGTCGATGCGGTGGGGAGGAAGGCCGAACAGCATGGCATCCTGCTGTTCCGCGACGGCGATGACATCTCCTTCGCCCTACGGGGAGACGGCGCGCCGCTCGACGAAGCGGCGTTCGCCGCCCTGCCCGAGGCGCGGAAGGCGGAGTTCCACGCCCAGGTACGGCAGCTCGAGGATGACCTGCACGAGGCCCTGCTGGAACTCCCCCAGTGGAAGCGGGAAGCCACGGAATCGCTGCGGGCGCTGAACCGGGAGACGATCGAACAGGCGGCGGCGCCTTTGCTGTCGCACCTCGCCGAACCCTATGCCGACTGCTCGGCCCTGATAGCCCACATCACGGTCCTGGGTGAGCACCTGGACCGCACCGTGGCCGAATACCTGCTCGACGACCGCGGCCAGGACCCTCGCGAGGAAGCGAGCCGCCGCAACCAGTTGCTGGACCGCTATGCCCCCTGCCTGCTGGTCAGCCACGATCCCAAGGGCGGAACCCCGGTGCTGTTCGCCGCCAATCCCACCTATCCCAATCTGTTCGGCCGCATCGAACCGCCCGGCGATCAGGAAGCCTCGCGCGCGCCTGCGCGGCTGATCTTTCCCGGTCTGCTGCACCAGGCCAACGACGGCTGCCTGATCGTGGAAGCCGAGCAACTGGTCGGCGATGCCGAGGCTTGGCCTGCGCTCAAGCGGGCACTCAAGACCGGCCAGCTCTGCATCGAGCCACCCCCGACCGACGCCGGCGGCGGAACCAAGGCGCGGACCCTGCGCCCCGCGCCCATTCCGCTCCAGATCAAACTGGTGCTGGTGGGGTCGAGGGATCTGTATTACCTGCTGGAAGCGGCCGACCCCGATTTCAAGGAGCTGTTCCGGCTTCCGGTGGACTTCGACGATTATTTCCCTCTCTGCCCGGGGTCGATGCTGGACTTTGCCCGCCTGATCAAGACCCAGGCGACACAGGCCGGACACGGGGCCGTTTCCGCCTGCGGCATCGCCGCGCTGCTCGAGTACGGCGCTCGCATGGCCGAACACCAGAGCCGGATGTCGGCGCGCATCGGCGACATCTGCGAAATCCTGGCCGAAGCCGACCTGGAACGGCGTCGGGATGGCGCCGAGACGGTCCTGGCCGAACATGTCCACCGGGCGCTGGCGGCGCGCGAGCGGCGCCTGGACCGGCTGAACCAGGAGCTGCTGGACGATGTGATGGAGGGCGTTCTGCTCATCGCGACCGAGGGGGAGAAGGTCGGTTGCGTCAACGGGCTGACCGTCCTGGAAGCCGGCGAGACCTGTTTCGCGATGCCGGCCCGCATCACCTCCACGGTCTCGCCCGGCGAGCGCGGCGTGGTGGACATCGAACGCGAGGCCGAACTGGGCCAGGCCATCCACTCCAAGGGCGTGCTGATCCTCTCCGGCTACCTGGCGTTCCGCTATGCCCGCGACTTCCCGCTCGCGCTCTCGGCCCACCTCGCCATCGAGCAGTCCTACGGCTACATCGACGGGGACAGCGCATCACTGGGTGAGTTCTGCGCCCTGGTGTCAGCGCTGACGGGCGTCCCGATCCGCCAGACGCTGGCGGTCACCGGCTCGATGAACCAGCACGGCGAAGTGCAGGCCGTGGGCGGCGTCAACGAGAAAATCGAGGGTTTTTTCCGGCTATGCCGGGCCCGCGGCTTCGCCAACGGACAGGGGGTGATCATCCCGGCCGGGAATGTCCGCAATCTGATGCTGAAAACGGAAGTGGCGGATGCCGTGAGCGCGGGGAAATTCGCCGTGTACGCGGTTCACACCGTGGACGAAGCGCTCGAACTGATGACCGGAAAGGCGGCGCGCACCGTGAACCGGCTCGCCGTATCCCGGCTCAAGGCTTTCGCGGAGTGCTCCGACAAGAAAAATTGAAAGGTGGTCAGGCCGGATGCCCGATTTGCGCCAACGCCTCCGGCAGCACCACCTCCATGGCGACCGGCAGATGGTCGGAGCAGGCGAAATCGATCACTTCCAGCCGGTTGACGCCCAACGAGGGCGTGACCAGGATGTGGTCGAGCATCTTGTGCGGCCGCCAGCTCGGAAAGGTCTTCAGCCGGCAGACGGGATCGCTCAGGTGGGTCGCCCCCAGCAGCAGGTCGAGTTCCGGCGTATTCGGCTCGCAATTGAGGTCCCCCATCAACACCACATAGGGCAAATGGCCGATGAGGTCGCTGATGAAGCGCAGTTGCTTGAGACGCGCCCGGCGGCTCAAGGCCAGATGCGCCACGCAGACATACAGCGCATTCCGCGGATCGAGGCCGAAACGGGCCAGCAGGGCGCCCCTCCCCGGCATGCCGGGGAGGGGATAGTCGTGAACGAAGTCGGGGCGGATCCGGCTGAGCAGGCCGTTGCTGTGCAGCGCCAGATTGCCGATACGGCGGTTGACCTGGTTGTGCCAGTAGGCAAAGCCCGCGTGCTCGGCCAGGTATTGGGTCTGCACGATGTTGTGGCTGCGCATTCCGCCGCCGTCCACCTCCTGCAGACCGGCAATGTCGAACGGCTTGAGCAGTTGCGCGATGCGGTTCAGATTCGGCAGGCGCTTGGTCGATGGCCAGACGTGCCGCCAACCCCCCGTGATGTAGTCGCGGTAGCTGGAAGTGGAAATGCCGGTCTGGATATTGAAACTCGCCAGACGAAGCACGACCGGCGCCGCATCGGCGTTCGCCGGCGCGGGGAGCGCATCCACCATGCGCTCGCGAACCGCCAGAGCCCCCCCCATGGACATTCCCGGCCTTATTTCGCGGGCTTGCCGCTTTCCTTGGCGATCAGGTAGTTGGTGATGGCGATCATATTGGGATACGACTTGGCGAGCGAACCGGAAACCCGGTACTTGCCGTTGACCACCAGAGTCGGCGTTCCGCTGATGCCGTAACGCGCACCCATGCTCTCGGCCTGCCGCATCTTGGCATCCACCGTAAACGACTTGTACGCCTTCTGGAAGGCATCCTTGGCGACGCCGTGCTCGGCGAAGAACTTGGCCTGCTCGTCTTCGCTGGCGAGCGCCAGTTTCTTGACCTGAATGGCCTCGTAGAACTGTGGATGCAGCTTGTCCAGGACGCCCAATGCTTCGGCCGTGTAAAACATCTTGGCGTGCGCCGCCCAACGCTCGTTGAAAACCGCCGGCTGGCGGATGAAGGCCACGTTGTCCGGCTTGGTCTTCAGCCAAGAATTCAGATCCGGCTCGAAATGGTAACAATGCGGACAGCCGTACCAGAAGAATTCGAGGACTTCGACCCTGGAGGGATCCGAGGTCGGTTGAGGCGGATTGATCACCTCGTAATCCTTGCCGGCGGTGTACTCCTTGGTTTCCGCCGGGGCCGCAATCAGTAATGAGGAAAACAGCGCCAGAAACGCCAGTCCCAAACCGGTACGCCACATGTGGATGCCTGTATTCACGAATTTTCCTCCGAATCGGTCCGCTCCGCGGCCCGAAGCTCATACGATCGATATGTGTTGAAACGGCCCGGCGATGCCAGGCCTGCGGGTCATTTCAGGACCGAAACGAAATCCGACACCGCACCGATGTCCTCATCGCTCAGTTTCGCCGCGATGTCGCGCATCATCTGGTTCCTGTCGTTGCGCCGCTCGCCGGCCTTGAACTCGCGCAAGGCCTTGGCGACATAGGCCGAATACTGGCCCCGCAACGCCGGGAAACCGGCCTCCCCGCTGCCCTCGCCGTGCGGGCCGTGGCAAGCGGAACAGGCGGGAATGCCCTTCGCCAGATTGCCGCCACGGTAGAGCCGCTCTCCTGCGGAGTAGTCGCCCTCCTCCTCCTCGACATGCACGGTGCCCTTGGCGAACCATGCGCTGAGGTCGGCGATGTCCTCATCGCTCAGCGGCTCGGCAATCGCCGCCATGGTGGATTCGCCCCGGCTCTGGGACCTGAACTCGTGCAACTGCTTGGACAGGTAGGCTACATGCTGCCCGGCAAGTTTGGGAAAAATCGGCGCATTGCTGTTGCCGTCCTCGCCGTGACAGCCCGAGCAGGTCTCGGCCTTTTTTTTGCCCGCCGCGGGATTCCCCTCTCCGAAGGCCCACGGGCTCGCCCCCAGCGTCGCCAGTCCGATACCGAACGCCAGCGCCTTGATCGTCATTGTTTTCATCAGCGAATTATCTCAAAAAAAAATAGCGGGCCATGATCGGCCGACTGCATTCATGACAAAACACCCGAATCAAATAGGGATCGCCCTGAAAAGTCAACACCGAGCATCCCGGACGGGGACCGCAGTGTAGAATGTCGCCCTTGCATTGCAACGATCCCCCACCCCTCGTGAAAATCCCCCCCGTATCCATACGCTATCTGCGCAGCATCCTGGAACCGAAGGATGCCCCGCCCGACCAGGGCTACGAAGTCGCGTTCGCCGGACGCTCGAATGCCGGCAAATCCAGTGCGATCAACACGCTCGCCAACATCGGCCGGCTGGCTCGGGTCAGCAAGACGCCGGGCCGAACCCAGATGATCAACTTTTTCACCATCGACGACGAGCGGCGGCTGGTCGATCTGCCCGGCTACGGCTACGCCAAGGTGCCCGGCGAAATTCACCGGCGCTGGGAAGCGGCGCTGGAGCGCTATCTCCGCTACCGGGAGTCGCTGCGCGGCGTGTTCCTGCTGATGGACATCCGCCACCCGTTCACCGAGATGGATGAAATCATGATCGAATGGTGCGCCCACCGGGGCATCGCCCTGCATGTGGCGCTGACGAAGAGCGACAAGCTGAGCCGGGGAGCGGCGAAGAACACTTGGCTCCTGGCGAAAACCCGGCTTGCGAGCTATGGTGCGCCGGATTTCAGCGTTCAGCTGTTTTCCTCTCTCAAGAAAACCGGCACCGAGGAAGCCTGGGAAGTATTGGGCAAATGGCTTGCCCTGCCCCCGGAGGACAAAGAAAAAGCCTCCGGAGCCTAGAGGGGGGACGCTCCGGAGGGCGTGATTGCCCGGCTAGGGGGAGCCGGGATTGCATAGGCTACTCACAAGGGAGACGATGAGTAGATTGCGCGTCGAATCCAGACGACTTGTTGGTATGGATTATCGCGCCGAGAAAAAGTTCAATTCCCCATGTCGGTCACCATGACCCGCCCCATGCCGGGGCCGAGTTCGAACTCGAATGGCACCGGAACATAATCGAGCCGCCATTCCGGCGACAGATCCCGCAGCGGCGCCCGCCCCTGGACGTATTGATACAGATCGTCGGCCCGGAAATACTGCCGGTTCCAGGGGTCCTTGTTGAGCACCAGCAAAGCTTCTTCGCCCTGGCGGCGCCCGGCCTTCCACATCAGCAGGATGGCGGGATTCGGGTGCGGCAGGAGCTGAGTGATGCTGTCTTCCTGAAACAGCGGGCAGCGGGCCTTGACCTCGTTGACCGTGCGGATGAAGCCGGTGAGATCGCAGGCCGGCGACTCCCAGTCGTCGGGCCGGGTGTCGACCACATGCAGCGGGCGACGGAATCCGAACTCGTATCCGATCGGCATCATCACCCCGCCGGAGAACAGCGCGGCGAACAGGTAGCGCTGTTTCAAGGCGTCCACGTTGCCCTGCGCCTCCTCCATCAGCCGCGGCGTGTCGTGGCTCTCGGGGAAACCGATCGAGGGCGAGACCTCGCGGGTGAGCTGGTACTGCTCCAGCAGCCAGGGACTGGTGAAGTCCCACCACTTCGAGCTGTTGAAGATGGCGTCGAAGCCGGCCTGGGCGGTTCGCCGGGTCTGGTCCGGCGAACACCCCAGGGTCTCGGCGACGAATACGGTTTCCGGCCATTCGCGCTTGATTTCCCTGATCAGGCGCTGCCAGATTTCGGGCGGTAATTGGTAAGCCGCGTCGCAACGAAACCCGCTGAAGCCCAGCCGGCACAGAAACCGCACGATTTCGAGGCAGTAGCGCACCAGCGCCTCCCGGTCGGTCGTCGGGCGGAAATCGAACTGCGCGAGATCCTCCCATACCACCCGATGGCCGTCTTGATCGCAGGATGGATGAACGATGTTGCCGTTTTCCCGGACGAACCACTCCGGATGCGACCGAAGCAGGGCCGAATCATAGGCGCAATGATTGATGACGAGGTCGACCATGACCTTCATCCCCAGGCCGTTCGCGGTCCGGATCATGGCGCGGACCTGATCTTCCGCTACGGCCGAGCCATCGACGAAAGCCGGATTGATCCGGAAGTAATCCTTGATCGAATACAGGCTGCCCGAACGGCCGGCCTGCTGGATCGGATTGACGAAGATCCAGTCGAAGCCCATGGCCGCGGCCCGTTCCAGATGGGGCGTCCACTGGGCGAAGCGGCCCGCCAGCCGCGGGAACAGGTTGTAGATTCTCATGGGCGGCTATTTGTCCCGGATGTAGTCATAGATATTCATATAGTCCTGCCCGGGGTGGTTCCAGGAATAGTCGTAGCGCATGGCGTTCTTCATCAATTCGCGGAAATGGTCCGGATACTGGTAGTAGCACGCGATCGCCCGCCCCAGCGCCGACTCCAGCCCGCGTTCGTCGTAGTCGCGGAACACGTAGCCGTTGCGCTCGTTCAGGGGCCGGTGCGAGAAATCCTTGTCGATCACCGTGTCGGCCAGGCCGCCGACTTCGCGCACTACCGGGATGGTGCCGTAGCGCATGGCGATGAGCTGAGTCAGGCCGCAGGGCTCGAAGCGGCTGGGCACCACCATGATGTCCGAGCCGGCGTAGACCAGATGCGCCAGCTCTTCGTTGTAGCCGATTTCCAGATGGCAGTCCGGATTGTCGTTGAACTGCCGCTTGAGGCCCCAGAAATAGCCATTGATCGCCCCGTCCGGGCTGGAGCCGAGCAGGACGAACTGACCACCCTGACCCAGCGTGTAGAACAAGGCATGGCGGATGAGCTCGATGCCCTTTTGGGGATCGAGCCGGCCGACGAAGGACACGATCGGCTTCTCGTTGTCGGCGAGCAGCAACCGGTCGCGCAGCGCCTTCTTGTCGGCATACTTGCCCTCGATCGTCTCCACGCCGAAATGCACCGGGATATGCGGGTCGATCTCCGGATTCCAGACGTCGTAATCGATCCCGTTCACCACCCCGCCGTATTTCATGTGATGAATGTGCAGGGTCGGCTCCAGCCCGAAACCCTGCCCCTGATCCTTGGCCTCCATCGCGTAGCGCGGCGACACCGTGGTGACGAAATTGGCGTAGACGATGCCGCCCTTCATCAGGTTGATGGCGTGCGGATTGTGGTTGTCGCGCAGGCGGTCGTAATGGAAATAGTAGTCCGGCCGGTTGAGGCCCGTGGCATGCAGCACCTGCGCACCGGTGACGCCCTGGTGCTTGAAGTTGTGGATGGTGAAACAGACCCGCGGATGGCGCATCCCCATCGGCTGGTAGATCTCGTACAGGTAGACCGGCACCAGCGCCGTCTGCCAGTCGTGGCAGTGGATGATGTCGGGATGCTTGCCGGACTTCCACAGGAACTCCATCGCCGCCCGTGAGAAGAAGGCGAAGCGGAAGATGTCGTCATGGAAGCCGTACACCGCGCCGCGGTTGAAGAAATTGTCCTGGGAATGCGGTTCGATGAAGAAGCACTTGCGCCCGTGCACGAAGCCGAAATAGACGGAGCAGTGGATGGCCCCGCCGTACCACGGCACCCATAGATCGTCGAAGATGCGCTGCAGACCCCATATGTGGTCGTAGCGCATGCAGTCGTACTTGGGCAGGATGATTTCGACGTGGTTGCCGCGGATCTCCAGCTCACGGCCCAGGCCGAAAACCACGTCCGCCAGACCGCCGACCTTCGCCACCGGCGCAAGCTCCGGGGTGATGTGGACCACGAACAACGAGGGCCGTGGCTGGATGTGAGGCTGAGGCGGCGGCTCCGCTCGCTCGGCCGGCTCTGCTCGCTCGGCCGGCTCGGCTTCCGGCATTTCCGCAGCGACCGGCGGCGACCATTCCGGGGCGTGAGGAGGCTCGGGAACGGCGTCCTCAGCCGCACCGGCTCCCCTTAAATCCGGCGAGACAGCCGTTGGCGGAGCGGCAGTGCCGGATTCCATCCGGGCGTCCGCCGCCCCGGCCGCTTCGGTTTCCGCCTCAACCTGTTCCGAAGCAGCCTGCGTCGGAGTCGGAGGCGGAACCGCATCGCGCGCCGTTTCGACCGGGGTCGGAGGCGACGTTTCGGACACCGGATCGGTGGCAGGACCGACGGGTGCCGTGGCCGGGGTCTTCGCCACCGTCGGCAAAGGGGACGAAATGCCGGCGGATGCCGCAGGACGCTCTTCCGAACCGCCCGATTCGGGCGATTCGGGCGATGCGCTTCCCGTATCGGGCTTCCGCTTGCCGCTGTCTGCGGCTTTCTCGGAACCGACGGATTGCATCTTCGGCCCGGCCGGCTTCTCCGGGTCCAGCGGCGGCACCCGAACCGGTTTGCCGCTGTTGGCGGGTGTTTTCGTCGTCTCGGACTCTGGGGCCGTCGGCGCTTTGGGTTTGCGAGCCATATCAATCCTCCGGATGGCGTCTCTCGAATTCGTTCAAGCAGGCACGGGACCCGCGCCCCGGTTGCCTACCTCAGTCATGCATAGACTGTGCATAATACGCTGCTACGCCCGGCCCGCCGGCGATCGAAGGCAGCCGGGCCCCGGAGGATTCCCAACAAGTAGGACCCGCAAACGCCATGCTCCCTCGCAAGCTCACAGCCATTCTGATTTGGTCCGCCGTCGCGCTGCTCGGCGCATCCGCACTGGGAGGCATCGCACTCAGCCGCGGCGAGCCGGTCAGCAGCCTGTGGTTCGTCACGGCAGCCGTATGCGTCTATGCGCTCGGTTATAGATTCTACAGCGCCTTTGTTGCAAGCCGCGTGCTGCTGCTGGACGCCAGCCGCGCCACGCCGGCGGAGCGTTTCAACGACGGCCGCGACTTCGTCCCTACCCACCGCTGGGTGGTGTTCGGCCACCATTTCGCCGCGATTGCCGGCCCCGGGCCGCTGATCGGCCCGACCCTGGCGGCACAGTTCGGCTATTTGCCCGGCACCTTGTGGCTATTGATCGGCGCGGTGTTCGGCGGCTGCGTGCAGGATTTCGTGATCCTGGTGTGCTCCATCCGCCGCGACGCCCGCTCGCTGGGCCAGATGGCCCGCGACGAACTGGGGCCCATCGGCGGCTCGGCGGCGCTCATAGGCGTCATGGCGATCATGATCATCCTGATCGCGGTGCTCGGCCTGGTCGTGGTCAACGCCATGAAGCACAGCCCCTGGGCGACTTCGACGGTGGCGGCGACGATCCCCATCGCGGTGCTGATCGGCCTGTACATGCGCGAGATACGCCCCGGCCGGGTGATCGAGGCGACGCTGATCGGCGTCACTCTATTGGTCCTCTCGGTCGCCGGTGGCGGCTGGATCGACCACCATCCGGCCCTGCGCGCCTGGTTCGATCACGACGCACCCACCCTGGCGCTGATGATCATCGCCTACGGCTTCGCCGCCGCGGTGCTGCCCGTGTGGCTGCTGCTGGCCCCGCGCGATTACCTGTCCACTTTCATGAAGCTGGGCACCATCGCCGCCCTCGCCGTCGCCATCCTGATCCTCCATCCCGACATCAAGATGCCGGCGCTCACGGCCTTCATCGACGGCACCGGACCGATCTTCGGCGGCAGACTGTTTCCGTTCGTGTTCATCACCATCGCCTGCGGCGCGGTGTCCGGCTTCCACGCCCTGATCTCCTCCGGCACCACGCCCAAGCTGCTGGCCAACGAGGCCGACGCGCGCTTCATCGGCTACGGCGCCATGATGATGGAATCCTTCGTCGCGATCATGGCCATGATCGCGGCGACCGTGCTCGATCCCGGCGTCTATTTCGCCATCAACAGCCCGGCGGGCGTGGTCGGCAAGGAAGCCGCCGACGCGGTGGCGACGATCTCGTCCTGGGGCTTCCCGGTCGATGGAGAGCAAATGGCGGCCCTGGCACGGGAGATGGGCGAGGCGACGCTATTCGCCCGCACCGGCGGCGCCCCCTCGCTGGCCGTGGGCATGGCCAGCCTGTTTGCCAGCGCTTTCGGCGACGGCCTGCTGTCGCTGTGGTACCACTTCGCCATCATGTTCGAGGCGCTGTTCATCCTGACCACGCTGGACGCCGGCACCCGGGTCGCCCGCTTCATGCTGCAGGACTTGCTCGGCAACTGGCTGCCATCCTTGGGACGGACCGGCTGGTATCCCGGCGTATTGTTCACCTCGGCGCTGGTCGTCGCCGGCTGGGGCTATTTTCTGTACATGGGCACCATCGATCCGCTGGGCGGCATCAACAGCTTGTGGCCGCTGTTCGGCATCGCCAACCAGATGCTGGCGGCCATCGCCCTGTGCGTCGCCACCACCATTCTGGTCAAAACCGGCAAGGCTGTCCACGCATGGGTCACTGCCCTGCCGCTGTCCTGGCTGATCGTGGTCACCAGCAGCGCCGCTTGGGACAAGCTGTTCAGCTCCGAACTGCGCGTGGGCTTCCTGGCCCATGCCCGCGACCTGGGCGACAAGCTCACGGCCGGCCTGCTTTCGGCGGATCAGGCCGCCAAGGCGCCCCAATTGATTTTCAACGATTATCTCGATGCCGCCCTGACTGCGGCGTTCCTGGGACTGAGCTGGGTCCTGGTCGCGGACACGCTGAGGGTCTGCTATTGCGTGTTCGCCAAGCGCCCGCATCCACCCAGCAGCGAGTCACCGCACCTACCGAGCCGGCTGGCCGAAGACTGGGTCCGGGACTGAGACCAGGCGCGGCACTTGCTAGATCCGCTGGGCAAGTCGACGCAACCCCACAGCAACATGATCCCTACGAGCTTGAATTTACTGCGCATCATCCAGTCCCTGCCATTGCTGCTAGCCGCGATTTTCGCGCCGGCTTGCAGCTTCGCCCAGGAACCCGCGGGAGAGCGGCCGCTGGCTGCCCAGGTCAAGGACTGGCAAGCCCTTCTGGACCGCTATGAGAAAACCCTCGCCAAAGGCGATCTGGACGACGACCGCCTGGTCGAAATCCGGGCCGAACTCGGCTCCCTGCGCCTCGACGCCCGTGCCGCCGCCGATCAGGCCCGGCCGCTGGCCCAAGCCATCCGGGACGAGCTGGCGGCGCTCGGTCCGCCTCCGGGCGAGGGGGAGCCCCCGGAAGCACCGGGCATCGCCGCCAAGCGCAAGGCGATCAGCGAACGTCTGGCCAACATGGAAGGCAGCTTGAAGGAGGCCGAACTCGTCATCACCCGCGCCGATGGCTTGGCCGAGCGGCTCCAGAGCCTGCGCCGCACCCGCTTCACCGAGCGGGTGCTGACCCGAGGCCCGTCGCCACTTTTTCCTTCCGTGTGGCGCAAGGCATTTCAGGAAATTCGAGAGGCGGCGGCGGCCCAACGGCAGGATTTCGAAGACTGGCTGGCCAGGGACAGTACCGCCGCCAAGATCGACCTGATGCGCTGGCAACTGCCCCTCGCCGTCCTGGTCGCGGTGCTCATCGCCTGGCCGTTGCGGCTGTGGTTCATCCGGCGCTTCGGCTATGTCGAGGTCACGACCGAACCGAGCTATGGCCAGCGGCTCCGCACCGCCCTGGTCACAGGAATCATCCGCACCCTGATTCCGTCGGCGGCGGTCCTGGCGATTTACCTGGGCTTCACCGCCGGCGGCCTGCTATCGGACAGCGTCCGGTATGTGGTGCAACCGCTGGCGACCATGCTGGTGGTGTTCTTCTTCGTCGTGGCTTGCTGCCGCGCGGCGCTGGCGCCCGGCGAACCGCTGTGGCGGCTGATTTCTCTCGGCGACGACAGCGCGCGGGTCATCGCGCACATCGTCACCGCCATGACGGCGGTCTTCGCCATCGACGCGGTCGTCAATGCCTGGGGCAAACGGTTCGAATGGTCGGTGGAGTTGATGGCTCTGCACAACTTCGTGACCGGTTTATCGATCGCCCTGTTGCTGCTGATCATCCTGCGGCGGCGGATCTGGGAGTCCGAAGTCGGCACCACCCGCTGGCTCGGCCTGCGCTATACCCTGACCTTGCTGGTCTACGCCATCCCGATCGCAGCATTGCCGGGCTATGTGGTGCTGTCGCGGCTGTTGGCCATCCAGCTCGTGCTTTCGATCGGACTCTACGTCCTGGTCACCGTGCTCGGGAAGATCGGCGACGAATTCGTCAGTCACATGCTGAGCGAGCGCGCGGTCGTCGGCAGACATTTGCGGAGCAACCTGGACATCTCGCCCGACGGCATCGACGCCTTGAGCTTCTGGTTGACCGGGCTGGCCCGGCTGTGCATCGGCCTGACCGGCATCCTTGCCCTGATGGTCCTGTGGGGCGCAGGCGGCAGCGATCTCAGCGCCTGGCTGTACGAAGTGGTGTTCGGCTTCAAGATCGGGAACATCACCGTTTCCCTGGCCGATCTGGCTTTCGGCCTGCTCCTGTTCGCTGGAATGCTGATTCTGACCCGCTTCGTCCAGCGGACGCTGGAGCACCGCATCCTGCCCCGGACCCGCATCGATCCGGGCCTGCAGCACAGCATCCGCACCGCCGTCGGTTATCTGGGATTCACGCTGGCCCTGATCATGCTGATTTCGGCCGCGGGTTTCGACCTGTCCCAGCTCACCATCATCGCCGGCGCCCTGTCGGTGGGTATCGGCTTGGGCTTCCAGAACGTGGTCAACAACTTCGTGTCCGGCCTCATCCTGCTGGCAGAGCGGCCGATCAAGGTGGGCGACTGGATCATGGTGGGCGATGTCCAGGGCTATGTGAAAAAAATCAGCGTACGCGCCACCGAAGTGCTCACCTTCGACAGAGCCTCAGTGTTCATCCCCAACTCCGAACTCATCGCCCACCCGGTGACGAACCGGACCTATGCCGACAAGGTGGGGCGAATCGTGATCCCGGTGAGCTTCAGCTACGGCACCGACGCGCGGAAGGTTTGCGAGGTCTTGATGCAGGTGGCCAAATCCCACCCCAAGGTGTTGCGCCAGTCCGGCCCGTTCGTGTTCTTCAAGGAATTCGGCCCCAGCTCGTTGAACTTCGAAGTCATCGCCTTCGTCGCCGACGTCGATACCATGAAGTCGGTGACCAGCGAACTCTGCATCGAGATCGATGCGGCCTGCCGACTCGAAGGCTTGACGATGCCCTACCCTCAGCGCGACGTACATCTGGACATCGATCAGGAACAGCTGTCCCGGCTGCTGGCCGGCCTGAGCGCGCCGCAGCTCAGGCCGGCTGCGCCCGGAGTTCTTCCGTCAGATACGGCCTGATGGTTTCCAGCATGCATTGATGCAGACGCGGGCTGGCGGTCAGCACATTGCCGCTGTCCATGTAGCCCTCGCCGCCGCCGAGGTCGGTCACGATCCCGCCGGCTTCCTTGATCAGCAGAACGCCCGCTGCGATGTCCCATTTCTGCAACCCCAGCTCCCAGAAGCCGTCGAGGCGGCCGGCCGCCACGTACGCGAGATCGAGTGCCGCCGAGCCGGCGCGGCGGATGCCGGCGGTATCCCGGATCAGCGCCTTGAGCATGCCGAGATAGGCATCAATGTGGGTCTGATCCTTGAAAGGAATGCCGGTGCCGAGCAGGGCGCCGGTGAGGGAGTTCTGGCGGGTGACCCTGACGCGCCGGCTGTTCAACGTGGCGCCGCCACCGCGCTTGGCGGTGAACAGGTCCTGCCGCATGGGATCGTAGATCACCCCGGCTTCGGGAACGCCGCGATGCATCAGGGCAATGGATACGGCGAAGTGCGGGAAGCCGTGGAGGAAGTTGGTGGTGCCATCCAGCGGATCGACGACCCAGACGTATTCGTCGCCCGCGGCGCCCTGCCGCCCGCTCTCCTCGCCGAGGAAGACATGGCCGGGATAGGCCTTGCGCAGGATATGCATGATCTCATGCTCCGCCTGGCGATCCACTTCGCTGACGAAATCGTTACGGCCCTTGGGAGCGATCTTGAGCGTATCGATCCGGTCGACGTAACGGACGATCAAGTCTCCGGCAGCACGCGCCGCGCGGATGGCGATGTTCAGCATGGGATCCATAGCGACCTGCCCTAGTTCTGTCGAAAAGCCGGATAGCCTACCAAAATTCTGGTACTATTTTTCGCTCTCAAAAATCCCGTGCGCAAAAACTCGACCGTGCTCTCCGATATACGCATCGTACTGGTCGAAACCACCCACCCCGGCAACATCGGCGGCGTCGCCCGCGCCATGAAGAACATGGGCCTGAGCGATCTGGCGCTGGTCTTGCCGAAAGTTTTCCCCAGCGAACAGGCCACCGCCCGGGCCTCCGGCGCCGATGACCTGCTCGCCGCGGCTCGCGTGGTCGGCTCGCTGGAGGAAGCCATCGCAGACTGCCAAGTCGTCATCGGCGCCAGCGCCCGCCTGCGGACCATCGCCTGGCCGGAACTCGATCCCCGCACCGCCGCGGCCAGGATCGCCGGCCAACCGGAGGGCACGCGAACCGCCATCGTGTTCGGCCGCGAGCATTCGGGGCTGACCAACGAGGAACTGGAGCGTTGCCACTACCTGCTGCACATCGCCTCCAACCCGGAATTCAGTTCGCTCAACCTCGCCTGCGCGGTCCAGATCGTCGCCTACGAACTCTATCTCGCCGCCGGGCGAGGCGCCGCCGGGCGTCCCGGCGCCGCCCTGGCCGACGGCGAACAGATGGCCTCGTTCTTCCGCCATCTGGAACGTACGCTGCATGACGTCGGCTTCCTGCACGAACGCCGGTCCTCGCCGTCGATCATGCGCAGGCTGCGCCGTATCTTCAACAGTGCGCAGATCGAAGCCCAGGAAATCCACTTGCTGCGGGGCATCCTCACCGCGGCCCAACACAGCGCCGCCGGCGCCGGAATCCGCAATGCTGAAGAAAATTAGAGAAGAGTTCAGCTGCATCTTCGCCCGAGACCCCGCGGCCCAGTCGTTTTTCGAGATACTGACCGTTTACCCCGGCGTCCACGCCGTGCTCATCCACCGCTTCAGCCACTGGCTCTGGAACCACGGCTTGCGCTGGCCCGCGCGGGTCCTGTCCTATCTCGCGCGCTGGGCCACCGGCATCGAGATCCATCCCGGCGCGACGCTGGGCCGGCGGCTGTTCATCGACCACGGCATGGGAGTCGTCATCGGAGAAACCGCGGTGATCGGGGACGATTGCACGCTCTACCACGGCGTGACCCTGGGCGGCACCAGTTGGCAGAAAGGCAAGCGCCACCCGACTCTGGGCAACGGCGTGGTGATCGGCGCCGGCGCCAAGGTACTCGGCCCCATCACCGTGGGCGACGGCGCGCGCATCGGCTCCAATTCCGTGGTCTTACGCGCCGTGCCCGCCGGCGCCACGGTGGTCGGCATTCCCGGCCACATCATCAACCCCGACCGCAAGGCCCAGGAAGCGCAACGGCTGGCGATCGCCAGCAAGCTCGGCTTCGACGCCTACGGCATGACGCCGGACATGCCGGACCCGGTCGCCCACGCCGTCAACCACATGCTCGACCACATCCAGGCGCTGGATCAGCAGCTCGCAAGCCTCAAGCAGGCGTTGCGGGAGCGTGGCATCGACCTGGAGGAAGCCCCCCTCCCCGAGCTGGACGATTGCCAGCTCGACCCGGGCGAACCGCGTTAACAGCCCCCGCAAGGGGCGAGCTTATGCCCCTCCGCCATCCAGACCTGCAATCCCTTTTCCAGATGATAGACGCGCTCGTAGCCCAGTTCCTGCGTGAGCATCTTTCCGACCATGGCGGTGCGGTTGCCTGAGCGGCAGACCAGCACCACCGGCTTGGCGGGATCGGAGGCGATCGTCTTGAACTCCTGCATCCAGGCGGCGGCATCGTAGGCCCCCTTGGAATCGAAGAACGTCAGCGGCTTGCTCCCCTCGATGACGCCGGTCTTGCGCCATTCCTCGGGCGTGCGGACGTCCACCACCGGAACGCCTTGCGCTTTCAGCGTTTCCAGTTCGTCGGGAGTGATGCCGAGAAGCCCGCCGCCGAAAGTCGGAGCACTCGGAAACAATATCGCCAGCAAGGCGGCTGTCAGCCATTTTTTCATGTTCGCCTCTTGGGTTTCGAACCCCTATCGGATTGATGTGGCCGAAGTGAATCATGAATTTCTAATTTTTCCAAGCTGTGGACAAAAAGCATTTTTGCGCAACCGAATCGGCGGACGGACCGATCCGGCATGTATCCCCACGGCGACAGGCAACCATCGTGGCGATCAGGCCCATATTCGCACCTACCAGACGCATCGATCTGTTTCACAAGCACTTTGATTTCACGAGCCGCCGACGTCTACCCGCACAACGCCCGGAAATCAAGGTCTTGACGGCAATAAAAGCCGGTGCTGGGGCGGCCTGCGATATCCACAAAATCTGTGGATAACTTTGTGTGCAGTTTGTCGGCGACCGCCTGAAAGGCGGGCTGTTCAACCCCTCCGACGATTTGCGAAAATCTCGGTCATTCCCATGTCACACAGCCCGACCCGAAACCTTTCCATGTCCGATTCCGCATTCGATTTCGACCGCGCCGTCATCCAGAACAGCTTCGCCATCCCGGTGCTGGTGGATTTCTGGGCGCCCTGGTGCGCCCCTTGCCGCGCCCTCACTCCGCTGTTGGAAACGGTTGCCGCGCGCATGGCTGGCCGCTTTGAACTGGTCAAGGTGAACACCGAGGAGTACCCGGCAATCGCCCAGCAGTACGGCGTTCGCGGGATTCCCAACGTCAAACTGTTCGTCGACGGCGCCGTCGCCGACGAATTCACTGGCGCCTTGCCCGAGTCGGCCCTGGAAGCCTGGCTGCAGCGCGCGCTGCCCAGCCCGTACCGGGAACAGTTGAAGCGGGCCGAAGGCCTGCTGGGCACCGGCCGGTCAGCCGAAGCGGAGCCGGTGTTGCGCCATATCCTGGCCGCCGAGCCGGGCAACGAGCGGGCCGCCATACTGCTCGCCCAGCTGCTGCTGAAAACGTCTCCTGACGAAGCCCTGGCCGCCGTCAAGGCCATCGGCCCGGATTCCGACCAGAGCGATGCCGCCGAAGCCCTGCGCACGCTGGCCCGGCTGTTCGGCCTGCTGGAACACCCCGAACGGCTGGACGATGCACCGGCCAAATCCGCCTATCTGGAGGCCATCCGGAATATCCGGGAAGAAAACTACGAACCGGCGCTACGCCAATTGATCGAACTGGTGCGCCAGGCACGCGGCTACGACGAGGATGGCGCCCGCAAGGCCTGCGTGGCGATCTTCCGGCTGCTGGGCGACGGCCATGAACTCACCCGCAGCTACCGCGGCCAGCTTTCCAACGCGCTCTATGTTTAAGCCCGGAACCGGATTCATGACCAGTGCCCTGTTGATGAGCGCCGTCGCCGCCGCGGCACCGCTGCAGCCGCCAGTGGAAACCGGCCCCTTCCGGACACCGGACCTGGTGGAAATCGCGCCGCTCGACGCCACGATCAAGCTCGACGTACGCTATGCCACTCCCGACAATTTCGTCCACAAGGCGGTTTACGCCGAACCGCGAGTATTCCTGCAACGGCCGGCGGCCGAGGCCCTGATCAGGGTCAACGCCAGGCTGAAACCGCAGGGATACGGCCTGATACTGTTCGACGGCTATCGCCCCTGGTCCGTCACCCGCCTGTTCTGGGAATCCACCAGCGGAACCCAGCGAATGTTCGTGGCCGATCCCCGCGAGGGCTCCCGCCACAATCGCGGCTGCGCCATCGACTTGAGCCTCTACGACCTGAAGACCGGGCAGCAGGTAGCCATGCCGTCCGATTACGACGAGATGACCGAGCGCGCCTACCCTAGCTACGACGGCGGTACGGCAGCGGCGCGCGAGCACCGCGACCGGCTCAGGGCGGCGATGGAAGCCGAAGGCTTCGCCGTCCATCCCCGCGAATGGTGGCATTACGACTATGCCCTCTGGCAGGAATATGCCATCCTCGACATACCGTTCTCCGAAATCGGGCGCTGAAGACCTTTCAGGAATGCGGTTCGCTCCCCTTTGGGAGGAGCGAAGGGAGGGGGCGTAACCGACCGGAGGTAAGGGAATTTTGCGGACCGCGCATGCCCCTCTGGGCGCCCTCAGGGAACGGAAGCCAATGCGCCCGGGGCTGAACGCTTACGATCACTCGAACCGACCCAGGGGAATGCCATGTTTCCGCTACGCGACATCAATCCGGCCCTGCACCGCCCCATCGCCCTACTGCTGATCCTGCTGCTCAACGTCGGCGCCTGGGCGATCGTGCAGGGGCTCGGGCAGGACCGGCCCCTGGCGCAATCGCTGTGCGAATACGCCCTCATTCCCGGCGAACTGCTCAAACTGGCGCCGGTCGGCACCATCATCCCGATCAGCCAGAGCTTCGGCTGCCAGCTCGACGGCGACGCCCCCCTCTGGACCCTGGTCACCCACATGTTCCTGCACGGCGGCTGGTTTCACATCATCGGCAACATGTGGTTCCTCTGGGTGTTCGGCGACAATGTGGAAGACGTGATGGGACCGATCCGCTTCATCGCCTTCTATGTCTTGTGCGGGCTGGCCGCGGCGGCGGCGCAAATCGCCTCGGACCCGTCCGCCGCCGTGCCGATGGTCGGCGCCTCCGGCGCCATCGGCGGTGTCATGGGCGCCTATGCCCGGCTCTACCCCCGCACCCAGATCATCACTCTGATCTTCCTGGGTTTCTACTGGACCACGGTCGCCGTCCCGGCCTTCGCCATGCTCGGCTACTGGTTTTTCATCCAGCTCGTCAGCGGCCTCCCGGCCCTCGGCGGCACCAGCGGCGGCGTGGCGTTCTGGGCGCATGTCGGCGGCTTTCTCGCCGGCCTCCTTCTGGTCGGGCCGATGCACCGGCGGGATTATCTCGCCCAGCGGGCGCGGTTCGTGGAACACAGATTTTTCGATGTCGGACCCTTCTGATATTTCCGGATATCGCGCCTCATGCAAGATTGCCTGAGCCAGAGCCGACGAGGAGTGAGGGGTGGACTTGGATGGCCGATAAGCGGCACGGCGTGGCTGACGTCGCTTCGGCGGCGGTCGATCATCCCGCGTCAGCCGTCCCGCGAATCGTCAGATTCCCATGTTGCTCAGCGTCACCATCAGGTCGTTGAGGATGCCCGTCAGGCGCGGATGCTCGACTTCGAAATGCGAAATCGCCTCCTTGAGCTCCGCCACCAGATGCATGTGATGCTCTTCGCCGCCCGCGCCCTGCAACCGCTGCTCCAGCGTTCCGATCAAAGATTCCAGACGCGCCCTGGAGGTTTCATCCGCCTCCAGCGCCGCCACCTGCGCCCGCAGCTGTTCCAGGGTTTCCAAGAGGTCTTTCTCGCTCATTTCCGACTCCATGATGGGTGCACGATGCCGGGCTAGTTTACGGTCGCCACGCCCCTTCTGCCAGGGGGCCGGAACCACGGCGTCCGGCGGTGCCTGTATTTACAAGAGATGCGGGTCTTGGGTATGCTGACGCGCGCTCTTTGGCAGCAAACATCCGGGATTTTTTCCCTTGGCAAGCATGCCGGCGGACTGTCACCATACCCGCCCGCCGCTCCCGCCACGGCAGACTAGAAGACTTCCCGGTCGATACCCGAAAACAGATAACAGAGAAACGCAATGGATCACAAGAAGACGTCTATCCGGAAAACCGCTCTGGCCACCTTGATGCTCGGCGCCGTGGCCGCTCCCGCCTTCTCGGCTCCGGTCGACCAGGCCACCTACAACGGCTTTAAGATTTACAAGCAGCAGCGCTGCGAAACCTGCCACGGCGCCACCGGCGAAGGCAGCGCGGCATTCCCCAACCTGCTGAACAGCCTCAAGAACCTGAGCAAGGACCAGTTCAAGGAAGTGGTTCTGAAAGGCCGCAACGCCATGCCGCCGTTCGAAGCGAACAAGAAGGTCGCGGAAGGCATCGACGACCTCTACACCTACATCAAGGGCCGTTCCGACGGCACCGTGCCGGCCGGCGAACTCGAAAAAGCGCCGTAAGCTCGATTCCGCGCTTTCCGCTCGTCCCCGTTGCGCCCCGCCTGTCGGGGCGCAACTCGTTTAAGCTCCCTGCATCCTTAGCGCTTGGCCGCGACCGAAGTCTTCGAAGACTTTGATCGCACCGGCGAGGATTTCGCCTTGGCCGGCCTGCCTTTCGCGGAAACGCCCCCCTTCGCCGCATGATGCGGCCGGTGGCCGAGAATGCGGTGGGTCACCCCTCGGGCACCAGCGACGTTGGCCGCGACCCGCTTTTTCTTCGCACCCCTGGAAAGGGGATAGCGCTCACCCGGGCGCGTCAGGAGGCGCGGCGACCAGCCCTGGTCGAACCCGGCAAACTGCACGCTGGGTTCCCGGCCTTCGATCTGGGCAAAGCCGTCGTCGAGAAGGTCGCGCATGTGGGCATCGCGGCGGGATGCCGAATTGCCGCCGAACACCACCCCTACCAGACGGACGCCGTTGCGGCGGGCCGATGCCACCAGGTTGAAACCCGAGGCGTTGACGAAGCCGGTCTTGATGCCGTCCGCCCCGTAATAGTGTTCGAGCAGATGATTGTGGTTGTGGAAGCTCCGCCCCCGGTACTGGAAGTGCGAGGTGGAGAAATACGGATAGTGCTGGGGAAAATGCTTCAGCAGCGCCTTGCCGAGCCGGTACATGTCGCGCGCCGTGGTGACCTGTTCGGAGTCCGGCAGCCCCGAGGCATTGCGGAATACCGTCTGGCTCATGCCCAGTTCGCGCGCTTTTCGCGTCATCATCGCGGCGAACGCCGGCTCAGACCCAGCCAAACCTTCGCCCAGCGTCGCCGCGGCATCGTTGGCGGAGCAGGTGACCAGGGCCAGGATGCCCTCTTCGACCGTCAGCGGATCGCCCGGCCGGAGCCCGATGCGGGATGGGGAGCGGGAGGCTGAATAGTTGGAGGCGTAGAACGTGTCATGCAACGAGATCCTGCCCTGCTCCAGCGCCTCGAACACCAGATAGAGGGTCATCATCTTGGTCAGAGAGGCGGGATGCCTGATCTCGTCGGCATTCCGCTCGTACAGCACCCGATCCGACTCGATCTCCATGACCAGCGCCGAATAAGGCCCAGCCAAGGCCCCTTCGGCCACCCAACCCATTCCCATTGCGGCGGCACACATAACCCAGACAACACGAAAAAGACGGCGCGACATCACTTAAGATTCCGGTGAGCTGACAAAACAATCCCTTTATTTTCATTGTCGCCCCCGCCACGAAAAGGGCAAGAGGCAAAACGGCCGGTCAACCCCGCCGCATGACTCGCTGCTTCTCCCGCTGCCAGTCGCGCGCTTTCTCGGTTGCGCGCTTGTCGTGCAGCTGCTTCCCCCGCGCCAGGCCGATTTCCAGCTTTGCCCGGCCCTGTTTCCAATACAACGACAACGGCACCAGAGTGTATCCTTTTCGCTCCACTTGTCCGATCAGCCGGCTCAATTCCTCCGCATGCAACAGGAGCTTGCGGGTACGGGTGGGATCAGGCTGCACATGGGTTGAGGCCGAAGGGAGGGGCGAGAAATGCGCGCCGAACAGCCAGGCCTCACCGTTCCTGAGCACGACATAGCTCTCCTTGAGCTGCGCCTTGCCCGCCCGCAGGCTCTTGACTTCCCAGCCTTCCAGCACCAGGCCCGCTTCGAAGCGTTCCTCGATGAAATATTCATGGGTCGCCTGGCGGTTCTGGGCGATGTTGGCGCTTCCTGCGGCGCTTTTCTTTGTGCTCATGGTGGCGGGATTTCTTCGGTCCGGTTCGGTTTGTTATCCTGTGGCGATTTTACCCCACTGGCGGCCATGCTCCGAACTTGAGCGTGCGTGTTTCGACAACACGGATCCCCTACCCACGAGGATACCCATGACCGATCAACGATTCGTCCACGTGCAATGGTCGTCGCGACTGGCCTTCATTCTGGCCGCGAGCGGCTCGGCCATCGGCCTGGGCAACATCTGGAAATTTCCCTACCTCACCGGCGACAACGGCGGCGGCGCCTTCGTGCTGGTGTACCTGCTGTGCGTCGCGGTCATCGGCATCCCGATCATGATCGCCGAAACCCTGCTCGGGCGGCGCGGGAGACAGAGCCCGATCAACGCCATGCTGAGCCTGGCCGAGGCGGCCAAGGCCAGCCCGGCGTGGCAGTATGCGGGCTGGCTGGGCGTGGTTTCGGGTTTCCTGATCCTGTCCTACTACAGCGTCATCGCCGGCTGGGCCATGGCGTACATCTTCAAGATGAACAGTGCGTTGTTCACCCATGTGAGCCCCGAGACCGCGACCCGGTTCTTCGACGAATTCCGCACCGATCCCCAGATCCAGGTCATCTGGCACACCCTGTTCATGGCGGCCACCATGGCCATCGTGAGCCGCGGTGTGAGCGGCGGCCTGGAGAA
The DNA here is from genome assembly GCF_012769535.1 of Methylococcus geothermalis. Lineage (NCBI taxonomy): Bacteria > Pseudomonadati > Pseudomonadota > Gammaproteobacteria > Methylococcales > Methylococcaceae > Methylococcus > Methylococcus geothermalis. The sequence continues at coordinate 50,246 of NZ_CP046565.1, forward strand.
AGGTACCCGCTACATGATGCCGGCGCTGCTGGTCATGCTGGTCGTCCTGGTCCTCTATGCCATGGGCACCGAAGGCTTCGGCCGAGCCATCGCGTTTCTGTTCCTTCCCGACTTTTCCAGGCTGAGCGGAGAAAGCGTGCTGACCGCCATGGGGCAGGCCTTCTTCTCACTGGGGCTGGGCATGGGCTCGATCATGGTCTACGGTTCCTACCTGCCCAGCCATGTGTCCATCGCCCGATCCACGCTATTCATAGCGGCTGCCGATACCACGGTCGCATTGCTTGCGGGGCTGGCGATCTTCCCCATCGTGTTCAGCAACCACCTGGAACCGGGGATGGGACCGGGTCTGATTTTCCAGACGTTGCCGATCGCTTTCGGTGCCATGCCGGGCGGATCGTTTTTCGGCGCCCTGTTCTTCGTCCTGGTTTTTTTCGCCGCGCTGACTTCCTCGATCGCCATGATCGAACCCGCGGTCGCCTGGCTGACCGAAAACCGCGGCATGAGCCGGGAAGCCGCCAGTGCCTGGAGCGGCCTGGCCTGCTGGGGACTGGGGCTGGGCACCCTGCTGTCTTTCAGTTCCTGGTCGGACGTCAGATTTTTCGGCAGAAACCTGTTCGAACTGATCGACTTTCTCACCGCCGACATCATGCTTCCTGCAGGTGGCCTGCTGGTCGCCGTATTCGCCGGCTGGGTCCTGAGCCGCAAGGACACCGAGGAGGAACTGGAAATGGCCGAGCCGCGCGGCTACGAGGCCTGGCGGTTCCTGGTGCGCTACGTCGCCCCGGCCGGCATGGGCATCATCTTCCTGAAGGCGTTGGGTGTGATCTGATGACGAGCCCGGCCGAACGCATCCAGATCGAAGTCGCCTACGCCCGGCCCGACATTCAGGTCATCGTGCCGCTGAATGTGGCCGAAGGCGCCCGGGCGGCAGAGGCCATCGAGGCCTCGGGATTGCTGGATAAATTCCCGGAAATCGATCTCGCGACGAACAAGATCGGCATCTTCGGCAAGGCTTGCAGTGCGGATCAGCCCTTGAAGCAGGGCGACCGAGTGGAAATCTACCGGCCTCTGGTCGCGGACCCCAAGGAGTCGCGCCGCCAGCGGGCGATCAAGAAGGGCGAGGAGAAAGCCTAGCCGTTGCCGAACCAGCTCTTGATATGCCCCCACAGACTCTGGTCGCGCTCGATCTTGGGGATGTCGAGGTTCACGTCCTTGGTGGCGTCCAGGGACGGCAATTCGCCCGGCTTGAAGTCGCCCTGCAGGCCGACCAGTTCGTCCTGGTCGAACATGAGCGATATCCGGCGCTGCAGCCGCTCTTCGCCGCCCGGCTGGTTGGAATAGATGTAGTCCCAGCGGTTGTCATGGAAGGGGCTCACCGTGAGCGGCGTCCCCATGATGAACGTCACCTGGCGCTTGTTCATGCCGGGCTTGAGCTGGTCCACCATCTCCTGGGAGACGATATTCCCCTGATGAATATCCAGGTGATAAAGAAAAGGCATACGGTCGACATAGGTGCAGGCGGCCAGCGGGAGAGTGGCGATCAGGGAGATTATGGTACGATGTGGTTGCATGACGGGAAGAAATCGCAGCCGGGTTTGAGCGGCACCATACCGCATGATACCCGATCGAGGATTTTCAAGACATAGCGCGCCCGAGTCCCATGGAAACGCAAGACATTCGCAATGCCGGCCTCAAGGTCACACTGCCCCGGATCAAGATCCTGGAAATGCTCGAGGAGCAATCCGAGCAGGATCGGCATCTGACCGCGGAAGACGTCTACAAGCGGCTGATCCAGCAGGGCGAGGAAATCGGGCTGGCGACGGTGTACCGGGTGCTGACCCAGTTCGAGGCGGCCGGCCTCGTCAAGCGCCACCACTTCGAAGGCGGCAATTCGATCTTCGAATTCAACCGCGGCGAACACCACGACCATATCGTCTGCGTCAAGTGCGGACGAGTCGAGGAATTCAGCGACGAGATGATCGAACTCCGGCAAAAGGAGATTGCGAAAAAACTCAAATTCACCCTGACCGACCACTCGCTCTGCCTCTACGGCGTCTGTGCGAACTGCCGGACGGATACCGCGCCCTAAGCTTTCCCCCAAGGTTTTTTCCAATCCTTCCATGTTCAAGCCGCTCGTCCTGTTCATCGGCCTGCGCTATACGCGCGCCAAACGCCGAACCCGTTTCATTTCCTTCATCACGCTGACCTCGGTGCTGGGCATCGCGCTGGGCGTCACGGCGCTGATCACCGTGCTTTCGGTGATGAACGGCTTCGAAGCGGAATTGCGCGAACGCATTCTGGGCATGACCTCGCACGCCTCGATTGCCGGCCCCGGCGGCACCCTGAGCGATTGGCCCGTGCTGGAGCCGGCGCTGCGCGAAGACCCCCGCATCCTGGGCTGGGCGCCGTACATCGAGGGCCAGGCGATGCTGAGTTCCGACCGGCGCGCCAGCGGCGCGATGCTGCGGGGCATCCTGCCGGACTACGAGCCGCGGGTCTCGGACGTGGCGAACCACATGCAGCTCGGCAAGCTCCCGGATCTGGTGCCCGGCCAGTTCGGCATCATCCTGGGCGCCGAGCTGGCTGCGTATCTCGGCGTGTCCACAGGGGACAAGGTCACGGTCATCACACCGCAGGTCACCTCGACGCCGGCCGGCATCCTGCCCCGCCTCAAGCGCTTCACCGTGGTCGGCACCTTCCAGGTCGGCATGTTCGAATACGACCGCAATCTGGCCCTGATCCAGCTCGACGACGCCGCCCGGCTGCTGCACATGGAGGGCGAGATCAGCGGCCTGCGGCTCAAGCTCGACGACCTGTTCAACGCCCACCGCATCGCCCGGGACCTCGGGGCGAAGTTGCCCGGCGACTACTACGTCACCGACTGGACCCAGGCCCACACCAACTTCTTTCGCGCCATCAAGACGGAGAAGCGGGTGATGTTCATGATCCTGCTGCTGATCGTCGCCGTGGCCGCGTTCAACATCGTCTCGACCCTGGTCATGGTGGTGACCGACAAGCGCGCCGACATCGCCATCCTCCGCACCCAGGGCATGACACCCGCCAGTGTGATGGGCATCTTCATGGTACTCGGCACCGTGATCGGCGCCGTGGGCACCCTGATCGGCGGCATCGGCGGCGTGCTCCTGGCCTTGAACGTCTCCGAGATCGTGAACTGGATCGAGAGCCAGCTCAGCATGAAATTCCTGTCCGCCGATGTGTACTACATCAGCGACCTGCCGTCCAAGCTGAACTGGACGGACGTCTTCCAGATCACCGGCATGGCTTTCCTTCTGTCCCTGCTGGCGACCCTCTATCCGGCCTGGCAGGCTTCGCGGGTGCGTCCGGCGGAGGAGCTGCGCTATGAATAAGCCGGTCCTGGAATGCCGCGCGCTGCACAAGCGATTCGTCCAGGGCATCCTCGACGTCGAGGTTCTGCACGGGGTGGATCTGAGCATCCGGCAGGGGCAGCGTATGGCCATCATGGGCGCCTCCGGCTCCGGCAAGAGCACCCTGCTGCATCTTCTGGGCGGACTGGACAACCCCAGCAGCGGCAAAGTCCTGATGGACGGCGTCGATCTGGCCTCCCTTAACGAACGCCGGTTGGCGGGCCTGCGCAACAAGACCTTGGGCTTCGTCTACCAGTTCCATCACCTGCTCGGCGAATTCACGGTGCTGGAGAACGTCGCCATGCCGCTCCTGATCGGCGGGACGTCCGTCTCCGAAGCGAGGGACAGCGCCGCGGCGCTATTGAACCGGGTGGGGCTGGGGAAGCGCCTGGAGCACAAGCCGGGCGAGCTGTCCGGCGGCGAGCGGCAGCGGGCGGCGATCGCCCGCGCCCTGGTGACGCGCCCGAAGTGCGTGCTGGCGGACGAACCCACCGGCAACCTGGACAGCAAGACCGCGGACCAGGTCTATCAGCTCATGCTCGAACTCAACCAGGAATTTGGGGTCAGTTTCCTGATCGTGACCCATGATGCGGTGCTGGCACATAAAATGGATGAAGTCCTCCACATGGAGGATGGGCGGCTGGTCCAGCCCTGAAGGGGCCTTACAGCTTGTCGGCGTGATGCAGGTGCAACAGCTTCCGGTATGCCCGATAGCTCAGATTCACCAGATAATAGCTGTTCAGCGGCTTGGACCGCAGCTTGCGGAACTCCCAATGCTGCCGCACCGAGCGCCGCCATAGCCAGCGGATGGAAAAATAGCCCAGCACCGCGCCGAGGTTCATGAGCGTGAAACAGCCGACCAGGAGCGGCGCTCCCAGGCTCCAGGCCGTTTCGATGCTGAAGAACGAGGAGAACTCGGTAAAGGTGAACGAATCCAGGCCCAGCACCCAGGCCCCCACCAGGTAGGCGAAGTAATACATCGGCACCCAGGTCAGGGGATTGGTGATCCACACCAGCGCCACCGCGAGGGGCACATTGGCATCGAAATAGATGGACAGGATCGCCGCGATGACCATCTGCCAAGGCAGCGGGGGGGTGTACATCGCCCACAGCCCAACCGCAAACGCCCGCGATACCGAACGCCGGTTCAGGTGCCATAGGTTCGGGGCATGCAGCTTTTCCCCCAGGAACTCCAGACTCTTGATGTCCCTGATCCGCTGCCGGTCCGGCATGTAACGCTTGAGAATCTTCTTGGGCATGAGGCGTCTTGTACTGATGAGGTTGTCGGCCGGCGCGGCTATTGTACGTGCTCCGTTGGGAAAGTTGAACGCGAGCGCCGGCTCGGGCCGGACCGGCGTGTCGGCCCTCCTGGCTTTCGTGTGTGGCGTGATCGCCGTGCAGACGCTGGCCGGGCTGCCTTCGCCGATCCTGCTCGCCGGCCTCGCCATCACCGCTCTGGCCCTGCTTCTCCGCCGCCGGATTCTCCCTTGCGCCTTCTTGCTGGGCTTCGTCTGGGCCTCGGCCTTCGCCTCCGTCCGCCTGCACGACGAGCTGCCTCGCGATCTCGAAGGCCGGGACATCACGCTCGAAGGCACCGTTGCCAGCCTGCCGGAACCGAACGAGCGGGGCGTGCGCTTCGAATTCGACGTCGGCCGGATCATCGGCCCGGAGGGCGCCCGCGTCCCCGGCCATCTCCGCCTGACCTGGTACGACACCGGCCGGACCGTGCGCGCCGGCGAGCGCTGGCGCCTCGGCGTCCGGCTCAAGCGCCCTCATGGCATGCTCAATCCCGGCGGCATGGATTACGAACTCTGGCTGTTCTCCCGGAACATCCGAGCGCTCGGCTATGTGCGCGAATCTCCCGGCAACGTCCTGCTGAACCCGGCCAACCCCTGGCTGCCCGGCGCATGGCGCCAGCAGCTATCGGACCGCATCCACGCGACCCTGGCCGAAAGCCCGTTCGACGGCGTGATCCGGGCGCTGGTCATGGGCGCCGAGGACGCCATCACCCCCGGCCAGTGGGAGGTGCTGCGGCGAACCGGCACCGCCCACCTGATCGCCATTTCCGGCTCGCACATCAGCCTCATCGCCCTGCTCGCCTATAGCTTCGCGGCCAGGCTCGCCGCGCTGCTGCAGGTGATGCGCTGGCCGCCCCCCGCCGTGGCCGCCGTGGCGGCGGTCGCAGCGGCAGCCGCCTATTCCGCCCTCACCGGTTTCGCGATACCGACCCAAAGGGCGCTGATCATGATCGCGATCGCCGTGGGCGGCATCATCGCCCAACGCCACCTCCGCCCAGCCCACACCCTCGCGCTGGCCTTGGCCGCCGTCGTCCTGATCGACCCGCCGGCCGTGACCTCGCCGGGATTCTGGCTGTCCTTCCTGGCAGTCGCGTTCATTCTGTATCTGCTGACCGGCCGGCTGCATCGCCCCGGTCTCTTGCGCGAGCTGGCCTGGACCAACTGGGCCACCAGTCTCGGACTCGCCCCGGTGCTGCTGTTCTTCTTCGGTCAGATTTCGCTGGTATCGCCCTTGGCGAACCTGTTCGCCGTCCCTGTGCTGGGACTGGCGATCACCCCGCTGGCGCTGTTCAGCGCCCTGATGCTCTTGATCTGGGCCGAGGCCGGGGCAATCTTGATGGAGTTCACCGAAAGGCTCGTCGCCTGGGCCTGGCAAGCTCTCGAATGGCTCTCCGGCTTGTCCTGGGCGCAATGGCAGCATGCCGCCCCGCCGCCGCCCATGGCCCTGCTCGCCGCTTTGGGAGCGGCCGTGCTGATGATTCCACGAGGAATTCCGGGACGCTGGCTGGGCCTGTTCCTGCTGCTGCCAGCCGCGGCCCATACTCCCGATCCGCCGCCCGAAGGGCGCTACCGGCTCACCTTGCTGGACGTCGGCCAGGCGCTGGCCAGCGTCGTGGAAACCCATGCCCACACGCTGGTGTTCGACACCGGAGCCCGCCTGAGCGACAGCTTCGACATGGGTGCGGCGGTGGTCGAACCCTATCTGCGCAGCCGCGGCATTTCGGCCATAGACACCCTCGTGGTGAGCCACGGCGACAACGACCACATCGGCGGCGCGGCGACCCTGCTTCGGCGTTTCCCGGTCACAGCCGCGCTCAGCAGCGTGCCGGACAAGCTCGCGCATCCCGGGGCGAAGGCCTGCCGGGCTGGGCAATCCTGGGAATGGGACGGGGTGCAATTCGAGATGCTGTGGCCGGACGGCCCGGCCGACAATGACAACGACGCGTCCTGCGTGTTACGGGTCAGCGGCCTCCAGGGCAGCGCCCTGCTGACTGGCGACATCGAACGCGGCGCCGAATCCAGCCTCGTGGCCCGCTACGGAGCGGCGCTCGCCAGCACGGTGCTGGTCGCACCGCATCACGGCAGCAAGACCTCGTCCAGCCCGGAATTCTTGGGAGAAGCGCACCCTGCCCTCGCCCTGGTTTCCGCCGGCTATCGCAATCGCTGGGGATTTCCCAGCCCGCAGGTCGTCGAACGCTACCGCCGCTTGGGGATCCCGCTATTGGACACCGCCAGTGGCGGAGCCCTCATCGTCCAATCCAGCGACAGCGGCGGCGATCCGGAAGTCCAACCCTATCGCTGGAGCTATCGGCGCTACTGGCACGACGCCACGCCTACGAAAGAATCCCCTGCTGGCGAAGGATCTCGATAAGGTCGGAGACATCCCGGCCCTCCACGGACAGCACCACCCGGCCCTCACCCTCGCCGACGCCCTGGTGCTCCAGCGGGCAGAGGCAGATCAGCCCGGAATGGGTGACGAGCTGGGCGGCGCGGATCAGCTCGGCACCGAAGCCCTCGTCGTCGAGCACCATCGCCGGATGCCCGATATCGAACAGCGCCCGTTCCAGACGATAGGCCATGTCGAGGCGACCGGCGCCGGTGAGCCAGACGGAGACGGCCTTCTGGCCGAAGCGGGCGGCGCGCTCCTCGGCGGTGACCTTGCGGAAGCCGGCCTCGCCCTGGACGGGTCCCACGATCATGCCGGCGCCGACGGTGACGTTGGTCAGCCGGTCGATGACGATGAAGGCGCCGGTGCCCTTGCAGCGGGCATAGGCGTCGAATGCCAGCGGGGCGCTCAGCGCCAGCTCGCACAGGCCGATCTCGTTGAGGTTGAGCTGGCCGGCCGGGTGCCGGTCCAGGGTGTTGACGTCGATCCGGTGGCGGATGGCGGCCACCGAGCCGGTCAGGGTCCGGGTGGCGTGCTTGAGGAGGTACTGCCGCCCGGGGATCAGCGGGGCCTCGGTCATCCACACCAGATGCGCTTCGAAGCGGCTGTCGAGGTGCGGCAGCCGGTCCGGACGCACCAAGAGGTCGCCGCGGCTGACGTCGATCTCGTCCTCCAGGGTGAGGGTGACGGCCTGGGGCGGGAAGGCTTGGTCCAGTTCGCCATCGTAGGTCACGATGGACTCGATCCGGCTGGTGGTTTTGGCCGGCAGCACCAGGACCGGGTCGCCGGTCTTGAACACCCCGGCGGCGACGGTGCCGCTGTAGCCGCGGAAGTCGAGGTGGGGGCGGTTGACGTACTGCACCGGGAAGCGCGGGTCGTCGAAGTTCTGGTCCTGGGCGATCTCGAGGGTGTTGAGCAGTTCGAGCAGGGAGGGCCCGCCGTACCAGGGCATGGCCGCGCTCGGGTGCACCACGTTGTCGCCGTTCAGGGCGGAGATGGGAATGAAGCGCACGTCGTGCAGCTCGAGCTTGTCGGCGAAGGCGAGGTAGTCGGCGCGGATGCGGTCGAACACGGCCTGGGCGTGGTCCATCAGGTCCATCTTGTTGATGGCGACCAGGACGTGCTTGATCCCGAGCAGCGAGACGATGTAGCTGTGGCGCCGGGTCTGCACCTGCACCCCGTGGCGGGCGTCGATCAGGATGATGGCCAGGTCGCAGGTGGAGGCGCCGGTGGCCATGTTGCGGGTGTACTGCTCGTGGCCGGGGGTGTCGGCGATGATGAACTTGCGCTGCGCCGTCGAAAAATAGCGGTAGGCGACGTCGATGGTGATGCCCTGCTCGCGCTCGGCCTGCAGGCCGTCGACCAGGAGGGCCAGATCCAGCTCGCCACCGGTGGTGCCGGATTTGAGGCTGTCGCGCCGCACCGCGCTGAGCTGGTCCTCGTAGATCATCTTGGAGTCGTGCAGCAGCCGCCCGATCAGGGTGCTCTTGCCGTCGTCGACGCTGCCGCAGGTCAGCAGCCGCAGCAGCTCCTTCTTCTCGTGCTGGGCCAGGTAGGCGTGGATGTCGGTGCCGATGAGGTCGGATTGGTGTGACATGGCTTAGAAATACCCTTCCTTCTTCTTTTCTTCCATGGACCCGGCCTGGTCGTGGTCGATGAGCCGGCCCTGGCGCTCGGAGGTCTTGGTCAGCAGCATTTCCTGGATGATCTCGGGCAGGGTGGTGGCGTCGGATTCGATGGCGCCGGTGAGGGGATAGCAGCCCAGGGTGCGGAACCGCACTTTCTTCAGCATCGGCACCTCGCCCGGTTCCAGCGGCATGCGCTCATCATCCACCATGATGAGCATGCCGTCGCGCTCGACCACCGGCCGCTCGGCGGCGAAATACAGCGGGACGATGGGGATGTGCTCCAGGTAGATGTACTGCCAGACGTCGAGCTCGGTCCAGTTGGACAGGGGGAACACGCGGATGCTCTCACCCTTGTTGATCTTGCCGTTGTACAGGTTCCACAGCTCGGGGCGCTGGTTCTTGGGGTCCCAGCGGTGGTTCTTGTCGCGGAACGAGTACACCCGTTCCTTGGCGCGGGATTTCTCTTCGTCCCGGCGGGCCCCGCCGAAGGCGGCGTCGAAGCCGTACTTGTCCAGGGCCTGCTTGAGCCCTTCGGTCTTCATGATGTCGGTGTGCTTCTTGCTGCCGTGGACGAAGGGGTTGATGCCCTGGCGCACCCCGTCTTCATTGACGTGGATGATGAGGTCCAGCCCCAGCTCCCGCGCCCGCCGGTCGCGGAAGGCGATCATGTCGCGGAACTTCCAGGTGGTGTCGACGTGCATCAGCGGAAACGGCGGCTTGCCCGGATGGAACGCCTTCATCGCCAGGTGCAGCATCACCGCCGAATCCTTGCCGATCGAGTACAGCATCACCGGCCGCTCGAACTCGCTCACCACTTCGCGGATGATGTGGATGCTCTCGGATTCCAGGTGCTTTAGGTGGGTCAGTTTATGAGCGTTCATGCGGTGCAACGGACAAATAAGGTCTCGATAAAACTTGCAGAGAATACCATAACGCTACATCCTGCTCACCGGTCGCGCTTTCCGCTCGAACCAGGCCATTGACTCCCCACCGCCGAAGCGCTATATGGCCGCTCAAGGAGCCGGATTTCACCGCTACGGCCCCGCGGACATTCACCCCGATATGGGTTTGGACCAAAACAGAAAAGCTAAGGCAACCTACAACACGGAGGACGGCATCATGAGAAATTTCGAACAGGTCAAGGATGTTCTGGATCATGGCAAGGCACTCCACGATCAGATACGGAACTACTACGAAACCCTGAAACAACAGGCGGATAACTCACAAATCCGGCTAAAAATGGCCCTCGACTACCTGAGCCGGCACGAAGACGAACAGAAGGAGATGCTGGAGCGATTCGAGGAAAATGCCCGTAGCGCAATCCTCGATACTTGGCTACAGTTCGCCCCCAGCGACCACGTCGAAGAGCTGTTGGCAAACGCGGCGCCCCGCCCCGACATGACTGTCGACGAAGTGGTGAAGATGGCCTGCGCTTTCGACGACGCGCTCGTCACCTTATACAAGGAGGCCGCCGCCGAAATGGACGATCCCAAGGCACGGGACGTCTTCAACAACTTGGCCGAGGCGAGCGAAAAGGAGAAGCAGCGCATCATCCGCGACACCCAGCAGATGCTTCATGAAATCTGAAGCCGCGGGCGGAGGGCGCCGCGGCGCCCTCCATGGCTGCCGCCATTTCTGGTATGATTCCCGTTCGCTCGACCGTCAGGGAAACTTTCTCTGAAACACGCGGTCTCATCATACGACTCGGGGGCGACATGGCTTCGACGTGGATCGCGAAACCTGAGGTGCATGCCGAGGTGCAGATAACCTCGTAAATCAATCTGCAAACCAAATAAACGCCAACGACGACGTTTACGCACTGGCCGCTTAAGCCGGCCGGCCTCTGATCAGCAGCTCGCTTACAAGCGGCTGGTTGGGGGTAACCCAATTGTAAGCTCGCGCTGAAGCCTGTCCGGAGCCGAAGCGCTAAAACCTTACGGAATCGCCGTACGTCTTCCCTGCCTCTCGGGTAGCGTCCGGTTAAATCAATAGAGAGGATACGCATGTAGAACCAATGGCAGAGGATTTGCGGACGCGGGTTCAATTCCCGCCGCCTCCACCATACACAAGGGCTCGGACAATCTCCGGGCCCTTTTTCTTGCCTGAAATCCTGCACCACGCGGGATTCTGGTCGCCGGTGCGGCGGGTGCGACTTGCCGAAACGCCATGTTGTCAGCGTTTTTGGCTCCACCAAACCCGGGGCGGTTCAGAGGAGTATTCCCTGCTGCGCGCATCGAAGATTTGACTCGCGCGCTGTTCTATCGAGTACTCGTCCAGCATCGTCATCCCGCCCAAGCCGTAGTCATCAGCACTGCGAAGTCTCGCCGTGACAGCACCTCGGAACAATCCCGCCAGTCTTTCTCCGGTGGCTCCATCGTGCCCGTATAGCGCAGGTCAAATCCCGTCGCCTCTTTCTGAGCATTGATGAACTCGTCCATCTTTTCCCCGAGGGTCTCGATGTCCTCGATCCATTCATCCTTGATGGTGTCTGGAACCGATCCAAACAAGTCGTAGCGATTGCGCATCCGCTCCGACAGGCGTTCGTAGATTTTCTCGTCCACGGTTTGCTCATTCACTAGGTTGAGCATATCCACGGTTTCGCGCTTCTGGCCGAAGCGCTTGATGCGTCCGATCCTCTGTTCGAGGCGAGTCGGGTTCCACGGCAAATCAATATTGATCAAAGTGCCGAGCGTTTGAAGGTTCAGGCCTTCGCAGGCCGCATCTGTAGCAACCATGATGCGGATCTCGTGTTCAGCCACCATTTTTTTGAGCGTTTCCCGCTCGCACGTCACGCTATCGCCACGTTGATACAAGCGACTGCGGCCTGCACCAGCATACAGGCCAATTGCCTCATCCGGGTACCGCGCAGCCAACTCGTCGGCGACCCACTTGGCCGTATCGTAGTACTGACTGAAGATAATGACTCCGAGCTCGCGCCACTTTTCTCTTTCCAGGTAATGGATAACGGCGTTGAGTTTTGGGTCTTCCTCAATGTGCTCTAGGCGACTGATCAGACGGAGCAAAACCTCGCGCTCTTCGCCGCTTTCAACCTTCAGATCAACTTCTTGCTCATCTTCCTCTTGGCGGATCGTCCGGCCCTCCAAAAGCATCTTGGCGGTACTGAGTCCTGCCTGAATGCTGGAGCAAATGCGTTGCTCCATGAGGTTCTTCATGAACCCGCCGCCCTGGCCGAGCTTACCGAGTGCCTTACCAAACAAGCGCGCCTCTCGATAGGCTTCACGGAAGTTCTCATTGGTTCGCAGCGCCTTGGCCTCAAATAGCGCATCGAACCGCCGTGGGTCGCCTACAAGCTGGCGATCTGGATGAACGTCGACACCGACCTTGGTCAACAGTCCAGCCTCTTCGAGGCTGACGCGTTTGCGCAGTACGACGTGACGCACCAATGGGTTCTCTCGCTGGAATAGGGTGGCACCGGAAATTCGGCGCTCCAGCTCATCTTCCAGGATCTCACGGGTGTCCTCCGTCAAATCTGTAACTGTCTTGGCGGTTTGCCATTCCCCATTGACGACCCCCAAATCCTGGCGAATGGCGCTGAACAACCTTCTTGCGCGTGGCTCTTGGGTGGAGTCAACCAGGGGTAAGGGCGATTTCAGAAGTTGCCAAGCAAATCCAACATCCGTGACCTCCTGCTCACCGGAAAGGATAGGCAGCACATCACGAGGCCGGTGCCACGGCGCAAAGTCATTGCCGAGGACAAAGTTGCCCTTGCCTTGGTGAAGAATGCCGATCAAATCCCACAAATCCTCGGGTTGGGTCTGGATCGGGGTGGCCGTTCCCAACAACACATGGTCCGCGCGTGCGGCGATCTCGCGCATGAACGCCAGCAGTTCATTCGGCGTGCCGGCTTCCTTGCCGAAGCCTTGACGGGTTCTGGCCTTGTGCGCCTCGTCCAGAATGACGACGCCGAAGCGCAGACCCAGCAGATGCTGCTTTTCCAGCGAATCGCGCATCATCAGGCCCGTCGAGACGATGCCGATGCGCAGCGGGCAGCGGGCGATCTGCTCGCGCCCTGCAGGCGAGATAACGCGCTCTTCTGTGTCCAGCCAGACCTTGCCTACGGTATCCCAACGTGCGGTCGGAATGCCCAGCTTGTCCAGCATCTCGGTCTGCCATTGTTCGGTAAGCGTGGCCGGGGCAAAGATCACCACCGGGCGGCGCGGGCCGTTTTCCTTGTCGGACAGCAGGCACAGCGTGAGCGCCGCCGTGGCGAGTGACAGCGTCTTGCCCAGCCCCACTTCGTCGGCGAGCAGCAGCCTCACGACACCGTATAGTCGGTAGTGGCGCAAACACTCCGTCAGAAAGCCTTGCTGCCACGGCTGGAGTTGTTGTCCCTCGCGGTACAGCGGCGACTCGATCAGCACCGCGGGTGCCAGGTCTTCTTCGTCCTCGATTTCGGTAAACTGGATCTCGCGCCGATAACCGCGTCTGCGCACTTCCCGGATCACGGCCTGCGGCAGCGGCTTGGCGGCGTTCCAGAGAAAGTCGAACTCCTCCTCGATCCACGCTACTCCCTCCGGCGACTCGTCTTCCCACAGGATTTCGTAGTGGCGCTGCCAGCCGCTGCGTGTCTCGTTCATCGAGCCAATGAAGCCCAGCCTGCGGCCATCGGCCAGCGTGATCACGCCCGCCTTGCCATGCACGAAGCCGCAGATATCGTCAGGCGCGACGCGTACAGCCTGTCCATGCTTACGAAGGAAGGCGTCCAAACGCCGGTAGCGCTCGCGGTTCAGCAGGGCTTCAGCTGCCAGGCCACGTTCGTTCCAGCGGCCCAGCATCTTGCTCTCGCGCAGTTGCGCCACCTTCAAGTCGTCAGGGTGGATGTCCACATTGCAGACGATCTTGACCTCGGGGATGTGCTCCAGCGCCTCGCCTGCCACCTCGAACAAGGAGCTGGTGAAGTAGCCCGCAATGCGCTTGTAGCTCTTGGCACCGGCCAGATGCTGCATCAGGAAGCTGGCATCCAGGCGGTGCGTGCGCGAAGAAAAGCGCCGAATGCCCATGCCTCAAGCCCTCACTCGCCGAAGCGCAGGTTCTTGAGGCGCGCGCCCAAGACCTCAGCGGCAGTGCGCACCTCCGGTTCCGGTGAGTTGCGCTCGATGAAGGCCAGCATGTCCACCAGCAACGGGCGCACCTCCAAGAAGTCCGCCATTTCGCCGCGCAACTGATCGACGATGACCTGCGGCTCGGCGTCCTTCAGCCGTTGTTGCAAGGCGATGATCAGCCGCCCCAGCCGGGTGGCGCCGATCTCAGTGGCCTCGGTCAGATCACGCGAGGCGAATTCGCTGATGCGCTTCAGGCGCGCGTGGTTGGGGCGCATGTCGCCCATCACGCGGCTGTAGTCCGTCACCCGGAACGCCTTGGCGAAGTTCTGGTAGTTGTCCAGCTTGGTCGAGCCGGTGGTCTTCATGTCCAGCATCCGCAGCACGAAGCGCTCGATCCCAGTGAGTTTGGCCCACGTCTCTGCAGACAATTCTTCGGGCACCAGCAGACTCGACGCGGTCTCAGCCGCCTGCTGCACGATTTCGTCCACCACGGTGACCTCGCCCCGCACGCGCGGGCGCAGGGCATAGCGGGTGACATCCTCGCCGCCGATGTGGGTGTAAGCAGTCAGCACCTTCAGCGCCGCCGCGTATCCGGCCATCTGCAAGTCGGCGTCGCTCCACACCGGCTCGCCGTGCTGCGTCTTCACGGTGTCATTGAGGTGCATCATGGTTTCGATCTGGCGCGCTACTTCCTGCCGCACGGCGGGCAACAGGCGCTGCTTGAAGCCGGTGCGTTCGCCTGCGGCGCGCTTCTTCAGCATCAGGATGACCGTGCCCTGGACGTAGCCGCCTTTCTTGAGTTCCGAGGTGGTTTCGGTGGCGATGTACCACGCGGCCACCACTTGCAGGCCCGCCGCCCAGAAGATGCCGATCAGGTCGCCCCAGACGCTGGTGTCCTGATGCGTGAACATCACGCATTGCATGCCGTTGTCCGGCATGTGCTCGGCCATCGCGGTGTAGGCCGCGACCATGCCGCGCCGGAAATCTTCATCCTCACCTTTGATGGCAAGCGCGCGGCGGCTGTCCCAGACCCAGTGCGCGAACTCCGGCGGCGGGTTCTTGCGCAGCCAGGCGATGAAGAATTCGGTGATCTCCTCGTACTTCACCGCGTCGGCGTAGGGGGGGTCGGTGATGAAGAGGGGTATGAGTGGATGAACACTGGATAGCTCATCAGCCGCCCGGCAATTGATCGATTTTTCGATGGCGTTGCTAAGCGAGTCAATTGGGAAATTCGGCCGCAGGTAACCCTGTAAATTAGCAACCCCCCTATGCCCATAGTTGAAAAGCGTATTGAGCGCTTGGTTATCGAAAGTGTTCGAGGTGTTACCTCCTGCGCCTTTACTCCCACTCCCATTCCATCGTGAAAGCCTGCTGTTCAGATCGAGGGTAGCGAAGATAGAGAATGCATGAAAAGCTGAGGCTTGCTTTCGCATCAGCGCCCCCAGCAGCAACTGCCGCGGGTTGAAGAGATGGTGCCAGTGGGTCCAGCCGCGCGTGCGGATCGGCTCGTCGGTCTTGTCCCCCGGCTCGATGCGCATGTCGGGCACCCAGCCCTGCTCCTGCCACTCGGCCAGGTGCTTGGCTACATACTCCTCGACGATGCGCTCGCGCTCGAGGTCCTCCTCGGTCACCGCCCGGAACTCGTAGTCGTAGCTCTTGCCCGAATCCCTGGGCCGCATCCACTGGATGCAGTAGAGCCGCTCCTGGAAGATGTCCTCGGGCCGGGGCTTGAAGTCGTGCTTCTCCCACAGGCGCAGCTGGTTGCCGGTGGTGCCGTCGGGCTTCTTGTAGTCGCCGCGTAGCGTCGAGATCTTGGTGCGGTACTCGCGGCCATCCACCGTGTGGACCATGTAGGGGTCCTGCCCGCGGCCATCCGAGCGCACCGTGCCGAGCTCCGCGGCCTTGAGCTCCGCGTCGCTCACGTCGGAGCGGATGGCGATGTCGTAGCGTTTGCGCCCGGGGTCGGGCACCAGCTCGGCGGTCACCTTGTAGCCCTTGCTCACCACCAGCGTCGGCAAGAGCGGCACCATCCAGCCGGTCTGCGGGCAGCGGACCTCGACGCAGTAGAGAAACACCTTGGCGCGCCAGCCCTGGCCGTCGGTCTCGATGCCGAGGCGGTCGATCTCGGCCAGCACCTTCTTGACCAGCGCCTGCTGGTCGCGCTTGAGCTGCTCGCGCTCCTCCTTGGAGCCGCCGACGATGTGGAAGGCGCCCCAAGTCAGCATGCAGGCGATGGGGTTGAGGTCGGAGGCGTAGGCGTCGCAGCCGATGCGCGCGGCCTCGAAAGGAATGGAGCCGCCACCGCAGAAGGTATCGCCCACGCGCGGGCGGTGGCCGTAGCGCAGGATGCCCAATTGCTCGACCAGCTCCGGCAAAGACTGCGCGTTCACACCCAGGTGGGCGTAGTGACGATTGACCTCCGGCCACACCGGGGCGTACAGCCAGTCCTGATCCACTTCTTCCGGACGCTTGCCCAGGCTGGCCTTCTCTTCGTAGCTGGATAGCGTGGTCAGCGCCTGCCGGTACAGCACCAGCTTGTCGTCGTCGGTGAGGTCGCGCCGCCAGCCGCGCCCGCGGAAGTAGCGTTCCGGGTCGGCAATCGGAATCAGCGCTTGCAGTTTGCTGGCAGAAAACGCATTGGCCGCCAGCGCGCGGCGCGCCAGGCCTTCATCGTCGAAGGCCATCAATTTCTCGAAGATGGCAAGATCGGCCTCCGCATCGCCGGTGGCGGGCAACAAGCTGCCCAGCACGATGGCCCGCACCAGAATCAGCGGCTTGCGGCCCTTCCAATAGGAACCCAGACCGGTCAGGGTTTGACCAGCACCGGCCTTGCGTTCACTTTGCGCTTCGAACGACACCTTCTGCGCCGGGAAAACCGTTTCAATCAGCGCGGGTGCGTCTTTCAGTGCCAGCGGCGTGAGCGTTGTCGTTGTTGTCTTTGCATGCATCGCTTGTTCTTCTTCAATGGGTCGCCAGGCCTGCGGGCGGCAGCCAGCCCTGCGACTTCAGCCGTTCCTCCGCGATGGCGAGCTGGCGGGGCGTGAACTGCTGCTTGCGGGGGTTCCAGGCATAGACCCGACGCGCCACGCTGTCGTGTTGGGTCGCGCCTTCGCGGCTCATCACCCAATGCACGGTGGCCAGCAGCTCCAGGCCGTAGGGCGATTCGAATCCTTCGACCAAGCGTGTGACGCGCTCGAAGCGGATGCGGCTGATTTCGTGCTGGTCGAGGAAGTCCTTGGCTTCCTCGACTGCACCGGGCACGAGGCTCAAGGGCTTGTCGGGGGCGTCGCCGCCGTCGGCGTAACCCGCGATCAGGTGACCTTCGACCGTGCGCAGCACGTGGCGAAGATTTTCCGCGTAAGGGCCATAAGGCCCCTTGACGTACTTCAGCCGCAGGGGCTCCCCCGCCTCCTGCATGAAGTACATCAGCTTGTGGACTTCCAGCAGAGTGACGAAGGGGTCGAGCAGGCCGTCAAGGTAACGTTGAATGAGTTCAACCAAAGCAGCACGGCCTGCCGTCATCTTGGGCACTTCCCGGACGTGGGCCATCCTGTCGCTGGCGGGAGCGCCGTTGGGTTCGAACACCAGCACCTGCACGTCGGCAAGACCCGCCAGGGCTCGCTCGATGCGAGGGCGCACCTCGTTCCAGTCCAGCCCACCCAAGCCACTGCCCAGCGGGGGGATGGCAATGGAGCGGATGCCCTTGTCGCGGATGACCTTCACGAGATCGACAAGGCCCGACTCGATGTCTTCGATACGGCTTTTGCCGCGCCAGTGGCGCTTGGTCGGGAAGTTGATGATGAAACGTGGCGGCGTGAGTTGGCCGGTCTCGAAGACGAACATGCGACCGGGCTGCACGGTTTCGCGCTTGCAGGCAGCCTCGTAAGCCTTGAAGTTTTCGGGGAAGGTGTTCTTGAACTGCAAGGCGATGCCGCGCCCCATGACGCCAACGCAGTTGACGGTGTTGACCAGCGCGTCTGCCTCGCACCTAAGGATATCGCCAGAGGTGTATTCGATCATGGCTGTGCTCCTCTCACTCACTCAGTAATACCATTCCGGGCGGACTTCGACCGTGGGCCGGTGCCCGTGTGCGGGAATGGCGTTGACCACTTGTCGATACACCGTGTCCGACTGCACGCCGATACGCTCGATCAGGTGCCAAGGGAAGCGGTTCTCCAGCAGGAACTCTGCCTGTTTGCCTTCCTTGTGTGCTCGCCAGTCGCGGGCCTGCACGGCTGTCCAGTCGATCTCGTACAGATGCGCAAGATCACTGCGATCCTCGAAATAGTTCGAGCCTGCATTCGAGAGCGTGAAAGCCCAGCGCACGGACTGTGCGTTGGCCCAGGCGACCGTGGCATGCAGATCCGCCTCGAAGTGCAGGATCGGCCCTTGCCCGCCACGATAGGCCAACTCCTGATGATTGCCCTGATGGATCAAGTAGAGCATCACCGAGCGCGGACAGAAATAGAATGGGACGCAGTCGCCGACGTGCAGGTCGGGATGGCTGCTTAGACGCAGCTCGTTCAAGCGCCGCTGCTTGATGCTGCTCATGCCGATGGTTGTGCCCCCAGGCGCGCGCCGCACAACTTCCGCGTCGCACCAAAGACATCCATCAGCCACGATGGAGGGTAGGCGATCCACATGGGCGATGTGATAGATCTTTGGCCGGGGCGGCACGAGCACGGCACTCATGGCGTCTCGTCCCCGAACAGATCGAGCAAGGGGCGACCATCGTCCCGATCACGAATGCCGCGGCGCGAACGCGGAGCGAGCAGGTCGCTCTGTACCACGTCGCCCAGGGCGTGCTGCAGGGCTGCGCGCCAGCCCTTGCCCGCATCCATGACCCCTCCGGTGCTCATCACGGTCATGCCGAACAGCCACCAGCGTTCTTCCGGACGCAGCGCCAGCCAGTTGCGCACGGCCACGGGGATCTTTTCCATGTCCATGCGCTCGACGGCCCAGGCCAGCACGCACAGCTCTTTGCCCAGCAGGCGGTCCACTGGATTTTCGCCGACTTTCCATGCGCTGGGTTTCAAGCCGTGCGCCGACAGGCGCGCATTGAAGGCGCGTTGCACTTCGGCGCGGATGGCAGTCCAGCGTGGGCGATCCAGCACCACACGGTCGATGATCGCATGGTTGGAGTTGACGACCTGTAAGCCCAGATATTCGCTGATCTGAACTTTGCCGGTGCTGCTTCTGGGGATGATGACCTTGAAGTGATGAGGATCGGAGGTTGCGGGCACACCGAAGCCCAGCGTGTGGGGCACCTGCGCACGCGCCTTGGGTGATTCGGTGTTTGCTGCGGCCTTGGCCATCTTCAGTCCTCTTGGCTGACGTCACCCGGCTTCAATTCGACCGCGGCGAGCTTGGCGAATTCCTTCAGCGCAAAGCCGGTTTCGAATTGAATGCCCTCGCTGATGGCGATGTTGAGTGGCGCATCCGGCTCCCGCAGCAGCTCGCGCAAGCTGTTGACAACCCCTTCAATGATGGCCGCCGTGACTTCGCGCTCCTGAAAGCGAACGGTCACGGTATTTTCTCCTTCGCCGATCTCGATGCGCACACCTTTGAAGCGCGTGCCCGGCTGATCACGAAAACGGTTGATGACCCCGAAGACGCGGTCGGTGGTGTCGAGCGCGACGCGCTTGCCCTGCAGGCGCGCCGGCTTGCTGTCGATGATTTGAACCGTCTTGTCGCCGCTGGCGGGAATCTGGAAGTCCGCCGTCTTGTTCGCCTCGCCAGCGCAGGCAAACACCAGCAGGCGGTAGGCTGCAGGACCGATCTCGAACGGCCCCTCATAGCGGATGCCGTCCTTGGGGTTGGAGCCGTCGAGCGTGTAGTAGAGCTCGGCGCGCGGTGTGGCGGCCAGGGTTACGCGGCGCTTGTCGGCAATAGATTCCACCTGGTGGCGGATCTTGAGATCCGCCAGCCAACGCACGGGTGGGGCGCTTTCATGTTGCCCGGTGGTGTCCTTGACCCAGAAGTAGAGGGTGCCTTCCGTGGTGCTGAAGTTGTCGATGTCCTCGACCTTTCGATCCTTGTCGGACACGTCCGGCTTGGTGGACCAGTACACGACCGGGCTATCGCCGGCATGGCGCGGCGTGAGACTCAGAGCCGTTTCACCGGTTTCCGTTTTGGCATTGACGACGGTGACGTTGACGGTGGCCTTGTCTTTGGGGAACGGGCCTTTTTCGATGTAGCCATCCTCGCCCAACCGCCAGCGGCCTTGTTTTAACGCCTCAGTCTTGAGGGTGTCCAATCCGCTCGCACCTGGCATCCAAGGCCAAATGGGAGAGCATTTGGCGCGGGTGACAACATCCTTCCATGGGGTACGGCGGTTGTCCTTGCCGGAGGGCCACAGATAGGCCTCGGCCTGCGCGAAGTACTCGTCGAGGTTGCCTTTGTTGAGCTCGGCCACGAGCTTGTAGTCGGCGCGCGGACTTGACAGGAGGTTTTCAATCTGGGTTTCGGCGGACTGGTCGCCCTGCCCAAGCTTGAGACCCTGATCGATGGTGACCCCGGCTAGCGCGTCGCGCCCGTCCACCGGATCGTTGCCAGGAAAGTAAAGGCGGTTGTAGGCTGCCGATAGTGCCTTGTTGAAGCGGTCCTCGGCTTCTTCCAGGCGGTCGCGGGCTTCCTCGTACAAGGTGTCGCCGGGTTTGAGGCGTTTGAAAATCTGTTCGATCGCGTACAGCTCGCGCAGACGGTCTTCTACCGCGTCGGCCAGATGGCTGTCCTGGCCCGTCAGTACCAACAGGTTATTCTTCTCCTGTTGGTAATTGAAGAAGTTCTGCAACTCGCTAGGGGGTAACTTACCGTCGGGCTTGATGACGATCAGGGTACGCGGGCCGCCGAGCTTGAGTTCGTCCAGCTTGGGCAGCACCTGCACATCCTGATAGGCGATCTTGCGAACCGGATCGAGAATGCCCGTGAGGCGGTTGATGAGCGCCTGATCGACCTTGGGCTGTGGTACCTCCTTGGCATTGCGCTCGATCTGGCGCGACAGGTTCTCCGTTTCCTTGATGAAGAAGCGCTGCTCCTCGCGGTGGAGGTACCACGCGGATTCCCGCAGGCGCTGCAGCGCTTGCAGAAATTCATCCGGTTTGCGCTGAGGGGCGGCGAGAAACTCGATCAGCTCGCTGTCGGACAAGCCAATGCGTCCGCCGACGGCGCGCGACAGGCTCGACGCCAGCAGCAATGTCATGAGCTGTTGCGCCGCGTCGCTCCCCAGCTCGGCATCGATGTGCTCGGCAATGGCGTTGCCGTTGTCGGCGATGTCTCGCGTCACGGCAGGCATCAGCCTGGGAGCGATGCGCTCGATCTCGTCCTTGACCTGATCGTCGTTGAGGTTGAGGTGCTGTGTGCCGATGAGGAAGACATCGTCCGTCGTGCGCTCATCGACGCTTTTGAGCAAGCGCGCGGTGAACTGCATCAGGCCACGGGTCTGGCGGAAACCTTCGTTCTCCTTGAACAGAGCAACGAGGTGCTTGAAGGACGGATGGAAGGGGTAGGTTTCTCTGACCTGCTCGGCGATCTGCTCGATGCTGCTAGCTACGATATAGCCGCCATCCTCGGCCTTCTTGACTTGCTGCGCGTATTCCTCCGCGATGTCGGAGACGACGCGCTCGTCCGGCAGTTCGTCGATAAGGCGCTTCTTGAGGATTTCGTAGATTTCGTTGCCCGCCAGTTGCACTGGCGTGATGGTCATCGCTTGACGGCGGGTTTCCTGCTGCAGGTTGGAAATGGCATCGGCGAGCGCCTTGGTCTGGGCCTTGTAACTGCCCGAGAGGTTGGCGACCACGATGGCGCAGTTGGGCAACTCCAGTGCGGCGCTCATCAGGCTGCTCAGGCTGTAGACCACCATGTTGGCCAGCGTGCCTTGCCCGAACACCTGCGTGCTGGCGTTGTCCAGATAGGGCGGCAGCTCGTCCAGGAGGATGAGCGTAGGTTCGTCGCCGATGATCTCCTTCCACACGCGCTGGTCGACGGCCTTCGGCCCGTTGACCCAGTAGGGCTTGATGGCTTCAGCACAACCGAGCTGGGTGGCGATTTCACCCCAGATGTAGTTGTCAGGATTGTTGCGGCCATTGAAGGCGGCGATACGGGCCTGACCGAAATCCACGCGAGCACTCAAGTCAGCCGTGAGAACTTCTGAACGCAGATGAGGGTGACGCGCCAGCAGACCGAGTGCAATCATCATGTGCGTCTTACCGCCACCCATGGCTTGGGTCAGTTCGAAGACGGCCTGATCAGACTTACCGGACAAGCGCAGTAGGCCTTCGCGGAAGAGTTGCTCCATGCCGTGCGTGACGAAGTTACGCGAGAAGAACTCGTGACCATCACCCGCGTCATGAATCAGATCGGCCAGGTTCTCGATGCCCTGACTCATCCGGTAGTCTTGAATGACCGGATTGAACCGGCAGGCCTGCTTAACCGTCTTGATCATGAACGCTCTCCACTCTTGTTCTCGGCTTCGGAGTCGGGGATGGCAATGCCTCGTTGCTCGCAGTAGCCCCGAATCAAGACCTCGATCATGTTCGCGATGGAGCGATGCTCCGCGCGAGCTGCGACGCGCAATGCCTCCTTCAGGTTCGGATCGATCCGAAAGGTCAGTGTGGCGGTTTTGCTGTTGGCCATAGCCTCTCCTGACTCCACTGCAAATGTAATGCATTTTACAGTATTGCTCATCCCCCAACAAGTCGGCGTCTGCCGTCAATCGTGCTGGGGTTGCTCGGGCAGGAGCGAAGAACTGCAACGTGGCGCCCCTGGCTTGGCGAAAAAGCTGCGCGCCAACGCCAAGCCTCAGTGTCTCGGCCCGTTCCGGGCCGCATTCCACTCTCTCCTGGCCATTCCTCTCTCCGGCCTCGCTCCCTGGAACTGACCCGAAGTCCGCAAAGCCAGCGAACAACACCATTACAGATCAATTGGTTATGCACGGACGAATTAAGCGGTTGGATTGAGAGCCGGCCCCGGAAAATAGGACAGCCGCTTAGGTGAGGTTTCTGTTCTAATCACCGGCCCTAGGAAGGGCTGAAATCGGAGAACAGAGATGAAGAGAAAGAGAAGAAATCACTCGGCGGCCTTTAAGGCCAAGGTGGCCCTGGCAGCGCTCAAAGGCGATAAGACGTTGGCGGAGTTAGCGGAACAGTTTGAAGTTCACGTCAACCAGATCACGCAGTGGAAGAGCCAGTTGCAGGAGCGGGCGAGCGACGTGTTCGCCACAGCCGCGGAACGCAGTGAGTCGAGCGGGCCAGACGTGAAGGAACTCCACGCCAAGATCGGGCAGTTGGCGATGGCGAATGATTTTTGAGTCGCCGCGCTTGGTCGCGTCGGCGATGCGAGCGCAAAACGATGATTGACCGGTCTGACAAGCTCCCTGTGGTGCGCCAGTGTGAGTTGCTGGAGCTATCCCGCTCTTCGGTGTATTACGTGCCCCAGCCAGTTTCAGAAAGCGATCTGGCCTTAATGCGTCGGATCGACGAGTTGCACATCAACCATCCGTTTGCTGGCGCCCGCATGCTGCGCGACCTGCTGCGCCTGGAAGGCATTCAGGTGGGCCGCCGGCATGTGTCCACGCTGATGAAGAAGATGGGCATCGAGGCGCTGTATCGACGGCCGAACACCAGCCGGAAGCATCCGCAGAACCCGATCTTCCCCTATCTGCTGCGCGGTCTGGAGATCACCAGAGCGAACCATGTAGGGGCCATGGATATCACCTACATCCCCATGCGCAAAGGCTTCGTGTACCTGGCTGCGGTACTCGACGGGGCGACCCGGCGGGTGCTGTCTTGGCGACTGTCCAACAGCCTGACCACGGACTTCTGCATCGAGGCCGTCGAGGAAGCTCTACAGCGTCATGGCAAGCCGGAGATCTTTAACACCGACCAAGGCAGCCAGTTCACCAGCACAGAGTTTGTCGATCTGCTCCAAGGTCAAGGTCTCCGAGTCAGCATGGACGGCAAGGGCCGCTGGGTCGATAACGTATTTGTCGAACGGCTTTGGAAAAGCGTGAAATACGAGGAAGTTTACTTGCATGCTTACGACTCAGTTTCTCAAGCAAGGCAAGGCTTACAAAGCTATTTCAAGTTTTACAATGAACGGCGGCCTCATTCATCGCTTGATGGCAAGACCCCGGATAGCGTGTACTTTAATTCGCTGCCACTCCAGAAGGCAGCCTAAACCGCAGAAGCCCACTTAAGCCCGGTAAAATCCTGTCTAAAAAACCGGGGCCACCGCAGTGTGCATGCATTGCCACCGCGAGGTGGTGATTATCAATTTCACCGGAACCATCAAGAGTGGAAACCTGCTGCTGGTCGGCAAATGTGCCGAATGCCATGGTGACGTGGCGCGAGTGATCGAGGGAGCGTGAGCGCGTTGCCGCAGAAACCCGAAGCAGTGCCCATTGGCCCCAACAGCAAGTTGTTCGGTAGTAAACTGCACGCCACCACCATTCCAAGGCCAGACGTCGCTCTGGCCTTTTTCTCGCCCGCGAAGGGCCAGTACACGCGGGGTTTCGCGGGCGCTGCGAATTTCGATGAGCGCCGGGCGGCATCGTTTTCGCCCTGCCGGCCACCCGAACTCCTCCCTTTTCTCTGTTTTTGTCCAGCCCGGTCGAGGCGCGACACCCTGTAACCATGCGGGTTTCCGGGCGGCAGCGGCTTCGAGGATGGCGGCTTGGGTGGGGGTGATATGGACGTTCATCGCGGGCTCCTGATGTGATTGACGACGCCGCCATGAACGCGCTGTTTTGCAGGCAAGCCAAGCTATTTCTAACCAGCACAAAACCTCCCCGAAAACACGCCGCCTTCGCAATAAGTCGCATTTTGTTAATGTGTAGTTGCATTGAAATGATATTGTTGTTAGATTGGCCACCATGAGGGTATCGAAAGAAGAGCTCGTCGCCGTCCTGTCCCAGTTCAACCCCTGGTGGCGGGATGAGGCCATTGCCGACCTGCCCCAGTGGCGGCGCGCGGCCTTTCGCGAACTGCACGGCTGGCTGACCCATCCCCCGGCACCGCGCGCCGTCCTGCTTTCCGGTGCCCGGCAAATCGGCAAGACCACCTTGATGCTGCAGGCGGCCGACGCCTTGCTGCGCGATGGCGTGCCGCCGGCCAACATTCTCTACGCCACCTTCGACCATCCGATCCTCAAGCTCGCCGGCATCGACACCGTGCTGGAGGCTTGGCGCGAGCGCGAACCCAAGGCCGATGGGCCGGAGTATCTGTTCCTCGACGAGGCCCAGTTCATCCGCGACTGGGGCACCTGGGTCAAGCATCAGGTCGATTTCCGCAAGGATCGGCGCATCGCC
Organism: Methylococcus geothermalis; assembly: GCF_012769535.1. NCBI lineage: Bacteria > Pseudomonadati > Pseudomonadota > Gammaproteobacteria > Methylococcales > Methylococcaceae > Methylococcus > Methylococcus geothermalis. The sequence goes on from NZ_CP046565.1 coordinate 75,312, forward strand.
TTCACCGGCTCGGCCATGCCCCTGGTCGAGGTCGGCCAGGAGTCCGGTGTCGGCCGCTGGCACACCCTCCGCCTGACCACCCTCTCGTTCTACGAATATCTCCAGATCAAGAATCTGTCGCTGCCGGCACTGCCTCGCCTCAAGTCCTTGCGCGATCTGTTCGACTGGCCGCAGTCAGATTTCTATCGCGTGACGGAGGCGGCCGCGCCCTACGTCGGGCATTTCCATGAATACCTGGTGCGTGGCGGTTTCCCGCAAACGGCCCAAGTGGACAGCATCACCCAGGCCCAGCGCCTGCTGCGCGAGGACATCATCGACAAGGTGTTGAAACGCGACATGACCGCATTGTTCGGCGTGCGGCGCGTGCTGGACCTGGAGCACACCTTCCTCTACCTGTGCATGCACGATGGCGGACTGCTCGACATGGTCGACCTCTGCGCCCATCTGGAAGTCAAACGGCCGACGGCGCAGAACTTCATCGAGCTGCTGGAGGCGACGCACCTCATCTACCGCCTGCCACCCTTCGGCTATGGCAAGGACGTGCTGCGCGCCCGCTTCAAGATTTACCTGGCCGATGCCGCCATCGCGCCGGCAGTGATGCTCAAGGGCAAGTCCATCCTAGAAGACCCCGCCGCCCTGGGCGTGGCGACGGAAACCGCCGTGTTCAAGCACCTGTTCGCCCGCTACTACGCACAGAACGTGCGCTTCAGCTACTGGCGCGGCAAGAAAGATCGCGGGGTCGATCTTGTCGCCGAAGTCGGCGGACAGATCATCCCCTTCGAGGTGAAATACCGTGCCCAGCACACCGGCCTGCGCGATCTCAAGGGCCTGCTCGAACTTTGTCAGCAGAAATCCATCGAGCGCGGCTACGTGGTCACGAAATCGCTGGACGACTTCGGCGTGATGGCCGATCTGCCCGACACCACCACCCGCATCCTGCGCATCCCGGCGCCGCTACTGTGTTACTGGATGGGCGAGTCGGAACTGACATCGGAATCCCCATGAACATGACTACCTCGCACGACGAAGCTGCTTAGCCCCGACCATGGACCACGCCACCCTCAGCGCCCTGCGCGACCACCACCCCGCCTGGCGGCTGCTGGCCTCGCCGCACGCGCCGCTGGTGGCGAGCTTCCTGCACCGGGTGTTCGTGGCACCCAATGTGCGCGTGATGAGCGAGGCCGATCTGGCCGAGGCGCTGGAGGACGAGCTGTTCGCCTTGCGCGAGCAGTTCGGAGCCGAGGCTTACCCCAAGGGCGCTCAGGACTACCTCAATGACTGGGCCGCGCCCGACAAGGGCTGGCTGCGCAAGTTCTACAAGCCGGGCACGGACGAGGCGCAGTTCGACCTGACGCCGGCTACCGAGAAGGCCATCGCCTGGCTGGGGCAGCTGACTGAGCGGCCCTTTGTCGGCACGGAGTCGCGCCTGCTCACGCTGTTCGCGTTGCTGGAGCAGATCAGCGCCGGCACCGAGGCCGACCCGATCAAGCGCGTGGCTGATCTACGCCAAAAGCGCGACGAGTTAGACGCCGAAATTGCCCGCGTACTCTCCGGGGATGTGCCGCTCTTGGACGACACGGCGGTCAAGGACCGCTTTTTGCAGTTCCAGCAACTGGCGCGCGAGCTGCTGGCCGACTTCCGCGAGGTGGAGCACAACTTCCGCCAGCTCGACCGCAAAGTGCGCGAGAAGATTGCGCTGTGGGAAGGCAGCAAGGGGGCACTGCTCGACGAGATCATGGGCGAGCGCGATGCCATTGGCGACTCCGACCAGGGCCGCAGCTTCCGCGCCTTCTGGGACTTCCTGATGTCCACGCGGCGACAGGAGGAACTCTCCGAGCGGCTGGATCAGGTGCTGGCGCTGCCCGCTGTGGCGGCACTCAAGCCCGAGCCGCGCACCCGCCGCGTGCACCACGACTGGCTGGAGGCCGGCGAACACACGCAGCGCACCGTGGCCCAGCTGTCGCAGCAGTTGCGCCGCTTCCTGGACGACCGGGCCTTTCTGGAGAACCGCCGCATCCTGGACTTGCTGCACGGCATCGAGAGCAAGGCGCTGGCGCTGCGCGGGGCGACGCCCGCTGGCACGGTGATGCACCTCGACGCGATGGGCGCGGACATCGAACTGCCGCTGGAGCGGCCGCTGTTCACGCCGAGCGTCAAGCCGCGCCTGGCCGAGCTGGCGCTCGTGGCTGGCGAGGACGACATCGACACCGCGCGACTGTTCGAGCAGATCGTGGTGGACAAGGCGCGCCTGCGCTCGACGGTCCAACGGGCACTGCGCCGCCAGCCGCAGATCACGCTGCGCGAGCTGCTGGAGGCCGAGCCGCTGCAACAGGGCCTGGCCGAACTGGTGGCGTATCTGGAGCTGGCCCATGCGGGCGATGGCAGCAGCGCGCTGGATGGCGTGCGCGCCCTCGTCGATGAAGCCGTGGAAGAGCCGATCCGCTGGGAGGCCCGTAGCGCCGCGGGCGATGCCGTGACGCGCGAGGCACGTCTGCCCCGCGTGATCTTCACACGCTGAAGGCATGGGGCGGCCAGAGGAACGAAGCAAATGAACGACACACTGCAAGAGAACGATCCAGTCGAGATTCCGCCCAACGCGCCGCCGGCGGTGCCGGAGTTGTCGCAGTTGATGGTGCACCTGCTCAAGGGCGTGCTCTACCGCGACGACGACGAGCGGCTGTGGGCCAGCCTGCTGCGCCTGCAGGCGCGGGTGCGGGAACAGGCCGCCGTGCTGCTGCTCGACCTGGTGCTGGACGAGTCCGAGGGCTACGCCTTTCTGAAGAGCCGCCCGGACCCGGACGAGGCCGAGGGTGCGCCGCGCCTGCCGCGGCTCGTCGCGCGCCGGCCGCTGTCCTACCCGGTGAGCCTGATGCTGGCGCTGCTGCGCAAGCGCATGGCCGAGTTCGACGCCGGCGGTGGCGACACGCGGCTGGTGCTCTCGCGCGAAGACATCGCCGAGCTGATGCGGGTGTTTCTGCCGGATGGCACGAACGAGGCCCGGCTGATCGACCAGGTGGACGCGACCATCACCAAGGTGGTCGATCTGGGCTTTCTGCGCCGGCTGAAAGCCGCTGCCGGCGCGGCGCAGGACAGGGGCAACTACGAGGTGCGGCGCATCCTGAAGGCCTTCGTCGACGCGCAGTGGCTGGCGGATTTCGATGCGCGGCTGGAGGTCTACCGCACCGCGCAGTCGGACGAGGCGATACAAGGTGGCAACCATGAGTGAAATGCAAACGCTGGGTCTGGACTTCGTGGCCGACGACAGCCGCGTGGGCTTCCGGATGCAGCGGCTGGAAGTGCTGAACTGGGGCACCTTCGACAAGCGTGTCTGGCGCTACGAGCTCGACGGGCGCAATGGCCTGCTCACGGGCGACATCGGTTCGGGCAAGTCCACGCTGGTCGACGCCATCACGACCTTGCTCGTGCCGGCGCATCGCGTGGCCTACAACAAGGCGGCCGGGGCGGATGCCCGCGAGCGCTCCTTGCGGTCCTACGTGCTGGGCCACTACAAGAGCGAGCGAAACGAGGTCACGGGTAGCAGCAAGCCCGTGGCGTTGCGCGATGCGTCGAGCTACTCGGTCATCCTCGGCGTCTTTCACAACGAGGGCTATGACCAGGTCGTGACGCTGGCCCAGGTCTTCTGGCTGAAGGACCCGCAAGGCCAACCCGCGCGCCTGTTCGTGGCGGCCGAGCGGGCATTGACCATCGCCGATGACTTCAGGGTCAACGGCGGCGACATCACCGCCCTGCGCAAGAAGCTGCGGGGCGCGGGCTGCGAGCTGTGCGACAGCTTCCCGCCTTACGGCGCCTGGTTCCGACGGCGTTTCGGCATCGACCACGAGCAGGCCCTGGAGCTGTTCCACCAGACGGTCTCGATGAAGTCGGTGGGCAACCTTACCGACTTCGTGCGCAGCCACATGCTGGAGCCCTTCGACTCAGGGCAACGCATCGAGGCCCTGATCCGCCACTTCGACGACCTGGACCGGGCCCACCAGGCCGTGCTCAAGGCCAAGCGGCAGGTGGACTTGCTGACGCCCCTGGTCGATGACGGCAAGCGTCACCAGACACTGACAGCCGAAATCCAGGGCTGGCGGGAGGCGCGCGATCAGCTTCGACCGTATTTCGCGCGGCTCAAGGGCGAGCTGCTGGACCGCCGCCTCGACTTGCTGGCGGAGGACGCTGCCCGGCTCGATGCACAGATCGAGCGCCTGGACGCGCAGCGTGAGACCGAGCGCGTGGAGATCGGCCGCCTGGAGCGGGCCCTGCGCGACAACGGCGGCGACCGGCTGGAGGAGCTGGCGGCGGAGATTCGCCGACTGGAAGGGGAGAAGGCTCAACGCCAGAAGAAATCCGACCGCTTCCAGGAGCTGCTGGCCCGCATCGACGAGTCGGCGCCTGCGGATGAGGCAGGTTTTCTCGCCCAGCAGCAGAGCATTGCCCAGCGTGCCGAAGGCTTGCGCGAGCGCATTGCCGACCTGGACAACCGGGAACACGAAGAGGACTTCGCCTTTCGTAAGGGCCGTGAAGAGCACACCGCCTTGTCCGACGAGATCGACAGTCTCCAGCGGCGCAAGAGCAACATCGACGCCGCCCAGGTCCGCATCCGCGATGCGCTGTGTGCGGCGCTGGCGATCGGTGAGGACGAATTGCCTTTCGCGGGCGAGCTCCTCCAGGTGCGTGACGACGAGCGCGATTGGGAGGGTGCCGCCGAGCGGCTGCTGCGTGGCTTCGGCCTCTCGTTGCTGGTGCCGGATGCCCACTACAAGGCGGTTGGGGACTGGGTGGACCGCCAGCATCTGGGCGCGCGTCTCGTGTACTTCCACGTGCGGCCGCGACGGACGGCGCAAGGCACCGCTCTGCATCCGCAGTCGCTGGTGCGCAAGCTCGCCATCAAGACCGATTCACCGCACTACGAGTGGCTGGAACAGGAGCTTCGCCTGCGCTTCGACGTCGCCTGCTGCGAGACCGGGGAGCAGTTTCGTCGCGAGGCGCGCGCCATCACGCGCGCGGGGCAGATCAAGGACCCGAGCGGTCGCCACGAGAAGGATGACCGCAGCCGGATCGACGACCGCAGCCGCTATGTGCTCGGCTGGAGCAATGCCGACAAGCTGCGCGCGTTGTGCGACCAGCGCGAGCGTCTGCAAGCGCGGTTGGCAGCGATGGCAGCTCGCATCGGCGAGATCCAGCAGGCGCGCAACGAACTGCGGGGCCGGCTGGAAGCCCTGAGCAAGCTGGAGGAGTTCACGCGCTTTGCCGACATCGACTGGATGAGCCTGGCCCGGCAGATCGCGACGCTCACCGAGGAGCGCGCGCGGCTGGAAGCCGCGTCCGACACCCTGCAGGAGTTGACGCGGCAGCTCAAGGCCGCGCAGGCCCGGCTCGACGAGCTGGAGGCCAAACGCACCGAGGCCGTGGGTCAGCGCGGCGAGCTCAAAAACAAGCGCGAGACCGCGCAGGCGCTGCGCGATCAGGCAAGCAACATTTGGAACGCCATGCCGCTCACCGACGCGCAGATCGCGCATCTGGACGTGCTACGTACACAAGGCTTGGGTGAGCACAAGCTGTCGGTCGAGTCCTGCGACAACCGCGAGCAGGCGCTGCGCGGTTGGCTTCAGGACCGCATCGATACGGAGGACAAGCGCCTGGCGCGCCTGACCGAGCGCATCATCAACGCCATGCGCGGCTTCAAGGAGGAATTCAAGACCGAGACGGTCGAGATGGACGTGAGCCTGGCGGCGTTGCCGGAGTACGCGCGGATGCTGGCCGGATTGAAGCGCGACGATCTGCCGCGCTTCGAGGCACGCTTCAAGGAGCTGCTGAACGTCAACACGATCAACGAGATCGCCAACTTCAACGCCCAGCTCGCCCACAATCGCGAGAAGATCAAGGAGCGCGTCGACCTCATCAACCAGTCGCTGCAGGCCATCGACTACAACCCGGGCCGCTACATCAAGCTGGTGGCGTCGCCCAGCCCGGATGCGGAGATCCGCGACTTCCAGCAGGCTCTGCGGGCGTGTACCGAGGGCGCAATGACGGGCTCGGCCGACGAACAGTATTCGGAAGCCAAGTTCCTGCAGGTCAAGGCCATCATCGACCGCTTCCGCGGCCGCGAAGGGCTGTTGGATGCTGACCGGCGCTGGACCGCCAAGGTCACCGACGTGCGCAACGGATTCCTGTTCTCGGCCAGCGAGCGCTGGCGCGCCGACGGTGCAGAGCACGAGCACTATTCCGACTCGGGCGGCAAATCGGGCGGCCAGAAGGAAAAGCTCGCCTACACCGTGCTGGCCGCGAGCCTGGCCTATCAATTCGGGCTGGAATGGGGCGCGGTGCGTTCGCGGTCGTTCCGCTTCGTCGTCATCGACGAAGCGTTCGGGCGCGGGTCGGACGAGTCGGCGCAGTACGGCTTGCGCTTGTTCCAGCAGCTCAACCTGCAGCTGTTGATCGTCACGCCGCTGCAGAAGATCCCCATCATCGAGCCCTTCGTTTCCAGCGTCGGCTTCGTGCACAACGAGGGCGGGCGCGATTCGCGGCTGTGCTGCCTGTCGATCGAGGAGTACCGGGCTCGAAAGGCGGAAGGGATGGCCGCCACAGACGCGGCGGAAGGCGGCGCGGCGCCATGAGCTGGACCACGCCGGCAGATCTGCGCGCTCAGGTCCAACGCTTGTGGGACCGGGGCGACTTGCTGCGGGCGGCGGTGACCGATGCGCTCGCATGGCCTTTGCGCCTGAGCCTGAAGGCCCCCACCGCGGCGGACCTGTCCAATCGCTTCGAGGCGGTGCGCGACTGGGTGGGTTTGATCCAAGAGACGCCGCAGGTGCGGATCGAATGGCGCGAATGGAACCACCGCGTCCAGGGCCTGCAGCGGCTCCCGGCGGCCGTCTGGATCGATTCCCTGCAGGATGCGCTGGCCTTCATCGGCAAGGCTCGTCCAGCGCAGCGCTTCGCGGCGCTCTGGCAGCAGACGGCAGCCGTGCAGCCGGCGCTTTTGGCGTGGCTGTCACGGCGGCCGATCCGGGCGCTGGATCTGGCCGACCGCTGGCAGCGTCTGCTGGCCGTCGTCACATGGATGCAGGCCCATCCTCGACCGGGCGTGTACCTGCGCCAGGTCGATGTGCCCGGCGTGGACAGCAAGTTCATCGAGGCCCATCAGGGCGTGTTGGGCGAACTGCTGGACCTGGCTCTGCCAGCCGAAGCCATCGAGCGTGACGCGACAGGCGTCGCGCAGTTCACGCGCCGATTCGGCTTCCTGGACAAGCCCGTGCGGATTCGGTTTCGCCTGCTCGATGCCACCTTACCCAGCCTGCCGGGGTGCGCAGGCCTGCCCGACATCACGCTGGACGCCGCGAGTTTCGCGGCGCTGGCGCTCCCCGTCCGGCGCGTCTTCATCACCGAGAACGAGACCAACTTCCTCGCCTTCCCGCCCGCAGCCAGCGCCATCGTGATCTTCGGCGCGGGCTACGGCTGGGAGGCTCTGGCACCCGCCGCGTGGCTGCAGCGCTGCCAGTTGCACTACTGGGGCGACATCGACACCCACGGGTTCGCCATCCTCGACCAGCTGCGCAGTCACTTTCCGGGCGTGGCGTCCTTCCTCATGGATCGGGAGACGCTCCTGGCCCACCGCCTGCACTGGGGCGAGGACCCCAAACCTGTGCGCCACGACCTGGCGCGGCTCACACCCGAGGAGGCAGCGGTCTATGATGAGCTCAAATTCAATCGCCACCAGCCCCGGCTGAGACTGGAGCAGGAGCGGGTGGGCTTTGGCTGGCTGTGCGATCGACTGGCGTGTGCCCCCTCGGGAGTCCGCTCAGTGCCACCCCCTTGCTCGTAAGCTCCGGAGGCGCTTTTCGCTGGGTAAACCAACCGCCACCAGACACCAAGCCGGAGACTATTCTCTCTGGCTTTTTTTGCCTGTCTGCAGGCCGGCTGGCGCGGTTTGCGCGCTGGGCAACAAATTCCGAATGTCAGCGGGAATAGCCCGAGTGCTTTCCTGTGGAATGCCTTCCAGCCGGGTTCGGTGGTGTGCGCGGACGGATGGAGCGGTGACAACGCGCTTGCGAGCCATGGTAACCCGCGGCAGAAGGTTGTATGGTCTGCCACAGGAGATACTGCGCATGTCGCGATGGCGGGAGCGCACAGGCCGGATCGGGTGTCAGTACCTCTTGTTCCGGCAAAGGCCACTGCCGTCCGAGTTCAGCTTCGCTGCTCTTCGAGTCAGCTTCGCTGCTCTTCGAGTCAGTGCTCGAGAAAATGGACTTTAGTACTCATAAGGAAGATTCTAAGGAAGATTCGAAAAAAGGCGGGGCAAGAGCGTCGGTATGCTGCCAGAAACTTTCGGCTCGGCTGAGGATGGACATGGATGACAGCGCATACGGTCCCACGGTCTCAAGGCTCGTCTTCGCGTTTCCGTGTTGGTTGAGCCAGGGCCGACGCAAGCGCGTCCAATCGCTTTTCCATGGCCTCGATTCTGCGGTAGGTCTGGATCGTCACCTCGTAATCCAGCTCGGCACGCATGTCGGCGTAGGCACTCTGCCGGTTCTGGCTGATCAGGACGAAGCTGCCGATCAGTATCGCCTCGATCGCCAGGATGATGCCGAGCAAGCCGTAGGGATATTCATCGAAGGCGTGGAAGAACGCCAGCATCCCCGAATTGGCCAGTATCCACACGGCAAACCATAGCAGGTGGATGGTGAGGAAGTGCGGATGTCCGGTGAAGCGAGTCACGCGATCCGCCAGTTTTTCAAACCGGCTGCGGTGGGCTTTGAGTTCCTCCAGGACATAGCGAAACTCCCCCAGCGCCTTGTGGCACGCCTGGTTGATGCAGAAGACGGTGTCGGCCGGGTTGGCTGTGCCGCATCCCGGACAGATCAGGACGCCGCCGCCCGGCTGCGGCGGTGATTGCCGGCTGTCCGTCAGGCTGGATTCCACACCGCACCTAGTCTGGGGATCGATCGTCGCCATTTGGGCCTCCTGAAGCCGGTACTGCGGGAAGGATAACGCCGAAGCGTTTCCCGGATGGTATCCCAACGGCGCCGCCGCTTCAGCAGAAATCGAACCCCATCCCAACCGGAGCAACACCGTCACACACCCGCTGTGTCGAGCTCTTTCAGCGGACGGCGTCCGATCACCTGGAATACCTGGGCGGTACTCTGGATGGACCGCGGATCGGCCTCGTGTCCCGCCAGCTCGCGAGCCAAGCGGTCGATTTCCTCGCGGCAAGTCAGCCCGGACGCCATCGCCGACTCGGCGATATTCGAGAGCGTGATCCGCGCGACCGTCTTGCCCTCGCCTTGCCGGAAGACGGGCATGGAAACCGCTACGTCCACGGCTTCCAGGCCGGCGTCGATCAGTAAGGCAGGAAGACGCGGACCGATGCCCGGATCGACGCCCCGAGCGCGCCCGGTGGCGGTGTACAGCTCGACGTAGCGCCGGAACGCCGCGCTCGGCGGCCAGTGGACATGGGCGGAGATGTCGATGTCCTCGACCACGACTCGGCCCAGCGGCCGGACGGCCCTGCACATCCGCCGGAGCGCGTCGCGGGGATCGGGGAGGTGAGACAGAAGGAAGCGCGCGTAAACGAGGTCGAACGAGTCCGTCTCGTCGACGTCCTCGATGCGGGCTTGCCGCCACTCAATCGGGAGGCCACAAGCGTCGGAATCCCGTTTCGCGTGCGCAAGGACGCCGGCGTCCATGTCGATCCCCACGACCCGCCCGGTGGAGCCGGCGACCCGCGCAATCTCGACCGTCATGTCCCCGCTTCCGCAGCCCAGATCCAGCACGTCCATTCCGGGCGCCAAGCCGGCTCGCCCCAGAACCGCAAGGCTCGCCGGCCGCATGACGCGGCCGAGCACGTGCAGCCGTTCTGCCCCGGATTCGCCGCCGCGGATGATGTAGTGCGATTCGTTCGCCATACGCCGTATCGGTTTTCGCCCCGTATGCCGATGGATTTTACTAAAGAGTTCCCGAGTCGCCGTCCGGCGATGCCGAAGGTAGCGATCCTCGGCAGGGTTCAGCCTCTCGACGGGACGGTCCGCCTGTCGATTGATCCGGAAGTGCCGGAAACCGGGGCGGCACCACCAGGATCAACCCGGCCCTGGCCTACGAGACGCCGGACGAGGCCACCCCGCGCCGCATCGACGGCCTGCGGCTCATCGCCTACAATCCATCCAAGCGCAAGCCGGGCGGCCCGCGTCCCCCAGCAGCGAGACCTTCCCCTACCTGCTGGTGCGCACCCCTCCCGAGAGCGGCAGGAAGCGGCCGTATCTCAGCGCCGCCACCGAAGTGGAAATCGCCGGCTGGGAGCCGCGTTTCGCTCACCGCCGCCACTGGCGCGTGGGCGACATCGTGTTCCGGGACCACCAGGCGACCGTGCATGCGCGAACCCCGTTCCCCGCCGACTCGAAGAGCAGCGAAGCTGACTCGAAGAGCGGCGAAGCTGAGCCATCGATCGAAAACCATGAGCCAGATCCGAACGCTACTCGCCTCACGATACGGCCGGCACGAACCCGTCCCGGCCATCGCCTCGAACGAGGTCCTGGAACACCTGCTTTCCCACCGCTCGGTCCGCGCCTACACCGCCGAGCCCTTGGCCCCAGGCACGCTCGAAGCCTTGGTCGCCGCGGCCCAGTCCGCCGCCAGTTCGTCCAACCTCCAGCTCTGGAGCGTGGTCGCGGTCGAGGACGGCGAGCGGCGCGCCCGCCTGGCCGAATTGGCCGGCAACCAGGCCCACATCGTCCAGGCGCCGCTGTTCCTGGTCTGGCTGGCCGACCATGCCCGTCTGCGGCGGATCGCGGCCCAGCGCGGCATCGCCGCGGAGGGGCTGGATTACCTGGAGATGTACACCATGGCCGTGGTCGACGTCGCCCTGGCTGCGCAGAACGCCGTGGTCGCCGCCGAATCCTTGGGATTAGGCACGGTCTACATCGGCGCGATGCGCAACCACCCGGAACAGGTGGCGGCGGAACTCGGCCTGCCGCCGGGGGTTTTCGCCGTGTTCGGGCTCTGCGTCGGCCATCCCGACCCCGCCGTCCTCCCCGCCATCAAGCCGCGCCTGCCGCAGGAGGCGGTGCTGCACCGGGAAACCTATGCCCTGGAGGCGCAGGACGACGCGATTGGCCGTTATAACGCCGCCATGTCGGCGTTCTACGCCGAACAGAACATGGCGGTCTCGGGCGACTGGTCGAAACACTCCGCCGCCCGTATCTCCAGTCCCGCCAAGCTGTCCGGCCGCGACCGGCTCAAGGCGGCCCTGAACGCCCTCGGCTTCGAGCTGCGCTGACATGGCCGGTCTTGCACTCAGGCTAAAGATCGTCCAGGCCGGCGAACCGGTGCTGCGGCGGCGGGCGCGCCCCTCGAGCCCGGAAGACCTCGGGCGTGGGACTCGCCGCCCCGCAAATCGGCCTGGGCCTGCAATTGGCCGTCATCGAAGACCGCGCCGACGACCAGAAGGGCATGCCGGCCGAGGAACTGGCCGCGCGAGGACGCGAACCGGTGCCCTTCCACGTCATCGTCAATCCGGAAATCGTCGCCCGCTCGGAAGAGACCGACGTCTTCCACGAAGGCTGCCTCAGCCTCGCCGGCTTCAGCGCGCGGGTCGAGCGAGCGCGCTCGGTGCGGGTGTCCTGCCTGGACCAGCGGGGCGAAGCGGGGATCATCGAGGCCAGCGGCAGGTCAGCCCGTATCCTCCAGCCCCAGATCGACCGCATGGACCCGAGCAGCTTCACCAGCCAGGCCACTACGCCCGCTAAGGGGACGGCGAAACCGGCTGATGCCGGAGCTGAGGATGCTTGCAAAGCAGCACCTTTGCCCTTCCGATGGGGCGTCGCAGAATTCGAAAAAAATGGTGAGACCAGCCCAAGCGCTCCTTGATTACCCCGCGCCGCCGGCCGGAAGCACTTTTACCCCTTGCAGCGCCCCGATCAATGGACAGGAAACGTTCCCCTTCGACGCATGGCAGGCCCCTATCAGATCGGACAGCGCAGCCTCCATGCGCGCCAAGTCCGCCTGTTTCTCACGCACATCCTTGAGCTTGTGCTCAGCCAGGCTGGCGGCTTCCTCGCAATGGGTGCCATCATCCAGGCGCAGCAGCTCGGCGATCTCGTCCAAGCTGAATCCCAGCCGTTGAGCTGACTTCACGAACCGCACCCGCATCACATCCGTCTCGCCATAACGGCGAATGCTGCCGTAAGGCTTGTCCGGCTCCGGCAACAAGCCCCTGCGTTGATAGAACCGGATGGTTTCCACATGGACTCCGGCCGCCTTGGCGAAGGCGCCGATGGTCAGGTTTTCCGGATTTTTCTCCATGACGCTTGACTCCGTACACAACTACGGGAGTAAGGTTACGCTACCCATTGCAGATTCGAAAGGACAACCGCATGACTGAATCACAAAACGGGCGCGGCGCCCTCTTCGCCGGCGGGCTGGCCGCCCTTCTTGCTTCTGCTTGCTGCCTGGGGCCGCTAGTCTTGGTCGCGCTGGGTTTCAGTGGGGCCTGGATTGGCAACTTGACCGTGCTGGAGCCGTATCGCCCAATCTTCATTGGAGCGGCACTGGTGGCGCTGTTTTTCGCATGGCGACGTATTTTCCGCCCGGTGGAAACCTGCCATCCGGGCGAGGTCTGTTCGGTCCCGCAGGTGCGCGATACCCACAAGCTCATCTTCTATGTTGTGGCCACGCTGGTCGTGGCCGCGATCGTGTTTCCCTACGTCCTTCCCTTGTTCTACTGATCACGGGTTCACCATGAAAAAACTGCTTGCATCGTTCGTATTCGCCAGCCTCGTGGCCACGCCGGCATGGGCGGCGATTCAAACCGTCACGCTGTCCGTGCCGGGCATGACCTGCGCCGCCTGCCCGATCACCGTCAAGAAAGCACTCTCCAAGGTCGATGGCGTCAGCAAGGTCGACGTGAATTTCGAGAAGCGCCAAGCCGTCGTGACCTTCGATGATGCCAGGACCCATGTGGAGGCGTTGACCAAAGCGACAGCCGATGCGGGCTATCCATCCGAAGTGATGCAATGAGTACATCAAGATCGAAACCTGACTGGAGATGAGGAAGGAAAGCAATGATCCGCTTGAACATCGACGGCATGACCTGCGGTTCGTGCGCTATGCACGTCAAGGAAGCCTTGGAGAAGGTACCAGGCGTGCGCTCGGCGGTGGTGTCCTATCCACAAGGCTGGGCGCAGCTCGCCGCCGATCCTGGGACCCCGTTGGATGCGCTCACGGCTGCCGTGGTCGGACTCGGCTATCGGGCCACCCTCGCCGATGCGCCACCGGTTGAAAAGCAGGCTGGCTTGCTCGACAAGGCGCTGGGATGGCTGGGCGGCAAGGACAAGTCCGACGGCACCGAAAACGGGCTGCATATCGCCGTGATCGGCAGCGGCGGGGCGGCGATGGCAGCCGCGCTCAAGGCCGTCGAACGCGGCGCCCGGGTCACCCTGATCGAGCGCGGCACGCTCGGCGGCACTTGCGTCAATGTCGGTTGCGTGCCGTCCAAGATCATGATCCGCGCCGCGCACATTGCCCATGTGCGCCGGGAAAGCCCGTTCGATGCGGGACTGTCCGCCATGCCGCCGACCGTCCTCCGCGACCGGCTGCTCGCGCAGCAGCAGGCGCGCGTCGATGAACTGCGCCACGCCAAGTACGAAGGCATCCTGGACGGCAATCCGGCCATCACCGTGCTGCACGGCAGCGCCCGTTTCCAGGACGGCCACACCCTGGTCGTCAGCCTGAACGAAGGCGGCGAGCGCACGGTCACGTTCGACCGTTGCCTGATCGCCACCGGCGCCAGCCCCGCCATTCCGGTGATTCCCGGTCTGAACGACACGCCGTACTGGACCAGTACCGAGGCGCTGGCGAGCGATACCCTTCCGAAGCGGCTCGCGGTGATCGGGTCCTCCGTGGTGGCGGTCGAATTGGCGCAGGCCTTTGCCCGCCTCGGCAGCCGGGTGACGATCCTGGCGCGCAGGACGCTGTTGTTTCGCGAGGACCCGGCCATCGGTGAGGCGCTCACGGCGGCTTTCCGCGCCGAGGGCATCGACGTGCTGGAACACACGCAGGCCAGCAAGGTGGCCTATGCAGGCCGGGAGTTCGTGCTCACGACCGGGCACGGCGAAGTGCGCGCCGACAGGTTGCTGATCGCCACCGGCCGCGCGCCCAACACCCGCGACCTGAATCTGGAGACCGCCGGCGTGAAGCTGAACGAACGCGGCGCCATCGTGGTCGACGACCACATGCGCACCAGCAACCCGCACATCTTTGCCGCGGGCGATTGCACCGACCAGCCGCAGTTCGTCTATGTGGCGGCGGCAGCCGGCACCCGCGCCGCGATCAACATGACCGGCGGTGAAGCCGCCCTCGACCTGACCGCCATGCCGGCGGTGGTGTTCACCGATCCGCAGGTGGCGACCGTCGGCTACAGCGAGGCCGAAGCCCACCATGACGGCATCGAAACCGACAGCCGTGTGCTCACGCTGGATAACGTGCCGCGGGCGCTGGCCAACTTCGACACCCGCGGCTTCATCAAGCTGGTGATGGAGGTCGGTAGCGGGCGGCTGATCGGCGTGCAGGCGGTGGCCCCGGAAGCCGGCGAGCTGATCCAGACTGCGGCGCTGGCGATTCGCAACCGCATGACGGTGCAGGCACTGGCCGACCAGCTCTTTCCCTACCTGACGATGGTCGAGGGGCTGAAGCTCGCGGCGCAGACCTTCGCCAAGGACGTGAAACAGCTTTCCTGCTGCGCTGGCTGAGCGATGAAAGAACGCATGGCGTCCTTTAGCCGTGACGATTCCGGCGGGTGGCGTCCGGTGAATGCCGGACAGCGCCGGGCGAGGCTGATCGTCGGTGCGTCCCGAAGTTCTCGCGACGCGCCTCGAAGGCTTGCTTGATCACACCCCACACATCCGGCTCACCGAAAACACCGCCTCATGGTCGCGCCAGTTGCCACAGGTTCCTGGCCAGCGAGCCGCGCCAGATTGTTCGCCGCGCCGGCCGACACGGAACGGGCCCACGCCGCTACCCGCTGCGCGCCGTCTTCCTCGATGTTCGAACACCCGGCCACCTTGGTGAGAGCCTGCGGGGATACCGCCTGAAAGACCATCCAAAGGCTGGGTTCATTGAGCCGCCTGATCGAATGCCGCTGAACCGCTTCAGCGGAAGACCCTCGCCCAGCTGCCTCCGCGATGTTTACGACGATAACGAAGCAAGTATGATTGCCCGTCGATGAAGGCGATTTTCCGGACAGGCCACGACGGCATGCCGAACGGTGGGTCACCTTGCAGACATCCCAGCTCCCGGACGCATGAGGCACACCCATGAGCTTGAACTTGAGCGACTACCAGGAACATCTCGAACGGCTCGATCCCCACGTCAAGGACACCCTGGAGGCGAGCTTTCATGAGGCGGCACGGGTCATGTCGCCGAGCGCGCTGAAAAACTACATCGAAGGCGCGCGGGCGCTTTCCGAACTCGGGCGCGGCGCCGGCTTGGTGCTCGGCTATGTCCAGCAAATGCCGCTGGTGTGCAAGGAAGTCGGCGACGAAGTGATCGCGGACGTCGTCACCGGCGTGATGAAGCTGGCGTCCATGGTCAGCGGAGCGGTGATCGAGCGACTGTTCGACAGCCTGCCCACCGCGGCCAGACGGCTGGGGGACGCCGAACTGCTGCGGCAATACCTCGGACTGATCCATCAGCTTTCCGCCAAGGCGCCGCGTGGCCTTAGGCCGATGCTGGACCACCTCGACCCGCTGTTCGACAAACTGACCCTGGGGGGTCTGCGGCGCTGGGCGCTGTGGGGCGCCCAGGCCCATGCCCGCGATTTCGAGACCCTGGCCAAATATTTCGCGCTGGAGACCGCCGACAGCCTGGCGGTGCTGCAGCAGGAGCGACGCGGCACCCTGTTCGTCGACACCCAGCGCAAGCTGAACTTTTACCTGCGCGCGCTGTGGGGACGTGACTTCTACCTGCGCCCGACCTCCGGCGATTTCGAGACGCGCGAAGGCTACAAACCGTACATCGAACACGGGGTGATCTTCGTACCCGATGCGTACGACGACTTCGGCCCGCTGTCGGGCAAGGAACTCTACCGGGCGACCGCGGCCCATGCCGCTGCCCACCTGGTTTACACCACCCGCCCGCTGTCCGCGGAGCAGCTGACGCCGGTGCAGATGTTCCTGATTGGGCTGTTCGAGGACGCCCGCGTCGAGGCGCTGGCGATCCGGGAATTCCCCGGGCTCAAACAGCTCTGGGCGCCTTTGTTCGAAGCCGCCCTCCGCAGCGACCGCAACGCCGACCCGATGGTACTCTGGCTGGAACGGCTGGCTCACGCCCTGCTCGACGAACGGATACGGACCGACGATCCGATCGTGGCGGAACTGCGCGAATCCTTCCATGCCGCGCTGGCCAAGGATCCGGCCGACAACCGGCTGAGCTGGGACCTGGGCGTCACCCTCTCCAACCGCATCAAGGACCGGTGGGGCCTGCCCTCGCTGCGCGTCCTGGAGAGCTTCGGCGTGCCGTACCGGGACGACAACCGCTTCCTCTGGACCTTCGGCGAAACCGAATGGGCCGAGGCCGACTACGTCGCCCCCAGCCAGCGCCAAGTGCGCAAGAAAGTGTCCTTGATGGCGATGATCGACGAAGTGGACTGCGAACTGGCCGGGGACGACGCCCAGGAAGTCTGGACCCTGGAAACGCCGTTCTATCTCGATCAGGAAGGCTGCACCATCAACGAGCTGGAAGGGAAGGAACCGGTCAGCGACCCCTATCACTACCCGGAATGGGACTACCAGGTCCAGTTGCACCGCCCCAACTGGGCCACCGTGCTGGAGCGTCGCCAAACCAAGGACGACCCGGCGCTCGTCGAACGGATCCTGCTCGAATACAAACCCATCGCCAGCCGCCTCAAGCACATCATCGACGCCCTGCAGCCGCAGGGCGTGATCCGCCAGCGGCGGCGGGAAGACGGCGACGAGATCGACCTGAACGCCGCGATCCGGGCCATGATCGACATCCGCATGGGCGAGATGCCCGACCCCCGCATCAACATCCGCACGATCCGCAAGACTCGCGACCTCGCGGTACTGCTGCTGCTCGATTTGTCGGAATCCACCAACGAAACCCCGCCCGGCAGCGACCGGCCGATCATCCAGCTGGCGCGCGAGGCCTGCACGCTGCTGGCCTGGGCCATCGACGGCATCGGCGATCCCTTCGCCATCCATGGCTTCGCCTCCGACGGCCGCCACGACGTGCAGTACTATCGCTTCAAGGACTTCGACCAGCCTTTCGACGACCAGGCCAAGTCCCGCCTCGCCGGGATGAAGGGCGGGCTGTCCACCCGCATGGGCGCCGCCATGCGGCATGCCGCACACCATCTTGGACATCAGCCCCGGCAGAAAAAGCTGCTGCTCCTGGTCAGCGACGGCGAACCGGCCGACATCGACGAGCGCGATCCGCAGTATCTCCGCTTCGACACCAAGAAGGCAGTGGAGGAATTGGCCTCCTCGGGCATCATGACCTACTGCCTGACGCTCGACCCGGAAGCCGACGATTACGTCTCCCGGATTTTCGGCCCCAACCGCTATACGGTGGTGGACCACGTCCAGCGCCTGCCCGAACGGCTGCCCATGCTGTTCGCCAGCTTGACGGCCTGAAAAAGCCTCGGCCTGCGAAGCCGACGGCGCCATCGCTCGGATCGAGCTTAGTTGAGCGCGAAAAATAATCGAAGTTCTAGTAAATTACTCTCGCCACGCATGGCTGATCGCGGACCGGGCCAGTCGAACGCCCGCCGAAAAACACCTTGCCGAAAAAGAAAAAAATAATGACATCACTCGAACACCTACCATCCGATACCCCTTTGGTTTCATTTGGCTCGAGGCCGTGGATCGCGGCAGCTCGGCGTGGAAGCGACGGCCACGGGTTTCATCCACGAAAGCCGGCCTTGCCACACGGGGCTTCCAATCCTTGCCGGTTCTGAGCCGGTCCCAAGCCCTGTCGAAAAAGACGCCGACGCACCCATCGGGGTGGATCACCTCGGGACAGGTCTGTCCCGCGAATCCAGGCGTACCCGACCACAGGATGCCCTCTTTCACGGTGACAGCCCCATGTTCTTCAATTACCGCGGCTTTCTCAAAGCCCTGCGCCTGGCGTTGTTCCAGCGGCCATTCCGGTTCAGGCGCTGGTGTTACGTACTGCTTTTTTCCGCCTTGTATCTCGCTTTCGTGGCTTTCGTGGCGCTCGGCCGCCTGCTCGACCACCTCTTCTTTCCCGGCTTCCGAACAACCCGCGTCGAACGGCCGGTATTCGTGATCGCCCCGCCCCGGAGCGGAACCTCCTTCCTGCAGCGTGTGCTCTGCGCGGATGACCAGCGCTTCGTGCACTGGAAGATGTACCAGACCATCTTTCCGAGCATCTGCTTTCAGGCTGTCTTCAACGGGCTGGCGTGGATCGACGTCAAGTGCGGCGGCGTGATCCGGCGCCTGATGCAATGGTGCGAGCGGAAGTGGTTCGGCGGCTGGGACGAAATGCATCGGATGCGCCTGGACCAGCCGGAGGAAGACCAGGCGCTGTTCCTCTACGCTTTCGCTTCCGAGGCGATCTTCATGCTGTTTCCGTTCGTGGAGCCGCTTTGGGAGGTGGGTTTTCCCGATGCCCTTCCGCCGGCATCCCGCCGCAAGCTGATGGCCTACTACCGCTCCTGCATGCAGCGCCAGGTCTACGCCAACGGCGGCGGGCGCATCCTGCTGGTCAAGTCGACCCATGCTTCGGGCGCCATCGAGTCGATCGCGGAGGAGTTTCCCGACGCCCGCTTCATCACCATCGTTCGCCACCCGGACGAAGCCATCCCATCCCACGTCAGCCTGTTCGTTCCGGTCTGGCAGGCCCATTCGCCGGAAATCGGAAAGGACGGGGGCGAGTCGAAAGCCTACGCCGCCCTGGCGGCCGAGTGGTACCGGCATCTGCACCGGTTCCGCGCGCGAGTGGAACCCGCCAATTTTTACTCCATCGACTACCGCGATCTCCGGACCGATCCGGGCCGCACGATCGCCGCCCTCTACCGCCATTTCGGCTGGAACATGACCGGATCCTACCGGGCGGTGCTGCGGGAATTCACCGAGCGGCAGCGCACTTTCCAGAGCACCCATCGCTATTCGCTGGAAGAATTCGGGCTGTCGAAACAGTGGATCCGCCAGGAACTGGGCCCGGTGATCGAAAGCCTCGGCCTGGACGGCGAGGCGGCTTCCATCCGGAAGCAACAGGTGGAAAGCCTAGGGCAGACGCTTGTTCCAGGCGGGTACCGGCAATCCTCGGCGTTCGGCCAGCAAGCGGTAATGGGCGGCATGCAGGAGTCCGAGGAGGATCAGGGCAAGCCCGTCGGCCACCACCACCGCCACCACCTTCGTGCCGGCGAAACTTTGCACGGCGACGAGGATGGCCAGGGCGATGTTGCGGTTGGCTGTGCCGAATGCGATCACTCGCCTGCCCTGTGAGTCCGGCCCGCCGAAGGCATAGCCCAAGCAGAACGACAGCTCCCCCGCCAGAACGAATGCCATGAGGGGTTTCCACCCGGTGGCGAGGAGTGTGGAGGATTCGACCCAGGTCACGAACGCCAGGGACACGGCTCCCGCCGTTTCCGCCAGGACATCCAGAGGCCGGACCAGGCGGCCGGCCAGCCGAGGCAGTCCGAATCTGAGTGCCATGCCCAAGATGAGCGGCAGGCTGACAGTGCAGGACAGCACCGCCAGAAGATTCAGATAGCTGAACCTGAGCGTAGCGCCGCCGCCCAGCGCCGCGAAACCGGCATCGAAAGCCAGCGGCGTGAGGAACATGGCGAACACGGGAAAAATCGCGGTCAAACCGGCCGCCAGCGCCAGATCGCCCCGCGCCATTTTCACGAAGACCGGTACCACCGGGGCGAAGGGTGCGGCGGCCAGCAAAAGCATCCCTGCCGCATAGTCCGGCGGCAGGGCGAAAGACCGCGCCAGCCCGTAAGCCAGCAGCGGAACCGCGATGAAATTGAGCGGCAGTACGACGGACCAACGGCAGTCCCGGATGGCCGCCACAACCGCTGCAAGTTCGAGCCGAAGGCCGATCGCGAACAACAACCCTCCCAGGGAAGCCATGGTCAGGCCGCGGATCAGAAGCTCAGGCTGTATCGGAAGATGGTAGGACACGGAAGTCAAGAGGAAGAGGCAGGATCGGGAACCGGCTTTCCTGGCGGCTGGAATACGACGTCCATCGACAGCAGAACAGGCACGCCAAAAGAATTTGAATATGAAACGCTGCGCGGCACTTTTTGAATGTGGGTATCCGAACCCACGGTCGGATTACGCTGCGAAACCCCTCCATGGGTTTCGCCCTACGGGCCAGCCTTCGGCTGTTCAACTTGGCTCCAGGCAAAGTTGGCGCTTTCGACGAGGGTCCATCGAAGGGGCGCCTGCCCCTCGACGGACGAGCCCCCTGCGGCTCCCCTTCGGGCCATTCTCGCCGAAAGCTGCGATGCTCGGCGCGGCCTAACGGAATGGTTCAAATAAGGAGGCACGTTTTGATCACGCGAAAAATACGCCTGCGGACCCGCATCGACCGCCTGTTGTCCATCTGGTTCTATTTTTCGATGCGCCACGCCGTGGCGGTGATCGCTTTTTCGATCCTCGCCGCCACGGCCGCCGTAAACTACACGATCCACAACCTCCGCATCAACACCTACCCCGGCAATGTGCTGTCGGACGAACTGCCGTGGCGCCAGGACAAGCTGGCCTACGAAAGGGCCTTCCCGCAGTTCCGCGATGCCATCGTCATCGTCCTGGACGCCCCGACGCCGGACCAGGCGCGGGATGCGGCGGCCAGACTCTATCACCGGCTGCGCGAGGATTCCGTCCACTTCGAATGGGTGTTCTATCCGCCGGAAAGCGGATTCTTCCGCGAGAACGGCTTGCTGTTCGACGACGCCGCGGACCTGGAAAAACTGTCCGATCACCTGGCCAAGGTGCAGCCGTTCCTGGCGGAGGTGTCCGCCGACCGGAGCCTCCGCGGCGTGTTCTCGCTCCTGGAGCGAGCCCTGCGCACCGGAGAGGACAAGGACATCGATTTCGCCACCGTGTTCGATCGGATCGCCTCGGCGCTGCGCGGTTATCTGGACGGCTCCGGGACGCCCCTGTCGTGGATCGAACTGATGGCCGGCGAGGACGCCAAGCCCGCCGACAGGCGCGTGCTGCTGGAGGTCATGCCGCGGATCGAATACAGCTCGCTGGCGCCCGGCGAAAACCTGATGGCGACGATCCGCCAGACCGGCAAGGCGCTGCGCCTGGAAGAAAGCGGCGTCTTGATGCGGCTCACCGGCGCCGCCGCCCTGTCCGTGGACGAACTCAAGAGCGCCAGCATCGGCGCCCAGATGGCGAGCCTCGGTTCGTTCCTGGGGGTCAGCCTGGTCATGCTGATCGGGTTGCGGTCGCTGTGGCTGGTGCTGGCGGTGCAGATCGGCCTGGTGCTCGGTCTGATCTTCACCGCCGCCTTCGCCGCCGTGGCGCTCGGCCAGCTCAATCTGATTTCGGTCGCCTTCTCCGTGATGTACATCGGCATCGGCGCCGATTACGCCATTTATCTGAGCCTGCGCTACCGTGAGCTGGCCTGCCGTTCGCACAGCCACCGCAGCGCCCTGAAACGTGCCGTCCGCCACGTCGGCGGCTCACTGGAAATCGGTACCCTGACCACCGCTATCGGCTTCTTTTGCTTTGTGCCCACCAGCTACCGGGGAGTCGCCGAGTTGGGCATCATTTCGGGCGCCGGCATGTTCATCAGCCTGCTGGTGACGCTCGCCATCCTCCCCGCCTTCCTCGGCCTCCGACGCCCTTCCCGTTACCTCGGCCCCCATGCCGGGCATGCCGAGCCGCCGCGCTGGCAGCGGAATTTCCTGACTTTTCCGCTGCGTCATTCGCGAAGCGTTCTGGTCGCTGCGGCCATCGTCGCCGCCCTCGCCTTCGTGCAACTGAAGTCGGCGCGCTTCGACCAGAATCCGCTCAACCTCCAGGACCCCTCTGCCGAATCGGTCCGGACCTTCCGCGAACTGCTGGCCGATGGCTCCCATTCGCCCTGGTTCCTGGCGGCGCTGGCCAAGGATGGCGAAGAAGCCGCGGCCATGAAGCAGCGGCTGGAAAGGCTGCCGGTGGTGGACAAGGTCCTGACGCTCGAGGATTTCGTGCCGGGAGACCAGGACGAAAAACTGGACCTGATCGACCAGATGGCGCTGACCCTGGGGCCGCAGCCGGCATCGGGCGACACCAAGCCGCGGCCCGCGCCCGACGAGGAGGCCGCAGCCGTGCGCCGGTTCCTGGCGACCCTCACGGCCCACCTCTCGGTCCACCCCGACGCCGCCGACGCACCGGCCGGCTTCCGCCTCGCCGCGGAACAGGCCCGGCTGGCCGAACGCATCCAGTCCGCGCAGGGCGAGACCCGCACCGAAGCCGTAGAGCGGGTGTCGCACACCCTGGTGGGGGGGCTCGGCAGCCAGTTGGCACGGCTGGTGGATGCGCTGAAGGCCCGCCGGGTCGGCATCGGCGACCTGCCGGACGACTTCCGCTCCCGCTGGATCACCAAGGATGGCGTCCAGCGGGTCGAAATCCGGCCGAAAGAGGACCTGCACGATCCGCAAGCCATGCGCCGGTTCGTGGACCAGGTCCGGCAGGTGGTGCCGCACGCCACCGGGGTGCCAGTGCTGTTCCTCGAATCCAGCGACGCGGTGGTGACGGCCTTCCTGCAGGCCTTTGCCTACGCCATCGTGGCGATCACCGTGATCCTGTTCCTGACCATGGAGAAAAAGATCGACGTGCTGCTGGTCCTGCTGCCGCTGCTGCTGGCTTCCCTGCTGACGGGAGCGGCCATGGCGCTGGCGAAGGTACCCTTCAACTTCGCCAACATCATCGCCCTGCCGCTGGTCTTCGGCATGGGGGTGGACAACTGCATCCACATGGTCCACCGCTTCCGCACCGCGCCGCCGAAGGACGGCATCCTCCTGCACACCAGCACTGCCCTGGCCGTCGTGCTGAGCGCGCTCACCAACATCAGCGGCTTCGGCAACCTCGCGGTATCGCCCCATCTCGGCATGGCCAGCATGGGGATCATGCTGAGCATCGGCATCCTCGCCACGCTCTTGTGCAGCATGATCGTGCTGCCGGCGCTGCTGGCGCAGACGGAGGATTGGGGGCGATTGAAACGATCGCCTTGCGATCGGAGGGGTGAGGAGATTCCCGGCTTGGAATGAACCAACGGCCAGTCTGCCGAACAAGAGCAAAACATGCGCGAGATCCTTGGCAGATAGCGCGCAGGCGCCGATGGCAGGGCCCGCACGGCGACTTCGCCCAGCGGCCAAGCGGGATTCAACCGGGACGTCACCGGTTCGACCCAGCGCTCCCTGACCGGCGATTACCGCCGCTTCGGCAACCTCATCATCCTGGCCCGGCTGCCGATCGGTCTCTACCGCAGGGAAAACCTCCCCAACACCCGCGCATCATGGGCCTGGAAAGGCAAGGCGCGACGGCCTGGATCGCGCAATTCAGCAGCGGCATCGATTCCACCCTCAGTTCGAACGAAAACCTGGACACCGGCGACCCCCTGCCGCACCGGCCCGACAACAGCGGTGTACGGTGGAGACGGGCGAGTTTGCCCTGACCGGGTTCGATCATTCCATTTCTGGCCCCCGCTCGATACGAACAGGTGTCCAGATGACCTGTCAGCTACCGCCATCCATCGCTTGAACCAAAGCCCTCAATCGCCCGGCGATTTCGACCGGGTAAGCCGGCGCCGGTGACAGCCGGCGTAACGCTTCCGGCAGGCGGCCGAGCTGTTCGATCGCATAAGACCGGAGGGTCTGCAACGGCGGGCTCGCTCCGAGCCGCCGGCCGTGGCGCATCACCGGGCGCAGCAGCGGTTCACCGGGCTGCGGGTCGTCGACCAGCGTCAGGCTGTCCCGCTGCATGGTCCCTTCGCCGTCGTAATAGCGGTAAACCTGTTTACGGCCGGGCCAGGTCGCCTTGCCTTCCGAACGCTTGCGCCGGGGGATGCCGGCATATTCCTGGAGCTTGTAGGCGCAGTCGAGATAGGGGGCGTCGGACGAGGTATCCATGCGGGTGCCGATGCCGTAGCCGTCGATCGGCACGGCTTCCGCGGTGTGCCTGGCCAGCAGCGTTTCGTCGAGGCTGCCGCTGGCGAAGATGCTGACTTGGCCGAGGCCGCCGCGGTCGAGGATACGCCGGACCCGGCGGGCGTGCTCGGCCAGGTCGCCGCTGTCCAGGCGCACGCCCTGGATGCGAATGCCTTTGGCGGCCAGGCGTTCGGCCAGGGGGATGAGCTTCTCCGCGGCGGCTTCGGTGTCGTAGGTGTCGATCAGCAGCACCAGGTTGTCCGGCTGGGCGAGGGCGAAATGCTCGAAGGCGGTGAGTTCGTCGTCGTGGGCCTGAATGAAGGAATGGGCCATGGTGCCGTACAGCGGGATGCCCCAAAGCCGGCCGGCGAGCACGTCGGACGTGCCGGAGAACCCCGCGAGGCAGGCGGCGCGGGCCGCCAGGAGCCCCGCTTCGGCGCCGTGGGCGCGGCGGAGGCCGAAATCGACCAGCAGTTTGCCCGGCGCGGCCAAGGTCATGCGCGCCGCCTTGGAAGCGATGAGGGTCTGGAAATGCAGCAGGTTGATGAGCCGCGTTTCGGCCAGTTGCGCCTCGGGAAGGGGCGCCGTCACCCGCACTATCGGCTCGTCGGGAAAGAACACCGTGCCTTCCGGCATGGCATCCACGTCACCGCTGAAGCGCAATGCGGCAAGAGCGTCGATGAAATCCGGCGCGAATCGTCCGGTGGCGCGCAGCCACTCGATCTCGTCGGGCCGGAACCGCATGCCTTCCAGAAACTCCAGCGCTTGCTCCAGTCCGGCCGCAAGCAGGAAGTTGCGCTTGGGCTCGGCTCCGCCGGGAAGCTTGCGCACGAAGAACTCGAACACCGCGGTCTCGTTCATGCGCTGGGCTTGATAGCCCTGCAACATCGTCAATTGATACAGATCGGTGAGCAGGACGCTGTCGACCGGCAGGCTCATTCGAAATCCTTACAGCTGGCGAAGCGGGCGCCTTCCTCTTGCATCCTGGCCAACGCGCGGCGGCCGTCATCCGGCTCTAGGTCGACGGCACGCACCGCGTCTTCGAGAACGACGACTTCGAAACCCAGGCGCCGGGCGTCGAGCACCGTATGCAGCACGCAGTAGTCGGTCGCGAGGCCGCCGATAAACAAACGGCGAACGCCTATATCCTGCAGGATATAGGCGAGGTCCGTGCCTTCGAAACTGGAATAGGCTTCCTTTTCCGGCCACACTGCCTGGGAAAAGATCGGGACATCCTCGGGCAGTGCGAGGTCGGGCGCAAACTCCGCCCCCGGGCTTCCGGCCACGCAATGCGGCGGCCAGGGCCCACCTTGGGCGTGGAACGAGCAGTGGTCCGGCGGATGCCAGTCACGCGTCGCGATGACAGGCAGTCCCGCCCGGACGAAGCGCGCGATGTATTGATTCAGGACCGGTATCACCTCGTCGCCTCCCGGCACGGCGAGGCTGCCGCCCGGTAGAAAATCGTTCTGCACATGCACTACGATCAAGGCATCGCCCGGTGAGGGCAGGAATGCAGCAGTCTCGGTGTTCATATCAGCCACTCCATCAGGATGGCCGGATGATACGCCGTCGCCGGGCAAGGAGGGAACGGATTGAGTTTTCCGGCATCAGGCCCTATAAATGCCGCATCCTATGAGAATGCAGGAAGGAAAATACCGTGCCGAAATACGATTATTTTTGCGAAGCGAACGATCGACTCGTGGAAGTCAGCCACCCCATGCACGAGCGCCTGGCGACCTGGGGCGAAGTGTGCGAGCGCGCCGGGCTGGCGGCGGGTGATACCCCGCTCGATACGCCGGTCAGGAAGCTGATTACCGGCGGCGGCATCGTCCGCTCCGGCGCCCTCAAGAATCCGGAAGCGCCCCCTTGCCAGAGCGGCGCGCCCTGCTGCGGCGCCGGGGCCTGCGGATTCAACTGACGGGAAGGAAGGACTTTCAGCGCGCGGCCCGGTTGGCCCGCGCCTCGTCTTCGAACTTCCGCCGGTACTTCAGGATTTCGCCGACGATTTGTTCCGCCGTCTTTTCGATGTCTTTGCCGGTCGCATTTTTCTCCATCACGAACTTGGCGGCGGCAACATAGGGGTTCATGGTCACGACCGCGCCCGGCATCTTGCTGGGGTCCTTCACCGTGCCGAACACGATGAAGGGCTGGCGCGGGTCCTTGCCGGCGAGATCGCTCACGCCGACCTGCACGTCCATGGCGGTCGCCCCGGCTCCGAAACCGATCACCGCGCGCTCGAGCCGGCTGCCTTCGTCGACCTCGGTGAACATGCCCTGCACCAGCCAGCCGTCGCGCGGCAAGGCGCCGGCCGTGGAGGCGATGCGCTGTGCAGGCAGCCCCTTGTCCGACAGGCTCTTCACCAGCGCGGCCGCCATGGTGTCGACGATTTCCCGGGCTTGGTCGCCGGGACTGCCGGGGCCGAAGGGTTTCCTCAGGCGTTGGCCGAGTCCGCCCAGCAGCCCCGGGCGTTGCGATTGCGACTGGCCGGGCAGCAGGCCTCTGACGCCGGGATCACCCTGGATGTTTTCGGCATCCAGCGCGAAATCCGCGACATACACCGTCCTCGGCCCTTCGCCGGGTTTGACGGCGCCGAGCTGTTCGTTGCGGACCTCCACGCCGCCCAGAAATTTGCGGGACCGGTCCGAGCTGCATCCGCCGAGCGCGATACCGGCAACCGCCAGACAAACCAGAAGGGAAAGGGAAATCCGGCGTTTCATGTACTCTCCTTGAGGTTTCGGGGGAGCCGAACATCGGGGGCTTCGAGACCGATGTCCAATGATAGCAGCCGCCGAGCTCGCCCCGCAGCCGGAGTCCGGTGTCGTTCAGTCGCACTCCCATAGATCCAGCGCGACCCGGTCGTGCCGCTGCGGATCGTACTTGACCGGAACCGTGCGGCCCGGCTGGGCGCTGGGCATGGCGGTCGACCGTGGCGCTCAGGCGGGTTCTCGAATCGGCGGGCGGCGTTTTCAAAAGCAGTTTCCGGTTACCAAAGTCTCACGAAATAGCTTGGCATCGTGCTCTCTTCATGGGGTGAGTAGGTGTCACATCCCAGAACGTGATGGCCGCAATATGTCGAGGCCCGATGGCACAGCCTCTCGGCGAACTCACTCGGGCAGATAATCCGGATCCAGCACTTCGACCAGATCGAACGGCGGCTGCGCTGGAAAGGCATCCAGCGTCAGCCCTGTCTCCATCATGGCGCTGAAGCGGGCGTTGTCGTAGGTCTCGAGAAAACAGACGTGGAGAGCGGGCTTCAGGCTGGGGTTGGCTTCCATCAGCTTGGCCAGGCGCCTGCGCTGGTCGAGTATGGCCGATTCCCAGCGCTGCCCGTGAGATTCGGGCTGGTGGCCCCATTTCAGCAAATGCGTCAGCAGCACTTCGAGGCGCCGGGTCAGCTGCAGCCGCGCACTGCGGCCCAAGGCCTCGATTTCCTCGCAAAGGTGCTCGGTATCCAGCTCGGAGAACCGGCCGGCTTTGAGGAGTTCGGACTGTTGCAGGGTCCAGCCGAAAAAATCGCGTTCGTAGAGACTGGCGTTCACAGAATGACCCTCGTTGTCTGGAGTGCGGGACGGGACCCCCCGTCCCGCGGATTTCCGCTTATCCCCTCAGGTGCTGCAGGACTTCGTCCAGCATCTT
This sequence comes from Methylococcus geothermalis, assembly GCF_012769535.1. NCBI lineage: Bacteria > Pseudomonadati > Pseudomonadota > Gammaproteobacteria > Methylococcales > Methylococcaceae > Methylococcus > Methylococcus geothermalis. The sequence continues at coordinate 103,075 of NZ_CP046565.1, forward strand.
CTTGGCATCGCCGAACAGCATCCGGTTGTTCTCCTTGTAGAACAGCGGATTGTCGACGCCGGCATAGCCGGACGCCATGGAACGCTTCATGACGATGGAAGTGCCCGCCTTCCAGACCTCCAACACCGGCATGCCGGCGATGGGGCTGTTGGGGTCTTCCTGGGCGCCCGGATTGACGATGTCGTTGGCGCCGATGACCATCGCCACGTCGGTTTCCGGGAAGTCCTGGTTGATTTCGTCCATTTCCAGCACGATGTCGTAAGGCACCTTGGCTTCGGCCAGCAGCACGTTCATGTGCCCAGGCATGCGGCCGGCCACCGGATGGATGGCGAAACGCACGTTGACGCCCTTGTCCCGCAGGTACTTGGTGATTTCATACACCGTGTGCTGAGCCTGCGCCACGGCCATGCCGTAGCCCGGCACCAGAATGACGTTCCTGGCATTGCGCAACAGCTCCGCAGTCTCCTCGGGGGTGATGGGCTGCACCTCGCCCTCCGGCTTTGCCCCCGTCACGGCAGTGCCGCCCTCGGTGCCGAACCCCCCGGCGATCACCGCAAAAAAATGGCGGTTCATGGCCCGGCACATGATGTAGGACAGGATCGCGCCGGAAGAACCCACCAGGGCACCGGTGACGATCAGGAGATCGTTCGACAGCATGAAGCCCGTGGCCGATGCGGCCCAGCCGGAATAGCTGTTGAGCATGGACACGACCACGGGCATGTCGGCGCCGCCGATCGCCATGACCATGTGGATGCCGAACAGCAGGGCGATGCCGGTCATGATGCCGAGCGGCACGATGCCGGTCGCGATCGAATCGGCGTCGAGAAACTGCTTGCCGACCACGATAACGGCGATCAGGAGCCCCAGGTTGAGCCAGTGGCGTCCCGGTATCAGCATCGGCTTGCCGCTGATCTTGCCGGACAGCTTGCCGAAAGCGATGACCGATCCGGAAAAGGTCACGGCGCCGATGAGGACTCCGATGTAGATCTCCGATTCGTGGATGGTCTTCTCGACGCCGCTGAAGTGCGCGCTCGGGTCGAAATAGTTGGCGAAACCGACCAAGGCTGCCGCGAGACCGACCAGGCTGTGCATGAGCGCCACCAGTTCCGGCATCTCGGTCATCTTGACCTTGATCGCGGCATACACGCCGACACTGCCGCCGACCAGCATGGCGATCAGGATCGGCACGTAGCTGGTGACTTTCGGCCCCAGCAAGGTCGCCAGGATGGCGATGGCCATGCCTGCGATGCCGTAGAAATTCCCTCGCCTTGCCGTTTCCGGATGGCTCAGCCCGCCCAGGCTGAGGATGAACAGGATGGTCGCGCCGATGTACGCGACCGTAACCAAACCTTCAGACATGATCTTCTCCCGTCCTTGTTATCTTCTGAACATGCGCAGCATGCGCTGGGTCACCCAGAATCCGCCCGCCATGTTGACCGCCGTCAGGGCGATGGCCAACCCTGCCAGCGCCAGGATCAGCGTGCCGGGCGAGGAAATCTGGATCAGTGCGCCGATCGCGATGATGCTGGAGATGGCGTTGGTGACGCTCATCAAGGGTGTGTGCAGCGCGGGCGTCACGTTCCAGATCACCATGTACCCGACGAAGCAGGCGAGCACGAACACGGTGAAATGTTCCATGAAGTCGGCCGGGGCGTTGACCCCGATCAGGTAGAAGATCAATGCGCCGATACCGATGCCGAGGCCGGTTCGGGCCCAGGCCGGCAGCAGCGGCTTCTTTTCGGCTACGACCGGCGGCGCGGCCGTGGCCATCTGCGGAGCCGCCGCGCTGATCTTGGGTGGTGGTGGCGGCCAGGTAATGATGCCGTCCTTGATCACCGTCGCACCGCGGATCACTTCGTCGTCCATGTCCACCACGATATTGCCATCCTTCTGCGGGCACAGCTCTTCAAGCAAACGCAGGAGGTTGGTGGCATAGAGCGTACTGGACTGCCGAGCCAGGCGGCTGGGCAGATCGGTGTAGCCGATGATGGTGACGCCATGGCGCACCACGACCTCGCCGGGGACGGTCAGCTCGCAGTTGCCGCCCTGTTCGGCGGCCATGTCGACGATCACGCTGCCCGGCTTCATGGACTTGACCATGCCGACGGTGATCAGCTTGGGCGCAGGCTTGCCGGGAATCAGGGCGGTGGTGACGATGACGTCGACGTCCATGGCTTGGCGGGCGATCATGTCGGCCTGGGCCTTCTGATAGCCTTCGCTCATGATCTTGGCATAGCCGCCGACGCCCGTACCCTCCTCCTGGTATTCCACCTCGACGAACTCGGCGCCCATGGACTTGACCTGGTCCTTCACTTCCGGCCGCGTATCGGTGGCGCGCACGATGGCGCCCAGCCCGCCGGCGGCGCCGATTGCGGCAAGTCCCGCCACGCCGGCGCCGATGACGAAGACCTTGGCCGGCGGCACCTTGCCGGCCGCCGTCACCTGGCCGCAAAAAAAGCGGCCGAAATGATAGGCCGCTTCGATCACCGCACGGTAGCCGGCGATGTTCGCCATGGAGCTCAGGGCATCGAGTTTCTGCGCCCTGGAAATCCGCGGCACGCTGTCCATGGCCAACACGGTTCCGCCAGTGGCGGCCAGCTTGTCCATGAGTTCGGGGTTCTGGGCGGGCCAGATGAAACTGACGAGACACCCGCCCTGCCGCATCAGATCGACTTCGGCGAGCGAAGGCGCGCGCACCTTGAGGACGATGTCGGAACCGGCCCAAACCTCGGCGGCGTTTTCGATGACCGCAACGCCGGCTTCCCTGAACGCATCATCGGAGAAACTCGCCCCATCCCCGGCGCCGGACTCGACCACGACCTCGAACCCAAGCTTCTTTATTTTCTCGGCCACTTCCGGTGTGGTCGCTACCCGGCACTCCCCGGGAAAGATTTCCTTCGGTATTCCAATTCGCATGCAAGCCGCTCCTTATCCCTGTTCTGGTTGGGAGATGGGCCTCGCATGGACGCCGCCCGCCGGAGCGCGCGGCAAATCGTTACTCGGAGGAAACGACCCATCTCGTGAGTCTGGATTGACAAAAGCAAATCGGGCGCCGTGCGCCCATGCTTTTAATACCGGCAAAGCGGAGCCGGGTCAACCTTTTTTCCAAAGAGGAGGGGCGAGCGGCTCAGTGAAATCGAGGCAGGCGTTCGGCCAGACCCATGGCGTGGCGGGCCAGCAGGTGTTTGGCCGGCGGCAGGCAATCCAGCGCAAACAGACCGATATTGCGAATCAGCGCGAGAGGCAGGAAATCGCTGGAAAAAATCCGGATCAGGCTGTCGGTAAAGGCGACGGTGTTGCGGAGGTCGCGCTGGCGGGCATCGGCGTAGCTGTGGAGAAAAGCCGGATCGCCGATGTCTTCGCCGAAGCCCTGCTTCACGATCAGGCGTTCGGCCAGTTGGGCGGCATCACGCAACCCCAGGTTGAAGCCCTGCCCCGCCACCGGATGGAGCTGGTGCATGGCATTGCCGATCAGCACCACCCGGTCGTCGGCCATGCGGCCGGCGCGGATCAGCTTGAGCGGGAAGGTCTGGCGCGGACCGACCGGACCCAGCGCTCCCAGCCAGTAGCCGAAGGCCTCCTGAAAGCGGGCCAGGAATTCGGCTTCCGATAGGGCACGCAACTCTTCGGCTTGGGACGGGACCAGCGTCCACACCACCGAGCAGCGCCGCCGCCCGAGCGGCAGCACGGCCAGCGGGCCGGAGGAGGTGAAGCGTTCGTAGGCGACGTTGCGGTGGTCGAGTTCGGTGGCGACTTCGAACACCAGGGCGGTCTGCCCGTATTCGCGGACGATCTGGGGGATTTCCAGCAACCGGCGGACGGTGGAATCGCTGCCGTCGGCGCCGACGACGAGACGGGCGGAAAGCATCAGGGTTTCCTCGCCGCGCTTGAGGCTGACGTGAACCGAATCCGGCCCGGCCCGCAGCCCGATCAGGCGGGCGGGCTGGATCAGCTCGACCGTTCCGGAATGCAGGGCGTCGGCCACCGCATCCTCGACATCGCGCGCGGTGACTACGTACCCCAAGGCCGCGACACCCTCGCGTTCGGCGCTGAGCCGGGTCTTGCCGAAATGGCCGCGGTCCGAGACATGGATGTCGCGGATCGGCGTGGCTTTCGGCTCGACCGCGGCCCAAACGCCCAGCGTCTCGAGTATCCGGGCTGTGCCGCGGGCCAGCGCCAGCGCGCGCGCCCCGGCGGGAGCCGTCTGGCGTTCGGATTCGGTGCGGCTCTCCACCACGGCCACCTTGAGCGGCGAACCGGCCAGGGCCAGCGCCAGGCTGCCGCCAGCCAGGCCGCCGCCGATGATGAGGACGTCGTAATCGAAAGTTTTCATGGCCGCATCAGCGCTTCAATCTCGGCGACCGTCTTGGGCACGCCGGAAGTGAGGACCTCGCAGCCCGCCGGGGTGACGAGGACGTCGTCCTCGATGCGGATGCCGATGCCCCGAAACCGCGGATCGACGTCCTCGCAGTCCGCCGGCACATAGAGCCCCGGCTCGACCGTGAGCACCATCCCGGGCTCCAGCTTGCGCCAGTCGCTGCCGGCCTTGTAGTCGCCCACGTCATGGACGTCCATGCCCAGCCAGTGCCCGGTCCGGTGCATGTAGAACTTCTTGTAGGCCTCGTCCTTGACGAGCCTGGCGGGCTTGCCTTCGAGCAGCCCCAGGGCGACCAGGCCTTTGGTCAGGACCCGGACCGCGGCGTCGTGCGGATCGTTCCAGTGCTTGCCCGGCCTGACCTCGCCGATCGCCGCCGTTTGCGCCTCCAGCACCAGTTCGTACAGGGCGCGCTGGGCCTCGCTGAAGCGGCCGTTGACCGGGAAGGTCCGGGTGATGTCGGCGGCGTAATGATCGTGCTCGGCGCCGGCATCGACCAGCAGCAGGTCGCCATCGCGCAGTATCGCGTCGTTGGCGGTGTAGTGCAGCGTGCAGGCATTGTTGCCACCGGCGACGATGCTGGGATAGGCGGGCGAGCGCATGCCGTGGCGAATGAATTCGTGCAGGATTTCCGCCTCGATCTGGTATTCGTACATGCCTGGGCGGCAGGCCCGCATGGCCCGCCTGTGCGCCGCGGCGGAGACTTCGGCGGCCCGCCGCATCAGCCCGATCTCGAGCTCCGACTTGAACAGCCGCGCCTCGTGCAGGAGCTTGTCGAGCGAGACGAACTGCTCCGGCACGCCAACCCCACTGCGCGCCCGGCTGCGGATGTTGTTGATCGCCCGCATCACCTGATCGTCGAATTCGGACTGATGCCCGATCGGGTAATACACGGTTTCGTGGTTTTCCAAGAGACCCGGGAGCACGGCATCGAGTTCGGTGATCGGATACGCCTCGTCCGCCCCAAACACCTCGCGGGCCCCCTCGAGCCCGGCGCTGCGCCCGACCCAAACGGCCATCTTGGCGTCGAATTCGCGGCAGAACAGCACGAATTCGCCCTCTTTCCGGCCAGGGATGAACACCGCCAGCGACTCGGGCTCGGTAAAGCCGGTGAGATAGGCGAAGTCGCTGTCCTGGCGGTAGGGGAACTCGACGTCGCGGTTGCGCACCGCGGCGGGCGCGCCGGCGATGAGCGCGACGCTCCTTTTCTTCATGCGCTTGAGCAGGCGGCGACGGCGCTGCTGGAATTCGGACAAGGGCAACATCGGATGACTCAATGAAGCTGGGGAGCGGCGTTCTGCTCGAATTCGCTGCGGACGAGCTGCACCCCGGCCCGGACGAATTCGGTCAGCTCGGCGTAAGCCTCTTCGTCGGTTTCATCGGCGTGTTCCGAGTCGAGGCGGGAAAGCTGTAGGATGTCGTCGAGCACCTCGGCGCATTCGCCGGGCCAGTCGCTGTCGGCCAGCTTGTAGCCCAGCCCATACAGGAATCCCTGACACCATTCGCCCAGCGCGCGGGCGCGGTCGCTCATCGCATGGTCGTCGTCCGGCAGGCACAGTTCGAAGCTGAAATCGAAGGCATCCAGTTGCTCGCGCGTGCGGTTGCACAAACTTTCGCAGCACGCCTGCTCGTCCGCATTCAGCCCGGCCTTGTCGTCGCCGAAGATGGCACTCAGCCACTGCTCGCAATCGAGCCGGCCGTCGACGCACAAAAGGCCCGCCAATGTGCCGTGGGCCTCGGCGACGCTGGCAGGGACGTGATGGTTGAGGAATATCGCCTGGATGTCCTCGTAAGAGGGACTCTCGTGCATGAGTGACTTGTCGAACTTGGGAGTATTTCATTATGCTAACATCCCTTGGGCTAGGGCCGGTACCCAAAGCCATGGCCACCAGCCCCGCAATACCCCTGACTTCGTCCCCATCTCCAGGAAATACGCGCCATGAGCGAACATCGCCCCATCAAAGTGCAGCTTCTCGGCAAGGAATACCCCATCGGCTGCGCCGAGGATGAGCAGCACGACCTGCTGATCGCCGCCCGTTTCCTCGACGAGAGAATGCGCAAGATCCGCGAAACCGGCCGCGTGATCGGCACCGAACGCATCGCGATCATGGCGGCCTTGAACATCGCCCATGAACTGGTCCAGGCCCAGCACGAGATCCGGCTCCTGAACCAGGGCCTGGCCAATCAGCATGCCATGAATTCGCTGGGTTCCGGCGGCGGCTGGAACGGTTGACCTCCGCGATAGCGGGAATTCCCAGACACGTCAAGTCTCTCACCTGCGCCGTTTATCGGGTAAGATAACTCCCCAGTATTCCCTGTAACGCTCGAAGCGTGCTGGGTTACTCTTTGAGCCTAATCTAAAACCCCGGGACTTTCGGGTGTTCGATGTGCGCAAGTCCGCTCCGAGCGGAAAGCCTGATTCGGCATCCTCAAATCCCACCTGAACCATATGGTTCAAGGGCGAAAGCATGCTACGGCGCAAACGGGGAATACTCTTTCTCGCCCCATGTCCATGACCGCGCCAACCGGCATCCGGACTCGAATCCGCGAGTGGCGACGCAGCCAATCTCCCTCCGAAGCTCGCCGAAAAAGCCTGCAAATCGCCAAGCAGTGCATCGGCTCCGGCTGGTTCGACGCCAAGGTCAGGATAGCGGCCTATCTTGCCCATGATGGCGAGGTGGAAACCACAGCCCTCTTCGAATACCTCCGCGAACTTGGCCGCACCGGCTTCGTCCCCATCCTGCGGAAGGAGCCCCGGCGCATGCTCTGGTTCGGCCCGTATGCCGGCACGGCCTCGATGCGTCCCAACCGCTACGGCATTCCCGAACCCCCTGTCGACCAAGGGACGATCACCGACGCCCGGGAACTCGATCTCGTGTTCATGCCCCTGGTGGCATTCGATCCGCGGGGAAACCGGCTCGGCATGGGCGGCGGCTATTACGACCGGACCTTCGCGTTCCGACTCGACGAACCCGCGTCCGCAAAACCCCGGCTGATCGGCCTCGCTTTCGAAGGCCAGAAGGTCGAGCGACTGGAAGCACAACCGTGGGACGTCCCGCTGGACGCCGTGGTCACCGAGGCAGGCATCTACCGCTTTCCAGCCCCTTCAGCCTGAATCCGTGCTGGAAAATTGCCGGAATGGGGAGTATTTTCCTCTTGCGGCAGGTCGAATGATCGTTGCCGGCCAACACGGAGTCCTGTGTATGCCAACGAGCCTCAACGTCCGCAAACCCCTCTCGCACGGCAGGACCGAGCCCTTGGTCCACATCGTCGACGACCAGCCGGCCGTGCGGGACGCGCTGAAAGCTCTGGTCGAGTCAGAGGGCTTGCCGGCGCGCTGCTTCGCCACCAGCAAAGCCTTTCTGGATTACTGCACCCCCGACACCCACGGCTGCATCGTGCTGGACCTGTGCCTGCCGGAAATGTCCGGCCTCGAACTGCAGAAGACTCTGACCGGCAAAGGGATACGGACGCCTATCATCTTCATCACCGGCCAGGGCGACGTGCCCGCGCTGGCGGAGGCCTTCCGGGGCGGTGCCTTCGATTTCATCGAAAAGCCGTTTGAAAATGAGGGCTTCCTGAACCGCCTCAGGGAAGCCATCGCCCTGGACCTGAGGAGTTCGGAGCACCGGCGCCGGCAAGCGGAAGCCCTTGCGCAATATGCTCGCCTCAGCAAGCGGGAGAAGCAGGTCCTGCACTGCACGGTCAAGGGTTACTCGTCCAAGGATACGGCCAAATCCCTCGGCATCAGCCATCGGACCGTCGAAATCTATCGCGCCAACGTGATGCGGAAGATGCAGGCCGAAACCCTGGCGGAACTGGTGCGGATAGCCCTGCTGCTCGAACCCGATTGAGCCCTCAATCGGGCGTGGGAATCGAAAGTTTCTCCTGCATTTCCAGCACTTCCTTCTCGGCCTCCAGCCAGTCTTCCAGCTCGCCGCCTCCGGCGAAGCCGCGTTTTTCGGCCCGGTAATAGGCCGCCTCCGCGATCAGCGCATGCAATAGATCGGGATCGGGCGGCGGCGGTACCGTCTCCACCTCGTCGTACGGAACAGGCTTGACGGTTCGGGACAATGCGGTTGCGACCATGATGTTTTCACCTCGTTAGAAGTTATGAGGTCGGAATCATTCTTTTCCTCCTCGATTTCTCCTTGATTTCTCCTTGTCACAGCCTTCCGGCCAGATCTTCCGGCCCCAAAGGCCCTGGCTCTTCAATCAGCGCCCGGGCGGCATCGACCCGGTCCCAGACGTTCCACAACAGCACGCCGCGCACACGGCCCTGGGCGAGGTAGTAGACCACGCCCTTGCGATAAGGCTCGGACCAGTCCTCGATGGTTTCCAGCCGCGAATCCAGTTCCCCCACCGCTTCATAGCCCAGCTCGAAGAGATCGGAATAGAAGTAGGGCAGATGCCGGTACGGATTCGCCTCGCCGGCCATGTTGCGCCCGGCCAGCCTGCCCATGGTGCGGGCGTTGTCCTCGTGTTCCACGTGCATCCAGCGGTCTAGGGCAGGGTTGTGAAAGGAGGCGACATCGCCGGCGGCATACACATCGGGATGGCCCGCCTGCAGAATCTCGTTGACGACGATGCCTCGGTCGACCGGAAGCCCGGCCAATTCGGCAAGCCGAGTTTCCGGCTCGATGCCGATGCCGGCGACGACGCCGTCCACGACGATTGCCTGCTCGCCCGGTGAGCCGGTCTCGCCGAGTGCGAGCCGGCATTTTTCTCCCTCCCGCGCGACGCCGGTGACGGTCCGGCCGCTGAGCAGTTCAACGCCTTGGTCGCCGTAATAGCCGTTGAGAAATCGGCAGAGGTCCCCCGGAAATACCCGAGCACCGATGCACTCCTCGGGGAAGATCATCACGACTTCCTTCCCGATCGAAGCCAGGGCCGCGGCGATTTCCGATCCGATGAAGCCGCCGCCGATGACGGCGAACTTCCGTCGACGATCCGTCAGCGCCCGCAGCCGAAGGTAGTCGTCGACGGTGCGGAAATACAGGATATCGTCGCCGCCGAACGGGAAACGGCGCGGCCGCCCCCCGGTGGCGAGGAGCAGCTTTTCGAAGCGGTAGAGCGTACCTTCGTCGTCGGTGACGCATTTGCCGGCCAGATCGAGCCCGGTCGCCGTCCGCCCCAGGAATGCGCTGATCCCGCACGTTTCGGTGCCGTACCATAGCTGGTCGAAAGACTTGCCGAGCCAGAGCCCCTTGGACAACAGCGGCCGTTTATAGGGCAGGTGCGGTTCCGCGCCGATGAGACCGATCGAACCTTGCGGATCGACCTCGCGTATGCCCCGGATCGCCGCATCCGCAGTCATGCCGCCGCCGACAATCAGGTATTTGTGGGTGTGCATGATCGTCCTCCGTGGATAACAAGAACCTTGTCAAAGCCAAGGGGTGAAGAGTCCATCCAGGCGTTCCGGCCGGGCCGGCGCGCGGAACCTCAGTATCATGGCGCCATGGCCGGTGCTGTCGATGCGCAAGCCGGCATGAACGCCTTGTCCCGCTTCCAGCAGGCCGATCGCGGTGACTTCCGCGATCGATTGAGTGATCTGCAGCGCCCCTTCCCCCAGCGACACGGAAAGGCTGCCGTCCTTCGGCTCGAAGGACAGGCCGCGGAACCGCACATCGCGCACGACGCAACGTTCTTCCGCGACATCGGCCATGTCGTTTTCCGCCGCAAGCAGTTTGTCCTTGATGCTGGTCGTCACCAGCCAGCCCCGGTGTTGACGGCTGAATTCCTCGCAGAAGGTAGCCCACTCGGGCGCAGCGACAGACTTGGTGCTCATTTCGTTCGCACCTTGACGACGCCTAGTCCATGCATCGGACCTTGAGCGCACTGACCTGGTCATGGAGACCGTATTCACCGAGGTGGTGCACCTTGTGTCCAGCGGTGAAAGTCGCAACCTGGCTGCGGTAATTCTCATCCTTGTTGCCCCAGCTCCGGATTTCCTGCTCATGATAGACCGGGCCGGAGGGAAGAGCGAAGTTTTCGTTCCCATAGACGCTCACCTCCGCGCCGGGACCGACTTCCAGGCTTTCGATCGCATCGTTCCAATCGGCCCCTTGAAGATTCTTCAGGCTCGCCAACTCGGTCGGACCGAAGATCCTCACCTGGGTACCCGTAAAGTCCGGACCGTTGTAAACGTCCACCCAGCAACTGCCGGAACGCGGGGCGGCCGATGCTGCCGAACCGCCTGCGACGAACACGAGTATCGTCAGCCAAGGATGAATAGCCGATGTCATTTTCATACGTCCTCCCTGCCGCCGGAAACCCGGCCGGCTCTGTCAAGGGAATGCCGGAATCGTCGGACCGGTGACCTCGAATGCGGCTTCCGGATGATGCTTCTGGACCCGTTGGTGCGTTTCTTCCACGCGCTCGCACGGCACATCCACCGTCAGCAAGAGATCGCGTTTTTCGCCCCACCGATCATTCTTGAGCAGAGAATCGGCTGCGTCCAGTCCCATCACGCCGACGCGCGCGATGCCTCCCATGGCCAACCCCGATCCACCGCCGCGGAAATGAATTCGCTCTGTCGAGAATAGAAGACCTCCGGACGATCGTCCAATGGCGTTCACGCCCTGGCCGGGATAGGAATACGCCGTTTTTCGATGCGCGCCAGCTCGGCCGTGGGGACCAGGACATCAATGCGCTTCATCGCAGCTCCCCGGCCCTTCAGTCATGGGCAGCGAGAGGATGGTGAACGACGTCTTCCTGCGCGATGACTTCCGCAATATCGGGCTTGCCCTCCACCGCACGGGAAATCGCCAGCTTGGTCGCCTGATAGTTCCAGTCCTGGATTTTGGCGTTGTCCTTGGCGTCCCAATGGATGAACACTCCGACACAAATGAACACGTGCTCAGCCTCTGCCTGCGGGATGATGCCTTCCTTGACCGAATCCACCACCGCCTTGGCCACGCCGCGTTCCGCCGGCCCGAACATCTGGGTCGCCTGCTTTTCGTTCTTGATCTCCACTTTGTTGAACATCACCGTGGCGGGTTTCGCCATCAGATTGGGCGCAACCAGAGCCAGCAAGGCGTTGTCGCCGCGCTTCTGATTGGTGAGGGTCGTGCAGAACGCTACTTCCGCGGCGCTCCCGCGGGGCCCCATGATGAGATCGATATGCGCCAGTTCGTTGCCTTCGCCGACCAGAGCCTCGCCCACCAGAACCCGATCGATCTTCAAACCGTTCATCTCGGTTTCTCCTGTATGTCTGTGGGGGACGGACCGCTGGTCCGACGAACATGTGGGATCACCTGTCCATCCTTCCCGCTTTGTAATGCCGGGGGCTGGCCGGCGCCAATACGAAGCGCTCCCTAAGTAGGTTTACGTATGGCGTGGAGCATCGAACGGTGGTTCACATCCGGCTATTTCACCAGCCTCTGGCAAGCGCTGGTCAGCGCATGCGGAATGAGTCGAGACGAGGTAGAGCGGGCGAGAGGCTGACGAAAGGTCACAGAAAACGCCCGGTGCGATCCCGCCGGAACTCCGTCTGCACGGACGAAGCTCGTCCGGATGCTCAGCGCCGCAGCAACAGGGTGCCGATGCCCTGGTCGGTGAACAGCTCCAGCAGCACGGCGTGGTCGACGCGGCCGTCGATGATGTGGGCGCTGTTGACGCCGCCGCGCAGCGCATCCATCGCGCAGCGGACCTTGGGGATCATGCCGCCGCTGATGGTGCCGTCCTCGATGAGGGCGTCGACCTCCTTGAGCGACAAGCCGGTCAGAAGCGCACCGTCCTTGCCCAGGATGCCCTGGGTGTTGGTCAGGAGGATCAACTTCTCGGCCTTGAGCACTTCGGCCATCTTGCCGGCGACGAGATCGGCGTTGATGTTGTAGGAGCAGCCGTCCTCGCCGACGCCGATCGGGGCGATCACCGGGATGAAATCGCTGTTGACCAGCATGTCCACCACCGCAGGATCGATGCTGGACACTTCGCCGACATGGCCGAGGTCGATGATTTCCGGGGCATCGGACTGCGGCTGGGACAGGCGGATCTTGCGCGCCCGGATCAGATCGCCGTCCTTCCCGCTCAAGCCCACCGCGGCACCGCCCTGGCGGTTGATGAGGTTGACGATGTCCTTGTTGACCAAGCCGCCCAGCACCATCTCCACCACGTCCATGGTCTCGGCGTCGGTGACCCGCATCCCCTGCACGAATTCGCTGGTTTTCCCCAAACGCTGCAGCAGATTGCCGATCTGCGGCCCGCCGCCGTGCACCACCACCGGGTTGATGCCGACCAGTTTCAGCAGCACGATGTCGCGGGCGAAGCTGTTCTTCAGGCGATCGTCGATCATGGCGTTGCCGCCGTACTTGACGACGAGGGTCTTGCCCTTGAAGCGCCGGATATACGGCAAGGCCTCGGTCAGGACGTGGGCGATCTGATTGGCGAAGGAGCTTTCCAAGGGTTCCTGTTGTTTCATGGGCAAACCAAGGCGTCAGTGGTTCTAGAAAGGCAGGTCGAGATCGGGCCGCACCTTCAGCAGCAACTCCCGGAAGCGCTGCTGAATGCGAGCCAGCCCTTCGGCGGTGTCGGCTTCGAAGCGGATCACCAGGGAAGGCGTGGTGTTGGAGGCGCGCACCAGCCCCCAGCCGTCGGCGAAATCGACCCGCAGGCCGTCGATGTCGGTCGTGCGGCCATCGCCGAAGTCGGCCAGGGCGCGCATTTTTTCGATGAAGGCGAGGTTCTCGCCCTCCTGCAGCCGCACGCCGAGTTCGGGCGTGTTGACGCTGTCCGGCAGCTCCGCGAACACCTCGGCGGTGGGACGCGGATCGGCGGACAGGATTTCCACCATCCGGGCGCAGGCGTAGATGCCGTCGTCGAAGCCGTACCAGCGCTCCTTGAAGAAGAAATGGCCGCTCATCTCGCCCGCCAGCAGGGCGCCGGTTTCCTTCATCTTGGCCTTGATCAGGGAATGGCCGGTCTTCCACATCAGCGGACGTCCGCCATGGCGCAGGATGTAACCGGCCAGATGGCGAGTGCATTTGACGTCGTAGATGATGTCGGCGCCGGGTTCGCGGGACAGCACGTCGGCGGCGAACAGCATCATCTGGCGGTCCGGCCAGATGATGTTCCCGGCCGAGTCGACCACGCCGAGCCGGTCGCCGTCGCCGTCGAAGGCCACGCCGAGGTCCGCGCCTTCCCGCTTCACCGTTTCGATCAGCACCGCCAGGTTTTCCGGCTTGCTCGGATCGGGGTGATGGTTGGGGAAATTGCCGTCGACCGTGCAATACAATTCGACCACTTCGCAATCCAGGGCGCGGAGGATCTGCGGCGCCACCACGGCGGCCACGCCGTTGCCGCAATCGACCACGATCTTGAATTGCCGGCCGACCTGCACGTCTTCCACGATCGCTAAGTGGTAATCGGGGAGCAGGTCGCGACGCTCGACCCGCCCTTCTCCGCTATGAAAATTCCCTGATTCGATGCGGCGCCGGAGGGTCTGGATGTCCTCGCCGGCCAGGGTCTGCCCTCCCAGCACGATCTTGAAGCCGTTGTAGTTGGCAGGATTGTGGCTGCCGGTCACCATGACGCCGGAACGACCCGCCAGCTCATGGGTGCCGAAATACAGGACGGGCGTGGGCGCCAGCCCCAGATCGGTGACCTCGCAGCCGGTCGTTCGCAATCCTTCCGCCAAGGCGGCGCAGAGCGCGGGACTGCTCAACCGCCCGTCGCGTGCGACGACGACCCGCCGCTCTCCTCGATCCAGCGCTTCGCTGCCGATGGCTCGGCCTATCGCCCGGGCCGCCGCCTCGGTCAAGGTATCACCGACGATGCCGCGAATGTCGTAAGCCCGGAACAGGGTGGGAGCAATGTCCGGAACGGGTCGCATAGCCATGGGAATCTCCTCTTTTTGATCGTTCATGGCCGGCGGCAACGGCGCCTCTTCCGGCACGGGGAATCGCATTTCCGAGTCACCCGGCAATGACGGGGCCGGGACTCCCTCCGACGGTATTGCGCCGAACGGCCTCAGGCCATCGACCACGTCCTGCATTTCCTTGAGCCTCGCCCGGCCGGCGTGGCGCGGGAGACTCGAGGGTGCCGCCGGGACCAGCGCTGATATCAGCGCCGCATCATGTTTCATCGCCTCCGCCAGCAGACGTCCGGCCCAAAGCAGCGCCGCCAGGATCAGCAGCAGCGCCGTTCCGCCTGCGGCGAAAGCCCACCACAGCGGGGATGGGTCCTGGGCCGGGCGCCAGTAGACGATCCGCCAGCCGCGGCTGCCCAGCACCGATGCGTCACCGTCCGGAGGTTCGGCCCGGCGGGCGCGGTCGCCGGTGAAGACCAGGGGCAGTTCGCCTTGCCTGAGCTCCAGCGCGGCGCCAAAAGGCATCGGAACCGAGCGCATGGCATCGAGCAGGATATCGGGGGAGAGGCTGGCCAGCAGCACGCCCCGCCCGTCGACGAGCGGCACGGCGAGCGCGACGTGGACGTTCGGGCTGTTGGCCGCATGCATCGCCGGCAATGACTCCCCACGCCGGGCATCCCGAATCGCCTCCAGGTCGGCATAACCCATCGCCGGCACGCGGGAAGTATCCAGCAGGTCGCTATGGTTGGGCACCAGACGCACGAGGAGCGATCCCGGCAGCGCACCGGTGAGCCGGCTTTCCTCCGCGGCGATCCGAGAGGGATCGCCGGCCGCCAGGGCTTCGTCCAGCCGGGCATCGCTGCCCATGCCGCTCAAGGCCCGGAAAGACCAGCCGAGACGGTCGCGCACATTGAACGCCGCGGCGTCGGCCGCAGCCGCCATCGCCTCCCGGCTGGAGGCTTCGACACGATGCCGCTCGGCCCAGACGAGCCCAGCCGCCGTCGCGGCCACCGCCAGCATCGACACCAGACCGACCGACCATAACAGCCGGCGAAGGCTCAACAAGGGCACGGCTAATGCCGGCCGGTATGGCCGAACCCGCCCTCGGCCCGCCGGCTTTCGGCGAACGCTTCGACCTGCTCGAAGGCAACCTGGGCCACCGGCACGAACACCATCTGGGCGATGCGCTCGCCGACGGCGATTTCGAAGGCTTCCGAGCCCCGGTTCCAGCAGGACACCATCACCTGGCCCTGGTAGTCGGAATCGATCAGGCCCACCAGATTGCCCAGCACGATGCCGTGCTTGTGGCCCAGTCCCGAGCGCGGCAACAGCATGGCCGCCAGCGCCGGATCGCCGATGTGGATGGCGAAACCGGTCGGGATCAAGTGCGTCTCGCCCGGGCGCAGCACCAGCGGTGCGTCGAGGCAGGCCCGGAGGTCGAGCCCGGCGGCACCCGGCGTGGCATAGTGCGGCAGCGGGATTTCGTTGCCGAGGCGGGGATCAAGGATCCTGATCTGTATTTTCGGCATAGTAACGTTCGGCTATCAATCGAATCAGTCGGTGGGCGATTTCGGTCTTGGAGGCCAGCGGCAAATGGCATTCTCCACCGCGCCAGCACACGAACAGGGCATTTTCGTCGCGCTCGAAACCGCCCGGCGCCGCGCCGCCCACCTCGTTGGCGGCCACCAGGTCGGCGCCTTTGGCCTCCAGCTTGGCGCGGGCATGGGCCTCGACCTCACCGGTCTCGGCGGCGAATCCCACGACAAAAGGCTTGTCCGGCAAGGCCGCGATGGAACGGAGGATGTCCCGGGTCCGGCTCAGGGTCAGCTCCAGCCGATCGGCGTGTTTCTTGATCTTGGCATCCGCCACCCGTGCCGGCGTGTAATCCGCCACGGCGGCGGTGCCGATGTAGATGTCCGTCCGGTCCGTCCGCGCCATGACCGCCTCATGCATTTCGGCGGCGGTTTCCACCCTCACGGTCTCGACGCCAGCGGGCGCATCGAGCGCGACCGGTCCGCTGATCAAGGTGACGTCCGCGCCGGCGCGCCGCGCCGCGGCGGCCAAGGCGTAGCCCATTTTTCCGGAACTGCGGTTGCCGATGAAACGCACGGGGTCGATGGGCTCGCGGGTCGGGCCCGCGCTGATCAGCACCCTGAGGCCCGAAAGCAGGCCGCCCGCCGCCAGCGCATCGGCGAGGTCGAGGACGAGCCGGGCGGGCTCCCGCATCCGGCCCGGCCCCGTCTCGCCGCACGCCTGATCGCCTTCATCCGGCCCCAACAGGGCAACTCCCCGGCCGGCCAAAGCGGCGGCGTGGGAGCGGGTCGCCGGATGCAGCCACATCGCACGGTTCATTGCCGGCGCCAGAAACAGTGGCACTTCAGCAGCCAGGCACAGGGTGGCCAGCAGGTCGTCGGCCAGCCCGAGGCTGATGCGGGCCATGAAATCCGCCGAAGCCGGCGCGACCAGGATGGCATCCGCCCAGCGGGACAACTGGATGTGCCCCATCGCCGACTCGGCACCGGGCATGAACATGTCGTGGGCGACCGGATGGCCGGACAGGGCTTCGAAAGTCAAAGGCTGGACGAACCGACAGGCCGCCGGCGTCATCGCCACACGCACCTCGGCGCCGGCCTGGCGCAGGCGGCGGGTGATCTCTGCGGCCTTATAGGCCGCAATGCCGCCGGTCACGCCGAGGAGAATGCGCTTGTGGTGGAGATCAGCCAAGGACGAAGTCAGGGAAGGGTCACACGGGGCGACATTATGGCAAGTTTAGTCCAGCCCTTCTATGCTTGAAACGACCCGACACGAAAGGATACCCGACCATGCCCATCACCGACTGGCCCGCCGACGAACGCCCACGCGAACGGCTACTGAAGCTCGGCCCCGCCGCCCTGTCCGACGCCGAATTGCTGGCCATTTTTCTGCGGACCGGCATCGCCGGCAAAAGCGCGGTCGACCTCGCGCGCGACCTTCTGCAGGAATTCGGCTCGCTGTCCGCCCTGCTCAAGGCGGACCACCAGCGTTTCGTGAGATCGGCCGGGCTCGGCACGGCAAAGTACACGCAAATCCAGGCCGTGCTCGAACTCGCGCGGCGCCATTTCGAGGAATGCCTGAAGCGCGAGGATGCGCTCACCAGCCCCGAGCTGACGCGGCAATATCTCTCGAACTGGCTGAAGGGCAAACCTTATGAGGTGTTCGTCGGGCTGTTCCTGGACAACCAGCACCGGGTGATCCGCGCGGAGGAACTGTTCCGCGGCACCATAGACGGGGCCTCGGTCTACCCTCGGGAAGTGGTCAAGCAGGCGCTCTCCGAAAACGCGGCGGCCATGATCTTCGCCCACAACCACCCCTCCGGCATCTGCGAACCCAGCGACGCCGACCGCATGCTCACGCAAAGGCTGAAGCAGGCGCTGGGACTGGTCGACATCCGCGTGCTCGACCATTTCATCATCGGCGACGGCATGCCTTATTCCTTTGCCGAGCGGGGGTTGCTCTGAGCCCATGAGCGACACCCCATCGAGCCGCCCCTGCGGCAGCGGGAGGAACTTCAAGCATTGCTGCGCCGCTTGACGGGCGACTCTCCCCTGGTGTCGACGCCGAGTTTCAGTTCGACGCCACGATCAGGTACATCCCCAACCCCACCATCACCAAGCCGCTGAGCAGCTTGAGCCAGCGGCCTTCGCTCTCCTGGAGCCTGCGCTGGCTCAGGGTGACGACACCGACGCCGAGCACGATGACGTCGTCCAACATGTAGGCGAGATTGTACAAGAGGAGATACGCGTAGTACTCGGCGCCGCCCAACTGGCGCAGAGTCAGGATCCGGGTGTACAGGGCCGGAAACCCCGAGGTGCAAAGGAGTTCGACCAACTGGACCAGGACGGCGAGCACCACGGCACCGATCATGGCGCCCCAGAGGTTTTCCGCCTGCAGGATGCGCCGCATGCGGGCGTAGATGCCTGGCTTGGCGGCCGCCGGTATGGACAGCGAGACGCCGCGGCCGTAAGCCCAGAAATCCTTGAGGTGGATCGATCCGGCCAGAAGGGCGATCGCCGCGACGACGAGTTCCGATACCCGCGAAATGCCTATCAACACGAACAGATTGAGCCAAGCGGCCATGAACGCGAAATAGGCGATTCCTTCCACCGCCACGAAGGCGCCTGCGATCGCCAGCATGCGCAGCCGGTCCTTCATCGGCGCCAGCAGTGAGATCATGAGGATCAGCACCCACAGCGAACACGGATTGAAGCCGTCAAGGAGTCCCAGGACGACGGTGAAAGCGGGCAATCCGGCCTGTTCGAGGGTGATCCGTTGCCCGAACAGTTCGACCGCGAAGGTTTCGGGCGTTGCCGGAGCCGCGGTTCCGGGGCCGCAGGTCAGGGACGCCTCGGCTTCGCAGCTCTCCGCCCCGCCCGGTCCGGCCCATCCGGCGTCGCCCAGCGCAGCGACGATCCGCTGCCCATCGCCTGATTCATCCGAATAGCCGACGATCCATTGCCCGCGCACCAGGAACGACGGGACCCTGGCGGATTGGTGCCGCTCGGCGGCAATCGCTTGCAACCGGGCCAGAGCGGTTTGGTCCTTCGCGACGTCCCGAATCAGGATGCGCAGGCCGGGGCGCTCGCGGCCGAGCGTTGCGAGAAAAGCTTCGGCCCGCTCGCAATGCGGACAGCCTTCGCGGACGAAGGCTTCGACGTCCGCCGGGGCCGACTGAACCGCTGCACCGCCTGCGGAAGCTTCCGCTACCGCGGCGCCCGGCAGCGCCATGCAGACGGTCAGCGCTAACAGCAGAGGCCAGCGCTTCCATCCGTGTCGAGGCCGCATGCGCCGCATCAGTCGATGCGCAGAACCAACTTGCCGGTGGCGTGGCCGGCTTCGATGGCCTCGTGCACGCGGGCGGCCTGTTCCAGCGGATAGACGCCGCCGAGATGCAGCTCGAGCTTGCCGGCATCGATCCATTCGCCGCAGGCGCGGAGGATTTCCACATGATGGTCCCGCGCTGCGTCCAGCTTGCGCAGCATCGGCACCAGCATCAGTTCGAAGCCTATCCTGAGGTTGCGCATCCGCGCCTCGGCCAAGGACGTGCCGCCGGTATCGAGCAGGGTCACCAGGTCGCCGAAGTGGGCGGTGCACTCGATGCTGCGGCGGAACACCTCGGGACCGACCGTGTCCAGCACGAGATCGGCGCCCCGGCCGCCGGTCAGGGCGTTGACCTCGGCGACGAAATCCCGATGCCGGTAATCGATGGTTTCATCGGCGCCCCAGCCCCTGGCCAGCGCGGCCTTGTCTTCGGAAGACACGGTGGCGATCACCCGCGCGCCGCGCAGTTTGGCCAATTGCACGGCGACATGGCCGACGCCGCCGGCGGCGGCATGCACCAGGACGGTCTGGCCCGCCTGCAAGCGTCCGCGGTCGTATAAAGCACCCCAGGCGGTGATGAGCACCAGGGGACCGGCCGCGGCGCTGATGAAATCCAGCGACTGCGGTATGGGCGCCGCCCAGCGCTGGTCCAGCACGGTGTATTCGGCATAGTTGCCCTGCGCCGCGCCGAGCCCGCCGTTGCAGAACCACACCCGGTCGCCGACACGGAAGCGGTTGACCTCGGCCCCCGTTTCGACGACTTCGCCGGCGCCGTCGCAGCCGAGCACCGCTGGCAGCGCGTCGTCGTAGAACAACCCGCGGCGGCGGACCTTGGTGTCGATGGGATTGACGCCGGCCGCCTTGAGCCGAACCTTGATGTCGGTCGGCGCCGCCAGCGCCGGCTCGGGCAGTTCGCGCAGCTCCAGCACCTCGGCGGCCTCGCCGGGCTTGGTCATGACGATGGCTTTCATGGATGTCCTCTCCGTTGGGTTCGATGGCTGTGATGGGCGGCGGCCACGGTGTCGTCCGACCGCCGGTATCGGGAATCTGGCCGCCGCACGCCCAGGAAGCGGCTCAGCCAATACGGCTTGCTCAGGCTGGAGACCTTGACGCCGGAATGACTGCTGGAGGCATGGACGAAGGATTCGTTGCCGATGTAGATGCCGACGTGGGAATACGAGCGCCCGTCCGTCCTGAAAAACAGGAGATCGCCGGGAAGGCGGCAATTCTTGGGCACCTCAGGCAGCTTGCTCGCCATCTCGCGGGCGGTGCGCGGCAGATCGATGCCGTGCCGCTGATAGACGTGCTGGACGAAGCCGCTGCAGTCGAATCCTCTCTCCGGCGACGCTCCGCCCCACACGTACGGCACCCCTTGCAGACTCAATGCGTAGGGCACGACCTGGCCGTTGGCGGCGGCCGGCGCGCTTTGCTTCACCTCGGGCGTGCTCGCGCAGCCCGACAGGAGCGCCGGGAGCATCAGCAGGATGAAGCGCAATAGCGGAACCACGGCCATCGGCAGTTGAAGCGTGTTAGGTCACGGACCGCCATTATCCGGAGATTCCGCGGCGGGAGAAAGGGCGCGGCCCGGCTCGCCTCAAGGAGCCTCGGCCAGAAAGATCGCCCGGCGGGGCGCGGGATGGCCTTCGACCGTGCGGGAGGAATCCTCCGGGTCGAGGAAGTCCGGCAGCGACTGGAATTGCATCCAGCCGGTCGAGCGTTGCTCCTGGATCGTGGTGGGAGACACGTCGACCAGGCGGACATCGCGGTAACCCGCGCGCGCCAGCCAGGACAGCAGGGTCGGGGGGGATGGAATGAACCAGACGTTGCGCATCTGGGCATAGCGTCCCTCGGGCACCAATACCTGGCCCGCCTCGCCTTCGATGACCAGGGTTTCCAGCACCAATTCCCCGCCCGGCCGAAGACAACCCTTCAATTCCGCCAGATGGTCGAACGGCGAGCGGCGGTGATACAGCACCCCCATCGAGAACACGGTGTCGAAAACCCGGGTCTCGGACGGAAAGTCTTCGATCCCCAAAGGCAGCACGGCGACCGGCCAGTCTCCGGCGAAATGGCGCACGGCCAGGAACTGCGCCACGCTGAGCAGGGTGGGATCGATCCCGATGACGGCTTTCGCCCCGGCCCCCAGCATGCGCCAGGCGTGATAGCCATTGCCGCAGCCGACGTCGAGGACCCGCCGGCCGGCCAGTGGCGCGATCGCGTGCTGCAGCCGGCGCCATTTCAGGTCGGAGCGCCATTCGGTGTCGATGACGATGCCGTGAATGTCGTACGGCCCCTTGCGCCAGGGGTGAAGCCGGCGCAGAGCGGATTCGATGGCTTGCCGGGCAAGCCTGTCGCAATCGCCATCCCGGCCCAACGATACCGTATCCGCCGCAAAATCCACCGCCGAAGGCGCAACCTCGGGCAGATCCTGCAATAGCGCGCGCCACCTCGGCCAATTGCCGTGGCGGCTGCCTGCCAGCGCCGCTTCGATCCGGGGCAGCAGGATCTCCGCCCAGCCTGGGAAACACCGTGGGGCCAGCAGCCCGGCAAACAGCTCGCGATCGCTCATGCACCACCCGCCCCGGCCGCCGGGCCGGCCGTGCTAGAATCCGCCGAAGCCTCGGCACGGTGCCGAGCAGCACCACGACACGGAGGAATCAAGGCATGAGCCGGCCCGACATCGAAGCCGTCACATCCTATCTGCTGACTCTTCAGGAGAGCATCTGCAGTACGCTGGAAACCGAAGAACCGCGCGCCCGCTTCATGGAGGACCGCTGGGAGCACGCCGCCGGCGGCGGGGGCAGGACCCGCGTCCTGAGCGGCGGGGAGACCTTCGAGCAGGGCGGCGTCAACTTCTCTCATGTCCGCGGCGCCAGCCTGCCGGCCTCGGCCACCGCGCATCGTCCGGAACTGGCCGGCCGCAGCTTCCAGGCGACCGGCGTGTCGCTGGTCATCCATCCGCTGAATCCCTATGTCCCCACCTCGCATGCCAATGTGCGGTTCTTCCTCGCCGAGAAGGAAGGCGAGGCACCGATCTGGTGGTTCGGCGGCGGCTTCGACCTGACGCCTTACTACCCGTTCGAAGACGACGTGATCCACTGGCACAGGACGAGCCGGGACGCCTGCCTGCCGTTCGGGACGGACGTCTATCCGCGGTTCAAGCGCTGGTGCGACGAGTATTTTTTCCTGAAGCATCGCAACGAGACCCGAGGCGTGGGCGGCCTGTTCTTCGACGACCTGAACGAGTGGGGATTCGAACGCTGTTTCGCGTTCCTGCGCAGCGTAGGCGACCATTATCTGAAGGCTTACCTGCCGATCGTCCAGCGGCGGAAGGCGACGCCCTACGGCGAAAGGGAGCGGGAATTCCAGCTTTACCGGCGCGGGCGCTACGTCGAATTCAACTTGGTTTACGATCGCGGAACCCTGTTCGGGCTCCAGTCGGGCGGGAGAACGGAATCCATCCTCATGTCACTGCCTCCCGTCGCCCACTGGCGCTACAACTGGCGACCGCAACAAGGCAGTGCCGAGGAAAACCTGTACCTCAACTATCTGAAGCCGCGGGAATGGCTGGAATCATGATTCCTTGTGGGCCAATGGCTCCTTGAACGCATTGGCGTTGCGCTGCACCAGATCCTTGATCAGCGGCTCCAGGCCCGTCTGCGCCACCTGGTTGGTGAAGCTGGTGCGATAGTTCTGCAGCAGGCTGATGCCTTCGATCAGGATGTCGTAGACCTTCCACTCGCTGCCGGTCTGCACCATGCGATAGTTCACCGCAATCGGCTGCGCACCTTCCTGCAGGACTTCGGTCCGGACCATGATCTTGCCCGCCGACACATCCTGTGAGGGAAGATAGCGGATATCCCAGTTGGAATACTCGGTAAACGCCGTGGTGTAGGTCCTGACCAAGAGCGTTTTGAACTCCTTCTTGAACCGCTCTCTCTGATCCGGCGTGGCGGTCTTCCAGTATTTGCCGAGGACCAGAATGGAAACCCGCTCGAAATCCACATGCGGATCGATGATGCGCTCGACCAGTTCGGTCGCCTTGCGGAAGTCCTCCTTGTACTCGGGCTTCTGCAGCGAACTCTGGAGTTGGTTCGACGTCTGCTGGATCACTTGCTGCGGAGGCGAGAGTTGCTCGGCATAGGCCGATGCCGCAGACGCCCCGCACAGCAATAGCACGAATTGCAAGCAACTCGCGTAACGCAATACGGCCTTGGCATTCATGAAAGACTCCTGAGGGAATGAGGGAAAACGGGGGTAAAAAGCACGCGGTATCATAGCGTGCGGGCCTTCAGTACACTATACCATTCGATTCGGAAACCACCCACTCCATGGACATGCTCGACACCCGCCCCGGACCATTCCCGTCCATCCGCCCACGCCGCATGCGCAAGGATGATTTCAGCCGCCGCCTGATGCGGGAAAACCGGCTGACGGTGGACGACCTGATTTATCCCCTGTTCGTCACGGAAGGCACCAAGGTCCGCGAACCGGTCGCCTCCATGCCCGGCGTCGAACGCCTTAGCGTCGACCTGCTGCTGGAGGAAGCCGCCGCGGCGCTCGAGCTCGGCATTCCGGCCGTCGCTCTGTTCCCGGTGATCGCTCCGGACAAGAAGGACCAGGAAGCCAGCGAAGCCTGGAACCCGGAAGGCTTGGCCCAGCGCGCCGTCAGGGTCCTGAAGGCGCGGCTGCCCGAACTCGGCGTCATCACCGACGTCGCCCTGGATCCCTTCACCTCGCACGGCCAGGACGGGCTGATCGACGATACCGGCTACGTGATCAACGACCAAACCGTGGACGCCCTGGTGAAACAGGCCCTGTCCCACGCCGCCGCCGGCGCCGACGTGGTGGCCCCTTCCGACATGATGGACGGCCGCATCGGCGCCATCCGGCAGGCGCTCGAGGCCGAGGGCTTCGTCAACACCCGCATCCTCGCCTACTCGGCGAAGTATGCCTCCAGCTTCTACGGCCCGTTCCGCGACGCGGTGGGCTCGGCCGCGAATCTCGGCGGCGGCAACAAATACAGCTACCAGATGGACCCCGCCAACGGCGACGAAGCCCTGCGGGAAGTCGAACTGGACTTGCGGGAAGGTGCGGACATGGTCATGGTCAAGCCCGGCATGCCTTACCTGGACATCGTGCGGCGGGTGAAGGAGCGCTTCGGCGTACCCACCTATGCCTACCAGGTCAGCGGCGAGTACGCCATGCTGAAGGCCGCGGCGCAGAACGGCTGGCTGGACGAGCGCGCAGTCGTCCTGGAATCGCTGCTGGCCTTCAAGCGAGCCGGCGCCGACGGCATCCTCAGCTATTTCGCCAAGGACGTGGCGACTTGGCTGAAATGACCCGGCCCGACCGATACGCGGTGTTCGGGCACCCGATCAAGCACAGCCAATCGCCCCGCATCCACGCCCTGTTCGCCGCCCAGACCGGCCAGGACCTGGTCTATGCCGCCGAGGACGTACCGCCCGAACGGTTCGAATCCCGCGTCCGCGAGTTCTTCGGCAGCGGCGGCCGCGGCCTCAACTGCACCGTCCCGCTCAAGGAACTCGCCTGGCGACTCGCGGACAGCCGGAGCGACCGGGCGGAGCGGGCGGGCGCCGTCAATACGCTGGCATTGCGGGACGACGGCTCGGTGTTCGGCGACAACACCGACGGCATCGGCCTGCTTCGCGACCTGCGGGACAACCTCGGCCTGGACCTTGCGGGCGCCAAAGTCCTCGTGCTCGGCGCTGGCGGGGCGACGCGGGGAATCCTGGCGCCCCTGCTGGCGGAACGGCCGGCCCGGCTGGTCATCGCCAACCGCACCATCGCCACGGCGGAAACCCTGGCGGCGGAATTCGGCGACCTGGGCCCCGTCGAAGGCTGCGGCTTCGCCGATCTGGCCGGGCACCGCTTCGACCTGATCCTCAACGCCACCGCCGCCAGCCTGAGCGGCGAACTCCCGCCGCTCCCCGCCGACGCGCTCGCCCCCGGCGGCAGTTGCTACGACCTGGCTTACGCCTTCGAACCCACGCCCTTCGTGCGGTGGGGACGGGAAAAGCAGGCTAGCGTCAGCACCGACGGCATCGGCATGCTGGTGGAGCAGGCGGCCGAGGCCTTCCTGCTCTGGCGCGGCGTGCGCCCGGAAACGCGGCCAGTGATCGAAACCCTCGAAGCCGAGCGGCGAACCGTGAAGTGATCTGGCGGAGCGACACTCGAAGAAAAACCCGGCCGGGAACGCCTACTACTCCGTCAAAAGGTGGAGCTGTTCCATCCCCAGAAACTCCCGGCGGCATCGGTGAACTCGATGTAGACGCGCGTCGGCGCTATTCCAGCGAAATCCTCTAGCAGCGAGCACAAGGCCCGGGACAAGACCTTGGTCTTGCCAGCGGGGAGGCCGATGCTCTTCAGTTCCAGGAAAGCCGCCGGCTCATCCGTGCCGGCGAAAAGCATGGCCGGATTCGAGGTGAGCTCCACCATCACATAGCGTTCCGGCTTGCCCAGTTCGCTGGCTATTCTTTGGGAAGCCGCGGCCAGCAGCGCTTTCGACTTCTCGGGTTCGAGCCCGCGGCTCATCTGGATTTTCAGGTAAGGCATGGTGTTCTCCTGGTAGTTGGCTTCCGCCTCGGACGCGAACGGCCGCTTCAAGCCCCGATCGTCACCCGACACGCCGTATTCGGCGCACGCGATGCGTGCCGCTGACGCAGCCTATGGACCAATACCCCTATCATGCAAATACTGGTCCTTCAACCTGACATACCCATCGCGGGAATGAATCAGGAATTCGAGTTCGGAGTCCTTCAGGGGCCGCGCCTGCTTGGCGGGCGATCCGACATAGAGGAATCCGCTCTCCAAACGTTTGCCCGGCGGCACCAGGGTGCCGGCGCCGACCATGACATGGTCCTCGACGACCGCGCCGTCCATGACGATGGCGCCGATGCCGATCAGGCATAAATCGCCGATGGTGCAGCCGTGCAGCACGGCGCGGTGGCCCACGGTGACGCCGGCGCCGACGATCAGGGGGAATCCGGCCTCGTTGAAGGCGCTGGGCTGGGTGACGTGCAGCACGCTGCCGTCCTGGATGTTGGTGGCGGAGCCGATTTCGATGCGGTGCACGTCACCGCGGGCCACCACCATCGGCCAGATCGACACGTCGTCGCCCAGGCTCACGTCGCCCGCGACGAAGGCGCTTTCCGCGACGAATACGTTCCGGCCCAGTGCGGGGTGGATGCCATTGTAGCGCTGGATCGCCATTTTTCTCCTCTCTGTCGGTCGGCGTTCTGGCGAGGGCCGCCGGCCGCTATACTAGGCCCCACGCAGGAGGAGAGTCGCCATGCCCATCGCCGGTTTCATACTTTTCGGGGTGCTGATCCTGATCGCCTTGTACGTGATCCTGATCTACAACCGTCTCGTGCAACTCAAGCATGATACCGTAAAAGCCTGGGCCAACATCGACGTGCTCCTGGCCCAGCGCCACGACGAGTTGCCGAAGCTGGTGGAAACCTGCAAGCAGTACATGAAGCACGAGAAGGAGACCCTGGAACGGGTGATCCAGGCCCGCAGCGGCGTGTCCGCGGCGCGCGAACATCACGACGTCCGGGCCCTGGGCTCCGCCGAAGGCGAATTGCGGCAGGGACTCATGAGCCTTTTCGCCGTGGCGGAGAACTACCCGGAGCTCAAGGCGGACCAGTCGTTCCGGGCGCTGGAGCGACGCATCACCGAGCTGGAAAGCTCGATCGCCGACCGCCGCGAGTTCTACAACGACCACGTCAACGCCAACAACGTCCGGCTCGACCAGTTCCCCGACGTCATCATCGCCCGGCTGTTCGGCTTCAAGCCATTCGAGCTGCTGGAATTCTCGGATACCGACATCAGCAACCCGGACCTGCGCGCCCTGTTCGGCTGATGGGGCTGTCCGACTGGCTCGCGGCGGCCGCGGAGCGCGAAATCTGGCTGCTGGCGTGGTTGAGTATCGCGGCGGCGGCCTTGTGCCTGTGGCGGGGCTTCGGCCATCTGAGCCACGGCCGGGCGATCACCGACCGTCCGACTTCGCGCATCCGCTCGGCGGCCCAGGGCTACGTCGAGCTGGAAGGGCGTGCCCGAATGATGCCGGGCGAACCCATCGTCGCACCGCTGAGCGGAAAGCGCTGCGTCTGGTACCGCTACACCCTGGAACGCAAAGACCGGGAAAGCGGTGACTCGGACTGGCAAACCCTCGACGAGGGCGCCAGCACCGCCATCTTCGAGATCGAGGACGAAACCGGCCGCTGCGTCGTCGATCCGGAGGACGCCGAGGTGCTGGCGCCCATCCGTGTGAGCTGGCGCGGCCTTTACCCCCGGCCCGGCGGCCTGCCGCGCGGGCGCCGAAGTCTCTGGGACGTCCTGTGCCCGGCCGGTCCCTACCGCTATACCGAGTCCCGCATCCCCGAAGGCGAATGGCTTTTCGTTTCCGGCCAGTTCGCCGGCATCGGCGGCGGCGACTGCTCCCCGGAGGAAGAAACCCGAGACCTGCTGGCGGCCTGGAAACGGGACAAAGCGGCTTTGCTGCGGCGCTTCGACACGAACCGGGACGGCGACATCGACCTGGAGGAATGGGAGACGGCGCGGGAAGCGGCCCGTAACGAGGTCTTGCAGCGGCGCGGCACGGCGGCGCACCCGATCGAGCTCAACGTGCTGCGGAAGCCCCGCGATGGATCGAGGTTCCTGATCTCGGCGCTGCCCCAGGAGCACCTCGCCCGGCGCCATCTGTGGCTAGGGCTGGCCTGGCTGGCGGGTTTCCTGCTCGCCGCGGGCCTGGGCGGCGCAGTGTCGGCCAGACTGTGGACCGGTTAGCCGGGTTTGCGTGAAGCCTTCTCTTCCAGGCCCGACATGCCGAAGCGCCGGGCCAGTTCCCGCAGCACGTCGTCCGGCCCGAGTCCCTGCTGGGCGAGCAGCACGCAGCAGTGGAACCACAGGTCGGCCATTTCGTAGACGATCTTGTCGCGTTCCCCGTCCTTGGCGGCGATCACGGTTTCGGTCGCCTCCTCGCCGATCTTCTTGAGGATGGTGTCGAGCCCCTTGGCGTACAGGCTCGCGGCATAGCTCTTCTCCGGCGCCTCCGACTTGCGCTGCTCGAGGATTTCCGCCAACCGGTCGAGGACGTCCATCGCTCAGGCCCCGTAGATCGAATCGGGCGACTTCAGCACCGGCTCGACCGTCTCCCAGCGGCCGTCCTTCAGCACGCGGTAGAAGCAATGGTGGCGGCCGGTGTGGCAGGCGATGCCGCCGGCCTGCTCGACCTTGAGCAGCACCACGTCCTCGTCGCAGTCCAGACGGATTTCCAGCACCTTCTGGCGGTGGCCCGACGCCTCGCCCTTGCGCCATAGCCGGCCGCGCGAGCGCGACCAGTACACGGCATAGCCTTCCTCGGCGGTCAGGGCCAAGGCCTCGCGGTTCATCCAGGCCACCATCAGCACCTGTCCGCTGCCGGCCTCCTGCGCCACCACCGGCACCAGGCCGTCGGCGGTCCAGCGTATCTCGTCGAGCCAGCCGCTCACCGCCGCACCTCGATGCCCTGGGCGGCCATGAAATCCTTGGCCTGGCCGATGCTGTACTCGGCGAAATGGAAGATGCTGGCGGCGAGCACGGCGTCGGCCCGGCCCTGCAGGATGCCGTCTGCCAGATGCTGGAGGTTGCCCACGCCGCCGGAGGCGATCACCGGCACGCTGACCGCGTCGCTGATCGCCCGGGTCAGTCCCAGATCGAAACCGGCGCGAGTGCCGTCGCGGTCCATGCTGGTCAGGAGGATTTCGCCGGCGCCCAGCTCGACCATGCGCCGCGCCCATGGCACGGCGTCCAGCCCGGTCGGCTTGCGCCCGCCGTGGGTGAAAATCTCCCAACGCGGCGGGTTCTCGCTCACCTGCTTGGCGTCGATGGCCACCACGATGCACTGCGAGCCGAAACGCTCGGCGGCTTCGCGCACGAACTCGGGATTGAACACCGCGGCGGTGTTGATGCTGACCTTGTCGGCCCCCGCGTTGAGCATGCGGCGGATGTCTTCGAGGGTACGGATGCCACCGCCCACCGTCAGCGGGATGAACACCTCGCCGGCCACCTGCTCGACCACGTGCACCATGGTCTCGCGGTCGTCGGCGCTGGCGGTGATGTCGAGAAAGGCGAGTTCGTCCGCACCCTCCCGGTCGTAGCGGCGGGCGATCTCGACCGGATCGCCGGCGTCGCGGATGTCGACGAAGCGGACACCTTTGACGACGCGGCCATTGTCGACGTCGAGGCAGGGAATGATGCGCTTGGCCAGCATGCTAGAAGCTTTCCGCCAGCTTGAGGCCTTCTGCGAAATCCAGGGTGCCTTCGTAGATCGCCCGGCCGGTGATGGCGCCGATGACGCCGTCGCCGACGATCCCGCCCAGCGCCCTGATGTCGTCGATCGTCGTGATGCCGCCGGAGGCGATCACGGGGATGTGGATCGCGCGCGCCAGCCGGGAGGTGGCCTCGATGTTCACGCCGGCCATCATCCCGTCGCGGCTGATGTCGGTATAGATGATCGCCTCCACCCCATCCTCCTCGAACTTCTGCGCCAGATCGATCACGTCGTGGTGCGAGAGCTTGGACCAGCCGTCGATGGCGACTTTGCCGTCGCGGGCGTCCAGTCCGATGATGATATGGTTGGGGAATTCGGCGGTGACATCGCTCACGAAATGGGGCGCGCTGACGGCCTTGGTGCCGATGATGACGAAATCGACCCCGGCGTTCAGGTAGCCCTGGATGGTCTCCTCGTCGCGGATGCCGCCGCCGACCTGGATTTCGATGTCGGGGTAGGTCTCCCGGATGGCATGGATGGTCTCGGCATTGCGCGGCCTGCCGGCGAAGGCGCCGTCCAGGTCCACCAGATGGAGGCGCCGGGCGCCGGCGGCAACCCAGCGGCCGGCCACCGCCACCGGATCGTCGGAAAACACCGTGTCGTCTTCCATGCGGCCCTGCCGCAGGCGGACGCATTTGCCATCTTTCAAGTCGATAGCCGGTATCAGCAACATAAACGTAAGGCCCTCAACGCCCTCAGTAACGGGTTTTTCAACGGGATGTCCTTAAGGTTCCCACCGGAGGAAATTGGCCAGCAGGCGCAAGCCGGCGGCCTGGCTTTTTTCGGGGTGGAACTGCACCGCGAAAACATTGCCCCGCGCCACGGCGGCCGCGAACGGGCCGGGATAGTCGCTGGTCGCGGCGACATCGGCCGGATCGGCGGGCGCCGCGTAATAGCTGTGCACGAAATAGAACCAGCTCTCCGCCGGGATGCCGGCCCAGAGCGGATGGGACGGGTTGCTGAAATGCACCCGGTTCCAGCCCATGTGCGGAATCTTGAGCGGTTCGCCGCCGGCATCGGTGAGCCCCGCCGGGAACCGCAACACCCGGCCGGGAATGAGGCCGAGGCTGCGGGTGCCGCCGTTCTCCTCGCTCTCTTCCAGCAGCGCCTGCATGCCGAGACAGATGCCGAGGAAAGGCTTGTCGGCGGCGGCGCTCCGGATCACCGGCTCCAGTCCGCGTTCGGCGATGTGCGCCATGCAGTCGCGCATGGCCCCCACGCCGGGGAACACCACGCGATCGCTCGCGAGTATCGCGGCCGGCTCGGAGGTGACCGCCACTGCGGCGTTTGCGTCCGCATGCTGGAGCGCCTTGGCGATGGAGTGGAGATTCCCCATGCCGTAATCGATGACTGCCACCGAAGACATAAGCTCAGGTTCTGTCGAAAGTAAGGAAGGATGGATCGGGGATCGGGCTCAGAGCAGGCCTTTGGTCGAGGGGAGGACCCCGGCGGTCCTGGCATCGCGTTCGACGGCCGCGCGCAACGCGCGCCCGAACGCCTTGAAGATCGTTTCGGCGACATGATGGGCATTCTGCCCCTTGAGGTTGTCGATGTGCAGCGTCGCCTGGGCATGGTTCACGAATCCGCGGAAAAACTCGACGAAGAGGTCCACCTCGAAATCGCCGATGCGGTCGCGGGGAAAATCGACCTCGTAGAACAGGCCGGGACGTCCGGAGAAATCGATCACCACGCGGGACAGTGCCTCGTCCAGCGGGACGTAGGCGTGGCCGTAGCGGTGGATGCCTCGCTTGTCGCCCAGCGCCTTGGCGAGGGCTTGGCCGAGTGTGATTCCGACGTCTTCCACCGTATGGTGGGCGTCGATGTGCAGATCGCCCTTCGCTTCGACCTCCAGGTCCATGCAGCCGTGCCGCGCCACCTGGTCGAGCATGTGGTCGAGAAAAGGCACGCCGCTCCGGAATTTGCCCTTGCCGGTACCATCCAGGTCGATCTGGACCCGTATCTGCGTTTCCAGGGTATAGCGCTCGACCTCAGCGGTTCGCCTGTTCATGGGGGAGGGAAGAATGAATCGTGTCTTGGCGGTTGAAGTGCCTATGATATACCGCCCGCGGAACGCGCATAAGCCCCTAGGCCCTTTCCGGCCCTCTATGCCGAGAATTCGGGCCCGCATGCCTCCCACGCCCGCCACACTTGGTCCATCACCCGGTCGACCGCACGGCGGTCGGTCCAGGGGCTCATGATGAACGATTTGATGGCGGCGATGCGGCCATTGCCGCGCCCGGCATCACGGTAGGCGTCGGTCCATGACAGCAGCACGCCCTCGCCTTTCACCGCCTTGGCGTGCATCCGGTCGAAGATTTCGCGGTTGAAGCGGTTGTGGCGCTCCAGCATGCCGGCGAACGCCGGATCGGTCAGCTCGCGATGATAGGCCGCAGCCGCATCGGTCCCCGGCGGGTAGAGCCGGAACAGCGTGACCGGCCCGAAATTGCAGCCGTTCAGGATATGGACGAAATCCAGCTCCTCCAGCAGCTCGCGCAGGCGTTCCGACATTTCCACGCTATGGCCGAGGATGACCCGGTAGCCCTCCTTGCCGAGCAACCGGAGATTGGCGAGGGCGGCGAGCGCACCGGCCCCGGAGCGCGAGCATTCCAGCGTGAACAGCCCTGGATGGTAATGGCCGAACTGGTAGAGGTAAGGCATCTGCGCCGGGTCGCGGCTCAAGAGCGCCAGATCGTCGCGGTTTTTCACCAACACGGCGCTGGACACATAGGGCGCGTAGCCGGTCTTGTGGAAATCCAGCCCGATGCTGTCGGCGCGGTGCAGAAAGCCGATGCGCTCCACCGAATCCTGCAGCGAACTCAGGGTGCGGGCGTGGAATCCGAGGGGATTCAGCTCGAAGTCATAGTCCTTGAACACGGCCCAGGGCCAGCCGATCACCGCATCGGCATGGAGGTGCGGCCGATACGGCAAGCGGTACTCCTCCGCCAGGGCATCCCGGAGATCGGCGATCGCGGCGAGGTCGTCGATGCCGAACGCGTCCGTGGTGCCGAGGGTGGCGATGATCGCCGCCACGTCCTCGCCGGCGTCGAACCGCCGCCGCAGCTCGCTTTCCAGGTGGGTCAGCGACATCTCGTTCTGCAGCGTGGTGGGCACGGTGACCAGATTCTCGCTGCCCAGCCCCAACCAGCCGGCGACGTTCACCCGGGAATAGTGCGACACCCCCGAAGCCAGTATCTTGTACGGCTTGCGGACGCCTTCCCGCATCGCGCGGCCGCCGGAAACCTTCTCCAGAGCCAGCTTGAGCCCATACAGAATCGTGCCGGTGCCGCCGAAGGTGAATATCCCGCCGGCATGCTCCCGCTCGTAGCCGACCAGATCCGCCAGCATGGCCACCGCTTCGATTTCGGCCTCGGCAAAGCGCGCCGAGTACTCGTCCCAGATGATGTTCGGATTGTAGATGGCACTGGCGATGAAGGCGGTGATGCTGGCGATGGTGGGCGGCGGAATCACGTTGGCCTGGGCGTTGGGATGCGCCCATACCACCATGCCGCGGCAATAGTCCGCCAGCATCGCGGTAATCTGCTCGATCGAACTCATCCGCTCCGGCATCGGCAAGGCCCGCTGGGCGGAATAATCGCCGTCCAGCGTCGAGCCCAGGATGGGCGAGGCCGACTTGAGATCGTCCACTCTGTCCAGGAAACAGGACAGCGTATGCACGAAGTAGCCGTCCATGACCGGATTGGACACCGGCGACGGGAAACAGGTCTTGAGGGTTTCCAGAATCTCGCTGTAGTGGCGATGATACGCGTTCACGTTCGTCCTCCCTGGGCTCGTCCGGTTGGGAACCGCGTCATTCGAGCAAACTAAACCAAGCCTCCGCCGAGGTCCAGTACCCGGAGCAGACGATATAATCGCGGCAAGCGCCATCCAGCGGAAAAAGCCCCCCATGGATTTCCGAATGAACTCCCCCGCCGGCAAAGCCATTCTGGCACACGCCCGGGAAGGGGACTACGCCCATCCCGGCGAAGAGGATGCCATTCTCGCCGCGGTCGAAGGACTGCCGCGCGATGCCATCCGCCGCCTTCTGGACGTCGGCTGCGGGCGCGGCGGCACCGCCGACTGGTTCCAACGCCACGGCTGGGGCGAGGTCACCGGTGTCGACATCGATGCCGTGTCGATCGACGAGGCCCGCCAGCGCTATCCCGAAATCCGGTTCGTCCGGCAGGATGTCTGCCGGATGGAGCCGGCACGGTTCAGCGGATTCGACCTGGTCTATCTGTTCACCGCCCTGTACGCCTTTCCCGACCAGCCTGAAGCGCTGCGCCGGATGAGACTGGCCGCTCGCTCCGGAGCCTTCCTGCTCCTGGTCGACTACACCCGCCCCGCCGGATCGCCTCCGCCGCCCGAGCTGGGCCCCGAGATCGGAAATCCGATCGAATCCGAAACGGTGGCCGATACCCTGGATGCGGCAGGCTGGAAGCTGCAGACCCAGGAGGACTGGAGCGATCGATTCGCCGGCTGGTACGAGGACCTCCTGAAGCGCTTCGAACGCGAGCGCGACTGGATCACCCAGACCCACGGGCCGGACTGGTACGGCTACGTGACCGGCTGGTACGGCGCGCTCAGGCGGGCCCTGGGCGAGGGAAGGCTGGGCGGCGCGCTGATCCGGGCGGTGGCGAAAGATTGAACCTGTGTCGGCCTTCGGCAAGGCTATTGGCCTATAGGTAAGCAATGGCGATTGAGCTTAGAATCCGGCCTGTCAGGCAACTTCCGCTTCATATGCCACCTCAAGATCCCGCGCACAGGAGGCAAGACATGGCTAAAGCGATTCCCGACGGCTATCACACCGTCATCCCCTATTTGGTCGTACGCGGCGCCGCCGACCTGATCGAGTTCATGAAAAAGGCCTTCGACGCAAAGGAGTGGGAGCGGATCATGCGACCCGACGGCACCGTCGGCCATGCCGAAATGCGAATCGGCGACTCCGTGGTCATGCTGAGTGAAGCGAGAGGCGAGTGGCAGCCGATGCCCGGCGCGATCTATCTCTATGTCCCGGATGCCGACGCCGCTTACCAGCGCGCCCTGGACGCCGGGGCGACTTCGATTTCGCCTCCCGCCAACCAGTTCTATGGCGACCGCCACGGCGGCGTGCGCGATGCCTCCGGCAACCTCTGGTGGATCGCTACCCACATCGAAGACGTGCCGGCCGAGGAGCTCAAGCAACGCGCCGAAGTTTTCTTCTCCAAGCATTGAGCCCCTCCCGATGACCGCCGATCGCCGCGTCACGCTGTTCCATGCGTCCTCCAGCCGCTCCACCGGCACATTCATGCTGCCCGAAGAACTCGCGGAGCCGACTACGAGCTGCAGGTTCTCAAATCTGACCGCCGGCGAACAGCACGAACCCGGCTTCCTCGCCGATCTTGACCCGGAATCAGGGCGCGCGCCGCCGATCGGCGATCCCTTGCGCGGGCCCTAGCTGCGCTGGCTGGCGTTCTACGGCGCTTGTTTCGGAGCCGCGCCCAACGGCGCGAAGCCCCGCGACGGCGAAAGTTCGGACACTCGATGCGGAACTCGCCGCGACCCGAGGCCGATGGCCCAACCGCCCCAACCCAGCCCTCATCCTCGGACCGCATCGCCCCATGTTAGGGCTTGGCACAATAACGGGGCAATCGACCCGCCTTCAGAACCTTTCGCACAAAGCCGGTGAATCGGCTCGCCATCCCGCGCCATGCATAATAAGGTCGCCATCAGGCCTAAAAAAGAATAAACCGGTAGTTTCGTTTTGAGGCGATACGTCATATGATCTTGCGCACGTCATTGGTGCATCGTCATTTTACGCACCATAATGATGCAACAATGTTGACGCCAAGACCCCGTCTACCGAGGAACGCTCCATGCTTACCAAAACCACAACCACCATGGGCATCGTGCTGACTTTTGGCCTCCTGGCCGGACAGGCCCATGCCAAACCCGACATCGTTACCGAAGATGACGTCAAAAGCTGCAGGTTCTTGAAAACCGTCATGGGATCTTCCGGTTACGGCAAGAACCTTGGAGGCTGGCAGCCTCAGGCCAAGGCATCCGCCGAAAAAGAAGCCTCTCAGATCGGCGCAAGCCATATCGTCTGGGGCGAGCTCCGGTCATCCGGCGCCTTCAACGGCATCGCGACGGCCAAGGCTTACGACTGCGGCCGATAAATCTCGCGCCAGAGTACGCGCGGGACGCCGTCAAGCCGGCATCCCGCGCCTACGAAACGGACTTCCTCAATCCCCATCGTTTGTGGGCAGGACGGCTCATCCGTCCTGTCTTTTTTGATGGCGGACGCCCCTTCCCTTCAGGTACACGCCGCCCATGTCCGCCGGCCAGGGGTTGATGCGAATAAATACGTGCATATACTCCCTTTATCAAGAGACGGAATGAAGGTGTGACCTTGCTCCCTTCCCAAACCGCCCCCGAATTCGAACCCGACTACCGGCTGTGCATGGACTGCACGGGGTTCAACCTGCGCAAGGCCATGCGCGCGGTGGGTCAGCACTATGACGACGCCTTGCGTCCCGCCGGCATCCGCGGCACGCAGTTTTCTCTCCTCGTCGCGGCGAAAATGGCCGGGCCGGTGACCGTGGGCCGGCTGGCCGAAATGGCCGTCATGGATCGGACCACCTTGACCCGCAATCTGAATGTACTGGAGAAGCAGGGTCTCGTCGTGGTGACGGTGGGCACGGACCGCCGAACCAGGCGGGTCGCGATAACGGAAGAAGGCCTCGCGGTGCTTCGGCAAGCGTACCCGCTATGGAAGCAGGCTCAGGCCCGACTCATGGCGAAACTGGGGCCGGAACGGCTGCAGGCGCTGATGGATAACATGGCGGCCCTGGTCGAGGCCGCCCTGGCGCGTTGAAATTTTTTCGCCAACTATGTGTAGCTACACCTTCCATGCCGGCTCGACGGCGGGAGTCGCTTTCCATGAACCACACCCATACGAAAGGCCCGCGGAACCATCCGACCGTCATACGCCTGCTCGACCAGGCACCGGCTACGGAAACAGCGGCACTGGAAGCCGCCTGGCCGAGGCGGATTGCCCTGGAGGCCGGCGCCGATGACGTCGGTTTTGTCGGCATCGGGCGCCCGGAAATCGATCCGCAACCGGACGCTGGGCGTTCGGGAAGGACTCGACGGCCGGCCCGATTTCCGGCTCACTGCCGACTGTCCGGTGTTTTCCCGCTTGATTTTCCCCTTGCCAAGAGCAGGGAAAAAGCGTTATGAAGTGCACTGCCTATCTTGCGGGTCACGCCGCCACACCATCTTCAGGATTTTACGCCCGCCGAGCCCATCTATCCTCGCCTCGGCCGCCAGGGCCAGGGAACTCTCCATGACATACGACACCATTCCGTGGAAACCGGGGAATTTCAGCTCGATCGTCCTCCTCGCGATTCTGTCGACACTCGCGGCATGCTCGGACAGCCGGGGGGGGCCGGATCAAACCCGACCGGTCGTGACCTTTCGGGTTGGCGGCGCACCAAGCCCCATCGGCATGAGCTTCGCCGGCGAAGTCAAGGCCCGCCACGAGACCGCTTTGTCCTTCCGGGTCGCCGGGAAGCTGGCGTCGCGCCCGGTCGAGCTGGGCGATACGGTCCGGAAAGGCCAGTTGCTGGGCAGCCTGGACGCCGCCGATTACAAGCTGGCCGTGCAAACCGCCCGGGCGCAGCTGGCCTCCGCCCGGGCGGAGCTGGATTTCACCCGCGCCGACCTCGGTAGATACCGCGAACTGCTGGATCAGCGCGTCATCAGCCCTCCCGAATTCGATCGCCGCCGTACCGCCCTCACCGCCGCCAAGGAACGCGTGTCCGCGCTCGAAGCCCAGCTCGGCCAGGCGGTCAACCAACTGGATTACACCGAGCTGCGCGCCGACCGGGACGGAGTGGTGACGGCGGTCGCGGCGGAGACCGGCCAGGTGCTCGCCGCCGGCCAGCCGGTGGTCACGCTGGCCAGGCTCGACGACAAGGAGGTCGGCGTCGACATCCCGGAACATCGCATCGCCCAGATACGTCCGGGACAGGACGTGGCGGTCACGCTCTGGGCCGACGAGCGGCGGCTCAAAGCGCGCATCCGCGAGATCGCCGCGGCGGCCGACCCCGCCAGCCGGACCTACCGGGTCCGGGCGACCCTGCTCGAAGGCCAGGATATCGCCCGGCTCGGCATGACCGCGAACGTCTGGGTCGACGCAAACGGGACAGACGGCGTGGCAATTCCGCTCTCGTGCGTGTTCAGCCCCCAGCAACAGCCCGATTCGCCACGCGTATGGCTGGTGGACGAGGCGAAGCTCACGGTCAAATCGGTACCGGTCCGGCTGGGCGGGACTTTGAGCGGGGAACGCATCGCCGTGGAAGGACTGGCGCCCGGCCAGCTCGTGGTCAGCGCCGGCGTTCAGCGCCTGGCCGAAGGCCAGAAAGTGCGCATTCTGCCCGATTCCGCCGGCCATCGGCCATGAAGGATTTCAACCTGAGCCAATGGGCTCTGGAACACCGCGCCTTCACCGGGTTTCTCCTGGCCCTGGTGATGCTGGGCGGCATCTTCGCCTATTTCCGTCTGGAACAGCGGGAAGATCCGGAATTCACCTTCCGCCTGATGGTGGTGAAGACGCTCTATCCGGGCGCGACGGCACGGGAAGTGGAGCAGCAGCTCACCGACCGCCTGGAAAAAAAGCTCCAGGAACTGCCGGACCTGGACTACCTGCGCAGTTATTCCAAGCCGGGGGAGTCGCTGGTGTTCGTGGTGCCGCGCGAGGAAACCTCGCCGGAAGAGGTTGCCGATCTCTGGTACCAGGTCCGCAAGAAAATCGGCGACATCCGCGCGACGTTGCCGCAGGGCGCCATCGGGCCGTTCTTCAACGACGAGTTCGGCGACACCTACAGCCTCATCTATGCCTTCTCCGGCGAAGGCTTCGACTACGCCCGGCTCAAGGCGCAGGTCGAGGCGGCCCGCCAGCAGCTCCTGCGGGTCAAGGACGTGGAGAAGGCCGATCTCATCGGCGTCCAGGACGAAAAGATCTACATCGAGTTTTCCGACAAGAAGCTGGCCCAGCTGGGTCTGGATGCCGCCTCGGTGGCCGCCGCGCTTCAGGGCCAAAATATCATGGCGCCGGCGGGGACGGTGTATACGGCCAAGGGCGATCTTCCGATCCGGATCAGCGGGAGTTTCGACGCGGTGGACAA
This sequence comes from Methylococcus geothermalis, assembly GCF_012769535.1. Lineage (NCBI taxonomy): Bacteria > Pseudomonadati > Pseudomonadota > Gammaproteobacteria > Methylococcales > Methylococcaceae > Methylococcus > Methylococcus geothermalis. The sequence goes on from NZ_CP046565.1 coordinate 141,618, forward strand.
CGTGGCGAATCTCGCGGTGCGCGTCGATGGCCGGACTTTCCGGGTCGTCGACTTCGCCGAAGTGAGACGCGGCTACGTCGACCCGCCGGAATTCCGGATGCGTTTCAACGGCAAGGACGTCATCGGGCTTGGCATCGCCATGAACAAGAAAGGCGACGTGCTGGCGCTGGGGAAGGCTCTGGACGCCACGCTGAAGCGCGTCGAAAGCGAGCTGCCGGTAGGGATCGAGGTGGAAAAGGTCGCCGACCAGGCGCGCGTCGTCGAACGCTCCATCGGCGAATTCAAGCGCACGTTCTTCGAAGCCTTGGCGGCGGTGCTCCTGGTCAGCTTCCTGAGCCTGGGACTGCGCGCAGGCGCGGTCGTCGCGCTGACGGTGCCGCTGGTGCTGGCCGCCACCCTGCTCGGCATGCTGCTGGCCGGCATCGCCCTGCACCGCATCTCGCTGGGCGCGCTGATCCTGGCGCTCGGGCTGCTGGTGGACGATGCCATGATCGCCATCGAGATGATGGCCCGGAAGCTCGAGGAAGGCTGGGACCGGATGCGGGCCGCGACCTTCGCCTACCGCGCCACGGCCTTTCCGATGCTCACCGGCACCCTGATCACCATCGCCGGCTTCCTGCCGGTAGGCTTGGCCCGTTCGCAGGCCGGCGAGTACACGCAAGCGATCTTCCAGGTGGTGGGGCTGTCGCTGCTCATGTCCTGGTTCGGGGCGGTGATCTTCACACCTTACCTGGGATTCATGGTGCTCGGCAGGCAAGCGGCCGCCTCCGGCCACAAGCTCTACGATAGCCCTTTTTATTGCCGCCTGCGGCACGGGGTGTCGGCTTGCGTCGAGCATCGCGGCAAGGTCATCGTCGCCACGATAGCGCTGTTCGGCCTCGGCATCGCGACTTTGAGGGAGGTGCCGGAGCAGTTTTTCCCGCTGTCGAACCGGCCGGAGGTGGTGATCGACCTGTGGCTGCCCGAAGGAAGCAGTTTCGCCCAGACCGAAGCCGCGGCCAAACGAATGGAGGCGGTTCTGGCCAACGACCCGGATGTGGTGAGTTATGCCTCGTACATCGGCGGCGGCAGCCCGCGCTTTTTCCTGCTCATCGTGCAGCAGCTCGCCAATGCCAACCTGGCCGAATTCGTAGTGATGACGGGCGACAACGGCGCGCGCGAGCGGGTGATGCGGCGAGTCCGCGAGGCGCTGGCCGCGGATTTCCCGGAAGTGCGCGGTCGCGCCATGCGCCTCAACGTCGGCCCGCCGATGGATTATCCGGTGGTATTCCGGGTTTTCGGCGAAGATCCGGCCGTGGTGCGCCACATCGCCGACCAGGTGGCGGCAGTCGTGCGTACCAACCCCCATGCCGTGGATGTGAACGACGACTGGCACGAGCGCATTCCATCGCTGCGCCTGACGCTGGACCAGGACAAGGCACGCGCGCTGGGCGTCAGCACGGCCGGTCTGGCGCAAGCCCTACGGGCCTACTACACCGGATTGACCGTGGGCCAGTTCCGCGAAGACGACAAACTCATCGATATCGTCTGGCGCGCCCAAACGCGGCTGCGGACGGATGCCGGCGACCTGCCCAGCCTCAGCGTGCCCACCGGCAACGGCAAGTCGGTCCCGCTATCCCAGGTGGTGCGTTTCGAAACGGTGTTCGAGGACGGGGTGCGGTGGCGCCGCAACCGCTTCCCGGCGATCTCGGTACGCGCCGATGTCGCCGACGGCATGCTGGCACCCGATGTGGCGGCGCAGATCGAGCCGGCGCTCAAACCCATCAAAGACGCGCTGCCGCCCGGCTATTTCGTCGAAACCGGCGCCGCCAAGGAGGACGCATGGATCGCCCAGAAGTCGATCCTGATCTGGATTCCGCTGGTGCTCGTCGTCACTCTGCTGCTGCTGATGCTGCAATTGCAGAATCTGTCCCGCACCTTCCTGGTCTTCGTCACCGCGCCCCTGGGCGTGATCGGAGCCGCCTTTGCCCTGCTGCTGTTCCGGGCGCCGTTCGGTTTCGTGGCGCTGCTCGGCATCATCGCCCTGGCCGGCATGATCATGCGCAACTCGGTGATCCTGGTGGACCAGATCGAGCAGGACGAAAAGGCCGGTTCCGACACCCGCAGCGCCATCATCGAATCCACGGTCCGCCGCTTCCGGCCGATCATGCTCACGGCCGCCGCGGCGATCCTCGCCATGATCCCGCTCTCCACCAACGACTTCTTCGCCCCGCAGGCGATCGCCATCATGGGCGGGCTCACCGTGGCCACCCTGCTCACGGTGTTCTTCCTGCCGGCGCTCTACGCGGCCTGGTTCAGGGTCGGCCGCCGGCCCCGGCGCGAGGGGGCCGCATGACCCCTTCGTCGGGAGCGAATGGGGACAGCCGGAGGCCACCCGTAGGGGGCGCGCCAAGGAGGGCGCACATGAACCCGATCCTTACGGCGCTGGCCGGCGCACTGACTGCAAGCTTCCTGTTGTCCGCCTGCACGCCGACGCGGGTCGATCCCCCGGCGACACCGGCGGTGCCCGACCAATGGAGCCATGCCCCTGAGACGCGGATGGCATCGAGCCCCGCAGCCCTGAAGAGCTGGTGGAAAGGATTCGATGACCCGGAGCTGAACGCCCTGATCGACCGCGCGCTCGCCGCCAACCAGGACCTCCGGGCCACCCAGGCACGGGTGCGGGAGGCCGCAGCCATGGTGGTCGCCGCCGACGCCGCGCTTTATCCCAGCGTCGACTTCTTCACTTCCGGCGGACGCGAAAAGAGGATCGACCGCATCATCGCCGTCCCCGGCTCCCAGGGCTATCAATTGATCACCCCCACGGCCGACATGGTCACCGGCGGCCTCGCCGCGCGCTGGGAGCTGGACCTGTTCGGCCAGCGCCATCTGGAAGCCGAGGCGGCAGCAGCGCAGGCGCTGGGCGCGGAGGAAGCCCTGCATGCGGCCCAGGTCGGGCTGCTGGCCCAGGTGGCGACGAACTACCTGGAGCTGCGCGGTGTGCAGCAGCAGACGGCGGTATTCGAGGACAATCTCGAGGTGCAGCGCGAGCGGCTGAAGGCTTTGAAGGCGTTCTACCGCGCCGGCCTCGCCAATGAAACCGCCGTCGCCGGCCAGGACGCGCTGGTGCAGAGCGCGGAGGCGACACTGCCGAAACTGAAGGAAACCGCCGTCCGTTTGATTCACCGTCTGGGCGTCTTGACCGGCCAGCCGCCGCAGGCGCTGCAAGCCAGGTTGAGAGAACCCCGTCCGCTGCCGGGCTCGGCGCCCGCCATTCCCCAACTGCTGCCGTCGAGCCTGCTCGGGCAGAGGCCCGACCTCCGCCAGGTGCAGGCTGAAGTCGTTGCCGCGGCGGCCAGCCTGGGCGCGGCCCGCGCCGACCTGCTGCCGAAACTGGTGCTGTCGGCCAGCGGAGGCTTCGGCGCGCTGGCGGTCGGCGGCTTTCCCAGCCTCGCGGAAAGCGTCTATGCCTTGGGGTCTGGCCTCACCGCGCCCATCTTCAATGCCGGGCGCATCCGCTCCCGGATCACCGCCGCCGACGCAAGGCTCGACCAGGTCGCCGCGAATTACGAGAAGACCTTCCTGCTCGCGCTGGAGGATGTCGAAAACGCCTTCGTCGCCCATCGCACGGCCAGCGAGCGCCGCAGCCGGCTGCTGCAGGCGGAAGCGGCGGCGGAACAAGCGCGGCGCTCGGCCGAAGCGCTATATGACCGGGGAGCGGGCGATTACCTTTCGGTGCTGGATGCCCGTGGTTCGAAGCTGTCGGCCCTGGATGAAAACGTCAAAGCCCGGACCGCTACCCTGGTTTCGCTGGTTTCGTTGTATCGCGCGTTCGGGGGGGGATGGGCGGAGGAACCGGTTTCCGTCAAAACGGACTGACAGGAGCCCCAAGGGTCGACTCCTCGGGAACCCTCCCCTTCGGTAGCAACGCCGAAATCTCACTCCCCCAGTGCCTCCAGCAATTTCGCCTCACTCTTGATGACATCGCCCCGCCCCCAGGCCGTCACGCCTTCCACGAACCAGCGCGGGTCGCCGGGATGCGGCAGGACCACGTCGAATTCCGCGTAGAACGAGCCGTCGCCGTGGAATTTCATCTGCCCGATGCTGTGGCCGCGGGCGTCGCGCCAGCGTCCGCAGAGGGTTTCCTCGCCGCTGTAAGGATCCTTGCTGGCTTCGAACTCGGCCTCATCGTAGACCGGGAGCCGCGTAAGCCTGTCGGGCGCGATCCCCAACTTCTCGATTTCGCGTCTCAGCCTGGCGCAGACCGCTTCGCCCCGCTGCTTCATGCCGGCATCCATCGGCGAGCCTTCCTGTCATCAATCGTCATCGTCATCGTCGTCGGAAGCGATCTTGCGGCGCCGCACCGTCTTGGGATCGGCGGTGATCGGCCGGTAAATCTCGATGCGGTCGCCCTCCTTCACCGGCGTGTCCAGCTTCACCAGCTTGCCGAAGATGCCGACCTTCTGAACGCCCAAGTCGATTTCCGGAAACCGTTCCAGGATGCCGGAACGGTGGATGGCCTGTTCGACCGTGCTTTCATCCGGCACCTCCATCCTGAGCCACAACTGGCGGTCGGAATCCGCATAACAAATGCCTACGTTCATGACGCGTGGTCCCCCCTCAGGAACTTTCCGCCACGGAACCGCCGAGGACCACCGGCCGGCTTTGATGCGCCTTCAGCCGCCGGTCGATCAGCTTTTTCCCCGCCAGGAGGAAACCCAGCATCAGGAACCCGCCCGGCGGCAAGGCCATCAGCAGGAATCCCCGGTAATCGGGGATGAGCGTCGTTTCCAGCCAGGCGAAAGAGTCGCCCATCAGGAGACGCGCGCTGGCGAACAGCGTGCCGGCGCCGACCACTTCGCGAGCCGCTCCCAGCACGACCAGCGCAAGGGTGAAGCCCAACCCCATCATCAACCCGTCCATCGACGCATGGGCCACGGGGTGGCGGGAGGCATAGGCTTCGGCCCGGCCCAGGATGGCGCAGTTGGTCACGATCAGCGGAATGAACAGGCCCAGCACCTTGTGCATCTCATGCAGCCAAGCGTTCATCATCATGTCCACCAGGGTCACCACCATGGCGATCAGCACCACGAACACCGGGATGCGGATCTCCGAGGGAATCAGCGCCCGCACCCAGGACACCAGGGCATTGCACACTACCATCACCGCCGCCGTGGCCAGCCCCATGCCGAGGCCGTTGGTCGCGGTGCCTGTGACTGCCAGCAAGGGGCACAGGCCGATGCTCTGGCTGAAGACGATGTTGTTGTCCCATAGGCCGTCGCGGGTGATTTTGCGAAACGCCGGATTCATCATTGACCTCCTGTTGCGGGCGACACCAGTTCGGCCCGGTGCCGCCGGAAGAACTGCAGCCCCTTGAACACCCCGCCCACCACCGCGCGCGGGGTGATGGTAGCGCCGGCGAACTGATCGAAATCGCCGCCGTCCTTCTTGACCCGCCAGTGTTCCTCCGAGGTGTTGTCCAGCGAACGGCCGGAGAAAGACAGAATCCAGTCCGACTTGGCGGTTTCGATCTTGTCGCCCAGCCCCGGCGTTTCGGCATGGGCCACCACCCGGACCCCGAGCACCGTACCGTCGGCCTTCAAGCCCATCACCAGGGCGATCGGGCCGGAATAGCCGCCGGTGGCGGACAGCTTGAACGCAACCGCGGTGACCTCGCCGTTCTTGCGCGCCATAGACACCCGAGTCTCGCCCAAGCCGGCGTCAGCCACCGTTTTCACATCGCGCAGCAGATCGTTGTCATACAGGTCGGGTGGCAGCACCTGCGCCAGCGTCGCCAACATGTCCTCGGCCTGGCGCTGCTCGATGGGCCCCTGAGTCGCCAGGTCGCCCAAACCCAAGAGCAAGCTGGCCACCAGGCCGGCGGCGGCCAGCAGCCAGGTCTGGTAGTCCAGCCGCTGGCGGAGAGTCTCCAGGTCGTCGAACCGCCGCCGCAGCCGCTCCCACCGGCTGGCGGCCTCCACCCGCGGGTTTTCCGGCGCCATGCTGCTCATCGCCGCCCTCCCGGGAGGTCCAGAGGCCTGCCTTTGAGGTCCCGTCCGTAGATGCGCGGCCGCACGTAATGGTCGATGACCGGCGTCAGTGCGTTCATCAGCAGCACCGAGAAGCCGGCGCCCTCGGGGTAGGCCCCCCAGGTGCGGATGACGAAGATGAACAGGCCGCAACCCGCGCCGAATAGGAGTTGCCCGGCGGGGCTGCTGGGCGAGGTGACGTAGTCCGTGGCGATGAAGAACGCCGCCAGCATCACGGCACCGGACGTGAGATGGAAGATCGGTCCGGCATAGCGCTCGCCGTCGATCAGGGCGAAGACGCCGGCCAGCAGCGCCACCGTCGTCAGCAGGGAAACGGGGATGTGCCAGGTGATGATCTTTTTCTTCAGCAGCCAGAGTCCACCCAAGGCCACCAGCAGGGAGGAGGTCTCGCCCAGGCTGCCTGCTTTCCAGCCGAGAATCGACGCCACGACGTCGTAAGGGCCGGACATCAGCGATTCGCTCAATCCCCGCCCCTGTGAAAGCTCGGTCTTCCAGTTGCCGATCAGGGTCGGCCCGGTCATGCCGTCCGCCGCAGGGGCGCCGGCGAAGGTGATCGCCAGGCTGTCGAACAGACCCGGCGCAGACGAGGAGAACGGCAGCGAAGGCACCGCCCAGGTGGTCATTTCCAGCGGAAACGCCACCAGCAGCGCCACGCGCGCCAGCATCGCCGGATTGAACGGATTCTGGCCGAGACCGCCGAACACCTGCTTGCCGACCACGATCGCGATGCCGGCACCGACCACGCCGATCCACCACGGGGCCCAGGGCGGCAGCGTCATCGCCACCAGCCAGCCGCTGAGCACGGCGGAGCCATCCGGCAGAATCGCCCGCACCGGCTTGCCCGCCAGCGCCAGGCAGCCGGCTTCGAATGCCAGTGCCGAGAGGAGGGTCACCGCCCACAGAAACAGGGCCGGCCAGCCGAAGATGACGAGACCGAAGGCCGTGGCCGGCACCAGGGCCAGGATCACCGCCGTCATGATGCCCTGGACCTGGCTGTCCGACCGTGTGAACGGCGCGCTCAACATCGACATGCTCATGCCGCCTCCTCCGCCTTGCGCTGCTGCGCCTGGGCCTTGCGCTGGGCCGCCAGCGCGGCCTGTTCCCGCTTATGGCGCTCGAACCGCGCCTGTCTTTCTTCGGCCAGGCGCTTGGTCTGCTCGGTCCTGTGCTTCATCTGTTCCCGCGCCACCAGTTCGCCGCTGGCGTATTTGAAATAGTGCACGAGCGGAATTTCCGAGGGGCAGACATAGGAGCAGGACCCGCAGCTGATGCAGTCCTTCAGGCCATAGCCGAGCGCGGACTCCAGCTGGCCGGCCCGGATCCGCGCCATCATCTCCAACGGAAGCAGGCCGGCGGGGCAGGCGCTGACGCAGCGCGAACAGCGGATGCAGGCTTTGGCATCGGATACCGCCACCTCCTGCGGCGACAGCGCCAGGATGCCGCAAGTGCCCTTGACCAAAGGCACCTTGGGATGCGGCAGGGAGTCGCCCATCATCGGACCGCCCATGACATAGCTCGCGGTATCGTCCGGCCGATGGCCGCAGAAAGCCAGCAGATCGGCCAGCAGCGTCCCGATGGGCGCTTCGACGTTGCGCGGTGCGGCCACCGCCGAACCGCTGACCGTGACGACACGGCTGACCAGCGGCTTGCCGTAGCGCACCGCTTGCTGCACCGCGTAGGCCGTGGCGACGTTGTGCATCAGGACGCCGACGTCGGCGGAGCGGCCGCCGGCCGGCACTTCCTTGCCGGTGAAATAGCGGATGAGCTGCTTGTCCCAGCCCATCGGATAAAGCGAAGGCACTTGCCGCACGTCCACCTTGCCGCCGTGCGGCGCCGCGGCTTCGCGCATCGCGGCATAGGCTTCGGGCTTGTTGTCCTCGATGCCGACGATCGCTTGGTTGCATTCCAGACCGTGCAGCATGATGAGGATGCCGTCGACGATATCCGCTGCGCGCTCGCGCATCAGCCGGTCGTCGCAGGTGAGGTAAGGCTCGCACTCGCCGCCGTTGATCAGCAGGGTCTGGATCTTGGTCTTCCGCCCGAGGTTCAGCTTGACCGCCGACGGGAACGCCGCCCCGCCCATGCCCACCACGCCCGCGGCGCCGACGCGGGCGCTGATTTCCTCCGGCGGCAGGCTGAACGGATCGGCCACCTCTTGCGTCTCGATCCAGCGATCCTCTCCATCGGGTTCGAGCAGCAGGGTCGGGGTCGGCAGGGCCGACGGATGCGCCGCGGGGTAATCCAGGATGTCCGTCACGACGCCCGAAGTCGGCGCGTGCACCGGTGCCGAAATCGTTCCCTGTCCCGCCGCCAGCAACTGCCCCTTGAGCACTCGCTCGCCCACCCGGACGACCGGTTCGGCAGGCTGGCCGGCATGCTGCTGCAGCGACAGATAAAGCAGCGGCGGCAGCGGAAAAGCCGTTTCGATGGGCCGGTCGGAGGTGGCCTGCTTGCGCGGCTCGGGATGAACGCCGCCGCGGATCTTGCCGGAGGCTCCGAATGAGAACAACTTGAACGCCGCCATGATCAAGCCGCCTTGGCCGTAACCGTTTCCGGACTGGGCCAGCGCCAGTTGCGCAGCGTGACCTTGACCGGATGGAGCCGCAGACATTCGGTCGGGCAGACATCCACGCACTTGCCGCAGGCGGTGCAGGCGTCGGGAATCACGGCATGGATCTGCTTGGGCGCGCCGACCAGGGCATCGGTCGGACACACCTTGTAGCAGCGGGCGCAGCCGATGCAGGTGGATTCGTCCACCCGCGCCACCATCGGCGCCTGGTCCGCCACCTCGGACAGATCCAGATCGATCGACAGTTTGTTGGCCAGCTGCTCGGCCAGGGCACGTCCGCCGGGCGGGCAGAGGGTGGCCGGGGCTTCGCCCGCCACCAGCGCCTCGGCCGCGGGCCGACAACCCGGATAACCGCACTGGCCGCACTGCGATCCCGGCATCATGGCCTCGATCTCGTCGATCAGCGGGTTCTCTTCCACTTTCAGGTAGCGTGCCGCGGCCCCGAGCAGAAACCCGAGCGCTAGCCCCATGCCGGTCAGGCTGACGATGGCGAACAGAATGTACATATGCACTCCTTCAGGTATCTGGTTCAATGCGCGGTCAAACCCGCGAACCCCATGAACGCCAGGGACAGGATGCCCGCCGTGATGAAGGCGATGGGCGGGCCGGTGAAAGCCTCGGGCACGCTCATCAGGGCCAGCCGTTCCCGGATGCCGGCGAAAATCACCATGACCAGGGTGAACCCCAGTGCCGAGCCGAAACCGAACAGCGCGCTGTGAAGAAAATCGTATTCCTGCTGGATGTTCAGCAGCGCCACCCCCAGCACCGCGCAATTGGTGGTGATCAGCGGCAGGAAGATACCCAGCACCTGGTACAGCACCGGGCTGGTCTTCCTCACCACCATCTCGGTGAACTGCACCACGGCCGCGATCACCAGGATGAACGAAAGAATCCGCAGGAAGCCGATGCCCAGCGGCATCAGGATGAAATGCTCGATGAACCAGCTCGCCACCGCGGTCAGGGTCAGCACGAAGGTCGTCGCAAAGCCCATGCCTATGGCCGAATCGAGCTTCTTGGACACGCCCATGAAGGGGCACAGTCCCAGGAACTTGACCAGCACCACGTTGTTGACCAGGGCCGTGCCGAGCAACAGCATCAGGTAGTCGTTCACTCTTGAGGGCTCCTCGGGGGTTTTAGCCTGGCTGAGGCATAACGCATGCCAATGCCGGGCTGCGCGCCCTACCCCACCAACCGTGTGTCATTGCGACGCCGGGGGCACCGGCCGCCCGGTTCGGGCTTGTCGGAAATTGCACATGACCCTCCGCTCCGCGGGGCTTTGTCATCTTTGCTACAAAGGGCGCCCGCGGCCCGCCGGTATGTCCGTGCGATGAAAGCGATTGGCCGCGAATTTGCTCGATCAAGGGCATCGGCTTCTGCAAGACGTCTGACACACCCATGAAATGGCACGACACCTACGACATCGCCGCCGCGCTCGCCGACCAGCACTCGGAGGTCGACCCGCGATACGTCCGCTTCACCGACCTGCTAGCCTGGGTCACGGCGCTGGAAGGCTTCGCCGACAGCGCCGACAAATGCAATGAAAAAATCCTGGAGGCGATCCAGATGGCGTGGATCGATGAAGTGAGTTAGAAAGCGCGAACTGAAGACGCATCCGCCGCTGCATCCAAGGCAAGAGCCCCGGAGCTGTGGCAGTGCACCTCCGGAACACCGCACCTTGACTGAAGAGCACGGCGGGCAGATGATGGACTCGGACCGATGCCCCCAAGCCCTATGAGGTGACCCATGACCGGACCCGGCAAACGACTCGACCCCGCCCATCAGCCGCGCAGGGACAGCATGTTCGAAGAGCATGTGCACGATCCCTACCGCGCCCGGGGCAAATGGCCGGAGCCGACGGTGTGTCCCGAATGCGGCGCGACCTTCCATCAAGGACGCTGGCAGTGGGGAGAAGCGGCGCGGGACGCCGAGCGGCATCTCTGCCCCGCGTGTCAGCGGATACGCGATCAGGTGCCGGCAGGCGAACTGACGCTGAGCGGGCCGTTTTTCACCGACCACCGCCCGGAGATACTGAACCTCGTCCGCAACACCGAGTCCGCCGCGCGGGCGGAGCATCCGCTCGAACGGATCATGGCTATCACGGAAGGGGAGGATCGCACCGTCATCACGTTCACGGACACGCATCTTGCCCATGGCATCGGAGAAGCGCTGCGCCATGCCTACCAGGGTGAACTGGATTCGCACTACACCGACGAGGGGGCTCTGCTGCGGGTCTCCTGGAACCGCTAGGGGTACCAGAGCGGCGGCCGTGAATCGCATGGCCGCTTACCGTCGAGCCCCAGGCGCGTTGTCATTCGCCGCCTCCCGCGAACGTCCGCGGCCTCAGGGTGCTGCGGGTCGATGATGGCGGCGACACCCTCCCACGGGCCGTGGAGCAGCTTCGATGCTGCCAGCCCCCTTTGTCCTTGGCAACCGGGAGGCGTCCCTATCAATCCATGTTGAACCTTGCCCTGGCCATGCTGTTCTTCGTCGGCATCCACTTCGTCATTTCCGGCACCCCCCTGCGCGACCGGCTCGTCGCCTACCGGGGCGAAAAAGCCTTCCGCGGCGCATTTTCGGTGCTGTCGTTATTGGCGCTCGCGTGGGTCGTTTTCGCGTACCGTCAGGCGCCCTATGTCGAAACCTGGGGCCAGCTTGCCGGATTCAAGCCGGTCGCCGCGGTGCTGATGCTGGTCTCCTTCGTCTTCGTGGTCGCCGGGCTCACCACCGCGAATCCCATGGCGGTGTCCGGCGAAAGCGCGCTGAATGATGCCGATGCCGCCGAGGGCATTCTCCGGATCACCCGCCATCCTTTCCTGTGGGGACTCTCCCTGTGGGCGCTGGTCCATGTGATCGCCAACGGCGACGTGGCCGCCCTGTTGCTGTTCGGTTCGCTGCTGGTGCTGTGCCTGGCCGGCACGCGCTCGATCGATGCCAAGCGCCGGCGAGCCCATGGCGACCACTGGAAACGCTTTGCCGCCGCCACTTCCAACGTTCCTTTCATGGCCATCAAGGAAGGCCGCAATCGACTCGAGATCGGCGAGATCGGATGGCAGCGGCTGGGCATCGCGGTAGCCTTGTATCTCGCCATGCTCCACTTCCACGCGAAGATGTTCGGCGTTTCAGCGCTATTCTGAGCCGGCGGGCAGACACAAGACGGGCCGGCTTGCCCCTTGCCTGCAGGGTTCGGGTCCACGTAATCTTGGAACGCCGGGCAGCCTCCGCCGGCTTGCTCGAACCTGTACAACAGCACGAGGTGTCATCATGGATACCTGCTCCCTTACAGCAAAACAATGCACCCCTTGCCAGGGCGGCATTCCACCCTTGACCGCGGAAGAAGCCGAAAAGCTCCTTGTCCACGTCCCCCAGTGGGAACTCAAGGATGCCGCGACGAAGCTGAAAAGGACGTTCCGGTTCAAGAATTTCATGGAAGCGCTGGACTTCGCCCGGAAGGTCGGGGAATTATGCGAAGCGGAGGGCCATCACCCGGACATCGGGATCGGGTGGGGCTACTGCAGGGTGGAGTTCCAGACCCACAAGATCAACGGGCTCCACGAGAACGACTTCATCATGGCCGCCAAGGTCGACGAGCTGTCGGGGGCAACCTAGAGGGCCTGCCCCCTCCGCGCGCTTCTGGCCGAACCCGGCTCACCCGAAATCACGGGAGGTCTGCCATGCAAATCCTTGTCACCGGAGGAACGGGCTTCATCGGCAAAAGCTTGTGCCGGCATCTGTTGGAGCGCGGCCACCGATTGACCGTTCTCAGCCGGCAGGCGCCCGACGCTGTCCGGCGCTTGTGCGGCGAGGCGGTGACACCGGTCGCCAGCATCGACTCGCTTTCCCCGCAGGCCGGCTTCGACGCCGTGGTCAACCTGGCTGGCGAACCCATCGCCGACAAACGCTGGACGGAAGCGCGCAAACGCCTGCTGTGGGAGAGCCGGGTCGGACTGACCTCGGAACTGGTCGATTACATCGCACGGGCCGAGACCAAACCCCAAGTGCTGGTCAGCGGCTCGGCGGTCGGCTATTACGGCAACCGGGGCGATACCCTGCTCGATGAGGAATCCACGGGCGGTGACGACTTCAGCCACCGCCTGTGCGCGGCCTGGGAGGAGGCGGCATCCCAGGCCGCCGGACATGGGGTGCGGGTCTGCGTCCTGCGGACAGGACTGGTCGTCGGCCGGAATGGCGGCTTTCTCCAGCGGATGCTGCCCCTGTTCAGGCTGGGGCTCGGCGGCCAGATCGGGGACGGCCGCCAGTGGATGAGCTGGATCCACATCGACGATCACATCGCCATCACCGCATACCTGATCGGGAATGCACGGCTGGAGGGTGCGTTCAATGCGACCGCACCCCATCCGGTGACCAACCGCGAGTTCACCGACTGCCTCGCGCGCCTCCTCAACCGGCCGGCGCCGGTGCCGGTGCCGGCGTTCACGCTCCGGCTGGCCTTGGGCGAAATGGCGGAATTGCTGCTCGGCGGACAGCGGGTGATACCGAAACGCCTGCAGCAGGAGCCGTTCCGCTTCAGCTACGAGCACCTCGAAGATGCACTGCGCGACGCCCTCGGGCGTTAGGCCCCCATGCCGGCGGACCACTTCGACCTGGTGACTCGGTGGCGCCTCGATGCGCCGGCGGAAGACGTCTGGCGAATCCTGTCGGATGCGGAACGATGGCCCGAGTGGTGGCCCTGCGTGGAAGCGGTCGAAAGGATCGATCCCGGCGGAACGGACGGCGAAAACTCGCTCTGGGCCTACACCTGGAAAACGATGCTGCCTTACAAGCTCCACCTGGAGTTCCGCATGACCCGTATCGCGGCCCCTGCGCTGCTGGAAGCGGAAGTGAGCGGAGATGTCGCCGGACACGGGCTTTGCCGCATCCATAGCCAAGACGGAGGCACCGTCGTTCGCTATGAATGGAACGTGAGGCTTCGCCGGTCATGGATGAAATGGCTCGCCCCGGTCGCCCGCCCCGTTTTCCTCTGGAATCATGCCAGGGTGATGCGACAAGGCGAAGCCAAGCTGGCCGCCCGGCTTGCCCGCGCCGGACCGACGCCGTCAGTCCGCCATGAATCGCCGACAGAACCATTTGCGCGCTTCCTCCGCCGCTCCCATGGCACAAACGAACGGAATCATGTAAAGCCAGACATCGGCTTGGAGCGGAGCGGTACCGAACATTTCGTTACCCCAGGGGGTATAGGTAATGAGGACGATGATGCCCGCTTCCAGAGCGATGCCCCACAGCAGTAAGGGATTGGCCAGCACTCCGGAGCAGAACGCCGATTGGCTGGGATGGCGGCAGAGGAACACATTGACCACCTGGGCCAGAACGATGGCGCCGAGACAGGCGGCAGTCGCCTGCAAATAAAGGGGGTCGTGCCGCTCCAGCATCCGGCCGTAGCGCCAGCCGCCCTCTTCCAGCACGTGGAAAAAAACGCTCAGCGCAATGGCAGCCTCCATCACGCCCAGCCACACATAGGCGCGCAGCAAGAGAGGGCCGTGCAGAAGCCGCTCGCTGCGCGGCCGCGGCGGTTCCTGCATCAAACCGGAATGGGGCGGCTCCGCGCCGAGGGCCAGCGCCGGCAACATGTCGGTACCCAGATCGACGGCGAGAATCTGGATCACCGTCAACGGCAACGGAATCTTGAACAGTACGAAAGCAAGATAGGGCACCAGCTCGGGGATGTTCGAGGTCAGGATGTAGGTGAGGAACTTGCGGAGATTCTGAAACACCGCCCGGCCTTCCTCGACGGCGCTGACGATGCTGGCGAAATTGTCGTCGAGCAGGATCATGTCGGCCGCTTCCTTGGCCACGTCGGTGCCGGCTATGCCCATGGCGATGCCGATGTCCGCGGTCTTGAGGGCCGGGGCGTCGTTCACGCCGTCGCCGGTGACGGCGACGATCTCGCCCTTGCTCTGCAAGGCCTGTACGATGAGCATTTTCTGCTCTGCAGTCACCCGGGCGAAGAGAATCTCCGGCGCGTCCAAGGCCAGTTGCAGCTGGGCCCTCGTCATCTTCGGCAGGGCGTCCCCGCGCAGGACCACGGGGGCTTCGCCGCGAACCAGCCCGATTTCTCGCGCGATGGCGACCGCGGTCACCGGATGATCGCCGGTCACCATGACCACCTTGATGCCGGCCGAGCGGCAGCGCTCGATCGCAGCCGCCACCTCCGGCCGCGGCGGGTCTTCCAAGCCGGCGATTCCGCACAGGGTCAGACGCTCCTCCCTCCCTTCCTCGCCGGATGCCAGATGGCGGTAGGCGAAGGCCAGCACCCGCAATCCGGCGGTCGCCATCTCGTCCTGCGCCGCCAACAGCCGCCGGCGGGCGGAAGCGTCCAGGGGCAACACCCGGCCGTCATGCTGAATCGTATCGCACACCGCCAGCAGCGATTCCAGCGCACCCTTGCAATACAAAGTGCGGCGGATATCGTCCTGTTGTACGATCGACATGCGCTTGCGCTCGCTGTCGAAGGGGATTTCGGCGATTTTCCGGGAGCCTTCGGCTCCCCATCCCGCGCATCGAGCCCATTCCACCAAGGCGATTTCCATGGGATCGCCGAGGAACTCGGCCTTTCCGTTCCTGCTGCCGAAAGTGACGTTGTGGCAGACGGCGGCGGCGCGCAGCAACCAGGCGATGCTCTCCCCGGCGGGCGCCGCCACGCCCTCCGGTTCCAGGGCGACGAAACGGCCATCGGCATAGATCCGTTTCACGGTCATACGGTTCTGCGTCAGCGTGCCGGTCTTGTCCGAGCAGATCACCGTGGTCGAGCCCAGCGTTTCCACCGCAGGCAGGTGCCTGACCAGCGCATTGCGCCTGGCCATACGTTGAGTCGCCATCGCCAGCGACAGGGTCACCGTCGGCAGCAACCCCTCCGGCACATTGGCGACGATGATGCCGATGGCGAACATGAAGTTGTCCCAGAACGGCAGGCCGATGGCTTGGCCAATCAGGAAGAATGCCACCCCCAGCCCGCTCGCCAGCGCAGCGACCAGGCGCGACAACCGGGCGATCTCCCGCTGCAGGGGCGAGGTCGCTTCTCTGGTAGTCTGGGTCAGATGAGCGATCTTGCCGAACTCCGTATGCATGCCGGTGGCGAATACGACGGCCCGCGCTTGTCCCGAAACCACGGTCGTACCGGCGAGCACGAGGTTCCTGGCGGTGAGCGGCGTTTCATTCCGGTCCGGTTCGGCATGGCGGGCGGCGGGCAGCGATTCGCCGCTGATCGTCGCCGTATTCACCCTCAGGCCGAAGGATTCGATCAGCCGGCAGTCCGCCGGCACCCGGTCTCCTTCTTCCAGAAGAACGACGTCTCCGGGCACCAGCGATTCCGCGCCCGCCTCCTCCACCTGGCCATCACGCAGCAGCTTGACCTGTTGCGGCAATAATTCGCGCAGCGCCTCCAACGCCCGTTCCGCCCGGTATTCCTGCCAGAAAGAGAATATGCCGTTGATCAAGATGACGCCGATGATCGCCACACCCAGCTGCCCCATGCCTTGGCCGGGGTCCAGGTGCTCGGCCAGAAAGGCCAGGGCTGCGGCGAACCAAAGGATGAGGGCGAAGAAATGGGTGAATTCGCGGGCAAAGCGCAACCCCAGAGCCTTGCGCCGGACCTCCTCGACCCGGTTCGGGCCGTATTCGCGCTGGCGCCGGCCCGCCTCGCTCTTGCTCAGGCCGTCGAACGAGCTGTTCAGGCTGGCAAGCGCCTTCTCTGCCGAGAGGCCGGCGATGTGCGCCGTATGCAGCGAGGAAAGACCGAATGCCGCGGGCCGGGCGGGAAGAGGGTGGCGGGAAGCCGGGCGCGTCAACTTGGAAGGCATCGATCCTCCCCGGAGAAACGGGCACCGCAA
This sequence comes from Methylococcus geothermalis, assembly GCF_012769535.1. Lineage (NCBI taxonomy): Bacteria > Pseudomonadati > Pseudomonadota > Gammaproteobacteria > Methylococcales > Methylococcaceae > Methylococcus > Methylococcus geothermalis. The sequence continues at coordinate 158,060 of NZ_CP046565.1, forward strand.
CCCATGAAAGAGGAGCGGGCCGGGAACGGTGTCAGGATGTCGGGCTGCATCTGCCGGCCAGTGTATCGCCCCGATCGTGGGAAGCGAAGGCGCCGCCGTGCCCCTCCGGGATCATAGCGGAGCGATCCGGCGAATCCTAGCCGTCACTGCGGGAGCTTGTAGCGTGCCTCCTCGGCGTAATATTCAGGAAAACCGACCGCCGCCTTGAGATCTTCAAAGCCCAGCACCTTGGCGGGCTCGCCGCGGCGGATGCATTCGAGAGCCTCCCGCATGGCTCGGATGGAGACGTTCAGGAGCGTCAGCGGGTAGACCGCGATCTTGTAGCCGATGGCCTCGAGTTCCGCCGGCGGCAGTACCGGCGTCTTGCCCGCCTCGATCATGTTGACCATCTTCGGGCCCTCCACCTCCGCGCAGTACCTTTTCATCTCGTCCACATCGAGCGGCGCTTCGAGAAAGGTGATGTCCGCGCCCAGCTCCCGGAAAGCCTGGCAGCGCGCGATGGCTTCGTCGATGCCCGCGGGACCGCGGGCGTCCGTGCGCGCCATGATCAGGATGTCGGCGCCGGCGTCGCGGGCATCCACGGCGGCCCGGATGCGCATCAGGGCCTCGTCGCGTCCCACCACCGCCTTGCCCTGGGTATGGCCGCAGCGCTTCGGCGCGATCTGATCCTCCAGCATGATGCAGGCGAAGCCGGCCCTGGCATAACCCGCCACCGTCCGCTTGACGTTCAGCGCACTGCCGAAGCCGGTGTCCCCGTCTCCGAATATCGGGATGGACACCGCGGCACAGATGGCTCGCCCCTGGTCCACCAATTCGCCGTAGGACAGAAGACCGGTATCGGGCAGGGCGACCCGGTCGGCCGAAACGGCGAACCCGCTCATGAAACCCATCTCGAAGCCCGCTTGTTCGATCAGGCGGGCGGACATGGCGTCATGACAGCCGGGCATGATGCGGATACCGGGACGGGCGAGTAGCTGGCGTAATTTGGCGGCGGGGGAAGTCATCTGCATCGGGCCTATGAGGAAGGAAACTGAAGATAGCGCCCGGGGCCGAGCAGGGCAAGAGCGGACCGTCATGATCCATCACTCTCCCCATGAACGGCATTGACAAAGGGCGCGACGAAGGCGGCCTGCTTTTCACCACCGCGTTAAGGAACCTCTGAACAAACCCTGCGGGTAAGCTAATTCCTGCCCAGAACCCGTGAACCGCATGAAACAGACTACCTTTGCCTCCTTGGCGTTTGACCGGAAGAGGAACCAGACCAAGAAGGGCCATCAGCGGTACTTCGGCATGAAGGTGCACGTGGGAGCGGATGTTCACACCGGCGTCGCCCACACGGTGTCGGTCACGCCGGCCAATGCCTCGGACATCCGTCAATGGCCGAACTTGCTGCGCGAGGACGACCGGCTGATCCTCGGCGACGCGGCCTTAGGTCAACGACGCCTACAAGCGCGCGGCGCGGCAAAAGTCCCGGAGCGGGATCGCTACTTCGCAGCCGGCCTGGGGCGCCCCCAACCGCCCAACGCAGCCGGTCTGGACCGCAGCTCCGTAAACCGACCATCTCGATTCGATTTCGTTCGGCGACCGGACTTCCAATGCCACAGAGCTACAGCGTCTGAAATAGCTTCCGCGCCTCCTTGCGCATGCCGCTGCGCTGGAACAGGAGCTTCCAGCGCTCGCCGCCGCACTGACGCCACAGGACCACGGCGCGGATGCCGGCCAGGAGAAGCGCGCGGATGCGGTTGGCGTTGGCGCTGTTGGTGAGATAGGACGGTTGGCCGTTCACCATGACGCGGGGCCTCAACTGGCTCACGGTGCGCTGATAGAGATCGGCCAGGTTGGCGTAGACGGTGTCGTTGAGCTCGCCGAAATACTCGGCCTGCTCCTTGACCTGCTCGATCCCGGTGCGGAGGGTTTCGAGCATGCGGGGGTCGCTGACGAGCTTGCGCTCCAGCAGGATCAATGCGGCGCCGTAGCGGGCCAGTTCGGCATCGGGCGGCTCGAAGCCGGCGAGCTGGCGGTCCAGAAGCTGCAAACCCGTCTTGAGCCGTTCGATCCCGCCGTAAACGGCCGGCACGTCATCGGCATCGATCGCGAACACGCTGCGGACGACGGCGTCCAGGTCGCCGGCATCCGCGGTGCCCCGCTGGGCGATCTGTTTGACAAGGTAGGTGGCCTGGGCCAGTCCGGCCAGCGCGATCACCTGGTTGGCGAGCGTCTTGATCATGACTCGATTTCCTGATCCTCTTCCCGGCAGGGCATCTTGCGCCGGTTGTATTTGACGGCGTTGCCTTTGGCAAGATGCACCGGATACTTCTCTGCATTGCGCTTCATCTTATCCCGAATGGCGGTTTCCAGATCGATCCCCAGCCGGTCGGCCAGGCGGATCAAGTAGATCGCCACGTCCGCCACCTCTTCGGCCACGGCCTGCCGGAGGTCGGGATCGTCGCCCACGGCCAGGGACTGCTCCGGCGTCAGCCAATGGAAATGTTCCATGAGTTCCGCGCTCTCCACCGCCAGCGCCATAACCAGATTCTTCGGTGTATGGAACGGCTCCCAGTGCCGCTCGGCGGCGAATTCGCGCAAGCGTTGCTGTATCTCGGGCAGGTCCACGACCGGCTTCCTCCTTCTTCGATGCCTTTGCTTGATTCCGCTCAACTCGTCAAAATAACTCCGACCCGCCGCGTCCAGGACCCTCCTCGTCATGGCATCATGGGGGCCAATTTAATGAATGAAGGCACGGGAGCTTACCGACTATGGACCGACTGATAGCCGACCTGCAGAAAACCATCCAGGCGCTCGAAACCATCAGCACCACCAAGCCGGCACTCGCAGAGCAGAGCGACGAGCTGCTGGACCAGTTGTTCCAGCAGAAAATCGACTTGGTGGCCGCCTCGCTCAACGCCGAAGCCCCCTCCTACCAGCAGGCATTACAAGCCATTTCATCGGCGGCGGGCAAGGTCGAGAAGCTGGCCAAGAATCCAGCGGACGCGGCGGAGACCTTCAAGTCCGTGGAAAACGCCATCGCCAAGCTGGCACGTCTGCTCGATCAGCTCGTGCATACGCCGTGACGGAGCGGCACCCTGCCTGTCCGCCGATCCAGGCCGACGCGTACGCCCGGCTGGAGCGGCGTATCGGCCGCTGCCACCTGAATCAGCGTCTCGGCATCGAGCACGATTTCGAAGCCCGCATCTTCGGGCAAGGACGCAATTTTTTCCACATCGAAAATTGGAACCGGTTGCACACCCTGCTGCGGCGCATGCTCAAGCTGAGCCTCTTGTACCGCCCCGGTCAGCGCGCCGCCCGCCGCATCGAAATCCGCCGCAACGAATTCCGGCTGGAGCACCTGCCGGAAGCCTTCGAAGGCTACACCCTGCTGCATATCAGCGATTTGCATCTGGACATGGCGCCGGACCTGCCCGATGCCCTGATCCGCGCCATCGCCCAGGCCGGGCATTACGACGCCTGCGTGCTGACCGGCGACTTCCGGGTCCGCACCTTCGGCCCTTACCGAAGCGCCATCGACGCCTTCGCCCGCGTGCGCCCCTCAATCGACAAACCGGTGTTCGCCATCTTGGGCAACCACGACACCATCCGCATGGCGCCCGAGATCGAAGACTTAGGGGTGCGCATGCTCCTCAACGAAGCCCACGAGATCCGCCGCGACGGCGCCTCCATATTTCTCGCCGGCGTCGACGATCCGCATTACTACCGGGCGGACAATATCGAAAAAGCCGCCGATCCGATCCCCGCAGGCTCGGTGTCGATTCTGCTGTCCCACTCGCCCGAATTGTACCGTCATGCCGCCTACGCCGATTTCGACATCATGTTGAGCGGCCATACCCACGGCGGCCAGATCTGCCTGCCCGGCGGCATTCCGCTGACGCTGAACGCCCGCTGTCCGCGCGCGTTCGGCCGGGGCTATTGGCGCTATCACCGCATGCAGGGCTACACCTCGGCCGGCTCCGGCGTCTCCATCATGGACGTCCGCCTGAACTGCCCGCCGGAAATCACCGTGCACCGACTCTCCCGCCTTCCGGCTCAATAGGGCCGGTTGCGGATACGGAGCCGGTAAAGGACGGCGGAAAGGGCGAGTTCGAGGACGATGAACACGATCACGAACCAGGCGATATAACTCCAGTCCAGGCCCAAGCGCTCCCGCACCGCCAGCAGCGGCAGCAGCGACTCCGGCACCTGGTCCAACCCCAGCGCCATGCCGCTGGAGCCGATCCCGAGCCGCCGCTTGAGGAAGCTGGACAGCAGGTCTCCGGCCAGCGATGCCGCGCCGACCAGCGCGCCCATCGCCCAAGGCAGGCCCAGCAACGGCGCGGTGAGTGCCGCCGCGCCGATGCCGCAGACGAGCCCCCGCCAGGTTTTGCTCGGACCGAACCACGGACGCCCGTCCGGGAAGCGGCAACCGCCGTCCACCGGCCAGCCCAAACGGTCGCCCAGAAGCTTCCGCAGCAGGATGGGGGTGCCGTTCGCCATCATCAGCAGGATGAGCAGTCGTGCGGTCATTCCGGTGGTTTCGGCACCCATGTCGTTGCATCCCTAAATTCGCTACGATGCCGATCATAATCCGAACCGCCTTGGGCGTATCCCTATGACCGACTCCGATTCCGCCCGCTGGGAACATTTCGAGCACATGGCCGACATCGGCGTGCGCGGCTTCGGCGCCACGCCGGCGGAAGCCTTCGCCCAGGCGGCGCTGGCGCTGTCGGCGGTGGTCTGCGATCCGGCCTCGATCCGGGAAACGGAAAAAGTCGAAGTCGAATGCGAGGCTGCCGATCTCGAACTGGCGCTGGCGGACTGGCTCAACGCACTCATCTACGAAATGGCGGTGCGGGGGATGGTGTTCGGCAGGTTCCAGGTCGACATCGCCAACGACCGACTGAAGGGCATCGCTTGGGGCGAGCCGTTGGACCTGCAGCGCCATCGGCCGGCAGTGGAGATCAAGGGTGCGACCTATACCGAGCTCAAGGTGGCGCGCGAGGCGGGCGGCCTGTGGCGCGCCCAGTGCGTGGTGGACGTTTGACGGGGAGGATTGCCATGAACATCGACCGTCTCGAACAGATCGACGCCTACACTTGGCGCCTGAATCCGGAAACCGGCATGCACGTGCCCGCCATCCTGTACGGCGACGAGGCTCTGGTCCGCGCCATGGACGACAAGGTGCTGGAACAGGCCGCCAACGTCGCCAGGCTGCCCGGCATCGTCCAGGCCAGCTACGCCATGCCCGACGCCCACTGGGGCTATGGCTTTCCCATCGGCGGCGTGGCGGCTTTCGATGCCGGCGCGGGCGGCGTGGTTTCGGCCGGCGGCGTCGGCTTCGACGTCTCCTGCGGCGTGCGCACCCTGCTCACCGGCCTGAAGCGCGCCGCCATCGAACCGGTGAAACCCTTGCTGGCCGACGCCCTCTATGCCGACATCCCGGTCGGGCTCGGCAGCCACGGCAAGATAAGGCTGGACGCCAAGGGCCTCGATGCCATGCTGAAAGGCGGCGCGCAATGGGCGGTCGAACAGGGCTGGGGCGAGGCGCGCGACTTGGCCCGCATCGAGGAACACGGCCGCATGGAGGGCGCCCGGCCGGAAAACGTCTCGGCCCGTGCCAAGGAACGCCAGCGCGCGGAAATGGGCACCCTCGGCTCGGGCAACCACTACCTGGAAGTCCAGGAAGTGACCGAGATTTTCGACGCCGGGACCGCTCAGTCCTTCGGCATCGCGGAAGGCGACATGGTCGTCAGCATCCACTGTGGCTCGCGCGGCCTGGGCCACCAGATCGGCACCGAGTACCTGCGCCTCATGCAGGCTGCGGCCAAGCAATACGGCATCGCCCTGCCCGACCGGGAACTGGCCTGCGCGCCCATCGAATCGGAAGTCGGCCAGGATTACCTCGGCGCCATGCGCGCCGCCATCAACTGCGCCCTCGCCAATCGCCAGATACTCACTCACCTCACCCGGCAGGTTTTCGCCCGCGTGCTGCCCGCGGCCCGGCTGGAGCTGCTGTACGATGTCTCCCACAACACCTGCAAGTTCGAGGAACACCTCGTGGACGGCGAGCGCCGCCGGCTGTACGTCCACCGCAAAGGCGCGACCCGCGCCTTCGGCCCCAACCATCCGGACCTGCCGGCAGCATTCGCCGAAACCGGCCAGCCCGTCCTCATCGGCGGCTCCATGGGCACGGCGTCTTACATCCTGGCCGGCACCTCGCGGAGCGAGACGCTCTCCTTCGCCTCCGCCTGCCATGGCGCCGGCCGCAGCATGAGCCGCCACCAGGCCACTCGGACCTGGCAGGGGCGGCAGGTGATCGACCAGCTCGCCGAACGCGGCATCCTCATCCGCAGCCCCTCGTACCGGGGCGTCGCCGAGGAAGCCCCCGGCGCCTACAAGGACGTCGACGCCGTGGTGCGGGCCTCCGACCGGGCCGGACTGGCGCGGCTGATCGCCCGGCTGGAGCCCATCGTCTGCATCAAGGGCTAAGGGACATTTCCACCAGGGAGAGAATATGCCTACAACCTCACTATCCTGGACCTGATCCCGCCCGACGACGCCCTGGTGCAGAAGCTGTCCGCGCCGGGCGGAGGCGGAGACGGCGACGAACTGGAACTGTTCCGCCTGGCCGGTGGACGCCGCAACCTGCCGCCGCCCGTCGAAAGCCCCTGCGATGTTCCGGTTCGTGGATGATGTCTACGTCGCGAAGGCGGAACGCTGGGCTGGACCGGTAAGGCCGGGGAGGACCTCGTGCGGGTAGTGGAAGAGCAAGGCCAGTCCGCATCGGCCACGCTGCCGGCGCGATGATGCCGACTCGGGACGCCTAGAGTTACGAGAACATCAAGCGCGGGCCCAGAGGATTCGCCTCCAGGAAAAAAACGACCCTGGCAACAGACGTCGCTGCCAGGGTTTAAAGCGGGGCATTCCTTATCCCAGACACACACCACAGAGAAACGACGTTCCGGCAAGGAGACGAGAGCCGGAACCCGCCGACGCCGGGATGGTCAGCGAAGCCCGGATCAGAGCATGCTCCATTTCCCCGACGCCGAGGCCAATTTAGCGAAAATGAGAATTGTTCGCAACTATTTTGTGCCCCACCCTGAGTGTTCAATAACAAGAAACACAGCTTGGACATTTTTTGATATTGTTCACCCCAAAAGAACTGTATAGACTCAGAACCAGTTTTCCGCCGGCTGACTTTGTATCGAGAGGTACCGTTACATGAATACCGTTCAGGCAATCCCGCTGTTCTCACAAGCGTTTCAGGATGTTTCGAGCTACATCGCGAGCATCCGCGCCCCGTATACGCTGCAGGACATCCAAGGCTTCAACACGGCGTACAAGCGGGCGTACCCCTCCCTCAGCCGGGAAGAAAAACGCAGGATCGAAGCATTCGTGGATTTCATGATTGAAAGCGTCGCCAAGAAGGAATGGGCGAACAAGATTTTCGGCGTCGTGTAAAGCCCGTCCCTTCACGCCAAAACCGCCCCTACCGGCGGCTTTTGCGCGTACTCAATCCGGCCGGACCAGCCGGATTTTGGTTTTGCATTGGTATACCGCATCGACATCTCCCTAACCGACCCGAGGTACCCGGCCGATGCGGGCTCATGCGCTCCACCGCCGCCGCCACGGCTTGCCAGACCTACGGCCGAATCGACCCGGGGCGTCTTGATCGGTCTGCTCCTCTCCGCCTTCTGCGCCGATAGGGTGGCTGCCGACAGTCAGTCTTCGATCGGCGGCCCGCCCGCGAAAACCGTCCAATTTGATTCCCCCAAGCCGTCCCTGTCCCTGCGCCAGGCCAAGCACGGTTCTCCGCGACACCACCATGGCGACCGCTGATTGCTGACGCTGCACGGGTCGGCACCCTTGGCTCGCGACATTCGCTGCTCATCCTCCGAAGGTGGGCGAGCCCCAACAGCGCAAGTCCTTCGCGTCGGGCTGGTGCGGCAGTTTCGGCGCAGGCACACCGCATCGGACATCCTCGACGCCCCACTCAGCCAGGACGTGATCCGGCTCGAACTCTCCCCGCCTCCAGCCGGTGCGCCGCCCGACCCCATCACCTACCAGCTGCGCCCGCCGACACAGACTTCACGCGCCTCGTTGATCGCTCTCGCCAGTCGCACAGACAGCCGGGACATCCCTCCTTTCGGGCGCGCATCCTTGTAGATCGACGCGACCGGCGGCGCGATCTCGTTTAGTATTTTCTGGTCGTCGCAAGGGGGGCAGTTCCGACCTTGCCTTCGACACCGCCACGAGCTGCCGGATCAGCACCATGAAAACCACGCCGATCCGGCCTTTGCGGAAATATTCAAAGAGAATCGGCTTTACCGACCGAAAAGAAAATTGGATAGCGAGGTGTTTATGACGGTTTCCCACGATTTTATATCAGCCCTGCCCTGGAAAGGATTGGCGAAAGGCTTATCCATCCTCCTGGTATCAGCTGCTTTCCTGGCCGGTTGCGGAGAACAGGCGAATACCGGCGCCGCCCTCAACGAGACTGAGCAAAAATACGAAAAGGAAGTGACGCTCAGCGGAACCGTGAGCGACCAGAAGGGCCCTGTCACGAAAGGCAGAATCCTCGCCACCGATGAAAAGGGCAACATCATTTCCAGCGCCACGCTGGAAAATACCAACCGGTATTCCCTAGTGATTCCGGCCGGCACCCTTTTGCCGATTCTGCTACAGGTCCATACCGAAGCCGAACCCCAAACCGGAAAACCGCTTACCCTGGCCGTCGCCGAAGCGACGATGACCAACTACAATATCAATCCCCTGACGACGGCAATAGCGGAAAAAGCCAAATCCATGGGCGGCTATACGCGGAAGAACCTGATGGCTGCCGCCGTGTTGAGCACATCCGTACCGGATGAAGACAAAACCTCCTCGGGCTTTCGGGGAGATCCAACGAAAAATTACGGCGGCTGGCACTAAAGTGAGGTACGTCCCTGCACCTCAGAAAAAAAGACAGCATCTCATTACTGCTGCTGCTTGGCTTTCGCGATCTGCTCGTCGATTTGCTTGGAAGTTTCCATGTAAGCCTTTTCAGGAATCGCTTCCTTATGGGTATTCTTGAAGATGAATACAAGAGCGATCACGAAAACGATCAAGCCACCAATATAGAGCCAGAAATTATCTTTTTCCTGTTCCATGTCAACCTCCTCAAGTAAATTTCTTGGAATGGGACACCTCACAGCGACTGCGGGGCAGAGATATCCTACCCATGCAAACGTGACATCGTCGTTACCATATCAAGAAAAACTTGTGACGAATTGACACCACAACCCAGAGGTACTCATGCCATCAAATGCATGTATTCGGTATGTGTCAAGTCCCGTGAGGTGATAAACCTTCTTGTGAAAGAGATCAGGGTGTGATGCTTGCCATTGTTTCAGGGCCTGGACCGGCGTTTGATGGTTGAGGGCTCGCTGCGGCATGTGGTGATTGTAGAGGTTGGCATAACGCAGCAAGGTGGTCGCCAGGTCTTCGGTCGAGTCGAAGCGATGGGTTTGCAGCACCTCGGCAATGCGGCCATTGAACCGTTCGACCATGCCGTTGGTTGGTGGCTTGGCCTTGACCAGGAAGCGGTCGGTGAATGCCGAGACGTGATCGGTCAGGCATGTCGGGATGCGGAACGGTGCCGCCTCGATCACGGCCTTCAAGAACGCCTTGGCGGAACGCGCGGTGCGGTTGGGTTTCAGAGCCACGTAGACCCACCGCGTGGCGCGATCGATGGCGACAAACAGAAACTGGCGGGCTTCGCCCTGGATGGCCGGGAGATATTTCACATCGATGGGCACGAAGCCCGGCTCATAAGCCTTGAAGGATTTGTGGGGTGTGGCGGCGGGTATCGGTTGCAAGGCCTTGAGATGAGCGACGCCATGCCGCCGCAGGCAGCGATCCAGCCCCGAGCGCGAGACGCCGGGATTGACGAATTCCCGCGTGACGGCCAGCAGGTCATCCAATGACAACAGCACGTGTTGCCGCAGGTAGACGACGATGGCCTCCTGCGCCGGGGTCAACGTGGTATGCAGCGTAGGCGGCCGGTGGGAGGCGTCTTCGACCGACGTCCGCCGGCGCCACTTCTGCACGGTGGCACGGGCGAGGCCCTACTGCCGGGCCAAGGCCCGCGAACCCTGGGTGGACTCCTGAAGTTCCCGCCGCACCGCGGGCGTCGTACGGGCACGGGGATGCAAACGAATCATCATCGGGACGCTCCCTTCTTCGAGGACGGACCAAACACTTCCCGGAGCAGGCTCCAGGCTTCGAGAGGAAAGATGATCACGCGGGACGTAACAATGTCGCTTCCCTCCGGAGATCGTCTATCAGGCCGCGCATCACCTCGCGGCTGACAAACAATGCACGACGTTTCGGGTCTATGCAATCATCCGGGACCCGACAACTAGCCGCCGGGGTTGATCGTGCTCGTCGAAACCGACGCTCAGTGTTCGACGCTCGTCATCCCAGACGACCTCGAGCTCCGCATTGACGAGCAGGCGCTGATGCCTGTCTGGATAGACTATACGGAGTACCGAGGCCGACCCTGGCGTCGAGGACTGGTTGGCGTGGCTCGCGGCCATACACGTCGGCATCGCTTACGGGTGACTCTGAACCTGACCGCTGCGACTTTCGGCCAGTTGCCGTTGCAACTCGGCGATCTCCTTCTGCTGCGCCTGGACCATCGCCTTTAATTCGGTGATCTCGGACGAGGACACAGGTTGCGCGTTCGTCTGCAACTGCTGGCTGTACTCCATCTGGCGGCGCTGCATCTCCAGTTGCATCTCCATCTGCTGCTTCTGCATCGCCATCGTTTGCTGTTGCTGAACCACGGACGAGCCCATGCCGACGAGCGACGGGATCATGTAGATGAGAGAGTTGTCAGCCCAGGCGGATGTGTCGACGAACAAGAGACTGAAGGAGAGTGCAAGGAGCCGCCCGATCTCACGGAGCATTCTGCTGTCAATGGCATGCATGGGATACCTCTGCAACGCAAATGGGTGTTGTCAGAACCGAGCCCGATGAGTGACGCCGGCTCATCGCCGTGCCCGGAATAATCTTTAGCCGCTGACGCCATCCGTACGCCAGTTTCGAATGTAGTTTTCCTGTTCAACGGTTTGGGGAATGCGCGGGAAGCACCACCGCTTCGCTTCACCGACGGTTGCCCAGAGTTCCTGTAAGCGGCGTAACGCACCCTCGCCGTCGTGCCCGCTCTGGACCAGGTAACAGCCGATGACCATCCCGGTGCGACCGATACCGCCCCGGCAATGCACATAGACACGATGCTCGTCGCCAAGCCACTCATCGATCTGACGCAGGATGGCCGTCATGTGCTGGCGGTCGGTTGGGACACTGACATCGGGGATGGGATGGCGCCGATGCATCACGTTGAGTGCGCGTTTGGACGCCAACTCCAGAAGTAACGCATCGTAGGGCGGCTTCTCATGCGGCTCCGTCAGATCCAAAAAGCGGGTGAATCCGCTGGCAAGAAAGGAATCGAGCTTTTCGTGTGTTTCCTCGGGATCGTCCGCGCCTGGGTACTCCCCCGCGAGCAGGCGATCCGAAAGGACCCAGTAGGTGTTCCGGTGAGGTCGGTCCCAAGGGGACATGGCGTGGCTCCAGGTTAATGAGGATGACTGTCGGATGACCCGAGAAGGGGCTCGGAGCGGCACGAACGGCGCGCGCCTGCCTGCTCGCATTCGGGGTTTCGAACTTTATGCTCCTGCTTGCTCTCATGCGAACTTTAACTCCATCGACCCTCCCGATTCACCGTGCTTCCGACGCTTCATGCGCCGCGATGATGCGCGCCAGGTGATGCTTCGGAGCACCCTGGATCGCCCGCAGCAGCGCATGGCTGACCGAGCCAACCCCAAATCGGTCCTGGATGCTGCCGAGCAGGGACACCAGCAGGTGGGCCGTCATCTCGGCATCGGCCAAGGCGCGATGGGCGCGTTCTGCAGTCGGGAGATCGAGGTGGCGGACCAAGGTGCCAAGCTGGTGATTCGGTGCCTGCGGGAAAATCCGCCGGGACAGCAGCAAGGTGCAGGCGAACTCCTGCCGCCGCCTCGGTGCCGAAGCCAGCGGCGACGTGTTTGCGGCGACGGTCGGGGCCTCCTCTTCCATCACGGCGTCCCACCCCCTCGGGTGGCATAGCAGCAGCATCGCGAGCAGCGCCATGCCGCTGATGACGCCCTGCGCAAAGAGCCATGCCGATTTCGTCATGGCGCCGATTCGAGATCGCGAGGACCGGTGGCCGGACGCTCGATTGGCGGAGGCATCTGCGGTCTGTAGCGGGGGTTCCTGGCCTCAACCTTGATTCCCGGAGTAGACCACCTCGGCGTAGGGCGTTGCGAGCGAAGGGTCCCGTCGAATGATGTCGATCGGTGCTCGTTTAACCCCTCCAATCAGAGCAGCAGGCTTGCGGTTCGGAAGTCTCTCCACGGCAGATATCTCCGGATCAATGGAAGCATCATGCAGGCCCCTGACACGGTGACGTGGGGAAGTCCTGCGTACTCTCGGGGACAGAAGCCTATCAATATCAATAGGGTGCGACAACTTGCGTCGCACTTCAGCCACGAAGCGTATCGGTGCGAACTGCATCCTGGAGCAAGGACCATGCGACGCATTCTGTCGCACACGGAGCGTATTCTCTCCATCCGTTCGAATACGAGAGTTGCAGCGCAGCTCGATTGCCACTGACGCCACGAGAGGACAAAGCTCATGAACGATGAACGCCCAATGAACGACCATGCAGCGACGGTGCACGACATCGCCCGCGCAGCCCGGGAGGGTAAACTGACCAGCGAAGCGCTCGGCAAGATTCTGGAAAGCCGGCACGGTGCGGTGAATTGCTATCCTGGACAACCCACCGACACCTGCCATCCGATCGCCTATTTCATCGCGCTGGAGGGGCGATTGGGCCATGAACTTCAACTCGAACTGGCCCACGCCGAATGGGAGGCCGACCGGCCGCCCCGCTGGTGGACTCGTCATCTCTTACGCTACTGGTATCTGCAGCGGCGCTACGGGCATCCGCCGCGTCCGTATCCTATGTATCCTATGTATGAACCGCCCTTTACGTTTGCCTACATGCTGGGGCAACTCCTGCAGCATGTTATGTTCTCATGCTATGGAGAGACCCGCGAGTTGGTGCTGATCACCGATACCTGGAATCCGGAAGCGTTCGAATGCTGGCGCGACGAACTGGAATACATCCAGCACAAGGCTTCCCTGGCGATTTATCTGATCGGTGAGGGTTCTCTCTGCACGCGCCTGATCTGAGCTGAACCCATCCGTCGGGCCTCGAAGCCGTGCAATCGACAATCGTCCCGAGTTGGCATTGATGGACATTCCAAATCAGAGGAACGACCCCAGCGACCCTGGGCAGAAGCGATGGACGTCGCCGAAAACGGGGGTGTGTTCATGGCAGTCGGGACGTCGATGCTGGTTCAGCCCGCGGCATGGCTACCCGTTGCGGCCCTGGAGGCCGGCGCGCAGGTGATTCGGATCGACCCGGAACCGACGAATCTCAGCGACCGGGCACAGTTCGATCTGAGGGGCAAAGCCGGTGACGTTCCTCCCGTACTGATGCAGTCTGTCTGGAGAAGCCGAACATGACCAAACAACACGCGGCCATCATTCTGATCCTGGCTTCCATGTTTCCCACGCCATCCGTGGCCGACGACTCGGCCCGTTGCTACGCCATCCGCGATGCCGATCGGCGGAACGCCTGTCTCGCCGAAACCCGCGACGCGAAGAGCTATTGCTATTCCATCAAGGACGCCGACCGCCGCAACATCTGCCTGGCCGAAACGACCGGCGAACGATCCCGCTGCTATAGCATCCGGGACAAGGATGTGCGCGCCTCGTGTCTGGCGGGGATGGGGTGGTAGATGAAGCTGGCATCCTCGCTATCGCACCCTCTCACGGCCTGGACCCAAAGACCGGAATCTTCCCGGATATCCCATAACTCTCGTGACGCATCATGAGCAGCCCCGGTTTCTTTTTGACGATCGGAGGTTAGAACCAGATTGAGCATGACCACCCATGTCGTCATGTTGCACAAACGGCGAGCCACCTACCGATAGGTTTTGACAGATTAAGTCAACGAGTCTATCTGGATAATGAGTCTCTAAATGTACGTTTTGATACATCACGCCACCAGCCTGGTTAGGCTGGTAGCCAACAGGAGCGGTCGGCGTCGGGGACGATATACCCCTTGATCCCCCATTATATGCAAAGCAATTAGTAGCAAGAAAGTTCAATATCGCACCATTAGTGACAGGCCCGTTTGGACCAAACCATAAAGGAAGTTTATTTCCATTGGGACAATCAGCTGGCTCACATACAAAGAACGCATCTGTTTGAGGTCTGGACAAATGCCTTTTCCAAATCCAGTCATGAACCGAACCTACTATAAAGCGGTAATGAGAATCGGGAAATGGAGCACGGGTGTTAGGAACAATTGGTGCGACCTCGATCATCCCGCGTCGCGCGGATGGCCATGGTCTTGTCACGTGCTGCGGAAAACGGTGAAATGCGGCGGCCCAAGTCAGTACCTCAACTATTTTCGAAGCAAACAGTATTCGCTTTGGGCACCCTCCCGAGATTCCGAAAATATAATCTCCGACGCCTTTGTTCGGCCTATCACAGATTCGGCGTCTCATGTGCAACTTACAAAACCCGAATAGTAGATATTGTCCGTATGGAGTTATGCTTGGCCCCCCTGACCCCTGCGGTACCTCCCAAGGGCCATGCATGTGATTCCCATTAGAATTCGTAGAGGCAACGACATAGATGTACCCAACTGGCATGAGGCTCACCCTAATTGGACTTCAATAGTATCGGGGCTTGCTTGCAAAGCCACTTATAAAACTTGACGCCATTTACAAACCCTGGTAGCTGGGCACTCCGCTGAAGATACCCATTCTTGACGTTCAATCCGCCCCAGGTTTTCAGCAGATTGGGGAACACACGGTAAGCTCCTTTCCGGTAATCACCAATGGCGATGCACTGTTGAAACCGACCTGACACTTCAGGTCGACCGCGTACCACGATATCGTCGGCGGCTGGCGGCAAAATTCGCCGTGTGTGTGCATTCTCGTGCCACCGAGACTGCGGGATGCTGACAGCTGCGACGATTTCCTGGACGACGAAGATTCCGATCAGCCCGTAGACTAGTCGCTTGCTGGATATATCCTTTAGCCCGGCGTAGAACGCAAGGAAATCACCGGCGTCAAGGTTGGAGCTGATTTGGGTCCCTTTTTTCCCCTGATCACCATAGGTCAGATAGGCGAAATCGGGGTCAAGATGCATGTTCTTCCCAGTCAAGTGCGCGGGGAGGGAGCAGTGTAATCCCGAGAGGGCCGAGGAAATTAACGAATAGGGTGTGTGGAGGCCTGGATGTAGCGAACGGGCTTCTGGAATTGGCGCGTAGACAAAATCACCCGTAGAGGCATCGATCGGTCCATTCCAACGGCCACCACCTTCGCTTTGATCAGCCCCTACCCGTACGAGTAAGCCTTTCATGTCAATTCTCGCTTCCACAATTCGTCGCGCACCGCTCCAATGGCGGCGGGGTATTCGGCACGATTCAGACCCTGAGTATGACCCGAATGATGACCACCAACACTTGCGTTGGGTGGTTCGAATACTGATCACGGGGCTGATCCAATGATAGTCGCAAGTGTGTTGACCGTCCACCCGATTGTCCCTATCGTGCGACCAGCTGGAATTAGGGAGCGATCAGCTCGCATAGGGCGGAACCGGCTCCCTTGGGTTCCGCCACCAATACTGGACGGTGATTTTGGCGGATCGCCTTTCGGCATCCGCCGCCCTACGTGTCAAGTCCCGTGAGGTGATCAACCTTTTTGTGAAAGAGACCGGGGTGTGATGCTTGCCATTGTTTCAGGGCCTGGACCGGCGTTTGATGGTTGTGCGCTCGCTGCGGCATGTGATGATTGTAGAGGTTGGCATAACGCAGCAAGGTGGTCGCCAGGTCTTGGGTCGAGTCGACGCGATGGGTTTGCAGCATAGGCGGCCGGTGGGAGGCGTCTTCGACCCACGCGGGACGTAACACCTGACCCGCTGTGAAGAAAGTAACCCGCGAGGGCTGCGCGAGTCCTGGTCCTCAAGACATCGAATGGCGATCTCCGTAGAGGCCGTCCACCTCTGGGCGTGGGTCAGCCGTTCAACGGCAAAAAAGCACCCTCCCCTTACCAAGGGGTTATCGTTGCTAGCGCAACATCATGCGACGCAGGGAGGTTTTGTTGATTCCATGGCGGCATGGGGCACCCACACGCCAAAAAGAAGTGGTGCCCCGGATACGATTCGAACGTACGACCTTCCCCTTAGGAGGGGGACGCTCTATCCTACTGAGCTACCGGGGCGTCGAGATGCGGGAGGCTGCCGCGTTTCGGGCGGCCTTCCGCCTCAGCGAAGGCTTCCGGCGCATTTTAGCCTTTGTAAACATGGTTTTCCAATCGAAGCCAGGGATGCGGAAGCGCGCTCGTCTCGATCTGTCCCTTGATACTGGCGGGCCGTACCGCCAACCCTCTGCTGCCGCAAGCCCGGAGCATCAGCATCGTCACCAGCGCACCGGCGGGGAGCGAAGACGGTGCAGATACCAGCCAGCCGGGGGGAGAAACCGGCAGCATGAGCGTTTCCCATGGCTCCGGCGGCGGTACGTGCCCCAGCCCAACGTGACCTACTCGCGGGTCGCCACCAGTGTCCGGGCCGGTGATCCGGCCGGTTCAGCGGCCCAGCGCTTGCTGAATCTTGGGCAGGACGCCGGAAACGGTCGCCGCGAAGGTGGCCGCGTCCGCCCCCCGCCCTATCCCGAACCGGGGGATGGTGAACGGATCGGCGCGGTTCTTCCAGACACCGGGACGGGTGAGGACGGCACCTTCGAAACCCAGCCTCCGGCAGAGCGTGATGTGCTCCGGCGTCCATCCGCCGTTCGGAAAACAGAAATAGCCTCCGTTGCCAGGCAAGGTATTGAGGATTTCCTGCGACTGCAGCAGAGTCCGCTCCGCCTCGGCCTGGTTCAGGCGGGGGAGAATCTCGTGGCGATGGGTGTGGGAGCCGAAGCGGACCAGACCGCTCGCCGCCATCTCGGCGATTTCCTCCCGGTTCAAGGGCCGGTAAGCTTCGACCGCGTCCTCCGAAATCGCGCCGGCGTCGGGATGCCCTCGCAGCAGGGTGTCCACGGCATCGTCGATGTCGTGGGGGTGCGTGCCGGCCTTGAGGTTCTCCTTGATGCGCTTGAGTTCGGGGGGCGCCACCCTTCCGCGCAACGCCATCTGCAAACGGTCGAACCAGAACGGGCGCCGGGTGCCGATCGCCCCGGTGACCAGAAAAACGGTGGCGGAAAACCCGAACTCCCGCAGGATGGGGAAGGCGACGCGGAAGTTGTTGGCATAACCGTCGTCGAAGGTCAGAGCAACCCTGGGCCGGCCATCATCGTCCCCCTCCCAGGCCCGTTCCAAGGGAACGACGCGGTAATACTGGCCAAGGTGTTGCATCTGGCTCCTGAATTCGGAGGCCCGAACCTGAAGCCAGTCGCCTTCCGCCGAATCGAAACCGTCCTCCATGACGCCGTGGTACATCAAAACGGTGACGCCGCCGCGGTGATGCCGCCGCGCAAGGGCGTTCACGCCGGTCAAGGCCAGACCTTGGGCTACGATTCGTTTGAGCATGCGGTTCTCCGTCTCTGAGGGTTTCAGACCCGATCGCCTTCGGCGTGCTTGAGTTCCAAAGCTGCCCGGTACAGGTCCTCCCGGCGCGCGCCGGTGATCCTGGCCGCAAGCCCGGCAGCGCTCTTGAGCGAGCATTCTTCCAGCAACAGTTTCAAGACCCGCAAGGCCTCCGGCGATAGCCCGGTTTGGGCCGGTTCGGGCTTGGCGCCCTCGATCATCACCACGAATTCGCCTTTGCTGTTTTCCGGCGCCCGGTCCATGAGCGCAGGCATGTCCGCGGCAGGGGCGCACACGAAGTTCTCGTGCAGCTTGGTCAGCTCGCGCGCCACCACGACCCCGCGGTCCTCGGGAAAAACCGTTGCGATGTCGGCGATGCAATCGCGGATACGGTGGCTGGCTTCGTAGAACACCAGGGTGCGCTCTTCGGCGACCAGCGATTCGAACCAGCGCCGCCTGGCGGCGCCGGTGCGCGGCGCAAAACCCTCGAAAACGAAGCGCGCCGCGGACAAGCCCGAGGCGGACAAAGCGGTGACGAGGGCACAGGCGCCGGGTACCGGTGTTACGATGATGCCGGCCGCACGGGCGCGGCTCACCAGCGGGAAACCCGGATCGTTGATCAGCGGCGTACCGGCGTCGCTGATCAGCGCGATGCACTGGCCGGCTTTGAGCCTGTCGATCAGGCGATCGGATGCCTGCTGCTCATTGTGCTCGTGCAGGGCGAACAGCGGCCGGTCGATGCCGTAGCGATCCAGCAAAGGCCGGCTGTGCCGGGTGTCCTCCGCGGCGATCAGGTCGACCGACTTGAGGATTTCCACGGCCCGAAGGCTGATGTCGCCCAGATTGCCGATGGGTGTGGCAACTAGGTATAGTACTCCGTTCATCCGCTCAGACGCCTGCATTTTCCAAATGGAATCAAAGGGTTCGACATGCGCATAGTCACTCGAGTCGCCGCCCTGGCGATAACCGCCGCGCTGGCCGGCTGCGCCAGCCTGAAGCCCGCGGCGAACGATCCGGCCGCCAGACTGTCGGCGGAGGCGCAAACCCGGCTGCGGGCGGGCGATTTCTCCGGTGCCGGCCAGCTTTACGAGAAGGCGGGCGGCATTTCGAACGTGCCGGACTACTTCCGCCTGCGCGCCGCCGACGCCTACTTGCGTGCGGGCGATTCGACGGCCTCGCGGCGGCTGCTGGGATCGGTCGACCCGCGGCGGTTGGACGAGGACGACCACATTCTTTACGGCTTGCTCAATGCCCGCATCGACCTCAACGCCGGGCGCGCCCGGGAGGCGATGTCCAAGCTGGACGGCCTCGATTACTCACAGATGACCCTGGCCCAGAAGGGGCATTATCACACGCTGCGCGCCTCGGCCTACAACCAGATGGGGAACATGGTGGAAAGCGCCCGGGAGCGCATCGCCGCCGGTCCCCTGCTGAGTTCGCCGGACGCCGTGCAGAAGAACAACGAAGCGATCTTCGACGCCCTCAGCCGGGTTCCCGATGCGGTGCTCAACCAACAGTCCGAGGCCGCGACCGGGGTGTTCGAAGGCTGGGTGGCGCTGGCCCGGCTGGTCCGCCAAACCACGCCGGATCAGCGCGCCAAGGCCATCGCGGACTGGAATGCACGCTATCCCAACCATCCGGCCCACGGCGCTTTCGCCGACTCCCTGGCCCGGCGCAGCGATCTGGCGGCAGCCGAACCGGCGAGCACGGCCGCACCGGCCGCGGAAACCCAAACCGCCGTTCAGATCACGCCTCTGGCCGAGCCCGGCGGCAGCCGGTCGGCGCCCATCGTCGCGGTCCTGCTGCCGCTCTCCGGGGCCTATGCCGCGCCGGCCGAAGCGATCCGGACCGGCATCGACGCCGCCCATGACGCGGACATCGCCCAGAACAAGCCGGCCCTGCGCTTCTACGACACCCAGGCCGGGGACGTACCGGGCCTGTACCGGAAGGCCCTGGCCGAAGGCGCAACCCAGGTCATCGGCCCGTTGCTGAAGGACGATGTCGCCGCCCTCGCCACCAGCGGCGAGCTGCCGACGCCGGTCCTGGCGCTGAACGAAAATCCCGGCGTCAGTGCCGCCCAATTGTTCCAGTTCGGCCTTACCCCCGAGCAGGAGGTCGAGCAGGTCGCGGCGAGCGCCCGGCTGGACAATCACCGCACGGCCCTGCTGATCGCCCCCTCGTCGGCTTACGGCCAACGGGTGGCGAACCACTTCAGCGACTATTGGCGCCGCACCGGCGGACGCATCGCGGCGGCGAAAACCTATGTGGCGGGGAGCAACGATTACTCGACGGTCCTGGAAGACGTCGCCCTGCTGGTGGGACAAGGCGCAGCGGCGACGCCGGTGCCTTACGAAAACGTCGCGGACTTCATTTTCCTCGCGGCCGACGAGCACGACGGGCGCGTCATCAAGCCCTATCTCCAATCACTGGGCGTGAACCTGCCCGTTTACGCGATGTCCTCGCTCTATTCGGGACAACCCGACCCGGGCCTGGGCCGCGAGCTGGACGGCGTGGTGTTCTGCGACATCCCCTGGCTGCTGGATGAAACCGCCGGCGACGCATTGTCCGAGCGCGCCCTCGAGGCCAAGGTGGCACAGACACCGCCGGACTATCGCAAGCTGATCGCCATGGGGATCGACGCCTATCGCCTCGCAGGCCGGCTCGACGAGTTGCGCTCGGGCGGGCGCTTCGAGGGCGCGACCGGTATACTCACGGCGGGCGAAGGCAACCGCATCCGCCGCCAACTGAGCTGCGCGCAGTTCGAGGGCAACACGCCGCGCCTGATCGGGCCGGCGCCGTCGCGGTAAATGAGTCGATCCATCGCGCTGACCGGGCCCCAGGCCGAGAGCTGGGCGGCGGAATATCTCACGGCGCGCGGCCTGCGCCTGATCGAGCGGAACTACCGCTGCCGCTCGGGCGAAATCGATCTGGTCATGGCCGAAAGCGGCACCGTGGTCTTCGTCGAAGTCCGCTACCGCAGCAGCAGCCGCTACGGCGGCGCGCTGGAAAGCGTGGACCGCCACAAATGCCGGCGCCTGCTGTCCGCGGCGCAGCATTACATGGTCGAACGCCGTGTCAGAGGCGCAGTCCGGCTGGACGTGGTGGCGGTTTCCCCCGGCACCGCCGGTCCGGAAGCGGAATGGATCAGGAACGCAATCGAGGCGCCATGAGCCCACACGAACGTATCGAGCGCCATTTCAGCGCGCATGTCGAAGCCACCCAGGAAGCCCTGACCATGCTCGGGGAGCTGATCGAGGTCGCCGCGGCACGGCTGGCCAACTGCCTGCTGTCCGATGGCAAGATCCTGTGCTGCGGCAACGGCGGCTCGGCCGCCCAGGCCCAGCATTTCTCCTCGGAAATGCTCAACCGTTTCGAACGGGAGCGGCCGGGCCTGCCGGCCCTGGCCCTGACCACGGATACCTCGACCCTCACCTCCATCGCCAACGACTACCACTTCGACGAGGTTTTCGCCAAGCAGGTGCGGGCGCTTGGGCACGCCGGCGATATCCTCCTCATCTACAGCACCAGCGGCATCTCGCCCAGCGTGCTCTCGGCCGCGGTGGCGGCCCATGACCGCGACATGAGCATCATCGCCCTGAATGGCCGCGACGGCGGTACCCTGGCACCGCTGCTGCGCGAGACCGACGTGGAAATCCGCGTCACCGCACCCAGCACCGCCCGCATCCAGGAGATCCATCTGCTGATCACCCATTGCCTGTGCGATCTGGTGGACCATCAATTGTTCGGCGAATAGCGGAGAGGAGCTAGACGATGACCGCGCCCGAAGGATTCCTCCGCGAACTGGAGAAGCTGTTCCCGGCCGGCAGCCGCCATACCGATCCGGCCCAGTGCTGGGCCTACGGCTATGACAACAGCAAGCGCCAAGCGCTGCCCGATGCCGTGGTGTTTCCCCGCTCGCACGAGGATGTCGTGACCCTGGTCCGATTATGCAATCGCCACCGCGTCCCGCTCACCGCCCGTGGCCGCGGCACCGGCACCACCGGCGCCACGGTGCCCATCGCAGGCGGCGTGGTCGCTTCGCTGGAACGCATGACCCGGATCATCGAGATCTCGCCCGACAACCGCTTCGCCGTGGTCGAGCCCGGCGTCACCAACCAGGCGCTGCAGGACGCGGTGAAGCCGCACGGCTTCTTCTGGCCGCCCGATCCCACCAGCGCCGAGTTCTGCAGCATCGGCGGCAATCTCGCCTACAACTCGGCCGGTCCACGCGCCGTGAAATACGGCACGCCGAGGGAGAACACCCTGGGGCTCCGGGCCGTGACCGGTGCCGGCGAGGAGCTGCGCTGCGGGGTCTACACCACCAAGGGCGTGGTAGGCTACGACCTGACACGGCTCATCATCGGCTCCGAGGGCACGCTGGCCATCATCACCGAAGCCACCCTCAAACTCACCCCATTGCCTTCGGCCAAGCGCACCCTGCGGGCGATCTATGCGGACGTGGCTTCCGCCGCCCGCGCCATCGCCCGGATCATGGCGCAGCCGGTGATTCCCTGCGCCTTGGAGTTCATCGACGGCAACGCCATCGCCCTGGTGCGGCGCTACGCCGCCGTCGACCTGCCGGAAGACGCCGCCGCCCTCTTGATGATCGAGCTGGACGGCTCGCCCGAGAGCCTGGACGCCGGCGTGGAATCCCTGCGCGCCGCCGCTTCCCTGGACGGGCTGGTGGAGTTCCGCGCGGCCCGCACCGCCACCGAGGTCGAAGCCCTGTGGAGCATCCGCAAGGCGCTCTCGCCCTCGCTGCGCAAGGTCGCGCCGAAGAAGCTCAACGAGGACGTGGTGGTGCCGGTGACCGAACTGCCGGCCCTGATCGCCGGCCTCGATGAATTATCGCAAAAGCACGCCATTCCCATCGTCAACTTCGGCCATGCCGGCAACGGCAACATCCACGTCAATCTCCTGTTCGACCCGGACCGGGCGGACGAGAACGAGCGCGCCCATGCCTGCCTGCACGAGATGTTCGCCCTGGTGCTCGAACTGCGCGGCACCCTGTCGGGCGAGCACGGCGTCGGGATCGAGAAGCGGGACTACGTCGGCAAGGAACTGGACCGGACCTCGCTGGCGCTGATGCATGCCATCAAGCGCCAGTTCGATCCGTGCGGCATCCTCAATCCCGGCAAGTCGTTTCCGGCGGAAGAGGCACCGCCTCCGGCATGACGACGAAGCTGGGCGCCAGGCTCGCATCCTTTTGGCGGACGGTTCGGACCGTCACCGGAGACGATGCCTACGAACGCTACCTGGAGCACTGGCGCGAACATCACGCGGACGCAGGCCTGCCGCTAAGCCGCAAGGCATTTTATCGGGCCGAGCAGCAGCGCCGCTGGAACGGTTTCCGGCGCTGCTGCTGAGGCCGGCTCAAAGCTTGTTCCGGATACGCTCGTAAGCGTTCTTGATCTCCTCGCCGAGCATCTGTACGCCGGCCCACACGTCCTCCGACGCCTCCTTGGCCTCATCCGCCGCCCCGGCTATTCTCGCTTTCAGCTCCTCGAGCTGCTCCTCAGCCTTTTCCCACTCGTCGCGGATATTCATGCGCGCCAGATCCAGTTGCACGACGATCTCGTCGCGCTGCTGTATCAATCCGTCGCGGAATTTTTCCATCTCTTCTTTCAGATTCATCGTGTGTACTCCTGTCCAGTCAAGCTTCCGACATCACTTCGAAGGGGTGCCGGGCCGGGGACAACATAGCAGCTTATTGCAGAATACCGCCAGTATGCCGCACCAAACCCCACGCCGGCCGCGCAAGGCAACGGTGCATTTCGTATCATGCCGTCGGTGGCCGGTTGCGCGGGCGCATGGTCCCCATATCTAATGGGCGCAGTTTTTTATCTTCATTCAGGACAACAGCGATGATCCATCAACACACCACGCTCGAACGCCTTCCCGAGGCCTACAAGATCCTTTTCACCGGCTTCCTCCTGGTCATCGGCATCGGCCTGCTGATGGCCGGGGAGCAGATCATGCTGACCCACGGCAAGGCCGATGGCAAACCGGGCCTCTCCATCAACGACATCATCTACAGCTATTACGGCAACCGGACCGGCTCCAAGCTCGAAACCATGCTCAAAGGCCAGATGAAACCCATGGCGCCGGACGACGTGCGTTTCGAACTGATCAAATGGGCCGAAGACGGCGCGCCGATGACCGAGTGGTCGTCCAAGATCAAGCCGCGGCTCGACCAGTATTGCGTGAGCTGTCACAACGCCGATGCCGGCCTGCCGGACTTCACCAAGCCGGAGAACGTGCAGAAAGTCGCCGAAATCGACCAGGGCGCCTCCATCACCTCGCTGACCCGCGTGTCGCACATCCACCTGTTCGGCATCGCGTTCATTTTCATGTTCGTGGGCTGGATCTTCGGCCTGGCCGAATTCCCGCGGAAATGGAAACTGATCCTCATCGCAACGCCCTTCGCCTTCCTCATCGTCGACGTGCTGTCTTGGTGGCTGACCAAGTTCTTCTCCATCTTCGCCTGGCTGACGATGGTCGGCGGCATCGGCTACAGTCTGGCCTCGACGGCGATGATCGTCACCGCGCTGGCGCAGATGTGGCTGCCGCGCAAGCACTGGCTGACGTATTGGACTTGCGAGCAGCCGGCGGACGGCGAGCAGCCGTGACCGAAGAAGACAGCGCCCGTGCCGCCCGGGCGGCCAAGCCGTTCCCGCCCAATCCGTGGATGGCATCATCATCAGAGCGGGCTACAGCGAAGCGCTGCACCGGATGCCGGAGGTACCCGAAAAACGCCACGGGTGGGAGCCGCTGTCCGGTGCCGAGCTGATACGGTCGGTGCTTCCCGAAATCTCGCGCTTGGCCGAGGCCATCGAAAGGAAAAAACGCCAGCGGGAGTGATCGATCCCGCCTTCCAGGGTTACCGGTGGCCCCGGCACCGGTTGCTAGCCGGGCTGCATCTCATCCGCATTGGCGATCGATGCGAAGCGCGTGATCTCGTCGAATATTTCGTCGGGAATCGTGTGCTGGTATGGGTTGTTGATCACGGCAGGAAAATCCGTGCCCCACTCAGGCCCGGTTTCGCCCCCTTTATTACCCTCCGATGAGGCTGTGCAATGTGTCCGGCGAATGGCTCATGCGATGCCCGACCAGGCAGCGGGCGCGGTATCCGCTGGCCCGGCGACCGATTCGTTCATGGCCGGAAATCCGAGCGACGCAGAAAATTCACGCCCCCTGCCCATCACGCTACGCATGCGCAAACCTCCCTGGCACACCGATCGACGTTGTGGCACGATACGATGGCCCCGTTCTGCGGCTTTCGGCCCATCTACAGGCGGCGGCAGTCCCTGCGATACGCACGTTGCGCTTGCCGTTTCAGACGATACAAGGACACGACACGGACTCCGGACCCTCTAGCCGCAAGAATCACTCATGAACCTCAACTTTCGCCGTTTTCGGCAGGTTGCGTCCGATGACGCCGCCGCCGTTGGTCATTGCCTCGCTCCCAAGCGGCACGTCAGCCCGCATCGCGCCGATGCCGCCAAGCTCAGCCCCTACCCATGCACGAGACGATCCGCCGAAGGGATGCCGGGCTAGTCACTGACGCAGCCAATAAGCTGCTCCGCCTCAATCGCCCGACTGAAAACAACGGGGTCATCACCGAGTCGTTACGATATATTTCTTGGCAACCGGAAGACGCCTTTTTTGAAAACTGCGCCCAACTGAAAGAAAAACAAACCGTTTTCAGCAGTCCTCCCGCATGAACCAGATCGTTCTCATTGCCCTGCGCAGGCCTTATACCTTTGTCGTTCTGTCAATCCTGATCGTATTGTTCGGGATCATGTCGGTACTCAAATCGGCGACCGACGTCTTTCCGCCCATCAAGATCCCCGTCGTCTCCGTGGTCTGGGCCTATGCAGGGCTGCTGCCGCAGGATGTCTCCGGGCGTATTACGTATTATTACGAACGCGCTTTGACTTCGACGGTGGAGGGTATTGCGCGTATCGAAAGCAATTCCTACTACGGCATCAGCATCATCAATATCTACCTTCAGCCCGATACCAATCTCGCCGGCGCCGAAGCCGAGATCACCGCGATTTCGCAGACGGTGGTCAAACAGTTGCCGCCGGATATTTCGCCGCCACTGATCATGCGCCTGGAAGCGTCTTCGGTGCCGGTAGCCATGCTGCAGGTGACTTCCGATACGCTGTCGCCGTCGGAACTCTACAATCTCGCCTATGCACGCATCCGGACGCTGCTGGTGACGATACCGGGAGCGATCCTGCCGCAGCCCTATGGAGGCAAGCCCCAGCAGTTGCTGGTCTCGCTCGACAAGCAGAAACTGCTCGCCCACAACATCACCGCGACCGACGTCCACAACGCCTTCGGCGATCAGAGCATCGTGCTGCCGGCGGGCGACATGAAGATCAAGCAGACCGATTGGATGGTGCAGACCAATGCCACGCCGATGCAGGTCGAGGATTTCAACAACATTCCGATCAAGCGGGTCGACGCGACCAACGCCACGATCTATCTGCGCGACGTCGCCGACGTACAGATCGCCGGCCCGCCGCAAATCAACGCGGTACTGGTCGAGGGCAAGCAGGCGGTGATGGTCGTGGTGATGAAGAGCGGCAATGCGTCGACCCTGGAAGTGGTCGACGGAATCAAAAAGATGATTCCGCGCATCGAGCAGATCGTGCCCGAGGGTGTGCATATCAAGCTGCTGAACGACGCCTCGATCTTCGTGAAGGATTCGATCAAGGACGTTCTGCATGAAATGGGAACCGCCGCCCTGCTCACCGGTCTGGTCGTGCTGCTGTTTCTCGGTTCGTGGCGGCCGACGGTCATCATCGCCACCTCCATCCCGCTCGCCATCCTGACCTCGATCATCTGTCTGCACCTGATGGATGAGTCGATCAATATCATGACCCTGGGCGGATTGGCGCTGGCGGTCGGCATTCTGGTCGACGACGCGACCGTGATGATCGAGAACATCGACACGCATCTGGAAATGGGTAAGCCGCTCGAAACCGCCATCGTCGACGCCGCCAATCAGATCGTCGTCCCGACCCTGGTGGCCACCCTTTGCATCGTCACCGTCTGGTTCCCGTTGTTCGAGCTGAGCGGCGTGTCAGGCTATCTGTTCGCGCCGATGGCCGAGGCGGTGATCTTCGCCATGCTCGCCTCCTTCATCCTGTCGCGCACGCTGGTGCCGACCATGGCGAAATACATACTGGTGGATCACAACGCACCGCTAGGCCAGCCAGAACCGGCATTGGCCGGCGGCGGCAGCGTCCACGGCCCGGCGCCGGGGTCCGCTCATCATGCGGCGAAACCGCCTGGCTTCCTGGGGCGTTTCCAGAAGGGATTCGAGCGCGGTTTCGATCATTTCCGCGAAAACTACAAGGCGCTGCTCGAACAGGCGATCGCCCATCGCGGCGCCTTCATTGGAATGTTTCTGACATTCGCGGTCGGCTCTCTCGTCCTGTATTACTTCAATGGACGCGACTTCTTCCCCGAAATCAAGTCGGGAACCATCCAGATGCACCTGCGGGCACCGCTCGGCACGCGCATCGAGGTGGCCGGACGTATCGCCACCCTGGTTTCGAACGACATCGCGAAGCTGCTGCCTGGCCAGGTCGAGGGCGTCGTCAGCAATTGCGGCCTGCCGGTCGGTCCGCATAACCTGGCCTTCATTCCCACCCCGACCATCGGCTCGCAGGATTGCGATCTGACGATCAGCCTGAAGAATGAGGCGTCGCCGGTATGGGACTTCCGGCGCATCCTCCGCAAGGGTTTACGGGAGCGCTATCCGGGAACCGAATTCACTTTCCAGCCGGCCGATCTGACCGCGAAGATTCTCAACTTCGGTTCGCCCTCGCCGATCGACGTCCGCGTCAACGGCACGGAGATGGAAGCCAACTACGAGTACGCCCGCAAGCTGGCGAGCAAGTTACGCAAGATCAGCGGCAGCAGCGACGTGACGATCCAGCAGACCATGCGCACGCCGACGCTCAACGTGAACGGCAATCGCAGCCTCGGGCTGGGCATCGACCTGACCTTGAAAGACATCACCGACAATCTGCTGATGTCGACGTCCGGCAGCCAGCAGGTCGATCAGGTGTTCTGGCTCGATCACAAAACCGGCCTGTCCTACCAGGTCAATGTCTATCTGCCGCAGCCGCAGCTCGCGAGCATCAATGATCTCTTGACCATTCCGGTCGACAAGGGCGACATGAATCCGACGGGAAAGGACATGCAGTTGCTCGGAAACGTCGCCTCGCTTTCCGTGACCGGTACGCCGGGGGTGGTCACGCATATGGACATCATGCCGGTGTTCGATATCTACGTATCGGCCGAGGGGCGCGACCTCGGTGGCGTGCTGGCCGATGTCGAGAGAGTCGTCAAGTCTATGGAGAACGAGCTGCCCCGCGGCACGAAGGTCGACATCAAGGGACAGGCCGAAACCATGGCCCGTGCGTACATTGAGCTGCTGGGTGGCCTCCTTGCCGCGATCGTGCTGATCTATTTGCTGCTCGTCATCAACTTCCAGTCCTGGCTCGATCCCTTCATCATCATTACCGCCCTGCCCGGCGCCTTGGCGGGCATCGCCTGGTCGCTGTTCATCACCCATACCAATATTTCGGTGCCGGCGCTGACGGGCGCCATCATGTCGATGGGTACGGCAACCGCCAATTCGATCCTGGTCGTTTCCTACGCCCGCGAACGGCTCGAAGTGCATGGCGATGCCCTCAAAGCAGCCGTCGAGGCGGGCTACGCGCGCATCCGGCCGGTGCTGATGACCGCCTCGGCCATGGTCATCGGCATGCTGCCGATGTCGCTGAGCAACTCCCAGAACGCGCCGCTGGGCCGCGCCGTCATGGGCGGATTGATGCTCGCCACCTTTGCGACCCTGCTGTTCGTGCCCTGCGTTTACGCCATGATTTACAGCAAGCGAACCGCCAGCCGAAAGGAGAAAAGCTGATGCCCAAGATTCTGCGCGAACCGCGTGTTGCCCTAGCGATCCTGCTTTGCATCGCATATGTCGGCTATCAGTTCTATGAGCGCAAGCGCGCCGCCGATGCCCTGCGCGAGGAGACGCTCAGGGAGGCCGTGCCGACCGTTGCCGTGACTCATGCCCGACCGGTTGCGCCGACCGCGACCATTTCGCTTCCCGGCAATATCGACGCCTGGTATCAGGCGCCGATCTATGCCCAGATCCCGGGCTATGTGAAGATGTGGTACAAGGATTACGGCGCGCGCGTGAAGCAGGGGGAGGTGCTCGCAGAAATCAGCCAGCCGACGCTCGATGCCGAATTTTCTCAGGCCAAGGCGGATCTGGACTCGCAGCGCGCCAAATACAATCTCGCCCTGGTGTCCCTGAAGCGCTGGCTGGCCCTGCGCGAATCGCATGCAGTGTCGGAGCAGTCGATTTCGGTCCAGGAAGCCAATGAGCGATCCGAAGCGGCACTGGTCAAGGCCGCGGAGAACAACGTCAATAATTTTCTGGCGAAGATGCGCTTCAAAACCATCGTCGCACCCTATGACGGCGTGGTGACGCAACGCAATATCAACGTCGGCGATTATATCAATAAGGACGGCTATATCAGCAGCGCCAACGGCAATACGGTCAGCAATCTGTTTTCCGTGGCCGATATCCATAAGATGCGCCTCTTCATTTCCGTGCCGAGCACCTTTGCGGAAATACTTAAACCCGGCCTTACCGCGGACGTCACCGTGCCGCAATTCACCAACCGTCATTTCACCGCCAACTTCCTGACCGCCGCCAATGGCATCGACCCGAATACCCGCACCATCATTACCGAATTCACGATCGACAATGAAGATGGCGCATTATGGCCAGGATCGTACGCCACGGTCAGTCTCACGGTGCCGGTTGATACCCATATTCTGAGCATTCCCGCCAGCGCCCTGGTATTTCAGGAAGCCAACACCCAAGTCGCCGTGGTGTCGGATGACGATCGCGTTCACTTCAAGCCGATCCAGGTGAGCAAAATTCTCGACGGAACGGTCGAATTCACCGAAGGCGTTTCCCGCGACGAGCGTATCGTGAACAACCCCAGCGCCGCCTTGCTCGAAGGCGACAAGGTGCGCGTCGTCACGCCCGCGCCGGGCTATGATCTTTCCAGCCAGGAAACGCCTCCTGCGGCCAAGCAACCCGCCTCAACAATCCCCGCTCCCGCCGAATAATGGGCAAGCGCCTGCGGACGACCCCGGAAATGTCACGTATTCTTCGCACACGCATGCGGCGTAGCGGCCTGTTATTACTGCTGGCGCTCAATTTGTCGGCGTGTATCGATGGCCCGGCCATCGATCTGGCGCCCAACTATGAGCCCACCCCATTCGTCGTCCCCGATGCCTGGCATGGGTCGAGCCCCTTTGTCGAAGCCAAGCCGTCGGATGGCGAGTTGCGCCCGGATTGGTGGAAGCTTTTTAACGATCCGATCCTGAACCGGCTCGAAGAACAGGCCATGGCGGCCAATCCCGATCTGCAGGCCGCCGCCGAGCGCTTCGTCCAGGCGCGCGACATGATGATGAAGGTGCGCTCGCGCCTGATCCCGCAACTCGGTGTGGAATTCGGCGCTTCGGACAATCGGCAGTCCGTCAATACGCTGTTTCGCGCGCCCAACGCTCCGATCGAGCAGTCGGACTACTCCAGCGGGGGACTCGCAACCTGGGAGCCCGACTTCTGGTCGGCGATCCGCAACCGGGTGCGGGCGGAGATTTACCAGGCAGAACAGCGCGCCGCCGAATACGGGCTCGCGCGCCTGAGCCTGCAGGCGGAAATCGCGGCGGACTATTTCACGCTGCGCGGCTACGATGCACAGGATTCGGTCTATACCCAGTCGATCGCCTACTATAAAAAGTCGCTGGAAATCGTCGATGCCCAGTTCAAAGGCGCGATCGTGCCGCAACTCGACGTCGCCCGTGCCGAATACCTGCTGCACAGCACCGAGGCGAAAGAGCTCGATATTCAGGGCAAACGTCAGGTAGCCGAACATGCCATCGCCATCCTCGTCAACATGGCGCCGGCCGCTTTCAGTATCGCGCCCGTTGACGAGCTGCCATCGCCGAATTTTACGGTTCCGCAGAATATTCCTGCCTCCCTGCTCGAACGCCGGCCCGACATCGCCCAGATGGAGCGCCAGATGGCGCAGGCGAACCGCGCCATCGGCATCGCTCGCGCCGCTTTTTTCCCGAATGTGGTGTTCAAGGCCAGTGGCGGCTATGAAAACGGCAGCATGAACCTGATCGCGCTTGCCAACAGCTACTGGTCCTACGGCGCTTCCGTTTCCATGCCGCTGTTTCAGGGCGGTCTACGCCGCGCTCAATTGCAGCAGTCCTGGTCGGCCTATCGCGAAACCGAAGACAAGTACCGTTCGACCGTGCTCAACGCCTTTCGCGAAGTCGAAAACGGTTTGAGCCTGACCAATCGGCTGACCTTAGCGGCCGATCGGCAGGACGAAGCCGTCAAGGCCGCGCTGCAAACGCAAAACCTGACCATGGAGCTTTATCTGGGCGGCCTGATCACCAGTCTTGATCTCATCTACGCGCAGATCAACACGCTGACGGCGCGCATCGACGCCGTGGTGCTCAAGACCGAACGGCTGAAAAGCTTGGTTGCGCTCGTACGCGCGCTCGGCGGCGGCTGGAACCGCAAGCAATTGCCCGCCGACGATCAGATTCAGCCCTTCGGCGTGTTCGAAGAATATGGCAATGCCGGTAAACCGGCGCCTGCGGGTGGAATCGACGTTCCGGCGGACAATAACAGGCTGAATAACGACCTGACCAAGCCGCTTGTTCAGCCATGAGCAACGGGGTTTTCCCTATCCCGGCGGAAAACACCCGAGGAAAGCGATAAGGCGAGAAATGAACGATTTCCGCCCGGCGGGGAAAACCCAGCGGCGCACCCAGGTGCCGGCCGAACATCGTGATCGACACGGCGGACGCCAAGGGTTTCGTCGAAAACGGTCGGATCGGCGAGAGCGTCAGGCTGAAAATCACCGATCCCTGCCCGCGCTGCGTCATGAGGCCCCTGGCACAGGGCGATCTCCCCAAGGACCCTGGCATTTTCAAGCACGGCATCGCGCGCGACAGCGTGCATGTGCCTTTCGCGGGCAGGGCGCTGTCCCGCGTGGGCGTCCACGCCAAGGTCCCGGCTCACCGGGCCGGCAAGATTCTCCCTCGGGCCTCACTCGTCATAAACCCGCCGCACCAGTTCCCGGAACCAGCGCGGGCGGGCGATCACGACGTAGATGCCCACGAGACTGGTGATGGGCATCGGCCCCACGCCCAGGAGGGTGAGCAGCAGCAGTACGAAGATGCAATTCCAGCGGGATGCGTTCATGATTTGAGCCTCGGCTGTCCTGTTGATCGATGCGCTCCATGATCGTCCAATATCGACGACCGAAAAAGCGTCCCCGCCCGTTCCGTCCCCGTAAAGTAAACATGACCGACTCCGCGTCCCAAATGCTTGCCCCTCCCGAATTCGCCGTGGCGCGCGGCAGGGCTGCCGTCCGCGGCCATTGGAACCTGCGCGGCCTGATGGCGGGCGCGCCGGACCTGCGGGAGCGGCTGCGGAATACGGCGCGGGAACGCGACCTGGAATGGGATTTGCGCGAGGTGACCCTGCTCGACAGCGCCGGCGCCTTCGTCCTGTGGCAGGCCTGGGGCGAGCGGCTGCCCGAGCGGGTGCTGCTGCGCCCCGAGCAGCAATCCGCATTCCGCCGCTGGCAGGCCGGCGGGATTCCGTCGATGCGGGACGGCCAGCGGCCTCCCGTGCCGATGCGCCGACGGATCATCGCCGCGCTGGCCGGCCTGGGTGACCACCTGCTGGCGATCCTCGCGCTGCTCGGCCAGTTGATCCTGGACCTGCTTCATCTCGCCCGCCATCCGGGTGAAATTCCCTGGCGGGAGATTTCGTCCACGATCCACGAAACCGGCGGCCGCGCCTTAGGGATCACGGCCCTGGTGGGCTTTCTGATAGGGGTGGTGGTCAGCTATCTGTCCTCCTTGCAACTGCGAACCTTCGGCGCACAGGTCTACATCGTCAACATCCTGGGAATGAGCATCATCCGCGAACTCGGCCCGCTGCTGGCCGCCATCCTGGTAGCGGGCCGCTCCGGCTCGTCGATGACTGCACGGATCGGCGTGATGCGAGTGACCCAGGAACTGGACGCCCTCGCGGCCATGGGCATTTCGCAGTCGCTGCGGCTGATCCTGCCCAAGGTCATCGCGCTGGTGGTGGCCTTGCCGCTCCTGGTGGTGTGGACCGACGTGGTCGCCCTGGCGGGCGGCGCCGTTTCGGCCCACCTCGAGCTGGAAATCGGCTACCACCAGTTCTTCCAGAAACTGCCAGCCGCGGTTCCCGTCACCAACTTCGCCATCGGCCTGGGCAAGGCCGCCGTGTTCGGCCTGTTCGTCGCACTGATCGCCTGCCATTACGGACTGCGCATCGAGCCCAATACCGAAAGCCTCGGCAATGAGACCACGAATTCGGTCGTGGTTTCCATCACCCTGGTGATCCTGATCGACGCCGTGTTCGCCATCCTGTTCCGAGGTGTGGGCATACGATGACGGACGGCGAAGTCATACGCATGGAGCACGTCTGGACGGCCTTCGGCGACAATCTGGTCCATCGCGACATCAGCTTGAGTCTTGCGCGCGGGCAGATCCTGGGGCTGGTCGGCGCCTCCGGCTGCGGCAAAACGGTGCTGATGCGCGAAATGATCGGCCTGCAGACACCCACCCAAGGGCAGGTTTGGCTGCTCGGCGAGTCGCTGGCGGAAGCCGACGCCCGCCGCAGGCAGCAGCTCCGCAACCGCTGCGGCGTGCTGTTCCAGGGTGGCGCCCTGTTCAGCGCGCTGAACGTGTTCGACAACATCGCCTTCCCGCTGCGCGAACTCAAGGCGCTGGACGAGGAACTCATCGCCCATCTGGTCTGCATGAAGCTCGCCATGGTCGGCCTGGGGGCGGCCGATGCCCTGCTGATGCCGGCGGAACTGTCCGGCGGCATGGTCAAACGCGCCGCCCTGGCCCGGGCCTTGATCATGGAGCCCGAAGTGGTCTTCCTGGACGAACCCACCTCCGGCCTCGATCCGGTGCTGGGCGAAGAATTCGTCACCCTGTTGGGGCAGCTGCACCGGGAGCTGGGCTTCACCGTGGTCATGGTCACCCACGACCTCGATACGCTCAGCGACCTGTGCACCTGCGTGGCGGTCCTCGCCGGGCAGCAACTGGTATCCTACGGCACACTGGACGATGCGATCGCCTGCACGCATCCTTTCGCCCGCGACTTCTTCCACGGCAAACGCGCCCAGAGAATCCTCGGAAGGCACGATTGAAATGGTCAAGGAAACCTATGCCCTGCTGACCGGCCTGTTCGTCGTGATCCTCGGCGGTGCCCTCATCGGCATCGCCCTGTTCCTGGGCGATTATGGTGCGGAACGCGATGTCTACATCGTCTCCACCCAGGGCGCCGTCTCCGGCCTCAACCCGGAGTCGCTGGTCATCTTCCGCGGCGTCCGGGCCGGCAAGGTCACCTCGATCAGCTTCGCGCCCGATGATCCCCGCACCATCCTGGTCCGGATCGAGGTCGACAAGGGCCTGCCCATCACCCGCGGCACCTATGCCACCCTGCGGGTGCAGCCGCTCACCGGGCTGGCCCAGATCGACCTCAGCGACGACGGCAGCGATCCGCGCCCCCTGCACACCCATCCGCGGAACCCCTCGAACATCCCGCTGCACCCCTCGTTGCTGGACAAACTGGCGGGCTCGGGGACCGACATCCTCACCCAGGTCGCGCAACTCACCAGCCGCCTGAACGCCTTCCTCGACGACGGCAACCGCAACCGCATCGCGCATACCCTGGAAAGCCTGGACACCGCGGCGGCGGAGCTGGTCCGCCTGGAGCAGCGCATGGGAGAGGCGATCGAGCGCATTCCGGCCTTGGACGATAGATTGCAACAGGCGCTGGCGGACCATTCCGCCATGGCCCGCGACGTCCGCGAAACCTCCCGCCAGATCAGGGAGTTGAGCAACAGCGCAAAGAAGGTCGTGGAGCTCGGAGCAACCGCGGGCGATACCCTCGTCCGCGACCGCCTGCCGGAATGGAACCGGCTGATGGACGACGCCGCCCGCACGGCGGCCAATCTGCGCAGGCTTTCGAAAACGCTGGAAGCCGATCCGCAAGCCCTGCTGCTGGGACCGCGGCCGGGCATCCCAGGTCCGGGGGAACCGGGATTTCAGGAGCCGAAATGACGCGATGCCTTTCCTGGATACTGATGCTGTCGCTCGCCCTGCCCGCCTGCAGCCTGTTGCCGGAACGCCCGCCCCCGGCCGCGCTGCACGACTTCGGCATCGCCGCCGCCGCCGCGCCGGCGCCTTGGTCGGCGGTCGAAGTCGACGCCCCGGACTGGCTGCAGACCGACCGCTTGCAGTACCGCCTCCTCTACGCCAATCCCACCGAACTGCGCGCCTATGCCCTTGACCGCTGGATCGCCCCGCCGCCGGCGCTGCTGGAGCAGCGGCTGAAGGCTGAACGCAACGGCAGCGGCTACCGCCTCCGCATCGAACTCCAGAGTTTCGAACAGGTGTTCGACCGCCCCGGCAGCTCTCATGTCACGATCCGCTTCCGCGCCGAAACGCCGACCGCCGACAAGACCTTCCAGCTCGACCAGCCCACAGCCAGCCCCGATGCCGCCGGGGCCGTACAAGCCTTCGCGCAGGCGATCGACCGCGCCGTCACCCAGCTCCGGACATGGCAGCCGTCAAACTGATGCGGGGCGTATGGCCCTTCTCTCTCTTGGGGAGAGGGGAACGTTTCCCGCCGCTTCCTGTCTGATTGAATACGACCCCCGTCTTCCCCCGTTCGGCGCGAAGCGTCCGGGATGCCGCAGCAAACGTACCTCCCATCCACCCCGCCCTGCCGGCGTATCTTCGTCCGGAAGCGCAACCGATCCGCACAGGTCCAGTTCCCCTATGTCACATGGTTTAACGCATCTTTCCTTTTGGCCATTGTTGTTCGCGACCTTGGCTTTGACACATGTCACCATCGTCAGCGTCACCATCTTCCTGCACCGTCACCAAGCCCACCGGGCGCTGTCCCTGCATCCCATAGCCAGCCATTTCTTTCGTTTCTGGCTCTGGCTGACGACGGCGACCGTGACCAAGGAATGGGTTTCCATCCATCGCAAGCATCACGCGCGCTGCGAAACCCCGGCAGACCCGCATAGCCCCCAAGTCCTCGGCATATTTACCGTCCTGCTGCGGGGTTGGATGCTGTATCGCAAGGAAGCGAGAAACGCCGCGACCCTGGCCCAGTTCGGCAACGGTACGCCCGACGACTGGCTGGAACGCAAGCTGTACAGCCGCTTTCCCGACCTGGGAATAGCGCTGATGCTGGCCTTGAACCTGCTCCTGTTCGGCGCCGCGGGCGTGGCAGTGTGGGCGGTGCAGATGCTGTGGATTCCGTTCTGGGCGGCCGGCGTCGTCAACGGTCTCGGCCATTACTTGGGCTACCGCAATTTCGAAACCCCCGATGCGTCCACCAATCTGTGGCCCATCGGCATCATCATCGGCGGCGAGGAGCTGCACAACAACCACCATGCCTATCCCGCCTCGGCGAGGTTTTCGAACCAGGGATGGGAAATCGATCTCGGCTGGCTGTATATCCGGCTGATGGCCCTCTTGAAACTGGCCAAGATCAGAAATACGCCTCCCAAGACCACCATCCATGCGAAAGCGTTGTCCGTCGACATGGACACCGTCAAAGCCG
The DNA here is from genome assembly GCF_012769535.1 of Methylococcus geothermalis. Lineage (NCBI taxonomy): Bacteria > Pseudomonadati > Pseudomonadota > Gammaproteobacteria > Methylococcales > Methylococcaceae > Methylococcus > Methylococcus geothermalis. Next base: position 194,498 of record NZ_CP046565.1, read on the forward strand.
TGCTGCGCAACCGCGCGCACATCCTGAGCCTGTACGGTCGCCGCGTCATCGCGCCGGTCATGCGGTGGGAGCAGGCGAAATCGCCGAGAGCCGATCGTCGACGACTCCGGCGGATGCGTCCGTTGCTGCTGCGCGAATACATCCAGGTGGACCCCGCCGCCTGGCAAAATTTCAGTCAGATGCTGGACAACAGCCAAGCCTTGGCGACGATCTACCAGTTCAAGCAACAGCTCAAGGCGGTATGGACCGACTCGCTCGCGAGCCACGAGGAGCGCCTGGAACGCTTGCGCGTCTGGTGCCTCCAGGCGAAACAAAGCGACCTCCCCTGGTTGCAGCACTTCGCCGACACCCTGAGCGGTTACCGGCTGCAGCCCGCCCATTAACCACCGTCCGCGAGAAAGAGTGAGGGGCGCCCGCCCCCTTCACCGGTGCCTGAAAATCACCTCCCGCAGCACGTCGAACTCGTTGAAGGCGAAGCGCAGGCTGAGCGCGAGGTTGAGCACGGCGGCCAGGCTCATGCTGGCGAAGATGCAGAGCATGATGGCGATCTGGTATTTCACCGCCACCCAGGGTTCGCTGCCGCCGAGGATCTGGCCGGTCATCATGCCGGGCAGGGACACCAGCCCGAGGGTCGCCATGCTGGCCAGGGTCGGGCTGACCGAGGCCTTGAGCGCCTCGCGGAAATACGGCCGCACCGCTTCGCGGCGAGTCGCGCCCAGCAGAAGGTAGGTGAGGTATTCGTTCTCGTTCTTCCGGATCGCAGAATAGAACCGTTCCAGGCCGATCACGTTGCCCTGCAGGCAGTTGCCCAGGATCATGCCGGTCAGCGGCACCAGATAGCGCGCATCGTAAAGCGGTTCCGGCCGGATCACCAAGAGCAGCAGGTAGGCCACGGAGAACAGCGTTCCGACCGTGATCGCCGCCAGGGTCGACAGAAAGAAATGCCGGCTCCGCAGCCCCGCCCGCCGCACGATGGTGAAATCGGCCACGATCAGCATGACCGCGATCCAGGCAAGGTTGAGCACGGGGTCGTTGATCGCGAACAGGTACTTGAGATAGAGCCCGACCAGCGCCAGTTGCAGGCTCATCCGGAAGATGCTCAGCCACAGGTCGCACGACAGCCGCAGCCCGCCGGTCCGCAGCAGCAGCCAGGGCAGGATGGCGATGCCATAGAGCAGCGCCATGCCCGTAGGGGATATGTCGACCGTATCCATCATGCCGCTCCGGCCAAATGGCCCTCCTCCAGTTCGAACACCGTGTCGCAACGGGCGATCCAGGCCGGATCGTGCGCCACCGACAGCACGGTGAGGGCCGGGTCGCCGAAGAAGTCCAGCACTGCCCGCTTGCTCTCCTCGTCCAGGGCGGAAGTCACCTCGTCCAGCAGATAGAGCCGCTTGCCCAGGAGTTGGGCGCGGGCGATGGCGATCCGCTGCTTTTCTCCGCCGGAGACACGAACGCAATCCTGGTCCAGGATGGACGGCGCAAGGCCAAGCCGCGCCAGGGTTTCAGCCAGCGCGTCGGCGGAAGGCATCTTGCCCCGATGAGCCCTGAAGCCGAAGGGCAGCAGCAGCGCATCCCGCACCGTGTCCGCGCCCAGCACCGGCTCCTGGCCGATATAAGCGGCGCAGGCGCGAATCGCGGTAACCGCGTCTCGATCCAGGGGCTTGCCGGAGAAATAGACGCAGCCTGCGGTCACCGGATACACCCCCAGCAGCGTCTTGAGCACCGTGCTCTTGCCCGAGCCGGATTGACCCCGAAACACCGCCTTGTCGCCTTCGCGGATGTCGAAACTCAGGTTGCGGAGGATCGTACGCCCTCCGGCGGCGACCGAGACGCGGTCGAACCGGACTAAGATGGTCACCGGCCCACCTCTCTTAGCCGGCCCCTCGGCGTTGTTCACGTACCATCGGCGCTCCCATTTTCGACGTCGCAAGGCGACCGCCGGCCGCCCGCAGATCGCGGGAACAGGCGGCGGTCGCGCCGGATTATAGCCTTCCCGCCGGTCGCACCGGGCAATACGCGGATGAGCGGATAGACCTCTCGGAAGAATCCTCGCGGCCACCAGCGAACCGCTGGTATCCTCTGTCGCCATCGCCCCCTGGAGACCCGCCCATGAAGCATTCGTTGCAGCAGTTTTTCAACTACTTTCTGATCGGCGTACTGGGCGTGTTGCCCATCGTCATCGTCCTGCAGGTCGTGATCTACGTGGAAAACCTGCTGAGAAACTTCGTGGTGAATTTCTTCGGCGGATACCAGAACCTCCTCATCCCCGGCGTGATGTTCACCGCGGCCGTGCTTTTCCTCACTTATTTCGGCTACCTGCTCAAGCACGGCAAGGCCCATCTGCTCTATTTCGTGGAAAATCTGGTCGTCCGCATCCCGCTACTGGGCACCCTTTACCGGGTGACGCAGAAGCTGGTGAACATCTTCCGCGGCGACGGATCGACCAAGCTGCGGGAAGTGGTGTACATCGAATACCCCAAGGACGGACTCTGGGTTCCCGCCTTCGTCACCAACCGGGTCGGCGACCAGTACGTCGTCTATGTCCCGACCTCGCCCAATCCCACCTCCGGCTTCACCGTGATCCTGCACGAATCGAGGATCAGGCGCTCCCACATGACGATCGAGGAAGCCTCCAGCTTCGTGATCAGCCTGGGGGTGGACATGCCCAAGCCGGGCGAGGCGGCGGAACTCAAGACGAGCCCCAAATAAATCCCGACCCGCTCGTTCGTCTTTTTCCGCGCCTGGACGATTGACATCGCGCCCCAAAACCCGTAGAAAGCATTTCCCATGTTTCTAGTAAGGTTTAACCGTCATCGACAACAATAAGGCCGGCGAGTGAGCCGCGGCAGGGCTGGCGCGTCGGATCCAAAGGCCGAAACGGCTTCGAGGAGGAAGCATGGCTACGACCGCACGCCCGGAAACGTTCTACGATGTGATGCGCCGCCAAGGGGTGACCCGGCGCAGTTTTCTCAAGTTCTGCGGCTTGACCGCATCGGCCCTCGCACTGGGGCCGGAATTCATCGGCACCATCGCCCACGCCATGGAGACCAAGCCGCGCACCCCGGTGCTGTGGCTGCATGGCCTGGAATGCACCTGCTGTTCCGAGTCCTTCATCCGTTCGGCCCACCCGCTGGCCAAGGACGTGGTGTTGTCGATGCTCTCGCTGGACTACGACGACACCCTCATGGCCGCGGCCGGCTTCCAGGCCGAAGCCATGCTGGAAGACACCATGCAGAAGTACAAGGGCCGCTACATCCTCGCGGTGGAGGGCAACCCGCCGCTGAACGAGGACGGCATGTTCTGCATCGTCGGCGGCAAACCCTTCATCGAGCGGCTGCGCCATGCCGCCAAGGACGCCGCCGCCATCATCGCCTGGGGGTCCTGCGCCTCCAACGGCTGCGTGCAGGCGGCCCGCCCCAATCCGACCCAGGCCACGCCGATCCATAAGGTCATCACCGACAAGCCCATCATCAAGGTGCCCGGCTGTCCGCCCATCGCCGAGGTCATGACCGGCGTTGTGACCTACATGCTGGCCTTCGACAAGATTCCCGAACTCGATGCCCAGGGCCGGCCCAAGATGTTCTACGGCCAGCGCATCCACGATAAATGCTACCGCCGCCCCCACTTCGACGCCGGCCAGTTCGTCGAACACTGGGACGACGAGGCCGCGCGCAAGGGCTACTGTTTGTACAAGGTCGGCTGCAAAGGGCCGACCACCTACAACGCCTGCTCGACGGTACGCTGGAACAACGGGGTGTCCTTCCCGATCCAGTCCGGCCACGGCTGCATCGGCTGCTCCGAGGAGAACTTCTGGGACAAGGGCTCCTTCTACGACCGCGTCACCGAACTCAAGGTGTTCGGCGTCGAGGCCAATGCCGACGAGGTCGGGCTGGTTGCCGCCGGCGCCGTGGGCGCGGGCATCGCGGCGCATGCCGCCGTCTCGATCGCCAAGAAGAAAGACCACGAGAAAGAAACGCAAGAATAAGGATCGGGGAACGTCATGACCGTCACTCAAACACCCAACGGTTTCACCCTCAACGACGCCGGCAAGCGGATCGTGGTCGATCCGGTCACCCGCATCGAGGGCCACATGCGCTGCGAAGTGAATGTGGACGAACACGGCATCATCAGCAACGCGGTCTCCAGCGGCACCATGTGGCGCGGGCTGGAAGTCATCCTGAAGGGCCGCGATCCGCGCGACGCCTGGGCCTTCACCGAAAGGATCTGCGGCGTCTGCACCGGCACCCACGCCCTGACCTCGGTGCGGGCGGTGGAGGACGCGCTGGGGATCAGCATCCCGGAGAACGCCAACGCCATCCGCAACATCATGCAGCTCACCCTGCAGGCCCACGACCATCTGGTGCATTTCTACCATCTGCACGCGCTGGACTGGGTCGACGTGGTCAGCGCGCTCAAGGCCGATCCGAAAGCCACGTCCGAGCTGGCACAGAGCATTTCACCCTGGGCCAAGTCGTCGCCGGGCTATTTCCACGACATCGCCAGCCGGCTGAAGAAGTTCGTCGAGAGCGGCCAGCTCGGGCCGTTCGGCAACGGTTACTGGGGCAATCCGGCCTACCGTTTGCCGCCGGAAGCCAACCTGATGGCGGTGGCGCATTACCTGGAAGCGCTGGATTTCCAGAAGGAAATCGTCAAGATCCACACGGTCTACGGCGGCAAGAACCCGCATCCGAACTGGCTGGTCGGCGGCGTGCCTTGCGCCATCAACGTCGACGGCGTCGGCGCGGTGGGCGCGGTCAACATGGAGCGGCTCAACCTGGTGTCCTCCATCATCGACCAGACCATCGAGTTCATCGAGCAGGTCTATCTGCCCGACCTGCAGGCGATCGCCAGCTTCTACAAGGACTGGCTGTACGGCGGCGGCCTGTCGGCCACCAACGTGCTGTCCTACGGCGACATTCCGGAAAAGGCCAACGACCGCTCGGTGAACAACCTGTTGCTGCCGCACGGCGCCATCATCAACGGCAACCTGAAGGAAGTGCACGAGGTCGATCTGAAGGACCCGGAGCAGATACAGGAGTTCGTCACCCATTCCTGGTACAAGTATGACGACGAGGACCGCGGACTGCATCCCTTCGACGGCGTCACCCAGCCGAATTTCGCGCTCGGACGCAACACCAAGGGCACCCGCACCAACATCGAGAACCTGGACGAGAGCGCCAAGTATTCCTGGATCAAGGCGCCGCGTTGGCGCGGCCACGCCATGGAAGTCGGCCCGCTGGCCCGCTACATCGTCGGCTATGCCAAGGGCATCCCGGAAATCAAGGAGCCGGTCGACAAGCTGCTCACCGATCTCGGCCTGCCGCTGACCGCGCTGTTCTCCACCCTGGGACGCACCGCCGCCCGCGGTCTGGAAGCCCAGTATTGCGCGCGTCTGATGAGGCACTTCCAGGACAAGCTGGTCAGCAACATCAAGGCAGGCGATCTGGCGACCGCCAACACGGCTCGGTGGGAACCGGCCACCTGGCCCAAGGAAGCCATGGGCGCGGGCACCACGGAGGCACCGCGCGGCGCGCTGGGGCACTGGATCAGGATCAAGGACGGCAAGATCGACAACTACCAGTGCATCGTGCCCACCACCTGGAACGGTTCGCCGCGCGACCCCAAGGGCAACATCGGCGCGTTCGAGGCCGCTCTGATGAACACCAAGGTGGAAAACCCGGACCAGCCGCTGGAAATCCTGCGCACCCTGCACAGCTTCGATCCCTGCCTGGCCTGCTCGACCCATGTCATGGACAAGGACGGGCGGGAAGTCACGCGGCTCAAGGTGCGCTGAGCGTTCAACAAATAAGGAGACCATCATGCATCCTGTTCGTTGGTTCGGAACGACAAGTCTATTGGCGCTGAGCCCCGTCGCGCTCGCGCATACCGGCGTTCACCCCGTCGCGGGCTTCCTGTCCGGTTTCACCCATCCCTTCTTGGGCGCCGACCACCTGCTCGCCATGATCGCCGTGGGGCTGTGGGCGGTGGCCGTCGCGCCGCGGCGGGTGTGGCTGCTACCCTTGGCGTTCATGGCGGTCATGGGGCTGGGCGGATGGCTGGGCGCCGCCGGCCTTACGCTGGCTTACACCGAAACCGGCATCGCCGCCTCGGTCGTCCTGTTGGGACTGCTGGTGACCGGCCAAGTCCGCGTATCCCAATTCACCGCCGTCGGCCTCGTCGGCCTGTTCGCGCTGTTCCATGGGCATGCGCACGGCGCCGAGATCGGCGCAGGTATCGAGCCTTGGGCTTATGCCTCCGGCTTCCTCACCGCGACCGGGCTGCTTCACTTGGGCGGCGTCATGCTGGGGCGGCGGCTGCTGGCGCAACCGCTCTGGTACCGCGGCTGCGGCGTGGCGATGGGCGCCATGGGCCTGGCGCTGCTGACGCAAGCCTTGTGAGGGCCGCAGCCATGGCGAGCGTCGAGAGTTTTGGCGAACCGGTCTACGTCTACGAGAAGCCGGTACGGCTGTGGCACTGGGTCAACGCCCTCGCCATCGTCGTGTTGGTGGTCACGGGCTTCCTGATCGCCCGGCCGCCGGTGGTGACTTCCGGCGAGGCCAGCGACCACTACCTGATGGGCTACATCCGCTTCGTTCACTTCTCCGCCGGCTACGTGCTGGCCGTCGGTCTGATCGGCCGCGCCTACTGGGCGCTGGTGGGCAACCGGTATGCCCGCGAGCTGTTCGCGCCGCGCGTCCACGATGTCCACTGGTGGCAGGCGCTGCTGCACGAGGTCCGCTGGTATCTGTTCCTGGTCGAGGAACCCCGCAAGCACGCGGGCCACAACCCACTCGCAGGACTGGCCATGTTCTTGTTCTACGTGCTCGGCAGCCTCTTCATGATCGCGACGGGCTTCGCCCTGTATGGCGAGGGGCTGGGCGCGGGAAGCTGGGCGGCCAATGCCTTCGGCTGGGTACTGCCCGCCCTGGGCGGCAGCCAGCAGGTCCACAGCCTGCATCATCTGGGCATGGGGTACCTGGTGGTCTTCACCCTCATCCACGTCTACGTGGCCGTGCGGGAACAACACCTGTCGCGCCAGTCGGTCACCACGACCATGATCGACGGCTGGCGGGTGTGGAAGGACGACCGGCCGTGATCCGATGGCGCCTCGCGTCCTGATCCTAGGGATAGGCAACCTGCTGTGGGCGGACGAGGGCTTCGGCGTGCGCGTCGCCCAGGCGCTGCAGCGGGACTACGTCTTCCCTGAGAACGTCACCGTGATGGACGGCGGCACCCAAGGGCTGGCGCTGATCCCTTACGTCCAGGAATGCGACGTGCTCATCATCGCCGACGCGGTGGATTTCGGGCTGGCTCCGGCCTCGCTGGTCGAAGCCCGGGACGAGGACGTGCCCGCCTACCTGCATTCGGGCAAGACCAGCCTGCACCAAGTCAGCTTCCAGGAGGTGCTGGCCTTGTGCAAACTGATGGGACAAGGCCCGGAGCAACTCCATCTGGTGGGCGTGCAGCCCGTCGACATGAAGGACTACGGCGGCAGCCTGACCCCGGAGGTCAAGGCGCAACTCGAACCCGCCATCGCCCGGATACTCGCCGTCTGCATGGAACTCGGACTGCCCGCCCAGGCGCGGCAGGGCATGGGAGACGCAAAGGATGCCCTGGACATGGCGTACTACGAACGCCATCGGCCCTCGGCCGAAGAAGCCTGTCGCATCGGCGACGCCCGCTTCCTGCCGGGCGATCGCCGCTGAGCGCCCGGTGCCACCGACACCTCGGAAGCCCTCATGCAAGACGATTCCGCGTTCATCGCAACCGAAACCGCGCCGCCCATCCGCCCGCACGACGACCCCGAATGCGCCTATCCGCCCATGCCGGAAACCATGGCGACCTTCGCGCCGCCGGCTTTGCATGCGCTGAGCCCGGCTGAAATCGGCGGCGGCCGCGCCGTGCTACAGGAGGTGATCGACCGGCTTGCGGGTCACTCCGGCGCCATCGACTTGGCCCGTTGCGACACGCCGAGCCGCCGCTTCGTCGACGAAGTGCTCGGCGAAGGCGAAGTGATCATACGCATCGCAGCGCCGCGGGACCGGCTGATGATCCGCGAATCGGTCTTCGCCGGGGTCTGGCGCATCCAGCATTACCAAGACGACGAACCCAGACTGGACTATCTGGAAACCGGCCCCGTGCCGGGGACCGTCTACGAATGGGCGGAGCGCCTGACGGCCGATGCGCCGCCGCAGCGCCCGCAGCGCTTTCCGGAAGGGCTCATGAATGCCCCTGCGCTGCTGACCGAGATCTTCGACCATTCGGCGGACTGCCGGGCCGATCGTCCCCATGTCATCAACCTGTCGCTGCTGCCGCTGACGCCGGAGGACTCGAACTTCCTGATCGAGACCTTGGGTCTGGCCGGCCTGTCCATCCTGTCCAGAGGTTACGGCGACTGCCGGGTGAGCCTCACCCGCCTGCCGAATGTGTGGTGGGTGCAGTATTTCAACTCTCCCGGCCAGCTGATCCTCAATACCCTGGAGATCACTCGCCTGCCCGCCGTGGTCAAGGCCGCGCCGGAAGATCTGGAAGATTCCCGCGTACGCATCGCGGAAGCCCTGGAGCAACTGGGATAGATCCGGTGCGCCTGCCCTCATCCGTCGAAACCTTGACCGGCGTCAAAGAACGGGCCCCGGGGTCCCTCTATATTGTCAACGCTGGCTTAATACAGCGTCATCAACACAATACGAGGAGTCACCATGAACGACGTCAAAGAGAAAGATTATTTCTGGTTTTACATCGCGGGCCTGATCATCGCAGTCGTCGTGACGCTCGCAATGGTCAAGAGCAGCGAACATGGCAAGTACGTCACCGCTGCCAACGCCATCGCGGAAGACGCCGCCAACTCCGCCTACAAACACGCTCCTTGATCCAAGTCTTCTGACGCGCCGTCTCCGCGTCGGAACGCGCGCCTCGCGTGGCGCACCTTGCGACGAGCACGAGATGCAATCGACAGGGATGTCATCTAACGTTTTTTCATAAGCTCGAACGAGCCTGCGCTATTGAGCCAGGGCAGGCTTCTGATACCCGCCGTGCAACGAGGCCACGGCGTAGCGCCGTAGCGTCCCGTCCAGCCTCAGCGCCGTGAGTTCGCCTCCCCACAGGCAGCCGGTATCCAGGCAATAGCAGTCCTTGCCGGCAAAATACCCCAGGGTGGACCAGTGCCCGAACAGGATCGTGGCGCCGGACGGTCGCCTGCCGGCCACCTCAAACCAGGGAACCAGAAAAGCGGGTTGATGCCCCGGCGCACCTTTCTGCTTGAAATCCAGCCGCCCCGCCCCATCGCAATAGCGCATGCGGGTCAAGGCGTTGGTGATGAATCGGAGCCGGTCCCATCCCGCCAGATCGTCGGACCAGACATCGGGCTTATCACCGTACATCTGGCGGCAGAACTCGGCGATATCCCCGCCAGCCAGGACCGCCTCGACCTCTGCAGCCCTGGCCGAAGCCGTGTCCGCATCCCAGCATGGTGGAATCCCGGCATGAACCAGGCAATACCCGCTCTCCCGGTGGACCAGCGGCCGGGTGCGCAGCCAATCCAGCAATTCGTTCCTGTCGCTCGCTTCCAGCACATCGCCGAAGGTATCCTTATGCTTGACCCTGGAAACGCCATAGGCCACCGCCAGCAGGTGCAGATCATGGTTGCCGAGGACCGTGGCGGCCGCCGGTCCCAGCGAACGGATGAACCGCAGGGTTTCCAGCGACTGGGGCCCGCGGTTGACCAAGTCACCCGTAAACAGCAGACGGTCCCCCGCCGGATCGAAGCGAATCAGGTCGAGCAGGCGCTGCAGCTCGGCGTAGCAGCCCTGGACATCGCCGATGGCGTAGACGGCCATGTCAGCGGGCGCCCCGCCAAAAGACCAAAGCGATGCGAACTTCACCGCAGTACAACGACATCAGGCGAACTCTCCAGTGCTGTAAACAGGAAATATATGGGAACCATGGGCTGGCCATTTTATACGTCCGCGGTCCGCCGGCGCCATGCGCGTTTCGCCTTTATCCTCCGGCGAAACGATACGGCGATATAATCGGACTTCCCTTGCTCCAAATCGCTGGCGGATGCGCGGTATCCATCCGCAGGCGAATCCGTCCCCACCAATCCGATGAATTAACCGAGGCCTCGATAAGTGCGTATTCACATCCTGGGTATCTGCGGCACCTTCATGGGCGGCCTCGCCATCATGGCCCGCCAGCTCGGCCATACCGTCACGGGATCGGACCAGAATGTCTATCCTCCGATGAGCACCCTGCTGGAACAGCAGGGCATCGACCTCAGCGACGGCTACAGCCCGGACAATCTCCATCCCATCCCCGATCTCGTCATCATCGGCAATGCGCTCTCGCGCGGGAATCCGGAGGTGGAGGCAGTGCTGAACATGGGGCTGGCATACACCTCCGGCCCGCAGTGGCTTTACAACTACGTCCTCAAGGGACGGTGGGTGCTGGCGGTCGCGGGAACCCACGGCAAGACCACGACCTCCAGCATGCTGGCCTGGATATTGGAACACGATGGGCACAAACCGGGCTTCCTGATCGGCGGGGTGCCGCTCAATTTCGGCGTTTCCGCCCGCCTCGGCGAAGGCCGTTTTTTCGTGGTGGAGGCGGACGAGTATGACACCGCCTTTTTCGACAAGCGTTCCAAGTTCGTCCATTACCGCCCGCGCACCACGATCCTGAACAACCTGGAATACGACCACGCCGACATCTTCCCCGACCTCGCCTCGATCCAGCGGCAGTTTCACCACCTCGTGCGCAGCGTCCCCGGCAACGGCCTGCTGGTGGTTCCGGAGCGGGACGAAAACCTGGCCGAAGTGCTCAGGATGGGATGCTGGACGCCGATCGAAAAAACCGCGCTCGGGCCGGACAATGCCGCCGACTGGCAGGCGCACCCGCTGGCGGAAGACGGCAGTCGGTTCGATGTGGTGTTCCGGGACGAGTGGCTGGGCACGATCCACTGGCAGCTCTCCGGCCGGCACAACATGCTCAACGCCCTGTCCGCCCTTGCCGCGTCTCATCATGCCGGCATCGAGCCGGCCGCAGCGATCTCGGCCCTGAGCCGGTTCCAAAGCGTCAAACGCCGCCTGGAAGTGCGCGCCCAGCTCCGCGGCATCACCCTCTATGACGACTTCGCCCACCACCCCACGGCGATCGCCACGACGCTCGAAGGTCTGCGCGCGCGGGTCGACGGCGCGCGCCTCATCGCGGTCGTCGAACCGCGCTCCAACACCATGCGCATGGGCGTACACGCCGACACGCTCGCGGCGTCCCTCGCCCCCGCCGACCTCGCCATCCTTTACCAGGCGCCCGACCTGGGATGGGACGTGACGAAAGTCACCTCCGCTTCGGACCGCATCGTCACCTGCGACAGCATCGGCGCGATCGTCGAGCGCCTGCGGCAGGAATGCCGGGCGGGCGATCACGTGGTCTTCATGAGCAACGGAAGTTTCGGCGGCATCCACGAAAAAACCGAGGCCGTGCTGCGGGAAGGCTGACGCACGGCGCTCTTGCCCGACACCTCCGCTACGCCTAAAGTCGGGGCAACATCGGCGAGGATCGCTCCAATGGTTCGACACATCGCATTGTGGGTCCTGCTGGCCTGCGCCGTCCCCGCCTGGACCGGCCCGCTGAACTCGCCCGCCATTCCCGAAGCGCTCAAACCCTGGATACCCTGGGCGCTTTATGGCCACGAGGCCGATGCCTGTCCCCATTTCCTCGAACAGCCCGGCGAACGCCGCTGCGCCTGGCCCGGGGAACTCGATCTGGAACTCCACGATGGCGGCGGCAATTTCCGCAGCCGCTGGCGAAGCTTCGTCGATACCTGGGTGCCTCTCCCGGGCGACCCGCGATCCTGGCCGCTGGCGGTCGAACTGGACGGCAGACCGGCGACCGTCTCGACCCGCAACGCGGTTCCCGGCGTCCGCCTGCCGCCCGGCGCTCACACGATCGCCGGACGCTTCCTGTGGACTACCATGCCGGACACCCTGCGCGTTCCCATCGAAATCGGACTGGTCCGGCTCAGCGTCGGCGGTCGCGCGATAGCGTTTCCGTCCGTCGACGACCAGGGACAACTGTGGCTGCGTAAGACCCCTGACGGCGCCGCACCCGAAACCTCGCCGCTCAAGCTCGAGGTCTTCCGTCTGCTGAGAGACGCCGTTCCGATGGAAGTCTCGACCCGGCTCGAACTCGACGTCTCGGGGGAAACGCGCGAGGTTCTGCTGGAAGGCTCCCTACTGCCGGGTTTCATTCCGCTCTCGTTGAACAGCCCGCTCCCCGCCCGCCTCGAGCCGGACGGACGTCTTCGGCTGCAGCTTCGCCCCGGCCACTGGAACATCGGCATCGACAGCCGGGCCAACCGGGATGGGCAGGAACTCGCCCTCCCTGCATTCGCTGCGCCGTGGCCGCGGGAAGAGCTGTGGTCGTTCGCCGCCGACCGGTCGATTCGGGTGGCCGAAATTTCCGGCGCCCCCCTGGTCAACCCGCGGCTGACGCGGCTTCCCGAGGAATACCGCTCGCTGCCGACCTATGCGATGGCCCCGGACACCGTATTGCGGTTCGATCCGGTCCGGCGCGGCGACCCGGAACCCGAACCCGATACACTGGCTATCCGCCGGTCGCTCTGGCTGGATTTTTCGGGACAGGGCCTCACCATCCTGGACGACATCTCCGGCCGAATCACCCGCAACTGGCGCCTCGACGCCGCACCCGCCATGAAGCCGGGACGGGTGACGGTGGATGGCCAGCCCCAGACCATCACCCGTCTCGACGCGGGTCCGGGTGGTGTGGAAATCCGAAGAGGCGAACTCCACCTGCGGGCGGAAAGCCGCTGGGAAGCCGGTGTATCGTCCCTCCCCGCGACGGGCTGGAACACCGACTTCGTAAGCGCGGCCGCCGAACTCCACCTGCCGCCAGGCTGGCGCCTCTTCGCCGCACCGGGCGCCGACCATGTGCCGGACTCCTGGATCGGTCGCTGGTCCCTGCTCGATCTGTTCCTAGTCCTCATCACCACGCTCGCAGCCGCGCGGCTCTGGGGTTGGCCGGCCGGAAGCATCGCGCTCCTCACGCTCACCCTCACCTGGCACGAGCCGGATGCGCCGCAAAGCGTGTGGCTCTGGCTGCTCGGGGTCACCGCCTTGGGCCGGGTGATTCCGTCCGGCAGCTTCGCCTCGGCGCTGCGCATCGTCCGGATGATCGTCCTGGCCGCGCTGGCGATCGCCAGCTTGCCATTCGCGGTGCAACAGCTTCGGCTGAGCCTTTATCCGCAGCTGGAGCCGCATGCCATGGCCTTCGACTACGGCGGTCAGGCGGCGGAAACGGCGGCCATCGCACCAGCGGCTCCTGCGATGGTGCTGCGGGAAAAATCGGGCTCGCCTGAGGAAGCCGAAACCCCGCCGCCGGCCGATCCGAGCCGCACCGTCGACCCGGACGCCCTCACCCAGACCGGTCCCGGCCTGCCGCAATGGCAATGGCACCGGATCACGCTGAACTGGAACGGGCCGGTGCTGGACGACCAGCAGCTCAGGCTGCTGCTGATCCCGCCCTGGGCCAGCCGCGGCCTGAACGTTCTCAGGGTGGCGCTGCTGGCCGTGACCGTTCTGCTGCTCCTGGGCTGGCGTGGGAAATCCGGTGTTTCGGGACTGATGGTGCTGCCCTTGCTCCTGGTCATCACGCCCGACAGCCGCGCCGGCGAGTTCCCGCCGCCGGCACTGCTCGACGAACTCGAGACCCGCCTGCTCGCGGCCCCGGAATGCGGCACCGAATGCGCCCAGATCGAACGCATGAAACTCCGCATCCGACCCGGCGATCTGCTGATGACTCTGAAAGCGCACGCGGAGCAACGCGTCGCCATTCCGCTGCCGGCGCAAGCTGCCCAGTGGATCCCATCCCGCATCCGGGTCGATGGCGACCTTGCCACCGGTCCCTACGCCAATGCCGAGGGCTTACTCTGGCTGATGCTCGATCCGGGCGTCCACAGGGTCGAACTCTCCGGACCCTTGCCGAAACTTCCCCGGATCGACCTGCCGCTGCCCCTCCGGCCGCATCGGGTCGATATCGAAAGCGATGGATGGGAGGTCATCGGAATCGACCCGAATGGAAAACCCGAACCGCAGGTTCAGTTCGTGCGCAGAGGCGGCAGCGCTTCCACGGAACGACGCTTGGAAAGCGCTCCATTACCCGTGTTCCTTGCGGTCGAACGCACCCTGCGGCTGGGACTCGACTGGCGCGTCGCCACTCGAGTGACACGGCTATCGCCCGCCGAAGCGCCGGTGGCGCTGAACGTTCCGCTGCTGCCCGGAGAAGCGGTCATCTCGCCGGGGATCTCGACCGAAAACGGAAGCGTGCGAATTCATCTGCCGCCGGGCATCCTAGACGCGAACTGGGAATCGACCCTCGACCGAACCGGCAGGCTGGAACTGCGCGCGCCGCAAACTAGCGACTGGACCGAAATTTGGCGCCTCGATGCCAGCCCGGTCTGGCACATCGAAACGAGCGGCATCCCCGTGGCCCATCACCAGGATGCCGGCGGCCATTGGCTGCCCGAATGGCGTCCGTGGCCAGGCGAAACGGTCACCCTGCTCCTCAGCCGTCCGCCGGCTGTCCCCGGTAACGCGCTCACCATCGAAAGCAGCGCGCTCGAAACCCGCCCCGGCCAACGGGCGACGGACACGGAGCTGGCGTTGGGCATCCGTAGCGCCAAGGGCGGCCAGCATGGGGTGACCCTGCCCGAGGGTGCCGAGCTGCAGTCGGTCGAGATCGACGGCACCGCCCAACCCATCCGCCTGAATGGGAGCGCCGTCACCCTACCCCTGCACCCAGGCGAACAAACGGTCCGGCTGACATGGCGCACGCCGGTCGGAATCGGGCTGCGCACCGCGGCGCCGAGGGTGGATATCGGCTCCCCCAGTGTGAACAGCCGAATCGGCATCGAACTCGGCCAGGACCGCTGGGTCCTCCTGGTCGGCGGGCCGACGCTGGGACCTTCGGTACTGTTCTGGGGAACGCTGGGCGTGATCGTGATCGCCGCCGTCGCACTGGGGATGCGGCTGGACCGCTTGCCGCTCAAGATCCGGCATTGGCTGCTGCTGCTGATCGGTCTGAGTCAAGTCCCTCTGGCGGCGAGCCTCGTGGTCATCGGCTGGATCGGAGCCCTGGAGTGGCGCGGCCATGGGGAAATGCCGCCCGAGCCGCGGCACTTCAACCTCATTCAGTCGGGTCTTGCCCTGCTCACCGTCCTCGCGCTGAGTATCCTGCTGTCGGCTGTGCATCAAGGGCTGCTCGGCCTGCCCGACATGGGAATCACCGGCTATGACTCCAGCGCGTATCGGCTCAACTGGTACACGGACCGGAGCGGCCCTCTGCTGCCCCGGCCCTGGGTCGTCTCGGTTCCGCTGTTTGCCTACCGGCTGCTCATGCTGGCCTGGGCCTTGTGGCTGGCCTACGCCCTGCTGGACTGGCTGCGTTGGGGTTGGGGTTGTTTTTCCGCGGGGGGACTTTGGCGGCAGAATCCCGGGACAGCACCCGCTGCCGGCGTTGCACCACCCCGGACCGCCGATACGACTGCTCCGAATGACCCTTGGCAGCGTTGAACGACTCTATTGAAAGGGCCTTACGCCGTCGAAGATGAATTCGCGTAGCACTGCGACCATCCGCTGGCAGGATTCCGAATTCAAACCATCCGGAGGCACGAGCGTATCCGCTTTATCCAGCGCCGCGTGAAGTTCGTTTTCATCGTGAACAACGCTGATACCCGGACGTGTCATCAGCCATTTCGCGGTAAACTCCTGATGATCGTTCCTGTGCTCCCCCAAATCGGCCCGCCGTGGCATGACGATCAAGGGCTTGCCGTGCTCGGCCGCGCTGATGACGGTTCCCATGCCGGCATGCGCGACGATCACCTTCGCCTGCTTCAGGAGATCGAGATACTCTCCCGCCTCCATCACCTCGGCCCATCGCATGGCTGCCGGACGCCAGGCAGTGCGGCCGATCTGTCCGAAGACTTCCGTCTGGGGATGTCTTGCGGCCCAGGCATCGACGGAGCGGGACAGCCGGTCGAACGGCACCTGGGAGCCCACGGTCAGGAAAATCAAAGCACGGCCCCGATGTAATGGGGCCCGTCGGGGCGGGCCAGATGCTCCCACTGGGTCAGCCACAAATCCGCATAGCGGCGCACGAGCCGGCCGGACAGCGACATTCTGCCCACGTTGGCGATGCTGTCGATCCAGATGGTGCGCGCCCCCAGCAGCTTGCCCAAACGCAGAGCGAAATAGCCTGGCGCGGCGCCGGTCGAGATCACGACATCGGGCCGCTCGCGGAGAATGATCCGGACCAATTCGCAGATCAGCAGTATGCCGCGCAGCCAATCCTTCTTGTTGGCATCCGTTACCAGATAAAACCGCGCACCCGGCGGGATGCTTTGCCGATAGTCCGAAAAATGGGTCGCTACGAATGCCATGTCGCCGCCGCGGAGGGCATCCCGGAGCCGCATCAGCTGCATCCAGTGCCCGCCGCCGGAAGCAACCGCAAGGATGCGCGGCCGCTTGCTTCCGTTATCCATCAATTGGCTGTTGCTCCTTCAATGATCCCTGAAAAGAAGATATCAGTTCGGTACGATCATCCGCGCCCGCTTCCAATATCCGAAATAATCGAACTGCAATGGCGTGGTATCGTTGTACAGGTACATCGCCATAGACCAGTAGTGTGGAGACGAGGCGTTTGGAACCAGCGTGGCACCAACCGCATTGGCCACCAGAGTGCCATTGATCCATGTCTTGAAATAGCCTTGTCCGCCGCTCGCAATGGGACGATCATCGAGATAGGCATCGATGACTATATTAATGTCCTGCTGCGGCAGCAATCCCGTTATCATTCCGAGCCGCTCGTGTTTGAGCTCCGGACCTATGCTTCCGTCGATGTGTATCGCCAGTCGCTGGCTGTTGGTCGGATCGGTATCGACCACCATTCCGATCGAGGGAGGAGAACCGTCCGGTTTTATCTGCCAAATAAGCCCGGGATGGCTGTCGCGGGGCATGAATGTCCAGGATTTGGTCAGGTCCGCCCCGCCGAATCTGACGCTCAGATCCCAGACGAAGCGCCGCCGGGAGGGAACATAATAGCTGTTGAGCTGGGTTCTGAGCGTGCCCTCCACCACACCATCCCCGGCCTTGTAGCCGATGGCCGTGTAGCCGTTGGTCTTGAATACCCGTCCCGGAATACCGGCATCGGTGATATTCCAGCCATTGATGACTTTGGCTTGTCCTGCCGCGGCATCCCAGTAGTTGATCGTGTCGAAATCGGCGATGCCGATGTTCGGATTGACGAAGGGGACCGATCCGCCAAAGTCGAAAGTGCGTGGCTTACCGCTCAAGTCGATACGCTGGGTTTGATTGCCGACGATGATGTCGTACGGATCGGAAGCCACGAAGACCGTGCCGGTAATGGTGGCATCCGGCGCCGGTGTGGGCGACGGAGTCGGCGAAGAAATCGGAGTTGGCGTGGGGGTCGGTGTTGGCGTCGCGGTGGGTTTCGGGGTCGGGGTCGCCCTGACCCTCGACGATTTGACTTTCGCCGCCGTGGCGGCTTGCAACGACGACGCGAGCACGATGAAAGCGAGTGCGCCGGCGATCCGCCGGAAAACGCGGTGGCGCGGCGATGAGAAGCCGTCCGAAAACAAAGAATCCGAATTCCTGCTCATGATACCCCCTTACCCAGGTCTAACGACTTTCGTCCGGAACCGATCCTCGGCAACCCGATCAGCAGACGAGTCACCGTATTGTCATGTTGGAACACATTTCCCCGGCAGAATTCCAACCTGCCCTACCCGCTTGCCGCTCGCCCGGCAACAGTGACGCACCGGTAAACGGCATCGAGCTGGCGCAGTACGCCTTGTATTGCATAGTAGTTCACCACACGGCGAAATGCACTTTCGCGCAGCCGCTGGCGCAGCCCGGTATCCTTCAGGGCAGCAACCAGCGCCTCGGCCAGCGCTTCGACGTCGCCCGGCGGCACCAGCAGACCGCATTCTCCGTCGCCGAGGAGTTCGGGAATGCCTCCGACCGGGGTGGCCACGACCGGAACGCCAGCCGCCATCGCTTCCAGAATGCAGACGGGCAGCCCTTCGAAGTAGGAGGGAAGGACCAGCACCCGGGCCGCAGACAACTTGGCGTCCTTCTCGGCCTCCCTGATCCAACCCGGCAGCCGCACGGCATCGGAGACTCCCAGCTCCACCGCAAGCCGCCTGACAGCCTCCCTTTCGCCGTCGCCGGCAAGCGTCAACACGGCGTCCGGGACACGTTTCAGCACAAGGGGAATGGCCCGGACCAGATCGAAGACGCCTTTCTTCTCGCGCAAGCGACCCAGGAACAGCACCTCCGGCCGCCCCGAGCCGCGCTCCTCCGGCAGGGCATCGGGAACACGCACCGGATTGCCTATGACCCGAACGCTCGCCCGCGGCTCGATGGCCAGCAGGACCTTGGACCAGGCTTCGGTAAGGGCGATCACGCAGGCGGCACGCCGCAGCGTCCTCCGTACCCACCATTTTGCCGCGGGACGGCACTCGCTGGCGTAGAACACGCCGAATTCGCCGCTATGGACATGGAAGACATAGGGGGTGCCGAACAGGTCAGCCAACGCGCAAAGCACCGACTTCCTCCAGAAACTGCCGCGCGAGGCGCTATGGGCATGCACGATGGCCAAACGACGCGCCAAGAGCCGGCCCAGCAACCGTGTCCCCGCCATCGCCATGACACGAAGCTGGGTCGGAAGACTTGGCCCCTCATACGAGCACAGGCGCTCGATTTTCCAGCGGGAGACGAAATCCGGCTCAAGATAGGCCTCGATCACCGCCGCAATGCCGCCATTCGTCCCCGGCCCGATCATCAGAACTCTGCGCATGGTTCCTCTTTCCCCGGAAAAATCGATCATTCGGCGGGCATACGCGACAACAGCCTGGCGGCGCGCGGGCTCCAAGCCGACACGAGCGCCGCTTCGGCGGCGCTCAATGGCTTCGCCACCAGCGTTCCCACCGCGCCGAGGAGCAGACAGGCCGCAACGCTCGTCGGCATATCGAAGCGGACCAGCGGGCCTGACCAGACCAGTGCGCAGGCCCCCACGCCATACCAGGTTGCCAGACGAAGCAATCCGCCCCAAGCCAGCCTGAAAGGATATCCCCGCCGCCGCAAAGCCAGGATGATGCCGAAATTGAAAAATGCCTCCGAGGCTATGACGAGCAGTATCAGTTCAGTCAGGCTTCCGCCTGAAGCCAAAAGGAAAACCGCCATGACCGGCACCGCGAGCAGCCAGAAACCCCATCGGACATACAGGTCGGTGGCCAACACCGCATTGCAGGACAGCTCGACCACCCGGCGCAGAATCGTCAGTGCGGTACCGACCAGCATCAGCGCAATGACGGGACCCGCCTCACGAAAACGCTCTCCGCCCAGGAGCGTAGCGCCCATCCTGCCGAAGGCGATGAAATAGACGACGACCGGCATGAGCAGGATCATGGAAGATTTGAACCAGATCCCGACCCGCAGCGTGAAGCCGCCGAAGTCCCGGCGCCGGCTGAAAAAGGCGATCAAAGTGGGCTGAATGACGCTGCGCAGGAGATCGGTCGGCAGGTAACGGCGCACCTGGTCGGAAAAATTGGTGCTGAAACCGAAAACCGCGGCAGCGTCAGCCCCAAGGATGCGGGCGACGATGAGGGTCAGCATTTGCGAGCCGTAGGCGAAGGCGAGGAGGTAGCTGATATAGGTATTGACCGCCAACTTGAGAAGCTGCTTCCGGCGCGGCGGTGTCCAGTCCCCCGAAGGCGCCACCCGATGACGCAGTGACCACATCTCGCGCAGCAGCAGCACGGCGCCTAAGCCCGTACTCCCGCAGGACGCCATCAGCTCATAGCGCACGGCATCCAAGGCAGTGATCTCATGCCCCGCAAACCAATCGGACCCCAGCAGAAAGGCCAGCATCCCCGAACGAACCACCTGAGCCGATTGGGCGGCACCCTGGCGCATCAAGGTGCCGAGCATCTGCTCGCGATAGAGGCGTCCGAATCCCTCCACGGCCAGGACAGCGCCGGCCAGGGACAATACCGGCGCCGCCGTCTCCATACGCAGCAGGTTCGCGACATGGTCGGCATAAAGGGACAAAACCGCGCCCGCACAGGCATAGAAGGCCATTTGCATCCCGGCGAGCTGGGAGATGATGCCTACGATCGCCCTCCCCGCGGCATGCAGCCGGTACTCCGGAAGTATCCGGGCCGCCACCCAATCCAGTCCCGGCGTCGAGAGCGCAAGCCCCGTTTCCATGGCCGCCAACGCAGCCATGTAGGTCCCATAGGCCTCCAGCGGCAACACCCGGGCAGCGAGCGCGAACGCCGAAAATGTCAACAAGGCCGAAACGGCCCGCCCCGACAGGTAAGCGAGCGCGCTACGCCGGAGCGCGGCGGCACCGTACGGATTGCCGGAACCGCTCATCGCGCCTCCCCGCCGGCCAGCTGCCGGTATTTTTCGGCGAGGTTCCTCGCGATGACCTCGTAGCTTCTAAGACCCGGTATCGCCCGCCGCCCCGCCTCGCCCATGCGGCGCGCGGCCGCGGGGTCCCGCAGCAATCGCAGCATGCCGGCGGCGAAACCGTCCGGAGTCAGCGGCACGCAAAGCCCCCCGCCGGTTTCGCCGATCAGGTAGGCCTGATCGGGAAGATCGTTGGCGACCACCGGAATACCCCAGGCCATGTATTCAATGACCTTGGTCGGAGACGCCACTTCCAGGGACGGCGTGCGCGCGCAAGGCGACAGTCCGATCTCGGCGTTCCGCAAATAGCGACGGGCCTCTTCCGCCGGCAGCCAACCCGTGAACAGGACATGGTCCTGCAACCCGAGCTCGCTCACCAGGCCGTCGAACCAGAGCCTCTCGCGCGGGTCCTCCGCATCCCCCACGCAAACCAGCAAGGCTGTGGGGAACTCCTCGCGCACCGCGGCCATCGCTTCGATCATGACTTCCGAACGGCGCGCCCGTTCCAATGCGCCCAGATAGACGATGACGCGCCGCCCAGCGAGGCGCGGATCGTCCGCCGGGGGAATGTCCTCGAGCCTTTCGGGAATCGTCGCTCCCATCGGCACCGGCGTCATGCGTACGGCAGGCAGGCCATAGCTCTCCAGCAACGTCCGCATGGCCTCGCTTTGCACGAAAATGTGGTCCGCAGCCGGCAGGACGCAGCGATACAAAAGCCAGGAGGATAGCCGCCCGCGTAGCCGGAACAGCAAGCACCGTCCAGTCCCGACCAGGCCGGACGGATCGGGCGAGCCGCGTTCCAGCCAGTAGTCGGGGAAAGGGAAGGACATCCAGTAATAGAACGGTTTTCCCCGTAGCCGGGCCGCACAAAGGCCGATCAACGCCCCGAAAATCCTGTCCCGAACCTGAACCGCGGCATAATCGGCACGCGCCAGCCGGAAAAGGTCCAGTGCAAGCATCAACCGCGCCCCGATCCGCCCCCATCGGCCGCGGGCGGTTCGCGTGAACACCCTGCCCGCCTCCCAGGCGCACTCGTTGCCGTCGCCCTCATGCACGGCAACGATGTCCGAGTACACACCGAACCTGGGCAGGTAATGGCCGAACAGCGTCGCCACGTCGACCCGGAAGGTGGGAAACGGCTCACGCGTGAGATAGAGCAGTCTGATGTTCATGGCGTTGCGATGAATTCTCCGGCGACGGTTTCGGCAGGTCCGCTCGAGCCAGCCAAGCGAGATAACCCAAAGTGAATGCGAACAGCAGTTCGTGGCTCGGGCTGTTCATGAGGCTGTTCGAATACCACAGCGAAAATACGTTGGCGGCGAGGCAAACCCTCAACGCGACCAGCCGGCCGCGTTCGGCGCCGTCCGCGCACCGGGAAAGCAACCTTCCCGAAGCGCGCCAGGCGGTCGCGAGCACGCCCAGAAACAGGGTGGCACCGACAACGCCCGAATCCCAAAGCAGGGTGGATGCCGTATTCAGGTTGATGGCCATGGCGGGGTATTTTCGGTTGAGATGCCCTTCCACCAGCGTGCCAGCCCCCGCGTAGGATGCGCCCATTCCGTGGCCGAACAGCGTTTCGACCGGA
This sequence comes from Methylococcus geothermalis, assembly GCF_012769535.1. NCBI lineage: Bacteria > Pseudomonadati > Pseudomonadota > Gammaproteobacteria > Methylococcales > Methylococcaceae > Methylococcus > Methylococcus geothermalis. The sequence continues at coordinate 216,590 of NZ_CP046565.1, forward strand.
TTATGGAGCCCATGTTCATGGAGCCAGAAGGTCAGGACGGTGGTGCGGTTGAGGCTGGCCTTGTTTCCATAGTAGCCCGCCGAACCGAAATTGTAGTCGATGGTGTTCTGCACCATCTGTTCCGGAGACTTCCCCTGGATGGCGAACGCGGAAAAATACAGCCAGGCCAACACGACCGTGAAAAGCGCCCCGCTCGTCAAAGCCGCCGCGGCAACCAGCGGCTTGCGGCGGATTTCCCGGGAAAACACCTGGAGGAACATCATGGGAAGCAGCACCAGGGCGATCTTGGTTTCCCCCAGGAACAGCGGCACGCCCAGTTCGACCACGAACACCGACGTCCACAAGGACGACAGCGCCCGCTCCCGCCACGCGGTCAATACATAGGCAAGGCAAACGACCAGGAAAATGACCATGGTTCCATTTTCCCCCCCGCCTTCGAAATTCGGCTCGAACGTCCCTGAAACGATGTCGATGGGGACGATGCCTCCCCCCATCCCCACGCGCAGCGGCACCAGGACGATTCTTTCGTAAAGCGCAACCGGCAATTGCAGGATTGCGGCGAACAGAAGAAACCCACCCCAAGCTTGGAAATGGCGCCGCCACGCCCCCGTCACGGGAGCCACCGCCAACGCCAAGGCGAGTCCCAGCATCTGATAGGAGCGCTTGATGCCCGCCAGGATTTCCAGCACGGATCCCTTGCCCAGCAGCGATGTGCCTGCCGATAACGCAACCAGGACCAGGAACAGCATGAGAAAGCCGGGCAGCCGAACCCGTTCCCGCCGGCGCCCCAGAAAGAGCGAGAACAGCCCGGCCGCCAGCAGGAAAAAACCCAGCATGGACAATGCCCAGGAAAGCTTGGTCATGCGGGGAAACATCAAGAGCACCGCGCCATTGACGACCAGAGTGCCGGCCAGCAACAGCCAGACCGCGAAGTCGATCCGGGACAGCAGAAAAAGGCTCAGGAAACCGCCCACGAAAACGGCGAGAACGATGGGCTGGCTGATCGAGGCAAGCAAGCCCGCCAGAACGGCAACGGCCGTGACGAGGCCGATTTCCCACGGCCGGTACGCCGGCACGGCATCCCCGGCGCCGTGCGGCACGCCGGAAGCGCCGAACCGCCACTGCATGCCGCCGCCCGGCGTCACGAGGTCAGAACCACGCCCAGCACCTCGACGCCCGCGCCAGAAAGCTGGTCCTTGACCGCCACCGCATCGCCGAGCCGGGTCGAATGGCGGCGGACCACGATGACGCAGCCCGCGGCGCGCGTCGCCACGATTTGGGCGTCGGCGCTCCGCAGCGCCGGCGAGGTATTCAGCAGCACGATGTCGTACCGCTCGGCGGCCTCATCCAGAAGCCGGATGAAAGCCCCCCGGCTCAGCAATTCCTGGGGATTGGGTGGCGGCGCACCGGCCGGCAGCACGCTCAGATCGCCGAGGGCCGGAATGCCGCGGATCGCCTTCTCCGGACTGTGGCGCCCGGCAAGGACGCCCGACAAGCCGGGGTCGCCGCGCAGCTTGAAAAGGCGGTGCAGCTCCGGCTCCCGCAGGTTTGCGTCGATCAGCAAGGTCCGCTCTCCCAACTGGGAAAACACCACGGCCAGATTCGCCGCCAAGCGACCGCATCCTTCGCCCGGCAGCCCCGAGGCCAGAGCGAGCAGCCGCCTATGCCCTCCGAACCAGCGCAGCATCAGGACGCTGCGCAGGTCCCGCAGCGCTTCGCCTTCCGGCCCCGGCGGGCAAAAGGCCGCGATCAGATCCGCATCGACGCTGGTGTCCGAGTCGGGCAGGCAAGGGTGCGCGAACTGGCGCGCCAGCGCGTGGCGCAGATCGTCCTCGCCGATCAGCCCCAGGCTCAGCGCCGCTTCGCCGAACCTCAACCCATCCTCCCGCTGCTTTTCCGCGATGGCCTCGATGTCCCTTTCCGACAGCTTCCCGACATGCAGCAGAAGCTGTCCCAACTGGACATCGCTGCGGGGCAAACCCGAGCCATCGGGTGACGCGAGATTTTTCATGGCATTCGTCCCGGAACTTTCTTGTCAGTCCTTAGAACGCGGACCGTACGGCAAGCTGGAAAGGGCGAGGCCGCGCCATCCCTTCCGGCGGTATTTCGGCAAGGAGGGGCAGGCCCAGCTCGTCGATGACGTCCTCCGCGGAACGGATGCGCCTGTCCTTGAACTCGAACAGGAGGACGAAGGCCAACCCCAACCCTCCGCCCAGGATGACCGACAGCACCAAGTTCAGCAGCACCTTCGGCTTGCTGGGCTTGAGCGGCGGCACCGCGGGGGACAGCACGGCGATGTTGGTCCCCTCCAGCCGGCTCTCCAGCTGCAGTTGGCTCGCCCGCTGCAAAGCGGCATCGTAGACGCGCTGGGCGTTCTCCACCTCGCGTTTCAACACGCTCAGCTTGTCCTGCTCCGCGCCCAGACCGAGGATGCGCTTCCTCTGTTCGGCCACGGCATGTTCCAGATCCGCCACACGCTGACGGGCGAGTTCGGCGGCACGCTCGATGGCGCCCATAGCGTTCGCCACCTCGGCGGCGAGCATCTTCCGCAGGCTCGAGACCTCGGCCGCCACGGCTTGCCGTTGCGGATGGTTCCAGTCATAGCGCGAACCGACTTCGGCGAGCCGGGCCTCGGTGCGTGCCAGCTCGGCCTTCAGCACCTGCAGCGCGGGGTTCTGCAACAAATCCGGAAGTTCGTCCACCCCCCCACGGGCTGCCGCGTCCCTCATCTGCTGCGCCCGCGCCCCGCTGTCATACATCTGGCCCTTCGCCGCCGCGAGCTGTGCGGAAAGATCGGACAAATGAGCGGTTTCGACGTCCAGCTTGTCGCCCGCCGCGAGCACGCCGTGCTCGATCTGGTAGCTCGAAAGCTCGGCCTGCGCCTTCTCCAGCGCGCCCCGCAGCGCATGCACCTGCTCGTCGAACCAGGCCGCCTGGCGCCTCACCGGCTCCAGCTTGAGTTCGACGTTGGCACGGATACTGGTCTGGGCAAAGGCATTCGCCACATCCGTGGCGAACAAGGGATCGGACGCGGCGAAAGAGATCGTGATGACATCGCTTTCCCGCGACGGCGACACGTCCAGGTCTTCCAGCAGCTTGTCCGCCGCCCAGTCACGGAATACCGCGCGCGCGCGCGCCTTCCTGGCGACTTTCCCGAAGCGTTCGCGGTAAGCGGGAACCTCCGAGAGCTTCAGCGCATCCGCGACGCATGCCGCCACGGCGTGGCTGCCGATGATGTCCACCTGGGTCGCGAGGTAACCGGCCATGAGATCGGACGGAAACGCCGAGCCGGTGAGCGGATCGCCACCCTTGTAATCGATCACGACGGTGGTCGATGCCGTATAGGTCTTGGGCATCGCGACACTGGCCACCAGTGTGGTCAGCACGGTCACGACCAACGTCCAGCCGAACACCCGCCAGCGCGCGAGAAGGATCAGGATGAGCCGGTTGGCGCCCATGGATCAGAACCACCGCTCGCGGACGTAGAGCACATCATCGGGCTGCAGGGAATAGGAACCGTCGACCGATATCTCCTGTTCGGCTGCCGCTGCGTCACGCCGTTTGATGACCGGCGCGGGCCAGGTATCGGTCCCCCGCGGCGTCAATCCGCCGGCCGCGGAAATCGCCTGGCTGACCGTCATTCCCCGCTGGAGGCGGTAGACGCCGGGCCGCTGAACTTCCCCGTAGACATAAAACTGCGGCGCCTTTGGAATGAAGAGGGTATCGCCGGCCGCCACCTCGGGATTCTGGCCGGGGCTTCCCTCGAAGAGGGCTTTGAGATCGACGACGAGCTTCTCGCCGTTGGCGCGCAGCAGCGTCGCCGTGTCGGCCGCATCGGCCGTCACCACCCCCCCGGCGGCGGCCAGCATATCCATGACCCGGCTCTGTTTCTCGATCGGGTACTTACCGGGATTTTTGACCTGCCCCAACACCGCGACTTCCCTGGCCTTGAACTGGGAGACCACCACGGTGACATGCGGTTCGCTGATATAGCCCCCTTGGCGCAACTTGCCCGCGATGCGCGCCTCGGCTTCAGCCGCCGTCAAATCTCCGATGCTGATCGGACCGGTGAGCGGAAACGTGATGCTCCCCGTCTGGCTGATCCGGGTTTCAAGGGCTAGTTCAGGATAGTTGAACACGCTGATCCTTATCACATCTCCCGGCCCGAGCCGGTAGTCGCCCGTCTCGTGCAAAGGCGCCGGCCCGGATGCCACGTCCCCGACCGCGGCCCCCCAGCCGAGCATCAGGCCCATCGCAAGCGCGAAGCACTGAACGGCCGTTTTCAGTGCGGCACCAATCTTCCTCGGCATCAGGATTCTCCTGTTCGTCACATTGCGCTCGCTGCAAATCCGCCAGACTTCGTCCTTCAATAGGCATTCTTTTGCTTCAGAACCACGCCCACGGTCTTCAGCAGTATCCACAGGTCCAGCCAAAGCGACCAATTCCGCAGATACTCCAGATCGTAGCTGATGCGCGCAGCCATCTTCTCGACCGTTTCCGTCTCGCCGCGCAAACCATTGACCTGCGCCCAGCCGGTGATGCCGGGTTTCACCTTGTGGCGGACCATGTAACCCTTGATCAGCCCCCGGTACAGCTCGTTGTGCGCCACCGCATGGGGCCGCGGCCCCACCAGACTCATGGTGCCCTGCAGTACGTTCAGGAACTGGGGCAATTCATCCAGAGATGTCCGCCTCAAGATCGCTCCCAGCGGCGTAACCCGGGCATCCCCGTGCTTCGCCTGGGTGACGGTGCCGCCATCCTCGCAAACCGTCATGGTGCGGAACTTGTAAACGAAGATCTCCTCGCCGTCCTCGCCGTAGCGCCGCTGCTTGAACAGCACCGGCCCCGGCGACGACAACCGCACCGCCAGGGCAATCAGCAGCATGACCGGCGCAAGAAGCACCAGTGCCACGGCGGCACCCACGATATCCATCAAACGCTTGCTCAAGCCCCGTATCCCGATGAAGGGCGATTCACAAACCGCCATCACCGGGATGCCGGCCAGCGTATCCCAGCGGGCCTGGAGCAGGTCCGTCATGAACAGATCGGGAACGAAATACACGGAGACGGTCGAATCCTTCAAACCGTCCAGCAACTCGAGAATCCGGGGCTGGCGGGCGATGGGCAAGGTGATGTAGACCGCATGCACCCCATGATTCCGAACAAACTCCGGCAGATCGGCGGTCCGGCCGAGCACTGGCAGATCGCGGGGATCGGCGGTACGGTCCGCCGGCCTGTCCTCGAAAAAGCCGAGCACGTCCGTGCGCAGGAAGGTATGGCCCTGGATCGCCTCCGCCAGTTTTACCCCCATTTCCGTCACCCCAACGATCACCGCCTTGCGATGGGAGCCTTGCCGCCGAACATAACTACTGACCATCGGGCCGACGGCGAACTGTCCGAACAGCAGGATCAACGGGGTAGCGGCTGCCCATGCCAAAAAGCCGGGCTCGTCCAGGAAATCTTCGATGCCGGCGATATAGGTCAGCAAAGCGACCACCGCCAGCGTAAAAATCCATCGCGCCAGGGTATCGAACGCCGTCTCGAAAAAAGAACGCGCGGTCAACCTGTCATTCAAGCGCGTCACCTTGAAGGTATGGGAGACGATGATGAACACCAGAAAAAACATCAGGATGTTCACCCCCTCCAGTGGATACCCTTCGAATCTCAGGCTAGCCAGAAATATCCCGGACGCGACCACCGGCGCGAACAGCGTCTTGAGCAGAAAAACCAGAGGGCTTTCAAAAACCGAAGGAGCGCCAGCCTGCTTCATAAGTTGAACCCATATCCCATTTCGCCAAAACAAAAACCGCTGTGCGGAACGCTGCCTGACTTACATCTTGTAACCGCAATCCTGCCGCCGGGACATTAGCACCCGACGAATCTGAAGCGGACTTTCGCTTTTTCCAAGACACGAGCCACCCTGCCTGCAATCAAGCCTGGGAGATTAAGCCAGACTTCGATGAAAAAAAATGGAATCGGGTCAGCCAACCAATACCGCAACATGGCAATATCATTGACAGTTATCTTCCATGGAGTAAACAGCTTTAACGCAAACGAATAAGGGGAGCTGAATATTCCGTCAGATCCACCACCAGCTTCACAGACACCCCCAATTCCCAGCCCAGCAAAATTGACCCCTGCCACCATGGCAAAATCCATGTTATACCAGAACCTGGGATTGCACTCAATTAGGCACACAGCTTCTCCACCAGAAGATATTCTGGCATCGAAGCATATAACGCCGTCAAACTTAACGTGACGCGCTATGGCCTGCGCCAGCTCAGAAAGCACGTTATGCTCAAAAAAGCAAATCCCCTTCTTTCGTTTGTACACAACGCGATGTGTACAAACTCCCTCGACACAAAACAGGCTGATGCAAACGTCCTCACCTTCAATAAAATCTTGTAGAAGAATGGGGCTGTAATCTATTTTACCGATAGCAACACCTGCAGAACACGCCTCTAGCTTCACCACCCCGTCACTGCCATAGGCATCGACAGGCTTTGCAATCACAGGAAAATGAAGCTGTCCTGAATCATACATCGACCTTAACTCGGAGGCATCGGCAAGCAGCACGCTCGATGGATGAGGCATGCCTAAACCCCAACAGAGGCCGGCAAATTTGCCTTTGTCGTTGAGAATATCGAAGACCGATGGAGGCGGAACAGGAAAGCATTTCGATCGTAGGCGACTTTTTATGAATCCTAGCAGCCTCGTGGTATCACCACAGCCGGGGATGACATAATCTATGCCCAGATTGGTGCTCAGATCGTTGATGATTTCGACGAGCCCTGAAGCGCTTTCCTCTCCGAAATCACCAGAATACATGACGAAGTCCTCGCAATATCTTGACAGAGCCAGGGGTTTCGCTTGCTTGTTTCCCAATACGAAAATGAGTGCGCCAGCTTGGGCAGCACACCGCAGCACGCGGTACTGAAAAGGCGTGTTCGAGGCTATTAGTAGTACCGAAAGCTTCTTGATGTCGGATGAACTGCCAGCTATTCCAGCTTCAACACACATAATCGATGATCCCCGCCAATCTCAGAACCTCAATGCAACGCCCAGAGAGATACCGTCGTACTCGTAATTAAAAAACACCCGATTCACTTTTCTTTTCTCATACCGGTACGTCAGAAATACATCAACATACTCCACCGGCCTGTAGGTGACACCGGCTTGCGCCGCAAAGAAATCGTCAACGCGGCGAGATACCTGGATTTGGGAAGAGTTGCCCCCCCCATCCCCGACGTAATTCCGGCTTTCCCATGAAAATTCGCCGGCGATTTCGACCTTTCGGCTCGCCTCCCATTTTGACAGCAATTTGACGCCGTTGCCGACGAAATAGCTCGACGCGACATCCTGGTAAGCTTCGAGATTTTGCCAGCCGGAAATCTTCATGCTGGCTTTGTCCGTCGGCAGCCACTCCACACCCAGGCGCCAGATACAACCCGAGTAGTCGAACCACGGCGCTTGGGCGAAGCTCTGGGCGAGGTACCCAACATATCCGTCGAAACGGGTCTTGGCGGAAAACACATAACCACCAACAAACTTCACGGAATTGACGTCGTATTCGTCGAAGCTGAATTTCGCCGGATTTCTCTGAGGATAAAACCCCGTGCCGTGGCGATATTCGATTCCCGCCGAGTTGCCTGCGGCATTCTGGTATACCACTTCCGCTGTCTCGCTGAGTTCCTGGACATCATTCTGCCTACGGTTGCGCACACTGTGGCTGATTTCGTCCCAGCGCACGCCGGCACCCATTCGCCAATCGGGTGACAACTGATATTTCACCTTTCCGAAATAAGCCATGTTGGTCAGCATGTCCTTGCGAGGAATGACGTAGTTTCCGAAGGCGTTCAGGTATTGCTGATATTCGGCCCCGATCTGGGTCGACCAAGCCCTGGAAACATCCCAGATCCAGGAGGCGTCGTTGACGGTGGACACATTTTGCAGGGCGGTGTTCCGCACGAAAATGTTGTCGTCGACGCCAAGGTTCATGTTGACTCGATGAGGGCCTGAATACCAGCGCACTTTGGCGCCTGCCGAAAGGCGATTGATGAAGTCGGCCTTGCTGCCCCCCGGGGATACATTGTCGATCAAGGCGTTAGCCTCGGCCGCAGTGAGACTTGAAGGCAGACGGAACACATTGGTATCGTAAGTGAAAGTATTCGATACAAACGGCTGAAACCCATCAGTCTTGTCCGCCACTGCCCAGGCCGGCCCCGTCATACAGGCGAGCGAGCATCGCAGGAGCAGCCGGAATGCTCTAGCCGTGCCAAAAACCATTTACGGGAATATCCCTATTGAAAGGAAACCGTCCTCTCGGCAAAAGAGCGTGAGCACGACTCCGACGAAACCCATGTTCCAGTTCTCCCCTACCCCGGCGGAAGGTATTCGCGCACCGATGCGGAGGAGAAACCACGCGCATAGTGCGGTATGGTAATTGAGTTGAGCCAACGGAGCCATGCCCATAGGCAACCATGCTTGCGCAGCAGCCCCGAGTGCGGTGAAACTCCATTTTTTGACTTGCGCCGAGATTGATCCGGCAGATGAACATGGCCAAAACCCCATTGACCCCGTGTCCCCGCACCGTGGCCGAAGCGGTGGAAATGCTTGTCGAAGAATTCGACGACCGGCAGAAGGCCGAGGTCGCCTTGACGTTCAAGACCGCGCTCTACCTCCTGCATTTCAGCCTCGGAAGCCACATCCGCAAAACGTGCGGTCTGTGGGCGCCAGACAGCCCGTTGCGGCGCGACTGCAGTCGCGCCTTAGGTCGCGACGACCTACCCCCGGACGAAGCATCCGACGTCATCGTCGAAGCACTGTGGGAGCGGCTGCAGCCTTACCGCGACTTCAACACCAGGCGTTGAGAAGCATGCCGGCGCTCAGGCCGGCGGCCTGAACTGATACAACCAGGTTTCGGTCAAGGCGTCGCCGTTGCCCTGGATGTAGAGACGCAGCTCCACCGGCCCAGCCCCGTCCGGCGTCAGGTCGAATATCGCGCGCCAGCGCCGGGTATTGGGGATCGGCTCGATGAAGGCGCCTTGAATCGCTCCGCTGGACGCCGTGACGACCGGCGATGCCTTGACGGTGTCGCCCCACAACGGTTCCAGCGCCGCACCGGCGAATTCCACCGCGAATTTGTAGACGCCGCGGGGCCGCGGCTTGCCGGGCTGACCGCCGCGGCCGATGCGGGTCGCGACGCAACGGGCGACGGCGGCCGGATACGGCTCGTCGGCCAGCCAGTGCAAGCGATACCGCAAACGGTAGGATGCACCGGCCTTGGGTGCCTCGGCCGGACGCCAGTAAGCGCCGATGTTGTCGTGAATCTCGTCGTCCGTGGGCAGTTCGACCAGTTGCACCGCCCCCTCCCCCCAGCCGTCCAGCGGCTCGACCCACAGGCTGGGCCGGCGTTCGTAGTTCACGCCGTCGAGATAGTTCTCGAACACCCGGTCGCGCTGGAGCAGGCCGAACCCCTTGGGATCGTGGTCGACGAAGCTCGAGGTCACCGGGTACGGCTGATTGATCAGCGGCCGCCAGATTCGCTCGCCGGACCCGGTCCAGATGGCGAGGCCGTCCGAATCGTGGACCTCGGGCCGCCAGTCCTCCAGCTTCCGTTTCTCCGACTCGCTGAACCAGTACATCGAAGTCAGCGGGGCAAGGCCGAGCCGCTTGACTCCCCGGCGCATGAACACCGCCGCCTCGATCTCCTGCACCACGCCTTCTTTCCGCCAGGTGAGGAAGCGATAGGCTCCGGCGACGCTGGGGCCGTCCAGCAGTGCGCAGATGACGACCGGGTCGGTTTCGGCGGCGGCGCCCTCGATGTAGAACTCGGTGAAATCCGGGAACTCCTCGGGAGTCGGCTCGGCGGCGTCGATGACGACGCCGCGGGCCGAAAGGCCGTACTGGTTCAGCGCACCGATGGCACGGAAATAGGAGGCGCCCAGATAGGCGATCCAGTCCTGCGTGCGCCAATCGGAGCGGCTCCGGGCCTCCTGCAGGCGGAAGCCGGCAAATCCCGATTTTTCCGGCATTTGCCGGGCTGGACTGTCACCCGGCATGTCGAAGTAGTCGGCGCTGTAGTAGATCTGGCGCGATTTTCCGCCCTCGACGGCATGAACCTTGACCGGTTTCTGGAAAAACTGGCCAAGGTGAAAAAACGTGACCGGGTAAACGGAGGGCCCTTCGGCGAACAACGCGTCCTCGGTCCGGAAATGGATCTGACCCCAGGCTTCGTAATCCAGTTTGCGAACGACCTGGGAGACCGCCGGCGGCGGAGCGTAGGGGCGCGACGCAAGCGCCTCCGCCCGTTTCACCAGCATCTCGTAGCTGAAAGGAAGGGAAGCGCCGAACTTGAGCCCTTTCGGCTCCGCCCAGCTCCGCGGCACGGCGGCCAGCAGCGGGGCACCCAGCCCGAGCATTGCACTCAGGCGCACGAAATTGCGCCGACTCGTCTTTCCGATCATGCGTGACTCGTCCCTATGGCAAGAAATAGAAGGCAATGGCGAGGATGACGTAAACCGCCAGCAGGTTGACCCCTTCCATCCAGTTCGACTCGCCGTCCATCGCGATCAGAACCACGGCAGCGACCGCAATCGCGACCGCGACGACCTCGAAGGTGGAAAAGACCAGGTCCATCGGCTGGCCCATCAGAGAGCCGGCGAACACCAGCAGCGGGGCGACGAACAGGGCGATCTGGATACTGGAGCCGATGGCGATGTTCATGGCCAGGTCCATGTGGTTCTTGGCCGCCATCATGACCGCCGTGCTGTGTTCGGCCGCGTTGCCGACGATGGCGACGAGGATCACGCCGATGAAGACGTTGGTCATGCCCAGATCATGCGCCGCATGCTCCACCGCGCCCACCAGCAGCTCGCTCATCCAGGCGACGAGCACCGTGGCGCCGAGCAGAATAAGCAACGATTTGCGCTTGCTCCAGGTTCCCACGCCGAGCGCCTCGTCGGTTTCGTCCGAGGACTCGCCCACGTAAAGATGCCGATGAGTGCGCAGGGTGAACACCAGGCTGAGGATGTAGGTGACGAACAGCACCAGGGCGATTTCCAGGCTCAGCTCCTGTTCGTGAGGCTCCGGATGCCCTTGGACGACCATGTGGAAAATCGCCGGCACCACCAGCCCGATCGCGCTGAGGCCGGCCAGGGTGACGCCGAGTCCGGCGGCGGTACGGTTGAAATACTGGGTTTCGTACTTCAACCCGCCGACCACCACGCTGGCGCCCAGCACCAGCAGGATGTTGCCGATGATCGAGCCGGTGATCGAGGCCTTGACCACGTCGATCAGGCCTGCCCGCAGCGCCACGAAGCCGATGATCAGTTCCGCCGCGTTGCCGAACGAAGCATTGAGCAACCCCCCGAGGCCCGCGCCGAGATGTTCGGCGAGATATTCGGTGGCCTTTCCCATCTGACCCGCCAGGGGGACGATCGCAAGCGCGGACCCCGCGAAAATCCAGACCGGGTCCGCATGGACCCACGCCAGCGCCATGCTGACCGGCACGAAAACCAGCAGCAACGACATAGGTTCGATTTCGAACTTTCCGACTCTCATACCTTCCCGCTTCAGCCCTCCCGAACAATCCGCCTGTCTTGGAATCTTGGCGCACAATGCCAAATGATCCCATAAAACGGCGGGGTTGCCGCAAGAACATCTCAGGAAGCGAGGAGCGGAAGGCTCCGGCCGCAGGCGGCGAAAAGTCAGCGGGAACGCTGATAAGTCCCGATCAGTTCGGCTTGGCCGAGCACATGCCCGGCCATGGCTTGCTCCAGTTTCGCTTTGTCCGGCCGGTGCAGATCGGGCAAGACGGTATCCAGGGCATAGAGCTTGTGGAAATAGCGGTGGCGGCCGATCGGAGGGCAGGGCCCGCCGTAGCCCGTGCGCTTCCAGTCGTTCATACCCTGCAGCGTCCCGACCGGCAGCGACTGCATCGCTTCGGGCAAGCCCGGGGCGTCCGCGGGCAGGTTGTAGAGCACCCAATGAACCCAGGTCATTTTGGGCGCTTTCGGGTCCGGCGCATCGGGATCATCCACGATGAGCGCCAGACTCCGGGTGCCGGCCGGCAGCCCCGACCAGGCAAGAGGCGGCGACACATCGCCGCCGTCGCAGGTGTACTTGCGAGGTATCTCGCCATTCGGCGGAAAAGCCTCGGAACTGAGGGTGAACCCCATGGCCGTCTCTCCCGGCACCGCTTCGGCGGCGGCACTTCCAATGCCGCCCCAGAACAGCGGATGGTGGATGAGCAACGCGAGCATCCCGCCGCGAAACGCACGTTTCCGGTCGAAGCATTTCATTCTTGCTCCTCCGCTTGGAACATTTCTCGCCAGCGATCTTCCCACCACCGGGACTGCGGATTCAAGGGGATTCCGCACACCCTTACTCCACCCGCGATACGCCCGGCGCCCTTCCGCTCTGCTGCTGCGACCAGTAGCCCCAGTCCGATCCGCGCCAGCGGGCAGGAATCAGATCCCAGTACAGCAACGCGCACCGGAACACGGAATGACAGGTTTTGCGCCAAAGCCCGCTGTCCAGGCGACGATGGTCACGCGCATAGACCGGCAGCGCCGGCTCGAACCGGATCCGATAGCCGGCCCGCTTGATCCGCCACACCAGTTCCGAATCCTCGTTGCACACCAGCTCCGGATCGAACCCGCCGACGGCGACCAGCGCCTCCTTCCGGACCAGCATGTTGGAACCGGTCGCGGCCGGAATCCCCAGCCAGTGCGAACACTGCTGGCCATAGCCGAACCAGCGGTAGTAGACCGCGAAACGGTCGCGCGACAGCTTGGACCCATAGACCACGTCGGCCTCGGCCAAGCCGCCCAGTGATTCGAAATAACCGCCCGGAAACACCACGTCGGCATCGGTGAACAGCAGCCAATCCGTGTGGGCCAGTTCCGCGCCCAGCTGCCGCGCTTCGGTAATCGTGCTTTTCCGCCGCAGCACCTGCGTTCGGGCGGGACGAAGCCGCTGGATGATGTCCGGCGTTTCGTCCTCGCTGGCATCGACGACGATCAGATGCACCGCCTCGGGCAAGGACGCCAGGAACGCCCCGATATTACCGGCCTCGTTACGGGTGGGAAGAACGACGGTGATGGATTCCAGATTCATGGCTCGCCCTCTTGGTATAGTTAGTGTCCAAAGTCACGAAAAGACCCGAACCTCATTGGATAACATGCCGATGTTACGAAACGGCTGACTTCGACGGCGGGCTTTGTCTACCCGATCCCCTGGCCTATAATTCGCCCTCAGCTTAAACCATGCCGTTCAACCGTAGGAAGCATCATAAGTGAGCAAATCTTTCATCTTCACTTCGGAATCCGTTTCCGAAGGTCACCCGGACAAGATCGCAGACCAGGTTTCCGACGCCATGCTGGATGCGATCCTGGCGCAGGACCCCAAGGCGCGCGTGGCCGTGGAAACCTTGGTCAAGACCGGCATGGTCGTGCTCGCCGGCGAAGTCACCACCTCGGCCTGGGTGGACACCGAAGAGCTGGTGCGCAAGGTCGTGCACGACATCGGCTACGACAACCCGGAAATCGGCTTCGACTGGCAAAGCTGCGCCGTGCTGACGGCCATCGGCAAGCAGTCGCCCGACATCGCCGCGGGCGTGGACGAATTCGACAGCCACGAGCAGGGCGCAGGCGACCAGGGCCTGATGTTCGGCTATGCCACCAATGAGACCGACGTGCTGATGCCGGCCCCGATCACCTATGCCCACCGGCTGGTGCAGCGGCAGGCCGAAGTCCGCAAGCACAAGGTGCTGCCCTGGCTGCGGCCGGACGCCAAAAGCCAGGTCACCTTCCGCTACGAAGACGGCAAGCCGGCCGCGGTCGATGCCGTGGTGCTCTCGACCCAGCACGCGCCGGACGTGGACCAGAAGGACATCCGCGAGGCGGTCATGGAGGAGATCATCTACCATGTCCTGCCGAGAGAGTGGCTGCACAAGGACACCAAATATTTCATCAACCCGACCGGCAGCTTCGTCATCGGCGGTCCGGTGGGCGACTGCGGACTGACGGGACGCAAGATCATCGTCGACACCTACGGCGGCATGGCGCGCCACGGCGGCGGCGCCTTCAGCGGCAAGGACCCCTCCAAGGTCGACCGTTCGGCCGCTTACATGGGCCGCTACGTCGCCAAGAACATCGTGGCCGCCGGCCTGGCCGACCGTTGTGAAATCCAGGTGTCCTACGCCATCGGCGTAGCCGAGCCGACCTCGATCAGCATCGAAACCTTCGGCACCGGCAAGATTCCGGAGGAAACCCTGGTCAAACTGGTGCGCGAGCACTTCGATCTGCGCCCGAAGGGGCTGATCACCATGCTGGACCTGCTGCGGCCGATCTATCGTCCGACCGCCGCCTACGGCCACTTCGGTCGCACCGAGGGCAGCTTCACCTGGGAACGGACCGACAAGGCCGAACTACTGCGCGAAGCGGCGGGCCTGCCGGCCGTCGCCTGATCCCGGCAAACAGCATTTCTGCCGCCGGGTCCCGGCGGCGTTGTCCGCGCCGAGGGGCGCTGCGACGGCCCGCATCGGGGCCGCCAGGCTCGGCGAGGCAACTTGGTTTTCCAACGGCGCTCTGTTTATCTCCACCGGTCGCGGCTGCCGATGGATAATCAGAGCTTTCCGCACTGGTGGAGAACCGACGAAGAGGTATCTATGAACGCTGTAGCAAACGCCGCATTCAACGACTACAAGGTCGCCGATCTTTCCCTGGCCGGCTGGGGCCGCAAGGAAATCGCCATCGCCGAGACCGAAATGCCGGGACTCATGGCGATCCGCGAGGAATACCGCGCGGCCCAGCCGCTCAAGGGCGCCCGCATCAGCGGCTCCCTGCACATGACCATCCAGACCGCGGTGCTGATCGAGACCCTGGTCGCGCTGGGCGCCGAAGTCCGCTGGGCCTCCTGCAACATCTTCTCCACCCAGGACCATGCCGCCGCGGCCATCGCCGCCGAAGGCATCCCGGTGTTTGCCTACAAGGGCGAATCACTGGAAGAGTACTGGGAATACACCCACCGCATCCTGGAATGGCCGGGCGATGCGGGCCCCAACATGATCCTGGACGACGGCGGCGATGCCACGCTGCTGGTGACCTTGGGCGCCAGGGCCGAGAAGGACGCCTCCCTCATCGCCCACCCCACCTGCGAAGAGGAGGAGGTACTGTTCGCCGCCATCAGGAAGACGCTGGCGGCCAGGCCGGGCTGGTACGCCAAGCTGCAAGCCGGCATCCAGGGCGTCACCGAGGAGACCACCACCGGCGTGCACCGTCTGTACCAGATGCAGGCGGAAGGACGGCTGCCGTTCCCGGCGATCAACGTCAACGACTCGGTGACCAAGTCCAAGTTCGACAACCTCTACGGCTGCCGCGAATCCCTGGTGGACGGCATCAAACGCGCCACCGACGTGATGATCGCCGGCAAGATCGCGGTAGTGCTGGGCTACGGCGACGTCGGCAAGGGCTGCGCCCAGTCCCTGCGAGGCCTCGGCGCCACCGTGTGGATCACCGAAATCGACCCGATCTGCGCCCTGCAGGCGGCGATGGAAGGCTACCGGGTGGTCACCATGGATGAGGCCTGCGACAAGGCCGACATCTTCGTCACCGCCACCGGCAATGTGGGCGTCATCACCCACGATCACATGGTGAAGATGAAGGACCAGGCCATCGTCTGCAACATCGGCCATTTCGATTCGGAAATCGAGGTCGCAAGCCTGAAGCAGTACCCCTGGGAGAACATCAAGCCGCAGGTGGACCACATTCTCTTCCCCTCCGGCCGCCGCATCATCCTGCTGGCGGAAGGGCGGCTGGTGAACCTGGGCTGCGCCACCGGTCACCCGTCCTTCGTGATGTCCAACTCCTTCACCAACCAGACCTTGGCCCAGATCGAGCTGTTCTGTCACGGCGAGCGCTACAAAAACGAGGTCTACGTCCTGCCCAAGCACCTGGACGAGAAAGTGGCGCGGCTGCACCTGAAGAAGATCGGCGCGGCGCTGACGGTGCTGACGCCGGAGCAGGCCGCGTATATCGGCGTGCCGGTGGAAGGGCCATACAAGCCGGGCCACTATCGCTACTGATGGATCAAAGGGCCATTTCGTGCGCATCGAAACCCGGAATTCCCGGGTTTCGATCGGAAATGCCGAGCACCTTAATCCGAAATCCGGCCCTGCGCGGGATTTCGCGTTCCTTAAGGGAATGCAATGAAGACGCAACAGAAATATCCGCGGGTGTTCAGCTTCGAATTTTTTCCGCCGAAGACGGAGGAGGCCGCGGAAAACCTGCGCCGAACCTTGGGCAAGCTGGCGCCGCTCAAGCCGCGCTTCTGCTCGGTGACCTTCGGCGCCGGCGGTTCGACCCGCGAGAAAACCTTCGAAACGGCGCTGGAAATCCAGCAGACCACCGGCATCGAATGCGCGCCGCACCTGTCCTGCATCGCCTCCACCCGCCAGAGCATCCGCGAGATCCTGGAGGCCTACCGTTCCCATGGCATCCGCCACATCGTGGCGCTGCGCGGGGACATGCCCTCGGGCATGCTGTCGGCGGGGGAGTTCCGCTACGCCAACGAACTGGTGGCATTCATCCGTTCCGAAACGGGGAATCATTTCCATATCGACGTGGCCTGCTATCCGGAAGTCCACCCGCAGGCGGCCAGCGCCGAGAGCGATTTGAAGAACTTCAAGCGCAAGGTGGATGCCGGCGCCGACAGCGCCATCACCCAGTATTTCTACAATCCGGAAGCCTATTTCCGGTTCGTGGACGACTGCGAACGGCTCGGCATCGACATCCCCATCGTGCCGGGGATCATGCCGATCACCAATTATTCGCAGTTGGCGAGATTTTCCGACATGTGCGGCGCCGACATTCCGCGCTGGATCCGGAAGCGGCTGGAGGCCTTCGGCGACGACCGCAAGTCCATCCGGGCCTTCGGACTGGATGTAGTGGCGGATCTTTGCCGGCGGCTGTTGGAACGGGGTGCGCCGGGGCTGCATTTCTACACGCTGAACCGGGCGGATGCCAGCCTTGACGTCTGGAATGCGCTGGGGCTGGGATCGGCCTGAGGAACGCCGGCGGACACGGCCGGCCGGCGCCTGCCCGCCTTTTGAAAATCAGGCGGCGTCCGCGAGAGCGTTCCGCAGCTTCTTCATCGCGCTGTTTTCGAGCTGGCGAATGCGCTCGGCGGAGACGTTGTAGCGCGCCGCCAGATCGTGCAGCGTCAGCTTATCCTCGCTGAGCCAACGGCTGGCCACGATGTCCCGGCTGCGGTCGTCCAGTTGGCCGATGGCTTCGTGCAGCTTCTCCTGCTGGCGGTTGTCCCATTCGCTGTGCTCGATGAGCTGGGCCGGATCCGCGCCTTCCTGCTGGAGATAATGGATGGGCGCGTGGCCTTCGCGGTCGTCGACGTCCTCGTCGCCGTGCGCCTCTAGCGCCATGTCCGGGTTGTTCAGCCGGTGTTCCATCTTGTAGACGTCCTCGACGTCCACGCCCAGTTCCGCAGCCACCGCGGCGGCTTCTTCGGGGTTGAGCCAGCCGAGCCGGTTCTTCATCTTGCGCAGATTGAAGAACAGCTTGCGCTGTGCCTTGGTGGTGGCGATCTTCACGATGCGCCAGTTCTGGATGATGAATTCGTGGATCTCCGCCCGGATCCAGTGCACTGCGAACGAGACCAGCCGCACGCCGACGTCCGGATCATAGCGCTTCACCGCTTTCATCAGGCCGATATTACCCTCCTGGATCAGGTCGGCCAGCGGCAGGCCGTAGCCGAGATAGCCGCGCGCGATGTAGGCCACGAACCGCAGGTTCGACAGCACCAGGCGCCTTGCGGCCTCCAGGTCCTGCTCGTCACGGAAGCGGATGGCCAGCTCCCGCTCCTCGTCGGCGTCCAGACGCGGCAGGCGGTTCACTGCGGCGAAATAATCGTCGATGGAACCCAGCGGCAGATTGGTCGGGAGTGTCAATTCTTGAGTCATGGGATGCCCTGTTCTCGTGATGATGGATTTTAGCACTCGACCCATTCGAGTGCTAAAACTAGCGCAAGTTCCTCACCTCGACAAGTCCTGCCAGCTTCACTGGCGCCGTCGCGGCGGCCTGATCGAACGTGGATCATCCGGTGACGAATGCCGTTTCGCAGCACTGGCTCAACACCTCCGATAGCAGGCCGATGCCCTGCTCGATCTTTTCCGGCGTCGCGTGGCTGAAATTCAGCCGCAAAGCCGGATAACGCTGGTCCGCGACCGGGAAAAACGGCTCTCCCGGCATGAAAGCCACATCATGGGTCAGCGCCACCTTGAGTGCGGCCAGCGTATCCACATCCTCGACCAGGCGCAGCCAGAAAAACAGCCCGCCGGCAGGTGCCGACCATTCCGCAAGGCCGCTGAAATGCCGGACTAAGGCGAACTGCATGGTGTTTCGGCGCTCGGCATAGACGCCGTTCATGTGCGCCAAATGTTTTTCGAAGTCATCCGAAGCAATGAAATGCGTCAACCAGGCCTGTCCGATTCGGCTGGTGTGAAGATCACTCGATTGCTTGAGACGGACGATCCACGGAAACAATGCCGGAGACGAAGCAAGATAACCCACCCGCAGTCCCGGTGCAGTAATCTTGGAAAAACTGCCGAGATAGACCCAGGGCGCGCGCTCCAAATAAGCGCAGACCGGCGTTCGATCGCATGGCGAATAGACCAGATCCCGATAGGGGTCATCCTCCACCAGAGGCGTGCCGGTTTCATCCAGCACGGCAGCGACGGCGCGGCGTGCCGCATCAGTGTAACAGCACCCCGAGGGGTTCTGAAAACTGGGAATGAGATAAACGAAAGCGGGCCGATGACGGACGATGGCCGCTTTCAGCGCGTCCGGATCGATGCCCTCGACCTGCAAGGGCAGGCCGTGAAACGCCGCGCCGTAAACCCGGAAACATTGAAGCGCCGCGAGGTAGGTCGGCGACTCCAGCAACACCGGCGTTCCCTCGTCGATGAACAGCTTGCCCACCAGATCGATGCCCTGCTGGGAACCCGTCGTCACCAGCACTTGATCGGCTTGGCACCGAAGCCCCAGGCCTGAAAGCCCCTGTGCGATCAGCGCCCGCAACCTGGGCTCGCCTTCGCTGGGACCGTACTGGCGGGAATCGGCGGCACAAGCGTCGAAATCCAGATCCGGCATCAGCTCTTCCGCCGGCAGGCCCCCGGCGAAAGAGATCACCCCGGGTTGCTGAGTGATCTGCAAAATGTCCCGGATGAGGGAACTGGTAAGGCGTTCGGTACGGCGAGAAAGTCGATGCGTCATGAGAATCCGGCAGGGTTGGTCGAGCCGATTCGGCTGGATGGTTCGGAAAAAATCTGCGAGAAATGCGCGGCAAGCCCTTCCGGCCAAAGAGGAGAGCTCATTGGCCGTCCTTTTTCGCAAAGTCTTGACTATACAACATTTGGGCCGCATCCCTTCACCCCGCATAGGCCCCGGACGCATGGCGGGCCGTCCCGCGCACCCCGAGCGTGTGGAAGCAAGGCGACGAAATTTATTTGCCTGCGTAGAAACCAAGCATGGTCTTGATCGAAAAATTTGGTTAGTATTACCGCCCGATTACGAAAGATGAAGCCGCCAGGCGTCGCCTTTCGTTAGCGCCGCGTTGTAGCCGGGCAGGTACCGGCGAGTCGACGGGCAGAGGGATACGACAGCAGTCACCCGGCTCCAGACTCTAAAATTACAACGATAACTATGATACCCGAGGAGACTCAGTCGATATGAAAATTCAGAATGCCTTGTCCAAATTTGCCGCTTTGCTGGTAGCCGGCTCCTTGAGCTTCGGCGCCTTTGCCGCGGAAAGCCCCGAAGGTGTGAGGCAAGTCACCGCAGAAGCCCTGAAGGTGGCCCAGGAAGCGCTTTCGCAGGCTAAAGCCGGCGAAAAGGATGCAGCCTTGGCCTCTGCCAAACTTTATCGCCAGAAAGCCAAGGAAATCACCGGCGGCGGCGCCGGGCCTTCCCTGTCCAAGGCCATGACCGCCGCCAAGGAAGCTGCATCCGACCTCGAGGCCGGCAACAATGACGCTGCGATCGAGAAGCTGACCGACGTCGTGAACCGCATGACGGTGATCAACAAAGAGACGAAGTAAGCTTGCTGCGATCGACCGGCGGCTTGCTCGCCGGGAAGCGAAGGCGGGGCGGAATACGCTCCGCCTTTTTTCATGCCATTCGCGGCAGTATTCGGAGCGCTTACGGCTGGTGCCGCACACCGGCACCGGCAAGGTAATCAGGCGTACTCGGTTCCGGGTTGGCCTCCATGTAGGCTCGGAAACCGGCGAATACCGGCCAGGTGACCGTCTCCATGCCACCCGCGGCCAACAGCCCGATGCCGGCGACGGTGCGCTCCACCCAGCTCGGCCGGGTTTTCATCTGGAAGTCCTTCCGCAGAGTCTCCTCGTCGTCGGCCATCAACGCGTAAGTCAGCCGCGTATTGTGGAACGCCATGGGCTGAGCCGGCCGGTCCGGCGTCGCAGGCTCCATAACGCAGCCGGCCAGGACGAAAACAAAAGTCGAAACCGTCAATTTGGAAGGCTTGGTCACCATCGTCTTGAGGAAGAATCCAGGATGGTCATGAGCGTACCATGGATGGCGAGGCAGCGGGCAGGTGCCTGCCGGGTTCTGACAGAAGAGAGTACCCTATACCTTCGGAAAACACGTTGTGGCCGAAAACTCGATGCCGATGCCCATCCCCTTCCCTCCCAAGGGCCTATATGTGATCACGCCCGACCGGCTCCGAGGGGAGGCGCTGCTTGCCGCCGTCGAAAGCGCCGTTTTCGGGGGCGCCGCGGTGGTGCAATACCGGCCCAAGTCGGGATCGGCGAAGGATCACCTGGCTGAAGGGGAGCGATTGCGTAAATCCTGCCGCGCCGCGGGAGTTCCTCTCATCATCAACGACAGCGCGCGGCTGGCGGCAAACATCGGTGCCGACGGCGTGCACCTGGGCAAGGATGACGGCGCAGTGGCGACGGCGCGAAGCGTGCTCGGCCACCGGGCTATCGTCGGCGTTTCCTGTTACGACTCGCTGGAGCGGGCGCTCCGCGCGGAAGCCGAGGGCGCGGATTACGTCGCCTTCGGCGCATTTTTCCCGTCCGCCACCAAACCCGGCGCCCCCCGTGCCCGACTGGAGACCTTGCGGGAGGCGAGAACCCGCCTGAATATCCCGATCGTCGCCATCGGGGGCATAGACGCCACCAATGCCACTCAAGCCATCGACGCCGGCGCAGACCTGGTTGCAGTCATCGAAGCGGTATTCGGGGCATCGGATGTTGCCCGCGCGGCACTCGCACTGCGAAGCCTTTTCCCCTCCCCGCCAAAGCGGTAGCCGCTCCCCTGTGGCGGTTGAAACAAAGCCTTGCATGATCCCATTGTCCTCGGCGCCGAACGGCGGCATCATAACGGGTTAATGCTTTAATCAACCGAAGGGTCGAGAATCGCCATGATCGCAAGCCATCCATCCCCAAACTCCCAGTCCGCGGCCAATACGGATACCGATCCGGAGGAAACCCGGGAGTGGCTGGACGCGCTTGCAGCCGTCATCGAAACGGAAGGCGTCGAGCGCGCCCATTTCCTGATAGAAAAGCTCGTCGACAAGGCACGCCGCTCCGGCGCGAACCTGCCTTACAAGGCCCACACTGCCTACATCAATACCATTCCGCCACATGCCGAGGCGCGCAGCCCAGGCGATGCCGGCATCGAACACCGCATCCGCTGCTATCTGCGCTGGAATGCCATGGCGATGGTGGTACGCGCGAACCAGAAATCCACCGAGTACGGCGGGCACATTTCCAGCTTCGCCTCCTCGGCCACCCTCTACGACGTCGGCTTCAACCATTTCTTCCACGCCCCCGACCGCGACCACGGCGGCGACCTGGTGTTTTTCCAGGGCCATTCCGCGCCCGGCATCTATGCCCGGGCCTTCCTGGAAGGGCGGCTGACGGAAGAGCACTTGGACCGGTTCCGTGCCGAAGTCGGCGGCGGCGGGCTTTCATCCTACCCCCACCCCTGGCTGATGCCGGATTTTTGGCAGTTCCCGACGGTCTCCATGGGCCTCGGGCCGCTGATGGCGATCTATCAGGCGCGGTTCATGAAATACCTGGCCGATCGCAAGATCCTCCTGAACACCGAAGGCCGCAAGGTCTGGTGCTTCTGCGGCGACGGCGAGATGGACGAGCCGGAATCCATGGGCGCCATCGGCCTTGCCGGCCGGGAAAAGCTGGACAACCTGATTTTCGTGGTCAACTGCAACCTGCAGCGCCTGGATGGGCCGGTGCGCGGCGACGGCAAGATCATCCAGGACCTGGAGGCAGAATTTCGCGGCGCCGGCTGGAACGTCATCAAGGTGATCTGGGGCTCGCACTGGGACGCTCTGCTGGCCCGCGACACCAAGGGACTGCTGCAGCAGCGCATGGAAGAGGTGGTCGATGGCGAATACCAGACCTACAAGGCCAAGGATGGTGCCTATGTCCGGAAGCATTTCTTCGGCAAATATCCCGAACTGCTGGAGATGGTCGCCAACATGTCCGATGATGACATCTGGCACCTGAACCGGGGCGGCCACGATCCGCACAAGGTCTATGCCGCCTACGCCGCCGCGGTGGCGCACAAGGGCCAGCCGACGGTGATCCTGGCCAAGACCATCAAGGGCTACGGCATGGGCCGGGCCGGCGAAGGCCAGATGGGCGCGCACCAGCAGAAGAAGCTGGACGCCGAAGCGCTCAAGGCTTTCCGCGACCGTTTCAACATTCCGATTCCGGACGACAAGGTGCATGAGGCACCGTACTACAAGCCGGCTGAGGACAGTCCCGAGATGGTCTACCTGCAGGAGCGCCGCAAGGCGCTGGGCGGTTACCTGCCGCAGAGGCGGAAGGAGGCGCCCCATCTGCAGATTCCCGATCTGAGCATCTTCGAGACGATGCTGAAGAGCTCGGAAGACCGTGAAATGTCCACGACGATGGCCTTCGTCCGGCTGCTCTCCTCCCTGCTACGCGACAAGGCGCTGGGCCGCTACGTGGTGCCGATCGTGCCCGACGAAGCTCGCACCTTCGGCATGGAAGGCCTGTTCCGGCAATACGGCATCTATTCCTCGGTCGGCCAGCTCTACGAGCCCCAGGACGCCGACACCGTGATGTTCTACCGCGAGGACAAATCCGGCCAAATTCTGGAAGAAGGGATCTGCGAAGCGGGCGGCATGTGCGACTGGATCGCCGCCGGCACGGCGTTCAGCAATCACAACGTGCAGATGATCCCGTTCTATATCTACTACTCCATGTTCGGCTTCCAGCGCGTCGGCGACCTGATGTGGGCGGCGGGCGACATGCAGGCCCGTGGTTTCCTCATGGGCGGCACCGCGGGACGCACCACCCTGGCCGGCGAAGGCCTGCAGCACCAGGACGGCCACAGCCACCTGATCATGGGGGCGATCCCCAACTGCATCACCTACGACCCGACCTTCGCCTACGAACTGGCGATCATCGTGCACGATGGCCTGCGCCGCATGTACCAGGAAAACGAGAACGTCTTCTACTACATCACGGTGATGAACGAGAACTACAGCCATCCCGCCCTGCCGGAAGGCGCGAAGGAAGGCATCGTCAAGGGACTGTACAAGTTCCGCGATGCCGGCAAGGACGAGGCCGTGCAATTGATGGGCAGCGGCACGATCCTGCGCGAAGTGCTGAAAGCGGCCGATCTGCTGGAGGCGGATTACGGCATCAAGGCCGGCGTCTGGAGCGCCACCAGCTTCAACCAGTTGCGCCGCGATGGCTCGGAGATTTCGCGCTGGAACCTGCTGCATCCGGAACAGTCGCGGAAAATCAGCTATGTCGAACGGTGCCTGGCGGCGAGCACGGGTCCGATCATCGCGGCGACGGACTACGTCAAGGCCTATCCGGACCTGATCCGGGAATTCGTGCCCCGGAGCTACACCGTGCTCGGGACCGACGGTTTCGGCCGCAGCGACCGCCGTTCGGCGCTGCGCCAGTTTTTCGAGGTGGATAGCTACCACATCGCGTTCGCGGCCCTGAAGTCCCTGGCCGACGAAGGCGGCATCGAAAAATCCAAGCTGGCGGATGCGATGGCCCGCTGGAACATCGACCCGGACAAGGCCAACCCGGTCGGCTGCTGAGGAGGAGGATAAGAAAAAATGGCACAAGAACAAACCGTCGTCGTCCCCGACATCGGCGACTTCAAGGACGTCGAAATCATCGAGGTGCTGGTCAAGCCAGGCGACAAGGTCGCGGCGAACGACTCGCTCATCACCCTGGAGAGCGACAAGGCGGCGATGGAGATTCCCTCGCCCTACGCCGGCATCGTGGCCGAATTGTATGTAGGCGTGGGCAGCAAGGTCAGCATGGGGACACCGATCCTGCTGTTGCGGGCGGATGAGGGGGCGGAAGCGCCCGTAGCGGTAGCCGCGCCCACCGAACCTGCATCGGCACCCGCCCCGGCTGTCGCCGAACGAGTTGCGCCGGCGCAGTCCGCCGAAGCGGCTCCCGCGGCGCCCGCAGCGCCTGCGGTCGAAAGTGCGGTTGCGGCAGAAGGTACGGGACCGGCCCATGCCAGCCCCGCCGTCCGCCGCTTCGCCCGCGAACTCGGCGTCGATGTGGCGAAAGTCCGCGGCACCGGCCCCAAGGGCCGCATCCTGAAGGCCGACATTCAAGCCTTCGTGAAGAGCCGCATAGCGCAGGCCGAACGGGCGGGCACCGGCGGTTTCGCCTTGCCGGAGATGCCGGAAATCGACTTCGCCCAGTTCGGAGCGATCGAACGCCAGCCGCTTTCGCGGATCCAGAAGCTCTCTGCGGCCAATCTCCACCGGACCTGGATCACGGTCCCGCACGTCACCCAGCACGACGAGGCCGACATCACCGAGCTGGAAGCCTTCCGCCATGCACTCAAGGCCGAATCCGCCAAGCGCGGCGTCAAGCTGACCCCGCTGCCGTTCATCATCAAGGCCGTGGTCGCCGCCCTGAAAGCCTTCCCGCGCTTCAACGCATCGCTTGCGCCCAACGGCGAAGAACTGATCCTCAAGAGCTACTACCATATCGGGTTCGCGGTGGACACGCCGGACGGCCTGGTGGTGCCGGTGATCCGCGATGCCGATGCTAAGGGCATCTGGGACATCGCCGCCGAGCTCGCCGCCATCGGCGACAAGGCCCGCGGCAAGAAGCTGCGCACCGCCGACCTGCAGGGCGGCACCTTCACCGTCTCCAGCTTAGGGGGGATCGGCGGCACGGCCTTCACGCCGATCATCAACGCCCCCGAGGTCGCCATCCTGGGCGTCTCCAAGGCGCAGCTGCGGCCGCTGTTCCAAGACGGCCAGTTCGTCCCGCGGCTGATGCTGCCCTTGTCGTTGTCCTATGACCACCGCGTGATCGACGGCGCCGATGGCGTCCGCTTCGTCACCTATGTCAGCAGCCTGCTCGCCGACATGCGGCGCATCCTGCTCTAAGTCAAGTAAGGAGTCTCCGATGGCTGAACCCAAGACGATTCACGCCGAGGTCCTGGTGCTGGGCGGCGGGCCGGGCGGTTACACCGCCGCTTTCCGCGCAGCGGACCTGGGCAAGCAGGTGGTCCTGGTCGAACGCTACCCGACCCTGGGCGGCGTCTGTCTCAACGTGGGCTGCATCCCGTCCAAGGCCTTGCTGCACACGGCGCAGATCATCCATGAAGCCAAGGAGGCCAGCGAATTCGGCGTCCGCTTCGGCGCGCCGGAAATCGATCTGGACCAGGTGCGCAACTTCAAGGACAAGGTGGTCAAAACCCTGACCGGCGGGCTCGATGCGCTCGCCAAGCAGCGCAAGGTGACGGTCGTGCAGGGCACCGGCCATTTCGCCAGCGACCACAGCATGCAGGTGGCGACGGCCGATGGCCCGGTCACGGTGAGTTTCGACCAGGCCATCATCGCCGCCGGTTCGCGGGCGGCGAAGATTCCCGGCTTCCCGAACGACGACCCGCGCCTGATGGACTCCACCGACGCCCTGGCGCTGCAAGAAGTCCCCAAGCGCCTCCTGATCGTCGGCGGCGGCATCATCGGCCTGGAAATGGCCACGGTGTATCACGCCTTGGGCGCCGGCATCACCGTGGTGGAACTGATGGACCAGTTGATCCCCGGCTGCGATGCCGACCTGGTGCGTCCGCTGCATCAGCACATCAAGAAGCAGTATGAGAACATCCATCTCAAGACCCGCGTCACCCGCATCGAACCCGAAGCGGCCGGCCTCAAGGTGTTCTTCGAAGGCGAAGGCGCACCCGAATCCGACCTGTTCGACCGGGTGCTGGTGGCGGTGGGGCGCACCCCGAACGGCGGCCTGATCGGTGCGGAAAACGCAGGTGTCCACGTCGATGCCAAGGGCTTCATTCCGGTCGACGAGCGCCAGCGCACCAATGTCCCGCATATCTATGCCATCGGCGACATCGTCGGCAACCCCATGCTGGCCCACAAGGCCACCCACGAGGCCAAGGTCGCCGCCGAAGTCATCGCCGGTCATCCTTCGGCGTTCCAGGCGCTGACCATTCCGTCGGTGGCCTATACCGATCCGGAAGTCGCCTGGATGGGCGTCACCGAAACCCAGGCGAAAGCCCAGGGCATCGAATACGAAAAAGCCGTGTTCCCCTGGGCCGCGAGCGGTCGCGCCTTGGGCATCGGCCGCAAGGAAGGCGCCACCAAGCTGCTGTGCGACAAGGCCACCAAGCGGGTGATCGGCGCGGGCATCGTCGGTCCCCATGCGGGCGAACTCATCGCCGAAGCCGTGCTGGCCCTGGAAATGGGCGCCGACGCGGAAGACATCGGCCTGACCGTCCACGCCCACCCGACTTTGTCGGAAACGTTCGCCTTCGCGGCGGAAATGATCGAAGGCACGATCACCGACCTTTATCTCCGCAAACGTTAGCGGCGGCCGCGGCCCGGGTCAGCGCCCATGATTCGTCCGCGTGAGCAGAAAATGATGCCGTGTCCAGGGGCTGCGCTGTTCGCAGCGTGAACGGCATCATTTTTTTACGCCCCGTCTGCCCGCGATGGAGTTTGGGGACTATCCCGGCGAGCCCCATCTCAATCTCAAAGGAGCGGCGATGGAGCCGAGGCTGGACACGCCAAAGGCCCGCCGCTACCGGACGGAATCGCGTCGACAGAGCGCCCAAGGGCCAAACGTCAACGGCCATGATCGGTGCGTCAACCGGGGCTGCGGCTCCCGTTGTCTCGAGGTAGCCGTGGTCGATCTGACGAAGGGCAAGGTGTGGTTTGCACCCACCGAAGCTTGCGCAACGCCAGACATCGACAAACGGGGAAGCCCCGTTTGGATCGACGCCCGCATCGAGATGCAGACTCTTCGATCGGTACGAATGCCAGATGAGGGGAGAAACGGCTTGCCCGGACGCCGCGCTGCCGCCATGCCTCCCTCTGGACACAGGAAGGAGCCAAATCGGTGGGAGTGGGATGCGTCGCGGAATCAGGCCCCCGAAACGAGTGAGGCACACGCTCGGCCCGACGCTCCCGACGTACGATTCGGAAAGACAAACTTCGCGCTCCAGGGATGCCTAATGAGCGTGATCATGGCCGTCTCCGACATCGGTCTCATGCAGGATCCGTTTCACGAAGGGATCGCTTTCCATGTCTCCGAGATCGGCGTAATCGATGACACTGTAATTGCCTGAAACATCGTGAGGCCAGGGAGCATCCTGAAGGGAGTAAAGGCTTCGCAGCGTCACCGTGACTTCCCGCTCTGGAAACCGCTGGCGGATCACTCCGGGAATGTTTTCCCGCTCCAGCCACAAAATCTCGTACCCGACCCCATCCACCTGTCCGCCGTAGCGCAGTGCTTGACGACCTTCGAGGGTTTCGCGCCCCTCGAACTGCAGCCTTGAGTTCAGCAGGCCCGGATCGATCAGCAGGGCAACCTTGCTCCACAGCGGATAGCGACTCCGTGCTCGTAGATCGTCCGGATTGGATTCCACCACCTTGCGGTCACGGTGAAATACCCGTTCGTAGAAGATCAGTCCCTTGACACTGCGTCGCCAGATTTCCCCTTCATCTGTATCCAGGGAACGCGTTTCCACGAAGTCCGCATCTCGCCAGAAGTGCCAGCGATTGCTCTGGACGTGAGCATTGCCGCCGGTGTCGGAGCTGACCGTTTCGTATTCAGCAGCGATCGGGGGCAATCTGCCGGCATCGATGGTGGGCTTCATGTGAGACGTATGGCCGGCACAGCCTGAAAGTCCTACCAGGACAAGACAGAACAAGAGCGCGTGGATTCGCATGGCAAAGATTAACGAGCGGTGAAAGGGTGCGAAACGCCAGTTATATGGCGCTGAAGCGGCGTCGAACGAAAAGCCAAGGCCGTCCCTGGCCTCGAGAATGGAAAGCCCCGTTGCGTTATTTCATTCTCAGCGCCGCCGCCATGACATGATAGATGACATTCTGCTCCAGCGTGCCCCGAACCAGATGCGCCTGCGGTCCGCTGGCGTAGATCGCCACATCTTCGCCTGCATGAGTTTCCGCGCTCAGGGGAACCATGCCTTCTTGCAAATAAGAAGGGTCGGCGGTATCTGTGGCGGACAGATCCGGCCGGCCGGTTGCGGGATCGTAAGCCACGGGGGAGTGGCCCTCGCTGCCCGCCCCATTGCTCAGATTAGGCGTGAACGTTTTCGAGCCTGCGCCCTGGAGCGGCTTCTTCTTTGCTGCATCGCTAAAAGACGCACCCACATAGCCCGGGCCGTTGGCATAGGATACGGTGGTGTAGGGAAGGCCAAGGAGGTCCAAGGTCGGCTCGGTTTCATTGGCCGCAACGACTTTACCCAGAATTGGATTCCCACGCTTGGGGTAGCCCGCGATGGTGAAGACATGGCTGTGATCGGCGGTCACCAGAATCAGCGTGTTTTTCGAGCTGGTCATCTCCAGCGCCGTCTTGACCGCCTCCGACATCGCGATCGTGTCGGTCAATGCGCGGTAAGCATTGGAGGCATGGTGAGCGTGGTCGATACGGCCACCTTCTACCATCAGGTAGTACCCCTTTTTATTCTTACTCAGGATTTCGATGGCCTTCTTTGTCATCTCTGAGAGAGAAGGTTCGCCTGCCGGATCCAGCGCACGGTCGGCCTCGTAATGCATGTGCGAGCGCTCGAACAATCCCAACAGATGGTCGGTGGAGCCAGGATCGATGGCATCGAACTGGTTCTTGTTCCAGACGTAGGCGTAACCGGGCGCGGTCCCATCCTTGTCCCATTCCTGGTACAGGCTGCGACCGTCGGTGCGTCGGCCCTTCTGATTGGGGTATTCGGGGTCTGTTTCCTGATTCGTGTAGAACTGCGTGCGTCCACCACCCAGCGCGACTTCGAGGCCGTCGCCGTAGGGAAAGTCGATCAGCTGTGCCGCGATGTCCTTGACCGTAGCACCCGCCGGTAACTGATAATTACCTTCCCAGTCCCGATTACCGATGTGAGCGTAGTTGACGGCCGGGGTCGCATGGGTGATCCGGGTCGTCGTCACGACGCCGGTAGACATGCCACGCTCCTCGGCCCGCTCCAAGATTGTCTTGAGCGAATGAGCGGCGACGACGCCGGCATCCGTTTCATCGTGAGCGGTGTTTTGGTCGACGGCGATCGCCCCTTCGTTGGCCTTGACACCAGTGACCATGGCCGTCGCAGTGGGCGCAGAATCGGAGGTTTGCTGATTGGCGCTGGCCGTAACCGCATGGGCCAGATTTGGCATGGTTTCGAAAGCCAGACGGTTGATTTCACCATCCCGACCCTGCATTTGGCCTTCCAGGATGCGAGCGGCGGTGACGGTGGAAACGCCCATGCCGTCGCCGACGAACAGAATGACGTTCTTGGCATAGCGTACGTTGGGTATTTGGCGTCTGAGCTGCTTTACGGTCTGTTCGCCGAGCATTTGCCATCCTTCCGGCGAATTCTCAAAGCTGGCGTCCGCTGCGAAGGCCGGGACCGAGACCAAGCCGAAAGAAATAGCGCTCGCAAGTGCCGTGACAATGGGAAATACAGGTTTCATGGCGGCTCCGTGGTTATCGTTGGCGGTGGTAAGGAACGAGGGAGCCAGCTTAACCAGGCCATATGTCTTATCGGTTACAAAGACGTGTCGGAATAATGAACGCGGTCTTGCCTCCTTCCGAGAAATCGCTCGTCACCCCCTTAGATAGGGGATCAAGCTTCACTGATCGCCAACATCCGGCCAAGCCGAGAGTATTGCCGGCGCCCCCTGGAAAGTGGGTACGAAAAGCCACGCAAGGCAAATGAAGAAGGCCCGCGCGATAGCAAGCCTTTGGGAATCCCGTGTCTTCTGGCGGTGGCGTGGAACCCTGCGCCAAACCTAGGGAACCTCTGAACAAACCCTGCGGGTAAGCTATTCCTGCCCAGAACCCCTGAACGCGGAGCCCCGATGAAACAGACCACCTTCGCCTCCTTAGCCTTTGACCGGAAGAAGAAGCAGACCCGGCGTGAGAAGTTCCTGGCCGAGATGGAGCGGGCGGTGCCGTGGCCGGAACTGCTGGCGGTGATCGAACCGCATTACCCGAAAGCGGGTCGGCGCGGTCGTCAACCGTACCCGTTGGCGACGATGCTCAGGCTTTACTTCCTCCAGCAATGGTATGCCTTGTCCGACCCGGGCCTGGAAGACGCCCTGTACGAGATCGAATCGATGCGGCGTTTTGCGGGTCTGGAGTTGGCCGATGACGCGCTGCCGGATGAAACCACGATCCTCAACTTCCGGCGCCTGCTGGAACGTCACGAGCTGACGGCGAAGTTGATGAACGCCATCAATGACGTGTTGGAAGCGCGAGGGTTGCTGCTCAAGGGGGGCACGATGGTGGATGCGACGATCATCCATGCCGCGCCATCGACGAAGAACAAGGCCAAAGCGCGCGACCCGGAGATGCATCAGACCAAGAAGGGCCATCAGTGGTTCTTCGGCATGAAGGTGCACGTGGGAGCGGATGTTCACACCGGTGTCGCCCACACGGTCTCGGTCACACCGGCCCACGCCTCGGACATCAGCCAGTTGCCGAACCTGCTGCGCGAGGACGACCGGCTGATCCTCGGCGATGCCGGCTACGTCAACGACACCTATAAGCGCGCGGCGCGGCAGGCCGGGGTCGTGTGGGGCGTGGCCCTGAAGGCCCGTCCGAAACGGCGGCTGGGGTCGGCACAGAAACGCCGCAATCGAAAGATGTCCTCGCTGCGCAGCCGCATCGAGCACCTTTTTCGGGTGATGAAGCGGCAGTTCGGCTACACCAAGACGCGCTACCGGGGTCTGGCTAAGAACGCCGCCCAGGTGTTGACCCTGATAGGGTTGACCCATCTCTACCTGAAGCGGTACGCATTGATGACCTGACGGGCGAGGTGCGCCCGGAATCCGCCCCGACGGGCGCATCCGGGGGGGGGATCGCCACGGTAAGTAAGGAATTTCGGTACCCTTCACCCATTTTCAAAGCCTGATTATCAGCGGGATGTGTTTTTACCGGCCAAATCGGGTTTGTTCAGAGGTTCCCTAGGTATTGGTAGTCAAGAAAATAATGTCACTGTTTACTCGCCCTCACCCGCTTGGCGGTAGATGTGGCGGGTGTCGATGAAGAGCACGGTGTCGGCACGAGAAATCCCTCCCGGCCTCCCCTTCTCGGGGGGAGGATTTTCTTTGCCCTTGTCGTTGGTAGATACCGTCTTGCGCGTCATGTCGCAAGCCCGTCATGGGCGGACAAGCGGCAGCGCATCCGCCAAATTCGGCTCCGCTGCTCTTCGAGTCGGCGGGGCGGTGGATGCGCTTCGCTTATCCCCCTGCTGACCGGTGGGCAGTTTCAGCAGCGCTTATTCCTGAACCGTCGCCAGGGACAGCCGGTTGACCCCGGCCTTGTGGGCGGTGGCCAGCACCTTGGCGACGACGGCATAGCTCACCGCCTGGTCGGCATGGACGATGTACAGGGCGTCCGGATTCTGCTGCACCGCTTCCCGGAGCCTGGCTTCCAGCTGCGCCAGATCGGCGATCTCGGTCTTGTCCAGCACGATGCGTCCCTGGGCGTCGATGCCGATCGGGGTCGACTTGTTGTCGTCCGAGGCGGCCACCGCGCCGGTCTTGGGCAGGTTGACGTTCATGCTCTGGGTCAGCAGCGGCGCCGTCACCAGGAACACGATCACCAGCACCAGCATGACGTCGACCAGCGGGGTGACGTTGATCTCGCTCATCACTTCGTCGTTGTCGCCCCCGGTTTTCATGGCCATGGCGGTCTCCTTCACTCGCCCTGAGCGTAGCCGACGGGGCGGTGGGCGGTCTCGGCGCTGACCAGGTGCAGGAAGTCTTCGGCGAAGATTTCCAGCGCCTGCTGCCGGCGCCGCGATTGCCGCATCAAAAAGTTGTAGGCCAGCACGGCGGGCACCGCGACGGCGATGCCGATGGCGGTGGCGATCAGCGCCTCGCCGATCGGACCGGCCACCACCTCGAGGCTGGCCTTGCCGCTTTTGCTGATGTCCTGCAAGGCATGCATGATGCCCCAGACGGTCCCGAACAGGCCCACGAAAGGCGCCGTCGACCCGATGCTGGCAAGGACCGTGAGCCCGATGTCCGACAGCCGCGATTCGCGCTCCAGTTGCCGCTTGAGCTTGCGCTCCAGGGTGGCCACCAGATCGCCGCGGTGCTTCAGGCTGGGGACGCCGTCCCCGTTACCGCTGTCGAACACCTGGAACCCCGCCGTCGCCAGCCGGTACAAAGGACAGACACCAGCCTCCCCCATCCTCAGCCGCGCCTCGTCGAGCGTGGCCGCACTCCAGAATTTCTCCTCGAACCGGCGGTTGCCCACCGCATGCCGCCAGTATTGCCCCCCTTTCAGCAGGATGACGGTCCAGGTGAGGACGGAAAACGAGATCAGTACCCAGAGGGTGACGTTGATGATGAGGGTGGACGTATCGGTGACCATGATTCCTGCCGAGTGCTGTCAATGAGTCAGAGAGAATTCGAGCGGTACCACGACCCAGCTGGCCACCGCCTTGCCGCCCTTGGTCGCCGGGACGAAGCGCCAGCGGCGGACCGTTTCCATCGCGGACTCGTCGAGGATGTCGTGGCCGCTGCTGGCTTGCAGCTCGACCTCTGCCGGAAGTCCCGTGGGCATGACGTGAACCTTCATCGTCACCTTCCCCTGCCAGCGCTGCCTCTTGGCGAATGCCGGGTAGTCGGGCAGCGGATTGTGCAAATAATTGGCGTTGAAGTTCGCCGGGGTCGACGCGGGTATGGGCGTACCGCTGCCGCCTGCCACGCCTTCGCCGCGTGCGGCGGACGAGGTTTCAGGAGGCGGCGCGGCAGGCTCGGCCTTGGCGGCGCTATCGCCCACCGTCCGCTCGGGCTGGACCGGAAGCGGCTTGGGCAGGGTCTTCGCCACCGGTTTGGGCTTGGCGACGGGTTTCGGCTTGGGCGGAGTCACCGGCTTCGGCGGCGCGGTCGGCGCCGGCTGAGCGATGGCTTCGGCCGGCTTGGACGCCGGCGCGATCATTTCCAAGGTCACCTCGATGGGCTGCGCCGGCCGCGCTTCCGGCTCCAGCAACTTCAATTGCCGGTAAGACCACCAGACACCGAGATGCGCCAAGCACACGATCAGCAGAATCACGCTGCCGGGGCGATACAGGGACTCCGTCGGAGCAAGGGGAACTGCGGCCATGGCTGCTAGGGCGAGACCCTCGATCAGAACTCCACGTTCAGCGAGATGTACACCGACCGGCCTATCGCCGGAAGCCTGACCACGGAATTCGCGGTGCTGCTTTGGACGATGTCCACACCCCCCAGCGGATGGTAGTAGAGCTTGTTCAGCAGATTGTCGGCGCCCACGTCCAGCCGCAGGTGCTCGCGCTGGTAGCTGGTGCGAAGATTGAGCAGCACGTAGCCCGGCGTGGTCGGTTCCGCATAGCTCTGGGCCACCGCGGTCTTGCTGTCCACCAGGTTCACCGAAATCGCGCTATCCACCACGGCCGAACCGGCGGGGATGCTGTGCTCCAGCGACACGGTCGCATTCAGCGGCATCATGTGGTAGAGGTTGACCGAATTCGGCGCCAGAAAGCCGTTGACCGGCCAGAACTGCTGATTGTTATTGCACAAGCCCGCCAGAGAGGTCCCCACGTAGGGGCAGCCCATCGAGCGCTGGCCGTCGTTGCCCACACCGCGCACGTAGGCCGCGACCACCTTGGCCGCGAAGCTGCCGGCCGGCGATTCCGGCAGAAAGGCGTAGCGGGCCGAGAAGTCGCCGCCGTACATGTCGGCGTGGTCGAGATTGACGAACTGCATGCCGTGGAAGCCGTTGGAATACTGCGCGACCTTCTGGCCGTAGATGTAGTCGTTCACCCGCGTGTAATAAGGCGTCAGGCTCACGCTCCAGATCTGCTGCCGCTCGTCGTGCCAGTTGGCGGTGAAAGTCGCCGTGTAGGCCGCCTCGGGATTGAGATTCAGATTCCCAAGGTAGGAGTTGCCGTCGCCGAACCAGGTGATCATCGAGTTGGGGCCGGCCCAGGCGTAACGCTCGTACAGGTTGGGGGAGCGCTGTTTGCGCGAGAGGCCCAGCTCGTAGCGGCTGTTGGCATCCGGGGTGAAGGCGGTCGTGGCGGTGGCGTCGAAATTGTGATCCACCCGCGAGCGGTTGGCGGCGTTGAAGGGCGTGGCCCAGAAAGTATAAAAGGCACCGTTGTCATACCCCTGAACCCGGCCGGTGTTCATCCACACCATGTCGTTACGCACGCCGAGCTGGGTCAGCCATTCCTTGTTCCAGTTCGCCTCCCATTCGGCGAAAGTGCCGAGGCGGTTGCGCTGGCCGTTGTTGATGCTCAAGAAATCCTGCGGCTGAAAGACCGGCTGGCCGGGCCACCAGTCCTGCAATCCCTGCTGGAAGTATTCGCTGCCGACCCGCACCGTATGGACGTCGTCCACCGGCAGATGCGCCCGCACCCGGTAGCCGAGATCGGACCCGTCGGCCTTCATCGGCATGGGAGCGGTGTTGCGCTCCTGCAGGGTGTCCATCAGATGCCAGGTCGAGTGGTAGTAGACCCGCGCATCCAGCTTACCCCAGTCGAACCCGTTCTCGTAGCTGAATCCGCCGAGCAGCCCTGTGTTCTCGGCGACGTCCATGCGCTGGTTGGGGAAACCCTGGTAGGGGATGTACTGGCCGGTGACGTCCGCCGAGAAGAAGCCGTTGTCGAGCTTGGTCGAAGCCCGCAGGTTCATGTTGGTGCTCAGGTACCGGGTCGGCAGCACCGTCGGACCACCGTTGCCCGCCATGTAATTGTTGCCCTTGGCCCAGGAACCACCGTAGTCGAAAGCGAAATCGTCGCTGGAAATCGAGCCGCTGAAGTTGTTGCCGAAGGTGTCGCTGTTGCTGCGGAACATGCCGCCCAGCTTGCCGGTGTAGGCCATCTGCCCGGCCTTGGCGAAACCCGGCGCCGCCGGATCGACCGAGATGGTCCCGCCGATGGAGTCGCCGCCTTGGCTGACCGGCGTGACGCCGGCCATGATCGAAGCCTTGCCGACCGAAGCCGGCGCGACGTAGGACAGCGCCGGATTCATGTGATTGCTGCAGGCGGAAGTGATGTTCATGCCGTTGACCAGGATCTTGACACGGTCGTCCGCCATGCCATGGATCGCCGGCAGGCTGGAGACGCCGCCGCCGGTGTACAGGCTCACCCCCGGCACGTCCTTGAACATGCTGGCGGTGTCCATGGTCTGCGCCTTCTTTTCCTCCAGTTGCTCCTCCGGCAAATCTTCGGTTTCGGGCGAAACCTCGTCCGCTTCACCGTAAACGGTGATCTTGTCGAGTTCCACGACGTCCTCCGCCGCCTCGACGCACCCGACTCGAAGAGCAGCGGAGCTGAAAGCGAGCAGGAGCGGCGCCAGTACCCACGTCCCGCGACGGCGCCGGGAACGGATACCGCCGGAATGCGCGCTGGCTGCCGGCAAACCTGAACCTGAATGCGTATTCATGTATTTCTTGGGCTTGTGACGAATCGGCTTCAATGCTTTACAAGTTCTGCGCCACTCAAATTTCAGGGTTCCATGCGGCACGTGGAAACATCGGCATTCAGCCCCCGGTCCATCGTTCTTCGGGTCCTGCAGGAGGATACAAATCATCAGGTTGCGCAAAAGCCGCCCATTTCCTCAGCCCTATTTTTCTTCCGGATTGAGGGGAGGTGGATCGCTTTCCCGGCTACCGCAGCCGCAAAAGTGTGTGATATCACACACATACTGAGTGATATCACACAATACGCCTTCGGAAGCGGAAGACCATGACATGCTATGGTTTTACCTGCTGCGGCGCACTGGGAGCCGGGCTGGCCGGTGACGGCGGAACGGCCCTCGGTTGCGGGGCCGGCATTTCGATCTTCGCGGCCGCCTTCAGCGTCTCGATGTGCTGCTGGAACCTTTTCACCTGCAAACCCCGCGCGATCTGATCCTTCACCTGCTCGAACGCGGGGGGCTGCTTCTCCCGGAAATCCTCGCGCTGGATGACCTCCCAGCCGGCCGCCGTCTGTACCGGAGCGGGCGCCAGCTCGCCATTCTTCAACCCGGCCAAGGCGGTGGACACCGGAGCCGCCAGCTTTTCCTGGCTCTGCCAGCCCAGCTCCCCGCCCTGCGCCTTGCTGGCCGTGTCGGTGGAAAGTTTCTTGGCCAGTTCCTCGAACTTCTCGCCTTTCCGCAGCCTGGCGATGGCATCCCTGGCCGCCGCCTCGCTGGCAAGGACGATGTGGCGCAGCTTGTACTCGGTTTTCTTCAACGGCGCCGACTTTTCCTCGTACTCCTTTCTGATCTCCTCGTCGGTGGCCTTCCCGTGCTCGACGTAGTATTCGGCGGCAGCCTGGGAGACTGCCATGCGCAACGCGTTGTCGACTTTCTCGGCGACCTCCGGATCGGCCAGCAGGTTCAGTTTCTCCGCCTCCTGCCGCAGCAACTCGCGCTGCACCAGCTCGTCCCGCATCTTGTCCGAGGCGCCCGGCGGCCCCGGCCGGTGCTGCTGGGGAATCGCACTGCGGGGAATCGGCCGGCCGTTCACCG
The DNA here is from genome assembly GCF_012769535.1 of Methylococcus geothermalis. Taxonomy (NCBI): domain Bacteria; kingdom Pseudomonadati; phylum Pseudomonadota; class Gammaproteobacteria; order Methylococcales; family Methylococcaceae; genus Methylococcus; species Methylococcus geothermalis. The sequence goes on from NZ_CP046565.1 coordinate 253,628, forward strand.
TCGCCAGCGGATCGGCCGGTTTCACATCGAGCCGCGCGGAGGCTCTGGTGGTTCCCGGCGAGGTGCCGGAACCGCTGTTCGAGGCATCATCCGCAGGGTTGCAACCCTGGAGAAAAACGGCACCGGCGCAGATCGCCGCGATCAAGGTCGCTGTGTGTCGCATCATTCCTGATTCCTGAAAATACACCCGTTGAAACGCAAAAACCGTGAGTCGGCCAGGAAGCCAACCCGCCTCAGCCTTGTGGCGCCCCAGACCACTTCGGAATTTTGATCCTGGCCACCGCCGACGCCAGGTCCGCCGCCAGCGCCGAAATCAGGGCAAACAGCAAACCACCGAGAAACGTCCGCCAAAACGGATGCATCTCCTGGATTGGGTAAAGAAAATTCATGGCTCCTCCGGATTCTTGTTATATGCGGCCGCCGCCGCGGGTGAAAAAACACGAGCGAAACGAAGCCCGGCAACAATCGCGCCAAGAAGAAAACCACTATAAAACCAGAGACCTATATCAAGACGAACGGATAGGCTCATCGTGATTTCACGCATCCCATGCGTGTCTTCACTCACCACCCCATTCCGGACGGAAGGTACGGACGGCCAGCTTGTCTGTGCGGAGCACGAAAGCGTTTCGCAGACCCAGCCGGCGGAAAGCCCGGAACAGGCTGTTTCCGGCAGGACAAGCATCCGTCTCGTCCGCAACGGAAATTCAATGGCGAAAACGGAGGGTTGCTTCACTGCCTCCGCGATGCCGGTAGGGGTGTTGGAGCTTGCACCTGACCGCAAGCCCACCATCACCCCGGTGCAAACGGCTAACGGCTTTCGGCTGGCGATCCCGGACCAGCCAGCGCGGCTCGCATCGCGGTCCATACCTCCCAGGTCAGCGCGCCGACGTGGCGGTACCTGACGATGTGGTCGCCGTCCACCGCATAGGTCTCGGGCGCACCCATGACTCGAAATGCCGAACCGAGACTGCCGCGCTCGTCGAACAGAACCGCGGCGTAGGGGTCGCCGAGGCGGTCCAGCCAGCCCAGCGCCGTTTCCCGCTGATCCACATAGTCGACGCCGTAGATCGCGATGCCGGAATTGCGGGCGAGATCCACCAGCAGCGCGTGCTCATCGCGGCATGCGGCGCACCAACTCGCCCAGAAGTTGAGCAGCGCAGGTCCCTTGATGTCCTTGTCGCGGATCACCCCGGACGGGTCGCGCAGGGACGGCAACTCGAACGCCGGCAAAGGCTTGCCCAGGAGGGGCGAGGGGAGAGTATTGGGATCGAGGTTCATGCTCTGGAAAAACAGGAATCCCAAAATGGAAAAGATCAGCAGTGGAAGAAGGAGAAAGAGACGGGGCATGTTCGGGCTCCTAAACGTGAAAGTCGCAGCACCTTGACTCTGGGACAAATCCGCCGGGAGCGGATTTCATGCGGCACCCTTCCGTGCCAATCGGGCTTCCTGCCGATTCGTCATCATCCAGGGCGGCGGGTCGCCATGATCGTTGGCGTCTGGCACGAGTCGGCGCCATTCGTGGACCGCGGCCCTCTCCTGGAGACGCCGGGCGTCGATTCATTCCAAATAATCCACACCCCCGCCACGGGCGCGCTTGGCATCGTGGTAGTACTTGTACTTCACCAGGGTTCCGAGCCCGTGGCAGTCGACGCAGAACACCTTGTCGGCATCCTTCGCCCGGAGGAACGCGTCGCGGTTGCTGCCCTCCAGGTTTTCCCTGTTGGCGGACAGTGCGATCGTCCCGTCCTTGCCCGGCGGCGGAATCTTGTCGGCATCCCAGACATGCGGTTCATGGCAGGTGATGCAGGCGATGCCGCCGAAGTCCTCGGGCTCTTCCTCGGCACTCAGCAGCGGCAGGATCTTCTGATCGGAGCGCAGCACCAGATCCTTTTGGGGGTGGCTGAAATGGTGGACCACCTTCTTCTCGCCGACCCCGCCCTTCTGATGGCAGTTCAGGCACAGTCCGTCCCGCTTGAATGGCGTCTCGTCCATCACCGGGCCGGGCTGCGGCTCCACCTTCCTCGCCGCGAACAGGAAGCGGCGGTCGCCCTTGCCGCGGTGCAGGGTATGGCAGCTTCCGCAGACGCCGGATTCGGACGGCAGCTTGCCTTGGGCGTTCTTCTTCTCCTTGGCGGTGATGCGCAGATCGTGATCGGTGCCCACGACGGTCTGCTTCTGCTTGTGGCAATGGCTGCACAGCTCGCCGTCGCGGTCGGTCTCCACCAGCGCGGCGGTATGGGGTTTTCCGCCGTGCACGGCATGGCAGGTGAGGCAGCCCACCGTCTTGATTTCCCTGCCGCCGATCCGGACGGGCTCGTCCAGCTCGACGTTGACGGGATGCACGCCCTTCTTCCTGGCGTCCTTCTCGTCCTCGGCGTGCTGGCGCTCGTGGCAGTTCTTGCACAGGCTTTCCGCGTTCGCCACGCCTTCCGGCAGCAGCGGGGTCTGGGCGCTGCCGTCGTGGACGCGGTGGCAAGTCTGACAGCCGACTTCGGTGATTTCCGGCTTGCCTTTCCACAACACGGGCCTTGCGCCGGATTCGTCCGGTTCGCGCTTGACGTTGACGGGGTGTACGCCCTTCTCGTGGGCCTCCTCCTTGCTCCTGGTGAACTGCCGCAAGTGGCAGGCGGCGCACAGTTCGCCCTTGGCGGTTTCCAGCACCGTGGTCTTTCCGTCGCCGTGGCCGCCGTGGACTTGATGGCAGGTCTGGCAGATCAGCTCCTTTTCGTTGCCGAGCGCGGCGCCTCCGGCGGCCAGTCGCTCGGGGAGCCCTTTGCGCAATTCGTTCTCGGTGGGGTAGCCCTTCGCCTCCGGATGCGGCGGCGGCATGAAGCGTATCCCTAGGGGATGGTTGAGTCCTTTATGGCCTTTTCTCCCCTCGGCCGTCCCCGTAGGGATTGGCGCGTCCACGCGCGCGCCCTTGATCTTGGATTCGTGGCAACGCTCGCACAGATCCCCGCCCCGGTTCGGCACGCGCAGCCAGGCATTGCCGTGGCCGGCGTACAGGGTCTGTGCCTTTTCCGCGTCGGTGTGCGGGGTGTGGCAGGACGTGCAGAGCAGCCGTTTGTTCTTGGTGACCGGGAACGTGTCGGGCAGCTTGTCCTTGCGCGGCTGACGTTCCGCATGGCGCTTCTTCTCCTTCGGGCTTTCGTAGACCGTGGGGTGCTGCGCGCCGTGGTGGATGGATAGACGGGAATCCATGACCGCGCCATTGTGGCAGCTATAGCACATGCGGTAGGAAGCTTCCGGCAGCGCTCCTTCCGCGTCGGCGCCGAGGACCTCGGGCGGCGCATCGCTGGCCCAGGACAAGTGGCAGAGCAGGCAGTCCTTTTGCGACAGCTCGGTGCGCGCGCCGCTTTCCCTGGCCGAGGCGGCACGCTCGGGGTAGCTCACCCGGTAACGCCACACCCGGCTGGCGCCGGTTTCGGCGACGTAAAGCCGGCCATCGCGAAAATGCAGGCCGGTGGGCGAATCCAGCTTGACCGGCTGGCCGTCCGGCGTCCGCAACAGTCCCAGGAACTCGCCCTTGCGGAACACCGAGATGGTGCCGAAATAGCTGTCGCTGACGAAAAGGGCGTCCTGCTCCCGGTCGATGGCGAGGCCGTTGGGCCGGAACAACTCGCCCTCGTCGAGACCGAACCGGCCGACTTGGGAAAACACGCGCCCGCTCTTGTCGAACACCTGGACGCGGGCGTTGACGATATCCACGACGTTGAAATAACCGTCGCGGTCCTGCGCGATCTGGAACGGGTACTGGAACTGCCCCGCCTCCCCGCCGCGCCCGCCGAAGCAGCCGAGCCCCCGGCCGTCGGCCAGCCGGGTCCGGCACACGCGGTGGCTGCGCCGGTCGGCCCAGAAGGCGATGCCGTCCTGCACGCTGACGGCCACCGGCTCCGGCGGCAGCCTCGGCGATGGACTGGCTTGCGGTGATCCGTCCGGCTTCGGGGACGGCTCCGGCATGGGTTCGATGGGCAGGTCCAGCGCCTTCTGCACCGTGCCGTCGGGGCGGAACAGCACCAGCCGGTGATGGCCGGTATCGGCGACCACCAGCTCTTCCTCGGACACGGCGAAATCCATCGGCAGCTTCAGCAGGTCGGCGCCGCCCAGGACTCGAAGGATTTCACCGTCTGGCGACAGCGCCACGATCCGGTGATGGGCGCCATCGAGCACGTAGACCCGGCCCGCGCCATCCGCGGCCACGGCCGAAGGCTGCTCGAAGCCGGCGCCGTAGACGACCGGCTCGGACACCGACACGTTTTGGACCGCGCCGGCGGCAACCGGCCACGGCCCGATCAAGCCGGCGGCGATCGCGGCAAAGCGCAGCACGAGTGCTCCCGCTGGATTCATCGCCATGATCGCTTCAGCGCAGGATGTCGATGATCTTCAGCCGTTCGTCATCGGACTTGTAACGGTCGAAGAACTGCGGGATGACGTGTTTGCGGATGGCCGCGGCCTGGCGGGAATCCGCGCCCAGCGCCGCCAGATCCAGCAGGGGGGTATCCTCGGTATGGCACTTCGCGCAGGCCGGCCCTTCCTTGCTCAAGGGCGTGTGCAGACGGGCCTTGAGCTGCGCCCGGGCGGGCAGGTCGCCGTCCTTCCATTCCCCGGCGACCCGTTCGGCGAATGCCGTTCCGGGCAAGGCGAACGCGGGCTCGCCGTGGTAAAACGGCGCGATCTTGAATTGACCGTCGATCAGCGCCGAATTGTCGATGTTCCGTCCCGTCCGGAACCTGCCGCCATCGGGAGCGGCCGGCCGGCGAGCGGCATAGTCGAACCAGCGGTAATCCAGCCGCACGTCCTCGGGCCGGAAATGGCAGGTCTCGCAGGCGATATAACGGCTGTGCATGTTGAGGAAACTGCGGGTACGGAGTTTCTTGCCGTGCGGCTGGGGGCGGTGACAGCCCTGGCAGTAGGTTTCGCCCTCGCGCAGCGGCGGCTCCACCCGTTTGTGGAACGGAGGCACGGCCATCTTTTCCCTGAGCTTCACGTCCTTGTGTTCGCGCACCTGTTCCTCCGCCTTGGTCAGCGCTTCCTGCGTCGGCACGGCCGACTCGACCCGCTGGACGAAAAGCGGCTCGCCCGCCGTGGCGAAACCGCCGCCGCCCAAGCACGACAGGCACAGCAAAACGCCGTACCCCTGCCGGGGCAGGCATTCGAAAAACCAGGACATCACCAGACTCACGGAACGCAACCTCACCTTATCCTTCCCCCTCGATCCGAAAGCACCATCCAGCGAAGCCGGCTCAATACACGTCGCGCAGATAGCGCTGGGAGGCGGCCATGGCTTCGAGGTAGTCCTCGGCCTGCTCCCGCGTCCTTCCGCCCTCCTGCATCACGATCGTCAGCAGCGCCTGGTGGACGTCATGGGCCATGCGCGAGGCGTCGCCGCAGACGTAGAAACAGGCGCCTTCCTCGAGCCAGGCGTACATGTCCCTGGCGTTTTCCAGCATCCGGGTCTGCACGTAAACCTTCCGCTCCTGGTCGCGCGAAAAGGCGAGATCCAGCCGGGTCAACACGCCGCGCGAGAGCTTGTCCTCCCATTCCTCCCGGTAGAGGTAGTCGGTGGCACGGCGCTGGTCGCCGAAATACAGCCAGTTTTTCCCCGCCGCCCCGGTGGCCTCGCGTTCCTCCACGAAACCACGGAACGGCGCGATGCCGGTGCCCGGCCCGACCATGATCAGCGGCGTCGCCGGGTCTTTGGGCAGGCGGAAATGCTTGTTCGGCTGCACGAAGATGGCAAGCCGCTCGTCCGCGCCGACACGGCCGGCAAGGTAGGTGGAGCAGACCCCTTCCCGGTCCCGGCCATGGGCGTGGTAGCGCACCACGCCGACGGTGAGATGCACCTGGCCGGGATGGGCTTTCATGCTCGAGGCGATCGAATACAGCCGGGGCGGCATGCGCCGCAGGAGGTCGACGAAGGTCTGGGGCGGAATGCCCTGGAGCGGAAAATCCTCGATCAGGTCGATGATCTGCCGGCCCCAGAGGTAACCGTCCAGTCGGGCGGGGTCGGCGTCCGCCAGGAGCCCGGCGAGGACCCGGCTGCCACTCAGCTCCGCGTATTTCTCGACCAGCACCCGGCTCAGGCCGGTGATGTCGAGGTGCTTGTAGAATGCTTCCCGCAGCGTGAGGGTCTCCTTGCCCAGGGTCACTTCGGCGTAGCCGTCGGCCTGCAAGGCCACCAGCAAGGCCTCGACGTAAGCGGGGTTGTTCTTCGGATAGACCCCCAGGGCATCGCCCGGCTCATAGCTCAGGCCGGAGTCGCCGAGATCGATCTCGATATGGCGGGTTTCCTTGGCGGAGCCGTCCCCGTTGAGATTGACGTTGCGCCGGACCGCCGCCGGATAGGGGTTGGTCTTGCCGTAGCCGGCCTTGACCGCGGCCTGATCGGTCGGCTCGGCCTCGCGAGGCGGCTCGATACCGGTGTCGCCGATGATGCTGCGGCAGCAGCCGAGCACCGCCTCGATCCAGGCGGCGGCCGCCTCCTCGAAGTCGGCATCGGCGTCGACCCGGTCGAGCACCCGGCTCGCCCCCAGCCGCTGCAGGAAGGCGTCGAAATCCTTGCCGGCCTTGCAGAAATACTTGTAGCTGCTGTCGCCGAGGGCGAACACCGCGAACTTGAGGTGCTCCAGCCGCGGCGCGGTTTCGGCATACAGGTAGCCGTGCAGCTTCTCCGCGGGGATCGGCGGCTGACCTTCGCCATGGGTGCTGACGATGACGAACAGCAGCCTTTCGTTGACGATGTCCTGCGGGTCGTAGTCCGCCATGTCGACCCGCTTGACGCTGTAGCCCCATGCCTTTAGCCGGGCTTCGAGATCGGCGGCGACGCCTTCGCCGTTGCCGGTCTGGGAGCCGAACAGGAGGGTCAGCGAAGTGATGGGGGCGTCGGGTTCGACCACCGGGGCCGCGGCGGCCGGGTTAGACCCAGAACTCCGCCCGGCGAGCCGCGGCAGGATGCGCCGCCACAGACCGGCCTTGGCGGAGGCGCTGCCGATCATCACCCGCTGGAAGTGCTCGTAACCCACCACCTCGGTGACCGGACCCTGCCTGGACCTGGACAAGGGCGAGAGGAAACTGGATACCAGGAAGATCAGCCCCAGCGGCCCCAGCACCCAAGCCGCCGCATACCAGGCGGAATCCAGGCGGGAGAAATCCAGGGCGAAGGACAAACCCTCCATGCGCAGGAAATCCAGGTCGTGCAGATCGGTGTTGAGGAATCCGAGATTGAGCGGACTCCTGGCATAGCCGTGGCAGCCGGCCTGCGAGCAGGTCTCGCCCAGCCGGTCCGGGTGGGTCGAGGCGGCCTTCGATTCGTCCCGCAGGATGCCGTGGCGGAAGCCGTCGGGCGCATGGCAATCGATGCAGCTCGCGCCGGATTCGTCGTTGACCGCGAGCAACCGGCCATGAAGCGTCTTCGCGTAACTGTCCGCGGCGTGGGCGAAGCGGAAACTGGCCTTTTTCCTTTCCTTGGTTTCCGGGTCCTGGATTTCGACCTTGGCCATGGCTTCATGATTGCCATGGCAGTCCACGCACATGGCGTTGGCTTCCATCTTGTTGTAGTTCTTGCCGACCAGGCGGCGCAGGATGTGGCCGCTGAACTGGTTGCGCCAGGTTTCGCCCTGGTGGCAGGTGCCGCACTCGGTCTCGGTGTGGTGCAGCTCCTGCTTGAAACGCTCCAGGTTGGCGTCCTTGATGTAGGGGGTGTTGGAATGGCAGCGCCGGCAGGAGGGATTCTGCTGGCCGGTCTCCTCCTCGAGGCGGTTGCCGCCGTGGAAATCCTTGGTCGCTCCCGGCGCATGGCCGGCGCCGTGGACCGATGTCTTGAACTCGTCGACCACCGGCTTGTGGGTGAAGGCCTTGTCCTTGGATGGCTCATTGAGGTGGCAGGATTCGGAGCAGTCCACATAGCCTTCCTCCGGCTTGTGCGGATAGCGCTCGATCTTGCGGTGGCAGTCCTTGCAGGGCACGCTGCCGTGCAGTGAGCCGTAATAGTCGCTCTTGAGGATCGTGGCGACCCGCAGCACGCCGTGGTCGTCCAGGTATTCGAGCCCCGGCAGGCCATGGCAGGAGAAACAGCCGTCGGGATCGCTGTGCCGCTCCGCGGCCAGGGCGGAACCGCCCGCGGCCAGGACCAGCCACGCAAGACACAGAGAACAGGCGTAGCGCATCATCTTCGAATTCAAAAATCGCCGCCGCATCGGTGCGGATTCAAGTTCCTTGAGATCAGTGCAGCCACACCGCGGTCGCGAACAGGAACAAGGAAAAAGCCGCCACGATCACGCCGTTGACCACCCGCCCCCAGTGGATGACCGGCGCGGTCGGCGCCGGCTTCGGCTGCATCCTCACGACCGCCTGCCATTGCGGTTCCGGATGGATCTGGATGCCGCGCTTGACCCGCTTGGGCGTCTTGTTCCTGGGCGCCGTGGTCCACTCGATGGCATTCCAGTCGCAGGCGTCGACGCAGTCGTGGCAGGACATGCAGGAGAACTGGTCGACGACCGCGACCTTGTCGACCATCTTGATGGCGCCGCACATGCACTTCTTCGCGCAATCGGTGCAGCCGGTGCAGCGCTGCTTGTCGACCCGGATGTGGTGGGTGAAACGGAATTTCGCGCCCAGGCGGTTGACCAGCCCGTCGATGGCGCCGATCGGGCAGAGGAACTGGCAGTAGGCGCGCCCCTTGCTGGCGAAGAAGCCGAGCAGGAACAGGAGGGACAGGTTGACCAGGCCGACGGTGGAAAAGATGAAGGCCAGGCCGACGAAGCCTCCGCTGAGAGCCTCGACGAAGCGCGGCACGGTGATGAAGTTGCACAGGGTGCAGGCGCTGACGCCGAGCAGCGGCAGCAGCCCCATGTAGACCGCGAGGTAACCGTAGCGGATCTGGACCTGGGGCAGGCCGCGGTATTCGATCTTCCAGCGGTCGTTCAGCATGCGGCTGACCAGCTCCGAGAACCCGCCGACCGGACAGATGAAGGAACACCAGATGCGCCCGAAGAAGAAGGTGAACGTGATGATCACGAAGAAGGCCACCACGCCGATCAGGGCCACCGAGACGTGCATGAACAGGTCGTCCCAGTTCATGCCGGGAAAATACAGATAGAAGCGGCGCATGCACAGCTTCCCGCACAGATCGGTGTTGCCGGCCAGCCCCGGCAGCACCGCCAGCGGCCCCAGGAACATCGTGCAGGACACGGCGATCCAGAAATAGCGGTAGCGCTGGATCTTCGGCACGGAACGGACTTTTTCGACAAGTTTCGCGGTCAGGGCGTTCATGGTCTTGCTCCTCGCGGATGGGTTGGTGTCATTCGTCGAACTGATGGCAGGCCAAGCACAACTCTCCGTTCTTGGCCGGCAGCCTCAGCAGCACTTCCTTGTCGATCCGCCGGTATCCCAGCTCGAATCGTTGTCCACTTTGTTCGCTCAAGGCCTCCAGGCGCGCCTTCTTGTCTTCCCGCACCACCGCATCCCAGGGGTGTTCGCGGTAGCTGACGCCGGTTTCCAGATCGGCGTTGTCCACCTGCCCGACGGCCGGGTTGAGCGCGTCGATGACGCCCGGCTGATGCGGGGCGTGGCAGGTCGGGCACATGACCTTGCCCTCCCGGCTCAGGGGCAGAATGATGCCGTGGCGCTCCTTCGAATCTTTCATGTGGAGCTTCATCCGGGCGTCGGGTTTCGATGCCTGATGTTCCAGCGCATTGAAGTGCGGCGTCTTCAGATGGCAGCCGTAGCAGAGGCGTTCCGGCGGCAGCCGCAGCTTGTAATCCGCCGCGCGCAGCGGCTGGTCCCGCTCCCGGTGCACCTCCTCGTGGCAGTAGGTGCAGCGCTCCTCCCGGAGCTTGCCGTTCTTGTCCAGCAGGATGTGGATGTTGGGGCGCTTGAACTTGTCTTTCTCGTGGCATTCGTAACAGAAGCTCTCCAGCTTGTCGTAAGGCCCGCCCCGCAGGAAATCCGGCAGGCTGCGGTCGATCCGGCGGTACGGCACCTTGTCGATGTCCTCGATGCCGTGGCAGGTCGGACAGCGCAGTTCGCGGTCCTCCCGCAGCGGCAGGCGTTTCGGCGTCTTCATCTCCTCGGGCAGCACGACGCCGACGACGTGGTGCAGGGGGGGCAGCTTCTTCGTCGTCGCATAGCTGTCGTCGGCGCCCGCAGCCGCGATGCCGGTGCCGAGCAGCCCCAGCAGCATGCCCGCCAACCACTTGCGCGATCCCCGCCACGCGCTCCCCGCTCCCCTCACAATCCCCCCTTCACCGGCTCCCCATGGGTGTGGCACGCGGTACAGTCCGAGGTGACGTCGTGCACGCCGGACAAGCCGTTGCCCGCGTCGTACGCGCCTTCCTCGACCGAAGGGTCCTCCATCCGGTGGCACAGCACGCAGAATTCGGCGTAGTTGCCGTCGTGGACCCGGGCCTTGTAAGGCTTGGGCAGCGTCTTCAGCAGCCGGTTGGAACCCTTGCGGGTGTCGTCCAGGATGAGCTTGGGGTTGCGGGTTCCATGCATGACGTGACAATCGGTGCAGGCGACCTCGTCCGCATAGTGGAACTTCTTGCCGCGCAATCCGGGGTACGGCCCCGTACCGCCGTTGACCCAGCCGTGGCGGTCGATCAGGGTGTAGTCGTCCTCGATGGCCACCAGCGGATCGTTGAGGCCGTAGCTCGGCCTCGGCTTGATGCGGACGCCCGCCGGCTGATGGTCGCGGTTGTGGCAGCGCAGGCAGAAGTCGGTATCGCTGGTATACGGCGAGAAACTGCCGGAGGCGTCGCGGATCGCGGTCAGATCCACGTCGCGCTCGAACTGGCCGTCCATGTCCGGCTTGACGTGGCAGGTCAGGCAGTCGCCGTCGCCGAGCGGCCGGTCCTTCTTGACGGAAAAGTCGTGCTTGTGGACGCCGCCTTGCCGGGGCGACGTGGCCAGGTCGGTGGCGTTGTGGCAGATGACGCAGCGCCGCGGTGCGTTGGTCCCGTTGGTGCCGTGGCAGCCGGTGCAGGTGGCCGTGCCCTTGTAGAGCACCCAGTTGCGGATGTTGGGGGCCTTCTCGTGGATGTTCTGGAGAAAATGGCAACCGACGCAGTTGGTCCTTCCCCAGGCGGTGCCATCGCCGCCGTGTTTCGGCGTCAGCAGCAGGTTGCCGGTCACGGTCGACACCGTGTAAGCGCCAGCCATCGCAGGATGGAGGACCACGAACCCGACCATGCACAGCCATATCGCCAGGCGCTTCGCATTCGTTTTCATTGGAATCGGGTCCTCGCGTGGCAGGTTTCGCAATAGACCTGGTTGTGGCAGCGCCCGCAGTCCAGCGTGTCGACCCGCACCGCCAGGCCGTGCAGGGTGCGGTATCCCAGCGGATGATAGCCGGTGCCCATGGTGTCCCTGCGGAAGTGGCAGTTGGTGCAGTAGGCCAGGTCGAGATGGCACTCCTTGCAGGCGGCCTCGTCCCGGCGCGCGGCCTCGCCATGGTGGTCGACATAGCCGAAGCGGTGGTCTTCCGGCCAGATCTTGGTCTTGTCGTCGTGGCACAGGTTGCAGCGCCAGGGGCCGCGCTGCTCGGTCACGTGGCAGTCGTGGCAGACCGCCTTGAGCGGCTCGTTGGAAATCGTGGTGAGCGGCTTGAGCTTGCTTTCGTCGGCCATCGCATTGGGGGCGAAGGAATGGCACAGCATGCAGCTGTCGCCCTCCTCGTCCATCACCTCCATATGGGCGTTGTGCGGATAGCGGATGTCCGTGCGTTTCTCCCGCTTCTCCCACCACTTGGGGTCCTTGACCGCGTCGGGCAGGTCGCCGGCGCCGACGAGGGGAGCGAGGACCACGGCCCAGAGCAGAATCAGTAGCAGCCGCGCCATCACATCCCCTTCGGTTTGAAGTTGTCGAAGTAATAGATCACCTGGACCGCCCCCAGGTACTCGTCGAGGATGCGGGTATACCAGACGTAGCTCCCCGCGACGTTGAGCACGAGATTGTTGCGCAGCATGTAGAAAGCCTCGATTTCCGCGCCCACCGCCCGGTTGAACCCGTACAGGATCTTGTCCTCGAACCGCAGGGCGGTGTTCACCCGCATCTGCAGCCGGGAATTCACGGTGTGCGTGCTGCTGAGGTAGAAACTGCTCGCATTTTCGGGCCCCAGGGACATGTAGTCGAACTCGCCGATCAGGCCGAAATTCGGATTGAAAACATAATTCGCCCCGAGCTCGCCGCCGTAGCCGTCGTAACCCTGGCGGCTCGAAGCGAGGCCGCCGACGTAGTAGTTGAAACCCTTCACCGGCTCGTGCTGGATGCGGGTCCGAGCCAGGGTCTGCTCGCCCAGCGCGTAGGCGCTGTAGAACTTTTCGCGGAAGGTCAGGATGGGATCGCGCGGCTGGAAGTATTCGTAGGAACTGCGGACGCGCACGTCGTTGGTCAGGTCGAGCTGGCCGTTCAGGCGGATGTTCTCGAACGCGTCCCGGTCGGCCCGGTAGGTCCCCAGCACCCCCAGTTCGTAATCGCTGTTCCGCCAAAGCCCCAGCCTGCCCGCGCCGGTGGTGGCGAAATACAGGCGCTGCAAGGAGCTGCCCCAGGGCTTGGAACCGCCGTAGGCCGAATAGCTGCCGGCGACCGCGCCTTGCAGGCCGGTATCGCCGATCAGCGCCCCGGCATTCACGTTTCCGCTGGTGTATCCCCCATAGCCGGTATACGGGGAATAATCGAACGCGCTCTGGGACAGGTCGCGCCAGAAATACTGGTAGCCGCCGCGTACGTCGATCCGGCTCAGCGACGGCCCGTCGCTCCCCCAGCCCCAGTCCGGCGTCCATTGCGCACGCCCTTCCAGCCCGCCGACGAACTTCCCTTCCACGCTGATCACGTGATCGTAACGGCTGGGATGGCCGGCATAGGCGTCGAAGCCCCAGCCGTTGCCGTCGGAGGCATAGGCCACGGCGCCACCGTCGACCAGGTACAAACCCAGGTTGTCGGTACGCTGGAAACGCCCCAGCTTGACGCGGGTGTTCAGCGAGTCGAAACCCTTTTCGACGAAAGCCTGGTACAACCCCGCCACGCCGCCGCCGTCGGGCTGATAACCGGTGCGTGTCACGAATTCCACGGCGCCGTGCAAATCCTCCCGGGTATTGTCATAAAACCCCTGGCCCCACAGCTCGCCGAACACGTGCGCGTTCTGCAGGGTATAACGGTTGTCGACCTGGACCTTGCTGCGCAGCGAACCATGCCAGTTGTCGCAGCGGGCTGGGGAGGCACCCAGCCCGCCAAACAGCAGGCAAGCCATCGGCAGGACGGCGCTTCCCCGACGCAAGGCCCGGGCGGGCCGCAGGCGCACCTCTTTCCCAACACAGCAACGCCGCCGGACCATCAGGATTTGCTTCCCGCCTTGCCGGTAAACGCCAGAGATGCCACCGGGCGCTTCAGGCGCAACAGCACATAGCCCGCCTCGCCGCCGGAGCCGGCCTTGAAGGCGGCGATCCGCTCGCGCGGCAGCATGCGCCAGCTCCGCCCATCCTCGGAATACGCGACCTTGACGCCCTTGATCCGGGTGGCGGCGCCCGCATACGGCAGTTTGATCCAGCCGTTGCCGCTGCCGAAATTCTTCACCGCGTTGCCGCCGCTCCGGCTCAGGCTCAGGCTGTAGATGTCCGACGCGAGGGCGCCTCCGCCCAGCTTGCCGACCTTGCGACGCTCGGCGGCAGTGGGCTCCTTGCTGCTCAGTTCCGCCCGGACGCCGTCCAGCAGCAGCTGGTTCAGCGGGGAACCGGGAATGAACAGCGCGGCCCCCTGGACGGAGGCGTGGCCGACCTTGGCGGAAAAGGTCAGCGACAGACTGCTGTCCCACTGCGCCGTGAGCTTGCCGGCGGCGTCTGCGTCCAGCGAAGCCAGCGTCACGGCCTCGGAGGCCGGCAGTTTTCTCAGCGGACCGCCGACGGCACGGCTCGTCGCGGCCTTGAGGATCGACATGTCCGGCGCCTTGTGCGTGGCCTCGAGCACTTCCGATACCGTCTCGGTGATCCTGCCGTCGGACTGCACCTTGTGATAGCCCGATGCCAGCGCCACCACGCCTTCGTCGACGAGGCGGGAATCCGGGATCCTCGCGACCTCGATGACCCGGTTGGCGCCCATCAAGCCGTTGGCCGCGACCGCGCCGTTGATCGAGCCGTCCGCCCTGCGGGTATGGCACTCCTCGCAGGCGACCGCCTGTTCCGCCCGCCGGGTCTGGTGGGTGAAGATGTACTCGTTGCTCTCGGCATAGACGAAGCGCACATCGGCGCTTACGTAGCCTTTGCCCTCGAGCAGGCCGTCGTAGGCCTGTTTGAGCGCCTTGAAGTCGTTGTAGGTGGACGGCAGGTCGAACTGGCCGCCGGTGACGGTGACCGATCCGATTTCCTGCCCGCTGAGCGGGTCGACGATGGCCGCCTGACCGTCGCTCTTCATGCGGAACACCGACTGCCTTTCGTAGCGGTACAGCACCCGGCCGCTGCTGCGGTCCTGGACGAAGAACCTGGCGTTGGGCACATAGGGAATGACCCGCAGCGCCCCGTCCGCGCGCGCCCGGTAGCGGTAGTGCATGGGCAGGTTCTTGCCGTTGTACACCGCCTTGTGGTTGTGGCAGGCCTGGCAGGCGAGGTCGTCGAAATGCACCTGCACCACCCGGTTGTACGAGTTCGTGGCATAGCCGCGCATGAAGCCCGAGGACTTCCAGCGCTCGCGGTGGGCGTCCAGCAGCGTGGGCTGGCCCGACGGCAGGGCCGGGTTTTTCGCCGTGCTGTGGCAATACTCGCAATCGGCGGGACCTGGCTGGTAATCGAGGTCGTTGCGGATGTCGGCGTCGCCGTTGCCCTTGGGGAAATCGTGGTCGGCGTCGAGGTCGATGTTGGCGTAGGCCGGCTTGTAGTATTGCTTGGCATGGCAGGCATTGCAGTTGTCGATGATCCGGGTCTCGCCAGTGTCGTCGGTCCAGCTCTTCCCCTTGTGGACGTCGTCCTTGTAGTCGTCGACGGGCTTTCCGTCCTCACCCAGGGTCTCCGCCGCCTCCGCGCCGAAGCCGTAGAAACCGCGCCGGCTGCTCTTCACCTTGGCATTGATGCGGTTGATGCCGGCACCCGCCAGATGACACAGCATGCAGTTGTCGTTGCCGGGGAAGCGGCGCATGGGGATCTGGACCTTGCCGTTGTCGTCGAAGGCATCGCGGTTCCAGTGCAGCACGGGTTCGCCCGAGTCGCTCAGCACCAGGTCGTAATCCGGCTTGGCGGTCCCCGGCTTGACGGTCCGCTCCACGGTCAGCAGCTGAGCCCCTCCGGCCAGATCGGGGCGGACGTCGAGAAACTCGAACATCGCCGAATTCGCATGGCGGAAAAAGCCTTGGGCCACGAACTTGCCGTCCTGCAGCAGGCCCCAGTGATCCAGGGCGCCGGCCGTGCCATCGCCGTTGCCGCCGAGTCCGCTGGCGGGGAATTTTTTCAAGAGCGAGAAATCGGCGTGGCAGGTCATGCAGTCGGCCTCGCGCACGCCGCTCTTCTTCCAGTCCCACGGGACCACCTGGCCGTCGCCGTTGCGGTCGTAGTAATCGCCGTCCCAGGCCGGGATCGAACCATCGACGCCCCGGTCGTAGCGCGTGCCGGCGCGGTCCGACTCCTCCCAGCCGCCGCCCAGATGGCAGGTGCTGCAGGCCCTGACGTAGCCCGCCGCGCCGTAATCGCCGAATTCCGCCTCATTGGGATTCGCTTTCCTGGCGAGCGCGGCGGCGGCATTGCCCTGCATGCAGTTGAAGCCGCCGAAATAGCCGGGGCCGACCAGGTGTGGCAGGCCACGCTTGGCGCCGTAGTCGTCGCGGGTTTCGTCGCGCCCCTGCTCGAAGTGGTAGGCGTGGTTCATCGCGTCGTAGTCGTGGCAGCCGCCGCCGCTGCCGTTGCCGCAGCTCATCCGGACGCTGTAGGGCCTGCCGCTCTCCAGCACGTGCCGGCCGTCCTCGTCCACCAGCGGGATGGCCGGGTGCATGAGGGTGCGGTCGAAGGCGTTGGCGGCCTCTCCCGCCACCGCGCTGGACGCGATTCCGAACAGCAGCAACAAGCACCCCGCGGCAGCCCGCCGCGTCCGGCCAGTCGGCTCCGTCATGCGCGATCTCCCCGGTACGCCCGAATGTTACGAGCGCTCGTCACCGCCCATGCTCCTCGTAGAACGCGCCCTGTCCCTTTTTTCTGGACAACGCCCAGATGGCCAGCGAGCCGACCACCACGATGCAGCTGCCGCAACTGCTGCAGCGTCCCTGCTGGGGAACGGTGCAGTTGGAGGCCACCGCCGCATGCCCCAGCCCCATGCCCGCCCCGGCGAGCCAGGGCAGGACCTTCCGCACCAGCGGATGGCCGAGCATTCCCGATGCCCGCGGCCATTCGGCCGCGTTCTCGGTGACCAGCGGACTCGAAGGGCAGCGGAGCTGACTCCGGCGAGACTTGGTATGCATGTCACGACTCCTCTTGCGATCTTTGAAATTCGGGGCCAAGTCCAGTGACCGCGGCTCAGCCCGCTTTGTCCGCGATGGTCAGGTACAGGGCCGGCTGCTTGATCCGGACCACCACGTAACCGTCGACGTCCCCGCGCGGCCGGAATACCAGCAGGTTCTTGCCGCCGACCCTTTGCCAGTTCTTGCCGTTCCCGGAAATCAACACGTTCACCTGGCCGCGGGCCTTCGCCTTGCCGCGATAGGGCAGCTTGACCAGCGCGGTGCCTTCGATGAGCCCCTGCAGCGTCTTGCCGCTGGCGTCCATGACGGCCACCGAATAGATGTCCGCGACCGGGTTGCCGAACCCTTGGCCGACGATCCTCGCGCGGTCCCTTGCCTTCGCCTGGCGGCTCTCCACCCGCCCCCTCAGGATGCCGCCGTAGGCCGCGGTGCGCGTACCCCGCGCCTGGATCAGGGCGAATTCTCGCAGTGAGCTGTGCCCGACCTTCGAGCTGAACAGCAGCGCCTCCCCGGAAGCGAGGTCCGCCGCCAGCCTTTGCCCCGCCGCCTCGTCCAGGTCCGCGTAGGACAGCGTCTCGGCGTTGGTCAAAGTCTTGAACTCGTTCTCGACCGTCCGGGCCGTTTCCGACTTGAGGATGGACATGGACGGGTCGAGCCGGCTGGCGTAAAGCACGTCGGCCACGTTCTCGACGATGCGTCCGTCGTCCTGGACCTGGAAATACGGCATGCCCAGCTCGACGATGCCGGCATCCACCAGCCTGCGGTCCGGCAGCTTCGCGACTTCGGCCACGTTGGCCTGGCCCAGCAGCCCCTCGGCGGATATCAGCGCGCTGAAGGCCCCGCTCTGCTTGCGCGCGTGGCAGTCCTCGCACTGCACGGCCTGGGGCGATGGCCGCGTCGCGTGGCTCAGTGCGTATTCGTTGGATTCGACGTAGACGAAGCGGACGTCGGGCGCGGCGTAGCCCTTCATCCCCAGCAGGGCGTCGTAGGCCTGTTTCAGCGCCTTGTAGTCGGCGAAAGTCGGCGGCTCCCCGAATTCGTCCCCGTTCATCGCCACCCGCCCCATTTCCTTGCCGCTGGCGGGATCGAGGATCGCTCCGTACTTTCCGCCGTCCGAACCGCTCCGCTCCTCGATCACGGAAAAGCGCTCGTAGCGGTTCAACACCCGTCCGCTGGTCCGGTCCCGGACGAAATAGCGGTAGGCCGGCTTGTAGGGGAAGATCTTCAGCCGCCCGCCGTAGCCGACCCGGTAGCGGTAGCGCATGGGAAAGGCCTTGCCGTCGTCGGCCAGCTTGGAAATATGGCAGGTCTGGCAGGCGACGACGTCGAGGTGCGTCTGGGTGATCCGGTCCAGCGTGTTTTCCGGATAGCCCCGCATGTCGCCGTTGGCTTTCCAGATTTCCCGGTGGGCCTCCAGCACGTTCTTGTGCCCGGACGGCAATGCCGGCTTCGCCGCCTTGTCGTGGCAATGCTCGCAAGCCGTCGGCGACGGCATGTTGTCGAGGTCGTTGCGGATGTCGTTGTCGCCGTTGCCCTTCGGAAAATGGTGGTCGGCATCCAGGTCGACGTTGGCTGAAGGCGGCTTGTAGTACTGCTTGGCATGGCAGGCGTTGCAGTTTTCGATCGACCGCGCCTGGCCGTTGTCCTCGGTCCAGACGGAGCCTTTGTGCACGTCGGTGCGGAAATCGGTGATCGTGGCGCCATCGGCCCCGGTCCTCATCCTGACTTCCGGCCCGAAGCCGTAGAAGCCGCGCCGCGAATTGCCGGTCTTGTGGCAATACATGCAGTTGTCGCTGGCGGGAAACCGCAGCATGGGAACCCGGATCTTGCCGGATTCGTCGAAAGCCTCCCGGTTCCAGTGCAGCTTGGGGTTGCCCTGATCGTCCAGGACGAGCCGGTAATCCGGCGCCGCCGTGCCCGCGCTCGGACTGCGCTCCACCGCCAGCAGCGCGGCGCCTCCCTCCAAATCGGGCCGCACGTCGAGGAACTCCCAGATCGCAGATGCGGCATAGCGGAAAAAACCGCCCGCGATGAACTTTTCGTCGCGCAGACGGGCGTAATGTGTGGCCGCGGAATCCGAACCGTCCGCCCCGTCGGCGGCCCCCAGTCGGCTGGCGGAAAATTTCTTCAGGCGGGAGAAGTCGGCATGGCAAAGCATGCAGTCGGCTTCACGGACCCCGCTTTTCTTCCAGTCCCATGCCACCACCTCGGATGGTCCGGAACCGCCGTACTGCCCCGTCTTGCCGGCGTCCTGGAACTGGCGGCTGAAATAGTCGCCGTCGAAAGCCTTGACGGCCTCGGCGGACTGCTCGTCATAGCGCACACCGTTGCGGTCGAGCTCGCCCCAGCCGCCGCCGGCATGGCAGGAGCCGCAGTACCTGACGAGATCGGGTGCGCCGAAATCGGCGAATTCCGCCGCGCCGCCATTGCTCTTCCGGGCCAGCCAGCCCGGCGCATTGCCGGACATGCAGTTGTAACCGCCGAAATAGCCGGGGCCTGTCAGCTGCGGTAGCCCCAGCTTCGTGCCGAAGCCATCACGGGTTTCGTCGCGGCCCTGCTCGAAGTGGTAGCCCCGGGTGATCCTGGCGTAGTCGTGGCAGCCGCTGCCCGAGCCGTTGCCGCAGCTGGTCCTGGGACTGTAGGGCAGGCCGCTCTCCAGCACATGGCGCCCGCTCTCGTCCAGGAGCGGGATGGCGGGATGGAGGACGGCCCGGTCGAAACCGTTGTCCGCCGGCACCTCTCCGCCATACGACGGATGAATTCCGGCGAGAAGACAGACGGCCCACAGCCATGGGCAGATCTGTAGCCGGTGAATCCGCATTCGTTGTGCCTCGCTCATTCGTCCAATGCCGTGGGCGCCGTTGCCGGCGCGCGGCTGCTTCTTTTCCCATCGCCCAGGGATGCCGGCGATGCCGTTTTCCCTGGGGTGCGAGAAGAGGAAGCAAAATGCGAACCATTCCAGACAGTGTTTCAAAATCAGACACCCCGGCGACTCGGACGGAACCCCATGCCGGCCGGATAAGTGATTTCACACGCCAATGAGTGAAATCACGCAAGCGCTGGCGAGGGGACCGAAGCTCGATCGTCGTCCACGATGGCCACGGTCGCGCTTCCCGCCGCGAAACCGCAACGGCGGAAAACGAGAGCCCCCGTGGAAGAAAGCCGCGGAACCGGCGTCCGCAACCCCACCGCCATCGCTACAAATGATATTGATTCTCATTTTTCAGATCAACCGGAACCCGCCGGCTTTTTGAGTAAAAAAGCCGGCGTCATTTCCGGCGCCGGCTTGCGGAGTCCCGGGCAGGCCCGACGGGGCCGCCCGGAGATTGGGACGGGAAAGCTCAGTGGCCGTGGCCGCCACCTCCGCCGTCCCCACCGCCATGGATCGGCGAGGGCATCGGCGGCGGATAGGCCTTCGGCTGTCCGGTGGGAACGCCCGTGAAGCTCTTCTGCAGGCTGTGGCAGAGGTTGCAGCCGATCGGGGTATTGGCGGCCACTTTCACCACCTTGCCCTTCTCGTTCACGAACTCGCGGGCCGTCAAAGTCTTCGACAACCGCGTACCCTTGTGGTCGCTGCCGTGACAGGCGGCGCACTGGTCTTCACCGAACGGCCCCGGCTTCTTGGCGAAGTCGTTGTGCCAACCGCCCTTGCGGGTGCCGCTGGCGTTGGGCGCGGAAGCCGCGGCTTCCTTCCACCAGTACGGATCGTTGACCGGATGCATGCCGTGCGGCCCGGCCAGGTAGGCCCGCGCGCTGGTGGCGTCGACCACCTTGCCATCGCGCACGCCCTGCGCCACGCCCTTGTTGCTGGTGCCGCCGTCGGTGGCCACCAGGCCTTCCTTGAAGTCGTCCTTGACGTGACAGACCGAGCACTCGACGATGTTGCCGTCGTAGCCTTGCAGCTGCTTGGCCGTCACGTTGTCGTTGGCGTCGGGGTCGGCGTTCGGCCAGATGGCATGGGAGCCGCCGTGGCAGGCCGAACAGGCGATGGCGCCGCCCGATCCGCTGCCGTGCACGTCCTTGCTCTTGCGGAACAGCGCGACCGATACCTGCTTGTCCACGTAGACGGTGTTGCCGTCCTTGTCGGTCGCTTTCTCCTTGCGCGTCTCGACGATGGGCATGACCGCGAAGCGGGCATCGTCCGGGAACACGCTGGCCTTGGCCGGATCGTTCGCCTGCCAGGCGACTTTCTTCACGCCGGCGCTGAAGAATCCCTGGTTCGGGTCCTTCCGATTGCCGTCGCCGACGTGACACGAACCGCAATCCGGCTCGTCCAGCCAGGGCCTTCTGAAGTGGATGGAATCGCCGACATAGGCACCGGCGCCGCTCAGGTTCGCATCGTAGCGAGGGCTGGAGTACGCGTTGCCGACCGCCAGCATGTCGCCGTGGCAGTTTTCGCACTTGAGGCCCGAGGCGTAGTGGATGTCGCGGTAGGCTTTCTCGGTAGGGCCGGTGTGGCACTTCACGCAGTTCTCCTCCTGCGCCACGCTCTCGCCGAACGGGTACTGCAGCTCGCCCTTCCCATGCATCGGGAATTGGTCCGGCGCCCAGTCATTCTTGCCCGTATCCCAGGCATAGCTGGTCGTCGAGCCGTCCGCCTTGACCGGAACCCCGTTGTTGTCGTCGTGCTGCGAATCCCAGCCGCGGCCGCCGAACATCAGCGGATGGCCGCGCCGGTCGCGGATCAGATCGCCCTTCTTGTGTTCCAGGCCGTCGGCGCTTTCGGAAGACGAGACATCCTGGGCATAGACCTGCATCTTGCCGTGAAAGGCGTGGAAAGCCCGCGAATAGTCGGAACGGTTGGAAGGGTAGGAGCGGCCCGCGACACCCGTGTCGAACTTCAACTGGCTGGTGTGATGCCCGTTACAGAAATACATCGCCGCGCCCCGGCTGCCATTGAGCTTGTCCTCGACGAGATCGGCGATCTGCGAGGAGATGGTGCCGGTCGGGCTGTATTTCACCATGTAGTCGTGCAGCACCAGGGCGTTGAACAGCGCCGCCTTTTCCTGGGCGACCCAGTCGTCCGGATCGCCGTACTCCGCCGCATCCTTGAACTTCAGGCGGATCTGGAGCTTGCCGTCCGCGCCGATGCGCGACTCCGCGACCCGGTCGGTACGCAGCCCGGAAGCATCCGCCGGCACCGCGCCCGGCAACAGGTAGGTCGCCGGCTTGTTGGGCGGCAACGGATCGTAGGCATTGACGTTGAACACGTTGTGGATCGCCGGCGGCCAGATGCCGTTGTAGCCGGTGTTGCCCGCGGGATAGCTTCCCGCGCCGGTGGCCGGACCGGGGCTTCCGTCCGCGTTGGCCAACTCGGTTTCCCGTACCGGGGTCCGCCACACGGATTCGTCTGCGGCCACCTTGCCCTTGGCGTGACACTCGCGGCAACGGGTTTCCGAAGCGGTGGAGAATACCGCGTCGGTCTTGGCCACGACGTTGCCGCCTTTCTCCCTGGCTTCCACCCGGAACAGCGGATAGGGATTGACCCGTCCCTTGTCGTCGACGTCGCTCGCCGGGATGAACTGGGCGAGGAAGGTCTTGGACGGATCGTCATAGGCGGAAATCTGCTGCGGGTCGTTGGCCTGGTACGGATTCGCCGCGCCCGGCATCTTGCGCGCCCATACCCCCTCGTCGGCGTTGCCGCGGATGCCCTCGTCGAGCTGCATCATGGGCTTGGCGGGCGTGAACGTGCTCTGCTGCTCCGCCATCGACTTGCCGCTCTTGGGCTTGCCGGAAAGGTCCGAGTTGGGCTGGTCGATCTTGTCCCACATCTCCGTCTTGCGCAGCGTGGCTTCGGCGAAGTTGCGGCCGCCGATCAGGACGGTCTGGCTGCCGGTGGTCTGGGCGGGATCCCAGTTGGCGCCGGCTTCCCCGGTCGAAAACCGGTTCTGGCTGGTCGAGTTGATGGAATCGCTCCCCACCGGGTCCTTCGGGTTGGAGGCTGCCGAGTAGAAGACGTCGAGCTCGCTGGGATCGACGAGCGCCGGCTTCTGCTTCACCTTCCTGAACACTTGCGCGTTCAGCGTGTTATACGGGATCAGCGGGTTGTACGGCAGCGTGACCTGGCTGCCGCCCTGCATGCCGGTTTCCTCGAACGGCATCACGACGTAGGCTCCGTCCGGCGCGTTGAGCGCCTCGGCGGTCGCGGGCGCGGGACGCTCGGACACCTTCGGGTACGGGTTGGCGTTCGGCGGCACCACCCGGACGACCACATCGTCCGCGCACTGGTTGCCGGTGGAATCGGCCACGTTCAGCTTCACCCGGTACTGGCCGGCGTGATGGAACTGATGCGAGAAGTTCGAGGTCTTGGACGGTTCCGAACCGTCGCTCACGGTCCAAAGGTAATCCAGCGTCACCTTCTTCTTCGCCTTGGCCGCGGCGGCGAACTCGACCGACTGGCCTTCGCTGATTTCCACGTCGCCCGCCGGGCTCTGGATGGCGCAGGCCACCGCCTTCTTGCACGAGGCATCGGCTCCGCCCACCGGAATCAGGACCTTGCCGCCGTCGCCGGTTTCCAGGCGCAGCCGGCAGGGCACACCGCCGTTCTGCAGCGTGATCTTGAACTTCTGTTTGCCGTCTGTCTTGGCGGTGTACAGAAGCATGTCGCTGTCGGCATCGTAGATCGATACCCACGAGCCCGGCGCAAGGCCAGCGGCCTTGCCTTTGACGTTGACCTTGCCCAACCCGGCATCGACCTTGGCCGAGCCGGTGACGGAAGCGGCCTGGGCCCCTCCGCCGCCAAGGGCGAGCACCAGCGCGGCGACGGCTGTCGCCACGCCCAGCGGCCCGCCGGATTGATGAAGATATTTCGAGTTCATTGACACCTACCCTCTAATGACACGCTGTTCTCGTTTTCGATTCTTCCCATCACGCAGGAACGGCTCCCGCGAAACACGGGTGCCCTTGCGATGACCCAAGGCATAACGCAAGACCCGTACCCGGCTGCATTTCCGCAGTTCCAATAGGCGAGGTTTCCTCCCGCCATCCTCGCGCCGACAACGCCATGCCGGGGCCACTCCATTGATTTCGATGCCTTTTTTCATAAACGGCGAAGGGAGGTCGGAGCCCACGGAAATCCGGGACGGCCGCGAGATCGGGAAAATCGAAAGGCCGCGCCGTGGCATCCCCCCCGGAACGCCATGTGAAATCCCGTGCTTTGTGAGGCATATCCCACAGACCGTCCGGAAGCGATTGGACCGCAGGAAGCACGTCCCCGCGAAAAATGGACGGGCAAAAAAGCGGGGCACTCTGTGCCCCGCCCATCGCCGCCCTCCCTGGCGCCGATTCCTTGAGACGCCGTCAGTGTCCGGGCGAGCCCTTGAAGCTGGTCTCCAGGCTAGGGCAGGTGTCGCAGCCGATCGGCGTGGCGGCTTGCCCGGTTATTTCTCACCGACCACGACCCGGTTGACGAACACGATGCTCGGAAAGGTGCGGTCCAGCGTCTTGCTGTGGAAGTCCTTCATCGCCACCCCGCCGTCGAAGCGGACGACATCGCCCTTCCTGACTTCGACGGACGGCCCCGCGATCCAAAGGCTTTGTTGCTCCTGCTCCACTTCCAGATAGGTGTACTGAGCTACGTTGATGACGTCGATCACCGTGGCCTTTTGTGCCGATGGAGGCGGCGCCTTCGAGCCGTCCGCATTCACAGGGGGATGACCGGGGGGCATTTTTGCCGCGGCGAAACCAGCGGCGGAAGCGGTCATGGCGATCAGGAAAATGACGAATTTCATGGAAACTCCGAATGATGGATCAGAAGAGGCTCGTCGCCGGGCATGGCGGAAAAATCCGCGCCCGGGATCACGCGTTTCGATCGGACAAAAAAACGGGGCGCCGAAGCGCCCCCAAGCGGCTTGCCCCATATTGCCTACATGCATAGCCATGGTCGGCGCGCTGGATCCGCAATGGTTTGCACAATCTACCGATGGCGCACTGTCCCGCGCTGCCGCGCAAGACGAGTCCACTGATTAAAGCAGAGATCGGGCCAACACCTAACCCACTGATGGATATGGCCCTTATCAAACTGGACACAGGGCCGCTCCGGGTTTTCACCGGGTGCTACGTCATTTGACGCGCCGGATGGCGGAAACCGCGGGCATCCCAGCCTCCTCTGGGATTGCTCCGCAAGCCGCGCCAGATATAGACCCGCCGGCGGAAAATCGCCATGATGGACGGCATCACCCAACCCGGAAGTCTTCCCATGAGCCGCCCCGCCGAACGCCTGGCCGAATACCGCGACCTGTTCGATCTGCCCGAACACGTTATCGGCGAAATCCTGAACGGCCAGCTCATTACCCAGCCTCGCCCGGCGCCGAAACACGTGCTCGCCACATCCATCCTTGGCGACGAACTGGTCGGCCCGTTTCAGAGAGGTCGCGGTGGTCCCGGCGGCTGGTGGATCCTCGACGAACCCGAAATGCATCTGGGACCGCACATCCTGGTGCCCGACCTGGCCGGCTGGCGGCGCGAGCGGATGCCCACCCTGCCCGACGAGGCCTATTTCACCCTGGCGCCGGATTGGGCGTGCGAAGTGCTCTCCCCCTGCACCGCCCGCATCGACCGCGTGGTCAAGATGCCGATCTACGCCGGACAAGGCGTGCAGTGGCTGTGGCTGGTGGAGCCGGATCTGCACACGCTGGAGGTCTTTCGCCTCCTCGACGGCCATTGGCTGCTGGAAGGCGCCTGGCAGGAAGCCGACGAGGTGCGCGCCCCACCTTTTGCCGAGCTGGCATTCTCCCTGGCCGATCTTTGGGCATCCGCGCCGGCCCCGCAGGCTGAAGAGGAACGGGGAACGGGCTGATCGAAGACCGGAACCCGCGGGGAGCGGCATGGCTTCCCATCCTCCGCCCGGATGCCGATCCGGGCAAACGGCCGCACCTCACCCGTCGACCTCCGAAGGCTCGGCACAGTCCCTGCTTGGCGGGAAGCACGTTGAACGGCCATGTTCCCGCCTTCCTCCGACCGTCCCCATGCATCCCAAGCCCACGCCAGGGTTCGTCAAACGTTGCGAGTCCCCCCGCCAAGCCGTGGGTTTTCCCGCGATAAATAAAAAAACGGCGAGGCGCGTCGCCGCACCCCGCCGTGTCGCTTGCCATCCTTGGCCCCTTCTGACGAAAGCGGAACTCAGTGCCCCGGCGACCCCTTGAAGCTGGTTTCCAGGCTATGGCAGGTGTCGCAGCCGATCGGGGTGCCGGCGGCCACTTTCACGACCTTGGTCTTGAACCCGGCCTTCTTCAGCTTCTTGCCGTCGAAGCCGCGGAAGTCGAACACCCGGTCCACCGGCGTCTTGGACAGACGGGTGCCCTTGTGGTCGTTGCCATGGCAGGCCGCGCACTGGTCTTCGCCCTTGGCGCCGGGCAGCTTGGCGTAGTCGTTGTGCCAGCCGCCGTAGGTGCTGCCGTCGCTGTTGGCAGTGTCACCGTCGGCCTGCTTCCACCAGTACGGGTCGTTGACGGGATGCATGTCGTGCGGTCCGCCCAGGATGCCGGTCTGCGCGTCGCCGCTGTACTGGCCGCCGTCCAGGTCTTCCTTCTTGGCGAACGAGTCCGCGGTGTGGCAGACGTTGCACTCCAGGATGGTGCCGGTATGGCCCTGAAGCTGCAGCGCGGTGACGTTGTCGTTCGAACCCGGATCGCGGTTGGGCCAGACCGAGTGGGCGGCACCGTGGCAGGCGGCGCAGGCGACGTTGCCGTGGCGATCCTTGCCGAAGCGGAATACGGCTGCGTCGATCTTGGTATCCACCGTCTTGGTAAGGAACGATCCCGTTGCCTCATCCACGTCGTAATAGAAGTCCGTGGGAATGGCCGCTTGATAGGTCGCCAAAGGAGCGGCCGAGAAACGGCGCGAATCCGGATCGCTGCGATTCACCGCACGGGTCGTCGCCGACCAATCCGCATCGTCAAATGCCCGTTTCATCACGCCAGCGCTGAAGAAGCCACCGCTCTTGTCGGCGCCCTTGTTACCGTCACCGACATGACAGGAACCGCAGTCCGGTTCGTCGAACCATGGCACCCGGTAATCGTCGCGTTCGACCGAACCCAGCTTGTCCTTGTTGGCAAGATAATTCTTCGGGAATGCTTCTCCCACCGCCAGCATGTCGCCGTGGCAGTCGTAACAGGTGACGCCCGCCGTGTACATGCGGTCGCGGTAGAGTTGCTCGCGATGACCCGCATGGCACCTCAGGCAGTTCTCTTCCATCGGCAATTGCTTGCCCTGGTCGTCGAAGATCGGGAACAGGCTGCCGGTCTTGGTGGAATCGTTCGGCCCTTTGGTCTTCCAATCCCAGCGTACGTGAGCGCCTTTGGCATCCCGCACGATGTCGGTCTTATTGGCATTCCACTGGAGTTCGCCGTGGAAGCGGTGCATGGCAATGGAATAATTGGGCGCGTAGATGGAATCATCGACCTTGAAGCCATCTTCATCCCACCAGCTGTTTTTGAAAGGATCAAAAGACAAAGCGGTCGCATGACATCCGTAACAGGGACGCGGCGTATCCTTTTCTATATTCGCGGGATGCTGTTTTTCGTCATCCGAAAGGTAGGTCTTGCTTACGGCATACATCATGTCGTTGAGAAACGTTATGATGTCGTAATACTGATGCAGGCTCGAATAATTCAAGGCCGCCGCGTACTCCTGGTCAAATATGCTCGCCGGATCACCGCCGATATCGGATACGTCGAAAAACTCGGGCCTTTCGGGTATTTTTTCATCGGGAATCGCGTACGAGGAATAACCGGGCAGTGTCTTGCTCGCCTCCAGTCCGTATTTGCCCCAAGCGCTGGAAGCAAATGCCGCCTTGGTGTAGGGCGCGTTGGGGTTCGCTCCAACCTTGCCTTTGGCATGGCATTCCCGGCAATGAAAATCGCGCCCGGCGCTGACCACGCCGTCGGTCTTGGCAAGAACGCCGTTGCTTCCCTTGGCCACAGCTTCGACGCGCACCAGCGAGAACGGATTGACTCTCCCCTGGTCGTCGGTGTCGGTGTAGGGCAGAAGGTTGGCCTCGAACCACCCCGCCGGCTTGTCGGCCACGCCCTCCTTCCTGGATTTTTCGTTGGCAACGAATTTGGAGAATGGCTGCGGGGAATTGGCGAAATAGGGATTTTCCCGGCCCGGCATATAAGCACCATGCCCCTGATCGGTATTGGGATCGTCCGATACGATCGCGCCGGCATCGTCTTTCTTGGCTTTGAAATACCCTTCATCGACCGTAGGCAAACCTTGAGCGTCGCCACAACCGTAGCCCCCCCAGTATCCGGTCATCATCCAGGAACAGGCGAAATAGCCTTCGGCCTTTTGCGCATCCGGGCGCGTGGGTATCTCCCACACGTCGGTTTTTTTCAGTGCCGCATCGAGTAGGGCGGCCGTCGTCGGCCAGTTGTGGCTGGTGGAATTGATGGAGTCTCCGCCGACGGGGTCGTTCGGATTCGAGGCTGCCGAATATCGGAGTTCTACGGCGCTATCATCCAGAAATACGGGCAGGCGATCCTTCTTGAAAGCATAGGCCCGAATGTTGTTGACGGTCGGTGAAAAGGAGCCATAGCCGTTGGAACCGTATCGCATGTCGCTCAGGTTCTGGTAGGTCCATTCCTCGAACGGCAGGACCACGACGTCGCCCTTGGTGCCGTCCAGTTCCGCCCCCAGCTTTGGCGCCGGCTGCTCGGACACCTTGGCCGGCAAGCCTGTCGGGGGACTGCCGACAACCACCTCCACCGCGTCCTCGCAGCGTCGCCCCTTGGCGTCGGTGGCGATGAACCTGACCCGGTAACGGCTGTCGTTGCGGACGAACGCGACCATGGTGGACAGGGTGTCCGGCCGCTTGTAGGCAGGCGGGTTGGTGCCGGCGATGAGTTCGCCCATGGCGCCGCCGGCGAAGTCCCATTGGTAGGCGAACGGCTGCGCCGCCGGGTCCTTGGCCGTGGCGGTGGCTTCGAAATGGGTATCGACCCCGACTTGGATCGCAGCGCCTTGGCCGGGGCTGACGATGCTGCAGGCAGGCGCGCCCGAGCAGGACTTGGGCGCGCCCTTCACCGGCTTGATCGCCTCGGTGTCGCCGGACTGCACCCGCACCGCGCAAGGGATACCCGCCAAGTCCTGGCGGCTCAGCGTCAACGCGAAACCGTCGCCCTGGCCGCCGCCCAACCGCCGGCCGTTGATGTCGTAGACGTCGACCGGGCCGCTGTTGCCCTTGGCGCTGCCCTTGATCGTCAAGGTGCCGGCCTTCTCCGACCAGGCCGCCTTGGAAATCTTGATCTTGGCGGCGGCCAGAACCGCTTGCGGCGCCAGCAATGAAGCCAGGGCAAGCAGAGAGCCTCCGAGGATGAGGCCCCTGAAGGGATGTGTTTCCGTGAAAGGACGAAGGGTATGCATGGTTCCTCCTGACTCTGGATTCGTGTTGTTGTGCGCGGCGCCCATGGAAATGCGCGAGGCCCAAACGTGGAGCGCAACAAACGAGCCAGACAAAAAGTTCCGTAAAAACAATGGAAGCCGCGCGAGGCCATTCAGGCAATAGCGTGACTTCGCGGATCAGGTGAGCGATATCGCGCACAATATCGCCGCCCCAAGGAGGACATGCGGAATCCGCCAGAACGCGTCATCTGACACAGTCATCGCGGCAACTCACACAGCCGAAGGACCTCGAGCGATTCCCGCAGACCCACGATGACGCGGGAGCGAACCGCGCCGCGTTCGGGCCATCGGGAGGGACAGCCATCGGCCCTTGAGGCACGATTAGTGCTTGGTTATTCCGCGGTCTACCCGACGCAACTCGCTGCCGCGCGATGGCGAAAAACCGACGGCCTCCGCCGCGGCCCCGTTTCCCCGGTAGCCGCCGAACTCGGCATTGCCGTAACATATCGTGTCGATCCCAATGATCCCTCCATCCGAGGCATTCCCCAAGCACATGAATTTCCAAGCGTTCTTCCATATGGGCGGCTATGCCGTCTACGTATGGACTTCCTACGGCCTGTGTTTGGCCGTGCTCGTCTTCAACCTGATCGCTCCACTGCGCCGGAAAAACGAAATGCTGAAAAGCCTTCGCCGCCAGTTGAAGCAGGAGTCCCGCCCATGATGACGCCGCGCCGCAGACGCATGATGTGGGTGGCGCTGATGATCGCCGGCGTGTGCATCGCCGCCTTCTTCGCCCTCACCGCCTTCCAGAAGAATCTCCTTTATTTCTATACCCCTTCCCAGGTGGCCTCCGGCGAAGCGCCGAAGGGCTACCCGTTCCGCATCGGCGGGCTGGTGGTCAAGGAAAGCGTGAAGCGGGAACCGGACAGCCTGAGCGTGCGCTTCGAGGTCTCCGACGGCCCCAACGCCGTGCCGGTGCTCTATACCGGCATCCTTCCCGACTTGTTCCGGGAAGGCCAGGGCATCATCGCCGTGGGCCAGATCGACGATACCGGTACCTTCCAGGCGACCGAGGTACTGGCCAAGCACGACGAGAACTACATGCCGCCCGAAGTCGCCGAATCACTGAAAAAGAACGGCCAACTTCCCGTCGACTATACGGAGTACCAGAAGAAATGATCGCCGAACTCGGCCACATCGCCCTGGTCATGGCCCTCGTGATGGCCTTGCTGCAGGGCAGTTTCCCGCTCCTGGGCGCATCCCGGGGCGTGGACCTCTGGATGAGCGTCGCCAAGCCCGCCGGCCGCGCGCAGTTCCTGTTTCTGCTGGCTTCGTTCGGCGCCCTGACGGCCTGCTTCATCAACAACGATTTTTCCGTGGAGTACGTCGCGCGCAACTCGAACTCGGCCTTGCCGCTGTACTATCGCATCGCCGCGGTCTGGGGCTCGCATGAGGGCTCGATGCTGCTGTGGGCCACGATTCTCGGGCTTTGGACGGCGGCGGTGACGGTGTTCAGCCGCAGCCTGTCCGAAGACTTCCTGGCCCGCGTGCTCGGCGTCATGGGCTTGGTGAGCGTCGGCATCCTGCTGTTCATCCTGTTCACCTCGAACCCGTTCGAGCGGCTGGTGCCGGTGCCGCCCGACGGCAACGACCTGAATCCGCTGTTGCAGGATTTCGGCATGACGGTGCATCCGCCCATGCTGTACATGGGCTACGTGGGCCTCAGCGTGGCTTTCGCGTTCGCCATCGCCGCCCTGCTCGGCGGCTCGCTGGACTCGGCCTGGGCGCGCTGGTCGCGGCCCTGGACCCTGGTGGCCTGGCTGTTCCTGACCGGCGGCATCACGCTCGGTTCCTGGTGGGCCTATTACGAGTTGGGCTGGGGCGGCTGGTGGTTCTGGGACCCGGTGGAAAACGCCTCCTTCATGCCCTGGCTGGTCGCCACCGCGCTGATCCACTCGCTGGCGGTCACCGAAAAACGCGGCGCCTTCAAGGCCTGGACCGTGCTGCTGGCGATCTTCGCCTTTTCCCTGAGCCTCCTCGGCACCTTCCTGGTCCGGTCCGGGGTGCTGACGTCCGTGCACGCCTTCGCCTCCGACCCCACCCGCGGCCTGTTCATCCTCATCCTGCTGGCCATCGTGGTGGGCGGTTCGCTGCTGGTGTACACCGTGAAGGCCCCGGGGGTCCGCGATGTGGCGCGCTATAGCCTGGTATCCAAGGAGAACCTGCTGCTGCTCAACAACATCCTGCTGGTGACCGCATCGGGCAGCATCCTGCTCGGCACCCTTTATCCGCTGATCCTGGACGCGCTGAAGCTGGGCAAGATTTCGGTCGGCCCGCCGTATTTCGGCACGGTGTTCGCTCCGCTGATGGCGCCGATCTTCCTGCTGGCCGGCATCGGTCCGATGTTCGCCTGGCGGGAGAGCTCCCTCGGGCGAATCCTGCACCGGGTCCGCTACCTGTTCCCGGCGAGTTTCGCGGCCGGCATCGCGCTCGCCGCCCTGGCCTGGGACGAGGCCGATTTCAAGATGATGGCCGGGCTGGGCTGCGCGTTCTGGCTGGCGGCGAGCGCCTGCCTGAGCCTGTGGACCCGGGTCCGGCTGCGCGATGGCTGGCTCGACGGCCTGCGCGCCCAGTCGCCCAGCGTCTATGGCATGACCGCCGCGCATCTCGGCGCCGCGGTGTTCCTGGTCGGCGCCGTGCTGTCCGACCGCCTGAGCCAGGAAAAGCTGGTGCGCATGGCACCGGGCGACAGCGTGACGCTGTCCGGCTACACCTTCGACTTCCTCGGCACGGAGACCATCCAAGGCCCCAACTTCTCGGCCCAGCAAGCCACGTTCCGGGTGGCGCGGAACGGCGAGAGCCTGGAACTCAGGCCCCAGAAGCGGAATTACAAGGTACAGCGCAACATGATGACCGAGGCGGCCATCGACCCCGGCCTGTTCCGCGATCTCTACGTCGCCCTCGGCGAGCCGCTGGACAAGAACGCCTGGAGCGTGCGGCTGTACGTCAAGCCCTTCATCCGCTGGATCTGGGCCGGCGGCCTGTTCATGATCGCCGGGGGCCTGCTGTCCGTCGGTGACCGGCGCTACCGCCTGCCGCTGCGCAAAGCCCGCGCCGTTCCCGAACGGACCGCCGCCGCCCGCGCAACCTGACCCTTTGCGAGTTCAAGCCATGGAGACAACGCGCATGCGCTTCGCCATCCCACTCGTCATCTTCGTCCTGCTGGTCGTCCTGCTGGGCGTGGGCCTGACCCTGGACCCCCGCGAAGTACCCTCACCCCTCATCGGCAAACCGGCCCCGGCGTTCTCGCTGCCGGAGGTGGCCGCGGCCGACCGCACCCTGAGCCTGGACCGGCTCAAGGGACAGGTGTTCCTCCTCAATGTCTGGGCGTCCTGGTGCGTCTCCTGCCGCCAGGAGCATCCCGTGCTGGTGGACTTCGCCAAGCGCGGCATCGTCCCGGTCTACGGCCTCAACTACAAGGATACCCGCGACGACGCCCTGGCCTGGCTGAAGCGCTTCGGCGATCCCTACCAGGCCAGCGCCTTCGACGAGGACGGCAAGATGGGGATCGAATGGGGCGTCTACGGCGTGCCGGAAACCTTCCTGGTCGACCAGCACGGCGTGATCCGCTACAAGCAGACCGGGCCGGTGACCCCGGAAGACCTCGAAAACAAGATACTGCCGCTGATTCGCGAATTGCAGGGCGCCGCATGAAACGACTGATCCTTTGCCTTTGCGCCTGCCTGGCCGGCCCAGCCGCCGATGCCATGGAAGTCCGCCAGTTCGACGATCCCGCCAAAGAGGAGCGCTACGAAACGCTCATCAAGGACTTGCGCTGCCTGGTGTGCCAGAACCAGTCGCTGGCCGAATCCGATGCCGAACTGGCCAAGGACCTGCGCACCGAGGTCTACGACATCATCCAGAGCGGCAAGTCGAGCGAGGAAGCCGTCCGGTTCCTGACCGACCGCTACGGTGACTTCGTGCTCTACCGCCCGCCGTTCAAGAGCGTCACGCTGCTGCTCTGGCTCGGGCCGTTCCTGCTGCTGGCCGGCGGCGCCGTCTTCCTGTGGAAGCAGGCCAAGCGGCGCGCCGATCCGGTGCGGCAGGAAGAAGCGCTTTCCGCGGAAGAGCGCCGGCGCCTCCAGCAGTTGAAAGACCGATTCCAGGGGTAATCACATGACATCGTTTTGGGTGCTGGCGGCAGCCCTGCTGCTGGCCGGCTACGGCTTTTTCCTTCCCGCCCTGCTCGGACAGAAATCCGCCCCCGGCGTGGACCGCGCGAGGCTCAACTGGCTGATCCATCGGCAGAAGCGGGAAGAACTTGCGGCCGAGGCG
This sequence comes from Methylococcus geothermalis, assembly GCF_012769535.1. Classification (NCBI taxonomy): domain Bacteria; kingdom Pseudomonadati; phylum Pseudomonadota; class Gammaproteobacteria; order Methylococcales; family Methylococcaceae; genus Methylococcus; species Methylococcus geothermalis. The sequence goes on from NZ_CP046565.1 coordinate 286,734, forward strand.
GGCGACGGCAAGGCCGCCGAGCTGCTCGGCGACGACGTCGACCGCGACCTCCTGGCCGACCTGGCCGCCACCGAGGCCAAGCCCCGCCGGCAGGAGCCGGAGGCCGGGAAAACCGCTCTCATCGTCGTGCTGACGGCCTTGCCGCTGGCCATCCTGGCGCTGTATGGCGGGCTGGGCCGGATGGACCTGATCGCCGCCCGGCCGGCCGCGGTCGCGGCCGCGGAGCCCGGGATGGCCGCGGGGGACTTGCAGGCGAGGATCGAGCAGCTCTCCAAGCGCCTCCAGCAGCAGCCCAACGATCTGGACGGCTGGCTGTTGCTCGGCCGTTCGCTGCTGGCGGTCCAGCAGATGGACAAGGCCGTGCAGGCCTACGAATTCGCGATGAAGCTGGCGCCCGACAATCCCGATGTGCAGGCGCTCTACGCCCAGGCGCTCGGGGAAGCAAACCAGGGCAGCCTCCAGGGCAGGCCGACCGAGATCATCGACGGCATCCTCCAGCGCCATCCGAACCACATGCACGGCCTTTGGCTGGCCGGACTCGCGGCGGCGGAACGCGAGGACAAGGCCAAGGCCGTGGAATACTGGAAGAAGCTCCGGTCGCTGCTGCCCGCGGACGGCGAGCAGACGCGGCAACTGGACGGCTATATCGCCGAACTGGAAGGCGGGACCCCGCCCCAGGCCAAGACGGCAAGCACGGCTCGCGCCGAAGGCGAAGCGGGCAAGAGCATCCGGGTGAAAGTCACCCTCGATGCCAAGCTGAAAGGCCAGGCGAGCCCCAATGACGTCGTCTTCGTCTTCGCCCGCGCGGCGGAAGGCCCGCCCATGCCCCTGGCCATCAGCCGCAAGAAAGTCAGCGACCTGCCGGCCGAAATCACCCTGAACGACGGCATGGCGATGGCGCCCGGCATGAAGCTGTCGTCCTTCCCGCGCATCGTCATCGGTGCCCGCGTCTCCAAGACCGGCAACGCCATGCCCGCGCCCGGCGACCTGCAGGGCCTGACCTCGCCGGTGGAGGCGCAAGACGGCGGCAGTTACGCGGTGGAGATCGGACAGGTGGTGAACTGACGCCGGCGGCAGCATCGGCGCCGCCGATAGGCTATATTGACGGCTACGGCGGCGGTCGGTTCATCCGCCGGTCGTCTTGCATGCCGTCATCGCATTTTCCGACATCGTAGCCGGGAGAGAACAACCACATGAACACGAAGCGCCGCCTGGCCGTCGCCCTGATCCTGATCGCCACCCTGGCAAGCGGGTGCGCCAGCATCCGCGCCCGCACCGATGTGTTGCCCAGGAAGGGCTGGACCGTCTATCCCGGCGCACGGCAGGGCATGACGGACATCGACGCAGCCGTCAACGGCAAACTACCCTATCCCGGCTGGATGCACGTGCTGCTGTTCCCCGCGTTCGTGCTGGACCTGCCGGTGGGCGCCGTCTTCGACACCCTGGCCCTGCCCTACGACCTCTACCGCATCAACCACCCGGAAGACTTCCCCAAAGGAAAGCGCAAGTGATTCCCTGAGCGGCATGGGATACACTCCGGCCATGCCGTCTCGCCCTTCCTTACTGACATTCCTCGTCCTGTCGGCTGTCCTGGCTCTGGGCTCCGCGGCAGTGGCCTACGTGCGGGCGCCGGAAATACCGAGCGGACGCTCCGATACGTCCGGACAATTTCTGGTCGCTCATCCAAAGATGCCCGCGAACATCTTCGCGCACAGCGTCATCTATGTCGTCAGCCACAACGAGGGAGGCGCCATGGGCCTCATCGTCAACCGCCTCGCCGGGGCGGGTCCCCTGGGGAAATTGCTGGAAGCCTTCGGGCTCCACTCGAAAGAACAGCGCGAGATCAAGCTGTTCTTGGGCGGTCCGGTGGGAGTCGGGCAGGGCTTCGTCCTGCATTCCGACGATTACGCCGGTGCCAGCACCCGAGTGCTGAAAAAGGGCCTGTCGCTATCGACCGGGCCGGATATCTTGGATGCCCTGGCACAAGGCCGCGGCCCTCGCCAGGTCCGGATGCTGTTCGGCTATGCCGGCTGGTCGCCGGGCCAACTGGACGGCGAGATCGCCCGCGGCGATTGGCTGCTCGCGCCGGCGGACACCGCCCTGATCTTCTCCGACCAGCCGGACGCCGTGTGGGAACAGGCGCTCAAGCACGCCGGCCTGCCCCTTTAGCCCGGCATCACTGCCCGGTCTGCGGCAAAGGCTTCGCCCCCGCGACGCGCACGGCATCGGCCGGCGGCCGCACTTCGGCATCGAGCTCCAGGTCGATCTTCAAGCGCTTCGCCGCCGATTTGGCCTCCTTGCCGTCCTTGAACGGACCCGCCAGCACCTCGTAGCCGTCACCGCTCTTCACCGCTCGCGCGGGAATGGGCGGTCCCTGATGATTCAGCACGGCGGCGACGCGGCGGGCGCTCAGCTCTTCCCGCGTGGTCGCCGCCCTCACCAGCCAGCCATTTGCATTTTCAGGCGGCAGCTCCGGCCGGCCCGACCAGGCGGCAGGCCGCTGCAGCTGCGTCGCCTGGGCCAGCGCGGCCGACGCCGGCGGCGAATTCACCTGGATCGGCACGGGAATGCCCCGAGCCTCGGAAAGCACCTGCTCCACCTTGGGCCAGTCCAGCACGATGCCTTCCTTTTTCTCCAGACGCTTCAGCTTGGCGGTAAGCTCGCTTTTCAGCCTGGCCTGATTCAGTTCCTCGTAGGGCTCATGCGCCTCCAGGTAGACCTGCCCGCCCTTGCGGCCCACCAGGTAGGGCTGGTTGACGATGCGGACGGCGGCCCCCGGCTTCACCTCGGGGAACACCGCGGCGATGTCTTCCGGGTACAGCCGGATGCAGCCGTTGCTCGCGCGGAACCCGATGCTGTAAGGCTTGTTGGTGCCGTGAATCAGGTACTGCGGCCGGCTGAGATACATCGCGAAATCGCCGAGCGGATTGTCGGGACCGGGCGACACGGCCGCCGGCAGCGGATCGCCCTTGAGCGCGTGATCCTTGCGGATGTTCTCGGTGGGATACCAGGTCGGAAACTCGGTCTTGCGGACCACCGTCATGTAGCCGGTCGGCGTCGAACGCCCTTCCTTGCCGATGCCGACCGGATAGGTGGACACGGCCCCGTCCGCGGATTTGGGCGGGAAATGATAGAGCCGCATCGTCGCCAGGTTGATGACCACTCCCTTGCGCGGGGCATCGGGCAGAGTGAACTGCAGAGGCAGCACCAGCCGGCGGCCGGCTTCCGGCACCCAGGGGTCGAGGCCGGGATTGGCTTCGGTAAGTTCCCGAAACCCCAGGCCATAGTGGCGGGCGATGTCCGACAGCGTGTCGCCCTCGCGGGTCTCGACCGACGCCAGATGGCCGACCACGCTTTCGTCTCCGGCCACGCTGAACTGGTGTTTCTCGACCGCGACCGGAAGCGGCGGCGGACTCGGAGGCGCCTCCCGTGGCGGCGGCGTGAAGGCACAGCCTCCGAGCAGTGCGCTGGCCGCCGCCACGAACAGCAACCGCTGCGGCAGACGGAGGGAGAAATGGCCGCACAGGCGGCGAACCGAAACAAAGACCGGGAAAAGTGAGGTGTTCATACCGAATGCGGCAAGCAGCATGCATGCCACTGCGCCGATGGCGGCGCCCGCCGCGGCGCTATCGACGCCAACACGACGAATACCCCCTGCGGGTCCTTGAATTCTAATTTCGCTCCACGGCGCGACTCCCGTACGGTTCAAGGCACATTGTCGTCGATCTTTTCCTCAAAGCTCTGCTCCTTGGGGCTAGAGACGAACGAGCCTGTCATCCGGCACTGCACCAGCCGCCGCGCGCCCCGCTCGCCCCAGGACTTGAACGCCTCTTTCACATCATCCCATTCGTGGAAATCCCGGACGTCGAGCTTGCCGACCCGTTTGTCCGCGGCGGCATACATGCGCTGTCCCGTCAGGGAATCGAGGATCTCCAGCTCGAATGCCGCATCCCCCGTGAACAAGGCCTGCCCGGTGGTTTCCGAATAGAGCGCAGCGGGGGCGGTGACATACGGCGCCAGCACGGTGCCTTCCTTCAACAGCACATTGGCCTTTTCGGCCTCGGTCAGGGCCAAGCGGACCCGCATCACGTCGGGACCGGGCCGGCTCACGACCTCGAACCGAGCCTTGTTCATCACGTCCAGCAGGGTATCGGTGCCGAGCTTGCGCAGCATGTCGCGATCCTTGGGTTCCAGCTTCTGCAGCCAGGAGTCGCCCGATTTCGCCCATAGCGTCACCGGGTCGATCATCACCTTGGTGTATTTCCGGCAGTCGGCGGCCGGATTGGCATAGACGAGCAGGGGCTCCTCTCCCTTGCCCTTGCGCAGACTGGAATAACTCCCCAGGAATCCCGATGGCTCGACATCGCGGGCCTGCTTGGTCGCGCTGCAGCCACACAGACATGCGACTGCCGCAACGGCAAGCAGGGCGCCGGTGCGGCTGGAAGAATCGTGAAATAAAGGCATCTCGCCACTCCCCTGTTCCATGTTTGGTTTGAAGTTGAAGTCCTCACGGCGGCCGTCCGGAAACGGCCGGCTGTCAAGCGTTCGGACTGTTGACGACCTGGTAGACCACGTCGCTGCCGCTGTAGAACGGCCGGTACCAGACCCCGCCGAATTCGTAATACTTGACGCCGTTGACGGTGTGGGTCGCCGCGCCGCCGGGCAGCGAATTCACGGTCAGGCCCGGTGGCGGCATGACTACCGTGTAGCCGCCGTTGGACGGCGTGTAGAACGCGCCGCCACAGTCGGAATAAGGCTGCGGTCCGCTGTAGACCGTGGCGCAGGATGGCGGCAGGCTGGTCACGGTCGCCCCCAGCGGCGGCGGAGTCACCACGTAGCCCGAACCCTGCGGCAGGTAATAGGCACCGTTCGAGTAGTAATAGGTGTTGTTCTCGACCACGACGGGCGTCGAATTGCGCGGGACCGAAGCGACCATTTCGCCGATCATCAGGCCTTCCATCATGCCCATCATCGCCATGCCGCCGTAGTAGCCGCCCCAGGTGCCGCCGAAAAACACCGGCCCGTAATAATTGCCGCCGCCGTAATAATCGTAGCGGTTCTTCTGAAGCTGCGTCGCCTGTTCGTAGTGGTACTGCGCCATGGCATCCTGCTGCTTGTAGGCATTCTGCTGGACGGTGTTTATTTCCTTGTCGCGATTCTGCTGAGCCGTGTTGACTTCATTGTCCCGGTCCTGTTGGCGCTGGGCCGGCGTCGCCTCCTGGCGGTCTTCCGGGCGCTGGAAGCCCTGGCCTCCATTCCCGAAATCGCGGTTGGCGTTCTGCCGCCAGTCGTGTCCAGCGCCGTCGGCGCCGTCGGATGCCCTGACGCTGCCGAGGCCGCCGCCGCCGAAACTGCCGCCACCTACTCCGGTGCCGCCATAACGCTGTCCGTCTTCGCCGCGGTCGCCGCCCATCCGCTGGCCGAAACCGCCGCCCCCGACATGGCCGCCGAACCCTCCCCCACCGAATCCGCCGCCGAAACGGCCTCCCCCGAAACCACCACCGAAACCGCCATGCGCGCCGGCAATCTGTGAGTGGCCCAGGCCGGCCAGCAGCAGCCCCAAGACCGCGATGCCCAGACGGTTCTCAACTCCGGTATCCCGATTCATGCTCTTGTCCTCCGCTCGCTTCAAGGCGCTTTCTTCGCCTGTTCTTTCTTGCCGGACGCCACGGCCTTCAGAAAATCGATGCGCTCGGCCTTGGGCGGGAGCGCCGCACCGAACGCGGAATCCGGCAGCCGGCTGGCGAAGTCCCAATCCGACAGTACCGCCATGTACTGCGGCGCGCCGGGAAGCGTCTTATAGGTGATGACGAATTTCCTTGGCAGCGGCAATTTGCCGTCGTCGATCCAGAGCTGCCAGTCCACGTTCTTGGCGACGAAGGCGAGATGATGGCACGGCGCGCCTTCCACCTCGCTCAATCCGGCATAAAAGCCGAATACCGCATGCTGCTTCAGGATCGCATAGGGGTCGCTGTACAAAAGGTCGGACAGCGGCGGCGTGAAGCCGAGCTGGGTGATGAGATAGTCCAGCGTGGCGTCGATGCCCGCCGGCGTCTGCTCGGTGGCATAGGTGCCGTGCGCCTCGTCCAGCAGGGTGAAGGTCTTGCCGTCGTACCAGGCGCGCTTCCCGCCCGTATCGGTCCGATACCGGACCCGGAAACGGTCGGGACGCCGGACCGCGATGTCGTCGTATGCCGCGAGCTGGATTTTCTGACCGGAGGCGAGAAGATCGTCGTACAGCACATCCACGTGCACCGAAAACTCCTTGGCCGACTTGAGGTAGTCCCCCATCTGACGAAGCAACAGGTCTACCTGCGGGCCGATCACCTGCTCCTGCGTACTCTCTGCGGTAGCGGCTGGCTTCGGCGCCGGTTTGTCGGCCGCGGTGGCCCAGCCGCCGCCAGCGCATATCAGCAGTCCGGCGAGCACCAGTGCGCCGGGATGGCGTATCCGTTGATTCTGTTTCACCACATCCTCCATTGGTCGAAGCGGAACAAGGCACCGACGACGCCGGTCCGCGACATGCCGCGCCCGCCCCCTCGAATCGTCGGCTTCGGGGGCCGGGAGGGGGCGAGCGGTCGGAAACGCCGAAGCTAGGGCTTTTCGGTACCGGAGGCCCATGCGGCCAAAGATCTGCCATCGCGAGAGTGACGCCGCGCGGTGACACGCGCGAACAAGCCTACAACATCGAAGTGAGAGCACAAACCCTGAGCGGGCACTTATCCTAGTGGGACGCCGGCGCCGGCGGAAAAGCCGCGAACATCTTCGCAATCGCCTGGCCGGCCAGCGCCTCGTTCTCGGCCGGATTCTCGGAGATGGTTTCATGCGCCACGCCCCGCCAGACGGGACGCATGGAACGGCCATCGAGGACATTCACGATCAGTGTTCCTTCCCGGAAGGTCGTCACCACCGTGTCGGCGGGCCCGAGGTTCTGATTGAGCGTCCAGCCGTCATAATAGGTGTCGTTGCGCTCCTCTTCCTCGGTCAGGACCTCCGCGTCCAAGGCGGCATCCCCCTTGCCTTCGCCGACCTTGCGCCAGCCCTTGGAACGTAGCGCGGCGTCGACCAGTTCGACGATGCGCCGGTCCACCGACGCATTGCCGGACGCCGGACGGCCGAGCCAAAAATAGGTCTTGTACCGCGAAAAATCGGCGTTCCGGTCGAAACCGGTATCCACCTGGATCGCAGCGCAAGCCATAAGCAGCGCAAGAACGAGCGAGCCGGACGCTGCCGACATCCACCTCCCTTTCGTATTGGAATGCACGGTTTCTCCTCCGATGCGTTCAATCTCTGGATTGGGACAACTGCATGCCGACCAGCCGAGCCACCAGGATCGCCACGTACATCTGGCCGGCGATCGCCTCCATGTAGGCCAGCATGCCCGCCACCCGGCTCAGCGGCACGATGTCGCCGTAGCCGACGGTCGCAAGCGTGACGAAGCTGAAATACAGGTAGGCGGGCGACACGGGTTCCTGGTGGCACTGTGGCGCGCCGCACTGGTAAGACCCGGGCGACACGGTTTCCAGCAGGAAATGGGCGTTGGAGAAAGTGAATCCCATCAGCAGATAGACGCTGACGGCGCCGTACAGCAGGCTGGGGGAAACATTCGCCCGGCTGGAGAAGATGTCCCAGGCCAGCGCGAGCGTGACGCGGGAGAAAAACAGGAAGCTGAATGTCAGCCAGACGACCGTGAGCCAGTAGGTTTCCGGCACGAACAGACGGGCCCAGCCGGCCACGAACATGACGAAGGCCGCCGTGACCGTCAGCGCGATCTGGATGGGCGTCCTGCCGGTGGCCAGGGTGCCGGAGATGAGGGTGCCGATCATGATCAGCTGCTCCACGATCCGGACCACCAGCCGTTCCGTCACGGCGCTGATGATGAGGAGCACGATCAGCGTTGCCAGCAAATAGACGTAATAGTGCGGCCCCCGTCCGAAGCCGAGAAAGTGGCCCGGCAGGACGCGCGGCAGAGGAGATTTGCCGCGTGCGGATTCCCTCATGAAAGAAGACTCGGCATGGTCGATCCCGGATGACGCTCTGACGCGGCGCTTTATCGGAAAGTTTACCCGCTATTTCGGGGATTTCTTGCGAGCGCAGCCACCGCCGGCGCGGTTTTTTCCTTTCCCGCTGGCAGGCTCGGCCGCCTTGCCCTCCTTGGCCGACGCCTTGGCCGCCTTGAGCTGCGCCTCCCGCCACTCGCCGACCCGCTGCAAGGCTTCGCCGATCTCGCCAGGCGTCATTTCATCGACGAGGGTGGCACGCGCTTCCAGCGCATCCGTCTGCCCCCCGTCCGCAGCCAGCGTGTACCAGTAATAAGCCTTCACATTGTCGCGGATCACGCCCTCGCCTTCGGCGTACATCGAACCCAGCACCGCCGCCGCGCTGGGCTCCCCCTGTTCCGCAGCTTTGACAAACCAGCGGGCGGCTTCGTCGGTGTTCTTGTCCACGCCGAGACCGTAGTAATAGAGGATGCCGAGCTTGCCCTGCCCGATGGGATCGCCATGGTCGGCAGCCTGGCGATACCAGCGCTCGGCGGCGGCGTAATCCTGTTCGACGCCCAGCCCCTTCATGTAGAGATTGCCGAGATTGACCTGGGCCGCGGGATCGCCCCGTTCGGCCGCCTGCTTGAACTCCCGCAATGCGGCCGGGTAATCGCCGCGCTCGACGGCCTTCATGCCGGCGTCCCCGTCGGCGTACGCCGCGCCGCAAAGAACAGCCGTGAGAAACCATGCCGCGAGATGCCTCATGGATGCGCGGCGAGTGGGAACTTGGCGTTGGAGCCTGCGTGGGGAAAACATCTTTAGGATTCGGATTCCATCAAGTCAGATCGACTACGCACAGCATAGCTTACGGCATTCGTGCGGTTCACGTGCGGTCGAATGCCGATTCCAGCCGGTCGTCTTCCTCCCCGAGATCCGCGCCGATCAGCCGGAATGGCTCCAATGCCGCCTCGAGGAGGTAGGTGTCGAGGGCGGCGGGCTTGGTGGTCATGGCAGGCTCCGGGGTGATGGATGACGCCACCATTCATGCGCTGAACGACAGGCAAGCCAAGCGCCGCCAAATAGGGTAATCATTCATTTATAGGGGTAATGGCGTAGCGCATTACCCCAATTCAGGGTACGATGACCCCATTGACGGCCCACGAGATCCTTCTTGCACTCGCTCTTGCCCGACTACCTCGTCAGGCTGCGCTTCGATGCCCAGCAACTGGCGACGCTGCGCGCGCTGGGCGAGTACCGGGGCAAGCAGCAGCTCTACGTGGCGCAGTCGCCCGAGGTGCTGAGCGACTTGCGGCAGGTGGCCGTGGTGGAGTCCACCGAGTCATCCAACCGGCTGGAGGGCGTAGTGGTCGCGGCGCACCGCCTGAAGTCGCTTGTGCTCAAGAACGCCACACCGCAGAGCCGCTCCGAGCAAGAGGTGGCCGGCTACCGTGACGCGCTGGGCCTGATCCACGAAAGCGGCGAGCAAATGCCGTTTTCGGAGGGCACCGTCCTGCAACTGCACGGCATGCTGTATCGCTACCTTCCGCAGCCGGGCGGGCACTGGAAAGCCACCAACAACGACATCATCGAGCGCCACCCCGACGGCAGCTCACGCGTTCGCTTCCGGCCAGTGCCCGCGCACCTCACGCCCATGGCGATGGCGGACCTGATCGCGCGCTACCGCTCTGCGCTGGATCAGCACTTGGCCGACCCACTGGTGCTGGTCCCGCTGGTCATCCTCGATTTTCTCTGCATCCACCCCTTCCCGGATGGCAACGGCCGCATGGCACGGCTGCTGACCCTGCAATTGCTCTATCACTTCGACTACGCGGTAGGCCGCTTCATCAGCCTGGAGCGCATCTTCGAAGAATCGAAGGAGAGCTACTACCAAACGCTGGAGGCCAGTTCGCAAGGCTGGCACGAGGGTGAGCACAACATCGCCCCGTGGCTGGACTACTTCTGGGGTGCGCTGCTGCGGGCCTACAAGGAATTTGAAGAGCGAGTGGGCACCATCGAGCGAGGCCGTGGAGCCAAGGGCGACCGTGTGCGCGCCGAGATCCTCAAGCGCAACCTGCCGTTCTCGATCTCGGAGATCGAAGAGGCCTGCCCGGGCATCAGCCGCGACATGGTGCGCGTCGTCTTGCGTGCCATGAAAGCCGAAGGGCTGATCGCGCCCACGGGCAAAGGCCGCGCTGCGAAGTGGGAGCAAACAGGGGTGAAGCCATGAAGAAGCTATCGGACAACATGCGCGATATCGGCGAAAGCTGGGCGATAGACCCGCTTACAGCAAGAGGGGCGCTCACATGACACCAGAAGCCAAAGCCCGCCAGCAAATCGACCAGAAGCTGCAGCAGGCGGGCTGGGTCATTCAGGACGTGAAGCAGCTCAACCTCGGCGCTGCCGTGGGCGTGGCCGTGCGCGAATACCCCACCGACACCGGCCCGGCGGATTACGTGCTGTTCGTCAGCCGCCAAGCGGTGGGTGTCATCGAAGCCAAGAAGGACATCGCGGGCGAAAACCTCACCGTCACCGAAAACCAGACCGAGCGCTACGCCAATGCCACGCTCAAGTGGCGCAAGGACAGCACCCCGCTGCGCTTCCTGTTCGAGGCCACGGGCCAGATCATCAGATTCACCGATGGCGCCGACCCGCTGCCGCGTTCGCGCGAAATCTTCCACTTCTTCAAGCCTGAAACCCTGGCCACCTGGCTCGCGCAAAGCGAAACCCTGCGCCGCCGCCTGGCCGAGCACATGCCCGCGCTGCCCACCCAAAACCTGCGCGATTGCCAAATCAGCGCCGTCACCGGGTTGGAAAAATCACTGGCCTTGAACAAGCCTCGCGCCCTGGTCCACATGGCCACCGGCGCGGGCAAAACCTTCACCGCCATCACCTCGGTCTATCGCCTGCTCAAGTTCGGCGGGGCCAAGCGCATCCTGTTCCTGGTGGATACCCGCAACCTGGGCAAACAGGCGCATCAGGAGTTCATGGCCTACACCCCGCCGGACGATGGCCGCAAGTTCACCGAGCTGTACAACGTGCAGCGGCTGGCCTCATCCAGCATCGACCCGCATTCGCAGGTGTGCATCAGCACCATCCAGCGCATGTATTCCATCCTCTCGGGCGAGCCGCTGGACGAATCCGCCGAAGACATTTCGCTCAACGAAGTGCAGCAAACGGCCAAGCAGGCAAAGCTGGTCCGCCACAACCCGGCCGTGCCGGTGGAAACCTTCGACTTCATCATCATCGACGAGTGCCACCGCAGCATCTACAACCTGTGGAAGCAGGTGCTCGACTACTTCGACGCCTTCCTGATCGGCCTCACCGCCACGCCCGACAAGCGCACCTTCGGCTTCTTCAATGAAAACATCGTCGCCGAATACACCTACGAGCAATCGGTGGCCGACGGCGTCAACGTCGGCTACGACGTGTACGAGATCGAAACCGAAATCACCCAGAAAGGCGCCGAACTCAAGGCCAAACAATGGGTGGACCATCGCGACCGCCAAACCCGCAAAAAGCGCTGGGCCGAAACCGAAGAAGACATCGCCTACTCGGCCAAGGAGCTGGACCGCTCCGTGGTCAACCCCAGCCAGATCCGTCAGGTGATTCAGGCCATGAAAACGGCCGTGGAAACGCAGATCTTCCCGAACCGCAAGGAAACGCCCAAGACGCTGATCTTCGCCAAGACCGACAGCCACGCCGACGACATCATCCAGATCGTGCGTGAGGTCTACGGCCAGGGCAACGCCTTTTGCAAGAAAGTGACTTACCGCGCCGAGGAAGACCCCGACAGTGTCTTGAGCAGCTTTCGCAACGACTACCACCCGCGCATCGCCGTCACCGTGGACATGATCGCCACCGGCACCGACGTCAAGCCGCTGGAAGTGCTGCTGTTCATGCGCGACGTGCGTTCGCGCGGCTACTACGAGCAGATGAAAGGCCGGGGCGTGCGCAGCCTCGATGCCGACGGCCTCAAGCGCGTCAGCAACAGCGCCGACGGGCCCAAGACCCGCTTTGTGCTGATCGACGCCGTGGGTGTGGAAAAGTCACTGAAAACCGAAAGCCGCCCGCTGGAAAAGAAACCCGGCGTGCCGCTCAAAGACCTGCTGCAAGCCGTCGCCTTGGGCCACCGCGACGACGACACCGTGCTCTCCCTCGCCAACCGCCTGGTGCGGCTGGCCAAACAGTTGGACGACAAAGCGCAGGCGCGCATCGAGAAGGCCAGCGGCGGCGTGCCGGTGGGCGAACTCGGCAAGGGCCTGATGGCCGCGCTGGACCCGGACGCCATCGTGCAAACCGCGCTGGCCACCGCCAAAGCCCAGGGCATCACCCGCAGCGAAGACACCCTGCTGCCCGCAGAAATCGAAGCCGCGCGCCAACAGCGCGTGGCCGCCGCCTGCGCACCTTTCGACAAACCCGAACTGCGTGACGAGATCGAAAGCTGTCGCCGCGAGCGCGAGCAGCTCATCGACCACATCAACCTCGATCAGGTCACCTTCTCCGGCTTTTCAGAGCAGGCCGAAACGCAGGCCAAGGCGTTGATCCAGACCTTTGCCGACTACCTCGCCCAGCACAAAGACGAAATCGCCGCCCTCGGCTTTTTCTACCAGCAGCCCTATCAGCGCCGCGCCCTCACCTTCGAGATGCTCGAAGACCTGCACGCACACCTGAGCAAACCGCCGCTGATGCTCACCACCGAACGCCTGTGGAGCGCCTACGCCCGCGTTCAGACCAACCAGGTGAAGGGCGCCGACCGCAAACGCCAGCTCACCGATCTGGTCAGCCTGCTGCGCTTTGCGCTGGGGCTGGAGACTGAGCTCAAACCCTTTGCCGACGAAGTGGACAAACGCTTTCAGACCTGGATCTTCCGCCACAACGCCCAGCGCGGCACCGCCTTTACGCCCGAACAAACCGAATGGCTGCGCCTGATGAAAGACCACATCGCAAGCTCTTGCAGCATCAGCCGCAACGATTTTGATTACGCCGAACTGGCCGACAAGGGCGGCCTGCAAAAAGCCTGGACCTTGTTTGACAAGGAACTGGATGGATTGATGGATGAAATGAATCGGGAGTTGGTGGCGTGAGTCATTCAAATGTGAGCGCGGGTGCGCTGCCCACTTCATGGGCTGTCGCGTGTCTCGACGAAGTCACAGACATCGCTCCGGCCGTCAAGGTCGAAGATGCTCCCGATAGCCAGCTGGTGCATTTCGTTCCGATGGCTGCTGTAGCCGAGAACTTTGGCGGCGTTGACACGACCCAGCTTCGACCGCTTGGCGAAGTCCGAAAGGGCTATACCGCGTTTGCGTCCGGCGATATTCTGCTGGCGAAAATCACACCTTGCATGGAAAACGGAAAGGGTGGTCTCGTGCCCGAACTGCCGCATCACGTTGGCTACGGTTCGACCGAGTTCCACGTTCTTCGTGCAGCGAAGGGAGTCGCGAATTCATGGATCGCCTCGTATCTCTCGCAACCAGCATTCCGCAAGCTCGCTCGCGCGAACATGACCGGCACGGCGGGACAGATGCGAGTGCCGACGAAATGGCTGAGAACCGTTGAAGTTCCCATCCCGCCTTCCGCCGAACAAACCCGCATCGTCGCCAAACTCGAAGAACTGCTGTCCGACCTCGACGCGGGCGTGGCCGAGCTCAAGGCCGCGCAGAAGAAGCTCGCGCAGTACCGCCAGTCGCTGCTCAAAGCCGCCGTGGAAGGCGCGCTCACTGCCGAGTGGCGCGAGCGGAGAAAATCACCCTCTCCCCAACCCCTCCCCCATCGAGGGGGAGGGGCTCCATGCGCTCATACTCCTCATCCAAGTGCAGGGGTGACACCGACTCTCCACTCGCTGAAGCCGAACGAAGCGGCACTTGCCCCCCTCCCCCCTGGCGGGGGAGGGGCTGGGGGAGAGGGGGCAAAAGCGCATCAACACACCAGCCCCCTGCAACAACAACATGCCCGCGAATTACGCCGCAATCAGACACCGCATGAGCAAGCCTTATGGCAGCAATTGCGTGGCAAGCGTTTTGCCGGCTGTAAATTCCGCCGCCAACAACCGCTTGGCCCATACATTGTGGATTTTGTCTGCTTTGACAAACGGCTGATTATCGAACTGGATGGCAGCCAGCACACCGACCAACAAGATTATGACGCCGCGCGCGATGGCTGGTTACGGTCGCAGGGCTTCCGTGTGTTGCGATTCTGGAATAACCAATGGCGGGCCCAGCCTGAGGCTGTTTTGGATGCGATTTATGAGGCGTTGCAGCAAAAGCCCCCTCTCCCCAACCCCTCCCCCGCGAGGGGGGAGGGGCTTGAAACCGAAACCGGCGCGCAACTGCTCGAACGCATCCTCAAAGAGCGCCGCGCCCGCTGGGAAGCCAAGCAACTCGCCAAATACGCCGCCCAAGGCAAAACCCCGCCCAAGGATTGGCAAAAGAAATACCCCGAGCCGGTGCCGCCCGACACCACCGGCTTGCCACAATTGCCGGAGGGGTGGGTGTGGGCGAGCTTGGATCAAATTGGTGAAGTATTTTTAGGAAAAATGCTTGATAAGACCAAACATACATCCGGGAAGAAATTGCCATATCTGAGGAACGTCAATGTTCGATGGGGAAGTATTGATATTGACGACGTCTATGAGATGTTCTTTGATCCTGATGAACTTGAAAGATATGGACTGCGCGCCGGAGATGTGTTGGTTTGTGAAGGTGGAGAGCCTGGTAGAGCGGCTATTTGCAAAAGGGAACATGAGGGTTTCAAGTATCAAAAAGCGTTGCATCGCGTACGGCTCTTTGGCATGTATGAACCAGAATTGCTGATTGCCTTCTTGGAGTTTGTTGCGAAGATCGGTCGATTAGCCGAGACATTTACCGGAAGCACTATTAATCACTTAACAAAAGAATCTTTTCTGGCATTACAAGTACCCGTTCCATCATTGGCCGAACAAAGAGTGATAGTTGAGAGCATCTCTGTTGCTGTAGCCAGTATTGAGAGCCAAGGACGATCCATCGAACTCGCCCTCAAACAATCCGCCGCCCAGCGCCAAAACATCCTGCGCGCCGCCTTCTCCGGCCAACTGGTGCCGCAAGACCCCAACGACGAACCGGCCAGTGTGTTGCTGGAACGCATCCGCGCCGAGCGTGAGGCGAAAGATACGCAGAAGAAGCCGCGCGGGCGCAAGGCCAGGGAGTCGTCGAATGCGTGACGAGCAGTATTGGGCCAGCCTCGTGCGCGAGTTGTGCGCCCTGCCGCGGGAAACCGGTTGGCTGGAGTTCAAGCTCAACAATGCCGAGCCGCAGGAAATCGGCGAATACATCTCGGCCCTGGCCAACACGGCGGCCGTGGAGGGCAAGGCCCATGCCTATCTGCTGTGGGGGGTGGATGACGCAAGCCACGCGCTGTTGGGGACGAGCTTCGACCCGGGCCGCAAGCGCATTGGCAATGAAGAGCTGGAAAATTGGATGCTGCGGCAATTGACCCCCAAGATCGGTTTCCATTTTGTCCGGCTTGAGGTGGAGGGCAAACCTCTGGTGCTGCTTGAAATTGACTGCGCCTACCGGCATCCGGTGCAGTTTGCCGGTGCCGCGTTCATCCGCATCGGTTCTTACAAAAAGCGCCTGAAGGACTTCCAGGAGAAGGAGCGCGCGCTGTGGCGCGTATTGGACGCCACGCCGTTCGAGCGCTTGCCGGCGGCCGAAAAATTGAGCGCAGATGAGGTGCTGAGGCGACTGGATTACCCAAGCTACTTTGACTTGATCAACCGGCCGTTGCCCGATGGCCGCACGGCCATTTTGGAAGCGCTGGCCGCAGACCGACTGATCGAGCCTGTCGGCGGTGGCCACTGGAATGTCATGAACCTTGGCGCCGTGCTGTTGGCCAAGCGATTGGCGGATTTCGACCGGCTGCAGCGCAAGGCGGTGCGCGTGATTGTTTACAAGGGCAAGGGCCGCGTCGAAACCCTGCGTGAGCAGTCAGACGGCCGAGGCTATGCGGCTGGATTCGAGGGGTTGATCGGCTTTATCAATGGCTTGCTGCCGGTCAATGAGGTGATTGGCCAGGCACTGCGCAAGGCGGTACCGGTGTACCCCGAATTGGCGATTCGAGAACTGGTGGCCAATGCGCTGATTCATCAAGATTTTTCTGTCACCGGAAGCGGGCCGATGGTTGAAATCTTTGATGACCGGATGGAGATCACCAATCCGGGCACCCCCTTGGTGGAAACGGCCCGGATGCTGGACACGCCCCCTCGCTCGCGCAACGAAGGCTTGGCTTCATTGATGCGCCGCATGGGCATCTGCGAGGAGCGTGGCAGCGGCGTGGACAAGGTCGTGTTCCAGACGGAGTTCTACCAACTTCCAGCCCCCGCGTTCGAGACGGTGGGCGACTCAACACGCTCGACCTTGTTCGCTCCGCGGCCCCTGACCAAGATGGATCAAGATGATCGGGTACGGGCCGTGTACCTGCATGCCTGCCTGCGTTATGTGCAGCGGGAATTCATGACCAATACCTCGTTGCGGGAGCGCTTCGGCATCGACCCCAAAAACAGCGCCACGGCGTCGCGGCTGATCAAGGAGGCACTGACAGCAGGTGCCGTCAAGCTGCACGACCGAGACGCGGCACCGAAGCTCAGGCGGTATGTGCCGCACTGGGCTTGAGCTATTTGATGGCTACTTGATGGCCAGGCCCAAGCCCAGCACGATTTTTAAAATTGGACCATATAAAACAATGAGTTGCATAAGTCGTCGTACTTGATGGGTACTTGATGGGCACACCACAGGAGCTGCGTTGAACACATCCACCCTCGTCCAGAAAGTCTGGAATTTCTGCAACACCTTGCGCGATGACGGCGTGGGCTATGGCGATTACCTGGAACAGCTCACCTACCTGCTGTTTTTGAAGCTGGCGCACGAATACGCGCAGGAGCCCTACAACCGCGACACCCACATCCCCAAGGGCTATGACTGGCCCAGCCTGACTTCCAAGGTCGGCGAACCGCTGGAGGCGCATTACCTGGCCACGCTGCACAAGCTGGGGCAAGAGGGCGGCATGCTGGGCGCGATCTTTTTCAAGGCCCAGAACAAGATTCAAGACCCGGCCAAGCTCTCACGCCTGGTGCAGTTGATCGACGCCGAAAACTGGATCAGCCTGGGTGCCGATACCAAGGGCGATTTGTACGAGGGTCTACTGCAAAAGAACGCCGAAGACACCAAAAGCGGCGCGGGCCAGTACTTCACGCCGCGCCCCTTGATCGAGGCGATGGTGGCCTGCGTGCGGCCCGAGCCCCTGAAAACCATTGCCGACCCGGCCTGCGGCACCGGCGGCTTCTTCCTGGGCGCCTACAACTGGCTCACCCGCCCGGGCGCCAGGCTGGACAAGCGTCAGAAGGCGTTTCTGCGCAGCCAGACCTTTTTCGGCAATGAGATCGTGCCGAACACCCGCCGCCTGTGCCTGATGAACCTGTTTCTGCACAACATTGGGGAGTTGGACGGCGAGCCCTCTATCGAGCGGTCGGATGCGCTGATTGCCGAGCCCCGGCGCAAGGTGGACTACGTGCTGGCCAACCCGCCCTTTGGCAAAAAGAGCAGCATGACCATCACCAACGAGGAGGGCGAGGAGGACAAAGAGGCGCTCACCTACGAGCGGCAGGACTTTTGGGAAACCACGTCGAACAAGCAGCTCAACTTCCTGCAGCACATCGTCAGCATGCTGAAGGTGGACGGCAAGGCGGCCGTGGTGTTGCCGGACAACGTGCTGTTCGAGGGCGGCGCGGGCGAGAAGATTCGCCGCAAACTGCTGGAAAACTGCGATGTGCACACCATCTTGCGCCTGCCCACCGGCATTTTTTACGCCCAGGGCGTGAAGGCCAATGTGGTGTTCTTCGACAATGCCCCCAAGGACGGGCAGGTCCACACCAAGGGCATTTGGTTCTACGACCTGCGCACCAACAAGCACTTCACGCTGAAAACCCGGCCCCTGAAGCGGGACGACTTGCAGGACTTCATCGCCTGCTACCACCCGGACAACCGCCACGAGCGGGTGGCGACCGAGCGGTTCCGGTATTTCGGCTACGACGAATTGATCGCGCGCGACAAGGCCAGTCTGGACATTTTCTGGCTGAAGGACGACAGCCTGGACAACCTCGACGATCTGCCGCCGCCGGAGGTGTTGCAGCAGGAGATCATCGAGCATCTCGAAGCGGCATTGGCCGCGTTCCGGGATGTGGCGGTTGGGCTGCGCAGTGGCTGAGTTTTCTTGGTGAGGCAGCCATGGGCACGATCCGGAAAGCCGGAGGGTTCGCGCCAGCGTGCAGCAACCCGCGCCAGTGCTCATAAGCTCGGGAGGCGGGTCGGCACATGGTCAACCGTCTGCCACCAATATTGAAACCCCGACCGTTCCCGGTTGGGGTTTTTTATTCGCGCCATCCATGGCGCTCGCCCTTCGGGCCGTCGCTGCGCGCGTCTTGCCTGATCGCGCCCGTTCCCGCGTGCTGTTGGGGGTTCCTGCGGAAGCCTGCGGACTTCGCCAGTCAGCCTCTCGCCCCCTTCCGGGCCACATTCCACTCTCTCCTGGCCATTCCTCGCTCCGACCTCGCTCTTCCGAAGTGGCTGGAAGTCCGCAGAGGTCGCATCTCAGACCCATACAGATCAATGCGTTACGCGCGGACGAATCGATCGGTTGGATTACAGCATCGGATGTCGGAGGAAACAGATTGACGTTCGTGCCAGCATGGCCGTCAAGCAGCTGCTGCAAGAAGCCGCACGCGCCTGCCACAAGAACGTCAGCGAGTTCCTGCTCGACGCTGGCGTGACGGCGGCCGCGCAGACGCTGGCGGACCGTCGCCAGTTCGTGCTGGACGAGGCCCAGTGGCAGGCCTTCCAGGAAGCGTTGGACCGTCCGGTGCAAAGCAAACCGCGACTGACTCGAAGAGCAGCGAAGCTGAAAAACAAGGGCCTGGGCCAGGGCTTGCTCAAGGATGCGCTGCTGCGTACCGCACAGGCCGCCGACATCGCCGGCATTCGCTGCCTGCTGGTCCATGCCAAGGACGACGCGGCTCGGCAGTGGTACGAATCGTGGGAATTCGAGCCCAGCCCGACCGATCCGTATCACCTGTTCCTGATGCTCAAGGATCTCAAGAACTTGTTGAGCTGAGGTGGCGTTTCCACCTCAGAGCCCGACCCGCGCCCGTTGCTCATCCCACAGCGCCGACGGATCGACCGCCAGATCAAACAGCGTGACGTGTTTCGGCAGCGCGTCGTCGAGGATCGCCGCCACGATGTCGGGGGCCAGCTCGACGGCTGTCCCAATTCGTTCCCGACGAATTTCTCATGCCAGCGCCCCTCTGCTTGGTTGACATGGTCGGCATTGACGACGCGCCAGCCGGCGGCGGTCAGCAGCTTGTCGATGGTTTTTCGGGCTTGGCCTTCGGGTGTTCGATAGTCTTGATCAGCCATCGGATTCGCAACCCCCCGCGCCAACAGAAAGTGCGATTTCGCCGAACCGAGACGCTTATCCCGCCGCGAGCCAAAGCCGCAGACGCAGCAGCCACTCCGGCGTGAAACCCATGCTGCGGGAACGGATCGTGCCGTCCGGCCCGAGGATGAAGAACGCCGGCACGCCCCGGATACCGTAACGCTCGCCGTTGATGCCGTCCGGATCAGGTACGACCCGCCAGTCCAGGTGCCGCTCCGCGACATGACGCGCCACCTCCGCCGCATCCCCGGACTGGTAGGCGACGGTGACGACCGCATGGTCGCGGGCGAGGCTTTCGATCTTGTGCTCCATCGTCCCGCAGATGGGGCACCAGCTTGCCCAGAAGTAGACGAGCGCAGGCCGGCCGCGCAAGCTGTCCAGCGATGCCGGGGAACCGTCC
Source organism: Methylococcus geothermalis (assembly GCF_012769535.1). Taxonomy (NCBI): domain Bacteria; kingdom Pseudomonadati; phylum Pseudomonadota; class Gammaproteobacteria; order Methylococcales; family Methylococcaceae; genus Methylococcus; species Methylococcus geothermalis. The sequence goes on from NZ_CP046565.1 coordinate 306,576, forward strand.
AGGAAGCGGCCTTCGATGGCGGGAGCGGGCCCCGACGCCATGTCGCGGTTCAGAAAGACCTGCACCGCGAAGAACAGGACGATGGCCACTCCCCACCCCAAAACACTGCGCCGACGAAAAGCCATCACGGAAAAACCGGATCGAAGCGCTGGATCAGGCCGCCGCCATGGGTCTTGAGCCACTGGCGCTCCTGCCGCCAGTCCGGCAGATGGGCCGACACCAGTTCCCAGAAATCGCGCGAGTGGTTGCGGTGGCGGATGTGGCAGAGTTCGTGCACGACCACGTACTCCAGGACCGAAGGCGGCGCCAGCCCCAGCAGCCAATTGAGATTGACGTCGTTCGCCGGGCCGCAGCTCCCCCAGCGGGTGCGCATGCTCTTGATCCGCAACTGGCGCGGATAGAGCCCATGCTGCGGTCCGTGGCGCTGGACGCATTCCGCGACCCGACCCGGCAGCCTCCGTTTCATCCAGCCGAACAGGGCATCGCGCACGTAACGGTCCCGCTCGGCGCCGCAGGCCCGGGGGAGGATGAGGCGCAAGCCTCGATCTTCCAGCGAGACCCGGATCCGGCTGCCGCCGGTTTCCTCGATGAACAGCGGTGTTTCCCGCCCCTCCAGCGGCACGCTGCCGCCTTCGGCCGGAAAGCGCTCGGCTTGACCCTGCCGCAACTTCGCCAGCCGCGCCTGCAACTCCGCCAGCTTCGCCTGGGCCCAGCCGCTGTGCTGGCGGACGAAAGCCAGCACGGTGGATTCGGGCAAGCCGTCCGGCGCCACCACCTCGATGCCTTCGGGACGGATCAGCAGCCGCAGGTACTTGGCGCGGGCGCTGCGGCGGAGGCGGTAGGGCGGCAGGCGATGCATGAAGAGCCCTTAGCCGGCCGGATGGATGGCGAGAATATGGAGTTCCTTGTCGCCGGCCGGACGTTTCCAGGTGACCGTGTCGCCAGCTTCGGCGTTCAGCAGCGCCTGGGCCAGAGGGGACACCCAGCTGATCTTGCCGTGCGCCGCATCCGCCTCGTCTTCGCCGACGATGGTATAGCGCAGGACATGGCCGGCCTCGTCCTCCAGATCCACCGTCGCCCCGAAATGGACCCGACCGCTGGGCTGTGTCGGGGGATCGACCACGATGGCGCTGACGACCCGCTCGTCGTAATAACGCAGCTCTCGCTCGACGTGGCGGAGCTGCTGCTTGGCGCCGACCGACTCATCGCCCAGCAGGCGCTGCCGCTCGGCCGACAGTTCGGCGACCTTGGCCTGGAGCTGGGCCAGCCCCGCCGGCGTTACATAGTTCGGATGCGGGCTGACGGGGCGCTCCGGCGCACCGTCGTCCAGCTCTTCGCCGTCGGTTTCCTTGACGAATGCACGGCTCATGAGGACGTTTCGGGTTGAGTGAAAAAATAGCCTGCGAGGATACCCCCGCAAGCGCCGGGAAACAAATGGGCCGCTAGCGGGAAGAGGCCCCGAGGAGATCCGCCGCCAGTTCGGCCAGACGCCGGGATCCTCCGCCCTCGCCCAGGGTCCGCTGGACTCCGGCCAGATCGCGCCGGATCCGCAAGGCGTAGCCGGGTTCATTTAGAATCCGGAGAACCTCGGTGCCGACCGCTTCGGCGTTGGCCTCGCGCTGGATGAACTCCTGCACGATCTTGCGTCCCGCCAGGATGTTCGGCAGGCCGATGAAAGGAATCGTCACCAGCAGCCTGCCGAGCCAGTAACTGAGCGGCGCAAGCTTGTAGACGATGGCCATGGGCACGCCGAGCAGGGCCACTTCGAGGGTCGCGGTGCCCGAGGTGGTCATGACGGCGTCGCAGCAGCCCAGGACGTCGAGTCGGCGGTCCTTGACGAGCCGGACCGGCACCGGCGCCGCCTCCAGTTCGGCGGCCAGCAGCTCGTCGGTGACCGAAGGCGCCTGGATCAGCACGAAACGGGCGTCCGGCCGCTCACCGGCGATCCGCGCCGCGGTCTGCAGCATCATCGGCAGCAACCGGCGGATTTCATTGCCCCGGCTGCCGGGCAACAGACCGACCAGGGGACCGGATTCGCCCATCCCCAGCTCTCGCCGCATCCTCCCCGCATCGGCGACCGGCGCGATCTTCCCGGCCAGGGGGTGACCGACATAGGTCACCGGAATGCCATGCCGCTCGTAGAAGGGCACTTCGAACGGAAAGATCACGGCCATATGGTCGATCGCCCGGCCATAGTCCTTGACCCGGCCCGGACGCCAAGCCCAGACCTGCGGGCTGACGTAGAACAGCACCTTGATGCCGGCCGCCTTGGCGGCGCGGGCCAGGCGGAAATTGAATTCCTTGTAGTCGACGCAGATCAGCAGATCGGGCCGCTCGGCGCGGGCCAGCGCCTTCATGGCCTCGAGCGCGCGGCTGATCTCGCCGTAATGGCGGGCGATCTCGGCCAGCCCGATGACGCCGAGGCCGGTGGAGTCGACCCGGATGTCGATGCCGGCCTCGCTCATCGCGGGGCCGCCCATGCCGGTGCCGCGGACCTCCGGAATCAGCCGCCGGAGTTCGCGGAACATCGCGGCGGCATGCTGGTCGCCGGAGGCTTCCCCGGCGACCAGCATGACCAGCGGAGCACGCTCAGCCATTCACCGCCTGGCGCACCACGTCCGCGATCTTGCGTACATCCGCTTCCGCCAGTTCCGGGAAGATCGGCAGCGAAACGCAGCGCGCCGCCACCGCCTCGCATACGGGCAGGCTGACGTCGGCATAATCCTGCGCGAACACGTTCTGCCGGTGCAGCGGCACCGGATAGTAGATCGCGCAGCCGATGCCGGCTTTCTGCAGCGCCTCCAGGATGGCGTCGCGGCGGTCGCTCAGCAGGGTGTACTGGTGGTAGACGTGCACGCCGATGCCATCCTCGTAAGGCACTTCGGCGACACCGGCCATGAGTTCCGAATACAGGTGGGCGACGCGGCGGCGGTTGGCGTTGAATTCGTCGATGTATTTGAGCTTGACCCGCAGCACCACGGCCTGCAGCTCGTCGAGCCGGCTGTTGTAGCCGATCACGTCGTGGTAGTAGCGCACCTTCGAGCCATGGTTGCGCAGCATCTTGACCTGCTCCGCCACCGCGTCGGAATCGGTCGTCACCAGGCCGCCGTCGCCGTAGCAGCCCAGGTTCTTGCTGGGGAAGAAACTGAAGCCGGAGCTGATGCCCATACTTCCGGTCTGGCGGCCACCGACGGTGGCGCCGAAGGACTGCGCGCAGTCTTCGACGATCTTCAGCCCATGGCGGTCGGCGACGGCCTGGAGCCTCGGCATGTCGGCCGGCTGGCCGAACAGATGCACCGGCATGATGGCGCGGGTCCTGGCCGTCACCGCGGCTTCGACAGCCGCGGGGCAGAGATTGAAGGTCTTGGCGTCGATGTCGACGAACACCGGCTTGGCGCCGACGTAGCGGATCGCCTCCGCCGTGGCGATGAAGGTGAAGGGCGAGGTGATGACCTCGTCGCCCTCGCCGATGCCGGCGGCGAGCAGGGCCAGATGCAGGGCGTCGGTGCCCGAGGCCACCCCGATGGCATGCTTCACGCCCAGGTATTCGGCGGCCTCCTTCTCGAAGGCCTGCACGTTCGGCCCCAGCACGAAGGCGCAGGATTCCAGCGCATCCGCCAGGCCCTTGTCGATTTCCGGCTTGAGGCGGGCGTATTGGGTCTTGAGGTCAACCATGGGGATCATGCGGCAAAACTCCTGAATATCTTCAACACTTGAGCAGATGGGTGATTTCGGTGGCGGTCGCCAGGGCGCGGCGGCCGGCCGATCCGGACACCAGCGGCTCGCGGTTTTCGCGGATGCAATCGAGGAAATGGCGGATTTCTTCCATCAGGGCGTCGCCGTTCTCGAACACCGATTCCTCGCTGAGGATTTCCGGCACGCCGGGGAACATCTCGCCCTCGCCCTTCCAGTGACGGGCCAGCACGCGGTTCTGGAAGTCGACCGAGACGTAGGCGTTGGGCATGAACATGCGCATCTTGCGCTCGACCTTCAGGCTGACCCGGCTGGCGGTGACGTTGGCGACGCAGCCGCTCTTGAACTGGAGCCGGGCATTGGCGATGTCGATGTCGCCGGTGAGCACGGCCACGCCCTTGGCGTCGATCCGCTCGACCTCGGAGTCGACCATGTCGAGGATGATGTCGATGTCGTGGATCATCAGGTCCAGCACCACACTGACGTCGTTGGCGCGGGGCTTGAACGGCGCCAGCCGGTGCGATTCGATGAACAGCGGCTTGTGATGATCCAGGTCCAGCCCCAGCACGGCGGCGTTGAAGCGCTCCAAGTGGCCGACCATCAGCACGCGCTGCTTTTCCTTCGCGATCCGGATCAGCTCGTCGGCCTCCTCCACGGTCACGGTGATGGGTTTCTCCACCAACACATGCGCGCCGGCTTCGAGAAAATCGCGGGCGACACGATGGTGCAGGCTGGTCGGCACCACGACGCTGACCGCATCGACCTTGCCCAGCAGGGCACGGTAGTCGGTCAGACCTTCGACGCCCAGGCGGTCGCCGATCTCGGCCGCAGCGGCAGGATCGGCATCGACCACGGCGACCAGTTCGCAGCCCGGCAGGGCGGCATATTTTTCCGCGTGGAACTTGCCGAGATAGCCCACGCCGATCACGGCACATTTCAAAGCACTCATGGGATAGACCGATAGTTTGGAATTATTCCGCTTCGCGCCCTTCCAGCTCGAAGAACGCCAGGGTTCCGCGCTTGGAGCCTGCGCCGAGCCAGGCGCGGAGATACGCCAGTTCGGGTGTGTCGGGCAGATCGTCGAACGTGCCGCGGGCGCGCAGGCGGCGGAAAGCGGCCGACACGGCCTTCAGCCGGTCACCGTCGATCCCGGCTCGGCGCATGCCGACCAGGTTGAGACGGTAATGCTTGCCGGGGCGGCCACCGACCATGGTATAGGGGATCACGTCCTTGTTGATGCCGGCCAGCCCCTGCAGCATGGCGAGGCTGCCGATCCGGCAGAACTGATGCACCATCACCCCGCCGCCGAAGAACACCCGGTCGTCCACTCGGCAGTGACCACCCAGGGTGGCGCCGCTGGCCAGGATGTTGTGGTCGCCCAGCACGCAATCGTGGCCGACATGGGTGTTGTTCATGAGGTAGTTGTTCGATCCCAGCCGGGTCGAACCGCCGGCCTGGGTGGCGCGGCTGATGGTCACGCCCTCGCGCAGCACGTTGCCATCGCCGAGACCGACATGGGTGACGGTAGCGGGGTCGAATCCCAGGTCCTGGGGCAGACCGCCCAGGACGGCGTGGGGATGGATCACGTTGCCGCGCCCCATGCGGACAAAGGAATGAATCACGGCATGCGCGCCGACGCGGCAGCCGTCGCCGATCTCGACATGGTCTTCGATCACGGCGAAGGGCCCCACGCTGACGTCGGCGCCGAGTTTGGCCGTCTCGGCGATACAGGCGGTGGGATGGATACTGGACATTTCTCGCTACCTCCTCAGCCCCGCGGATGAAAGCGGGTATGCAATTCCTTGAGCCGCTCCTGCGCCACATGGGTATAGATCTGCGTGGTCGACAGATCGCTGTGTCCGAGCAGCATCTGCACGACCCGGAGATCCGCACCGTGGTTCAGCAGATGGGTGGCGAAGGCGTGGCGCAGGGTATGTGGCGACAAGGGCTTGGAAATCCCGGCCTGCAAGGCGTAGCGTTTGATGAGATACCAAAAGGCCTGGCGCGTCATCGGACCGCCCCGGTCGGTGACGAACAGGAAATCGCTCTGCCTGCCCTTCAGAATGCCCGGCCGCACCTTGTTCAAATAGCGCTCCAGCCAATCCAGGGCTTCCTCGCCGACCGGCACCAGCCGGTCCTTGTCGCCCTTGCCGCTGACCCGTACCACGCCCTGACGCAGGCTGATCTGGCCGAAACTCAAGCCGACCAGTTCGGTGACGCGCAAGCCGGTGGCATAGAGCATTTCCAGCATCGCCCGGTCGCGGAAGCCCAGCGGGGTATCGGCGTCCGGCGCGGCCAACAGGGCCTCCACGTCGGTCTCCGTCAACGTACTGGGCAGGGAACGGCCCAGCTTCGGCGCATCGATCAAGGCGCAGGGATCACTGGCGATTTCACCGCGCCGCAGCCGGTACGCGCAAAAATGCCGGATGCAGGAAAGCACGCGCGCCGAAGTCCGCCCCGTGCCTTTCTGACGGTGCCGCCAGCCTAGATAAGATTCGATGTCTTCCCCGGTTAGCGCGTCCAGCGTCGAACGCCGGTTCTTCGCCAACCACGCCGCGAACAGGCTGAGATCGCTCCCATAAGCCTTCAGGGTGTTGCGGCTCAAGCCTTCTTCCACCCAAAGCGACTCGACGAAGCGCTGGATCATCAAGCGGTCGGCCTCGCGGACTTCGTCGGCACCCGGCAGTGCTGCCTTCATCCGCGCCCCGTGAAAAAACAAAGGGCGGAAAAACCGCCCTTCATTCCCGATGACCGATCGACCCGTGCGAACGATCCGCGATCCGTCAGATCTTTTCCTTGATGCGAGCCGCCTTGCCTGCGCGATCGCGCAGGTAGTACAGCTTCGCACGCCGCACGTCGCCGCGCCGCTTGACCTGGATTTCCTCGACCTGCGGGCTGTAGGTCTGGAACACGCGCTCTACGCCTTCGCCGTGGGAAACCTTGCGCACGGTGAAAGCGGAGTTGTAACCGCGGTTACGCTTGGCGATGACCACGCCTTCGAAGGCCTGCAAACGCTCGCGGGCGCCTTCCTTCACCTTCACCTGTACCACGACGGTGTCGCCGGGACCGAATTCCGGAATGACCTTCTGGCCCATCCACTCGGTTTCGAGCTGTTGAATGATGTTCATGAAACTAACCTCTGTTCTTTTGAGTTTCAAATTCCTGCTTGAATTCGTCCAGGAGTTCTTTCTGCTCCGGCGTCATCACACGGCAGGCCAGCAAGTCCGGCCGCTTGAGCCACGTCTTCCCCAGCGCCTGCTTCAAGCGCCAGCGCCCGATCGCGGCATGGTTGCCGCTCTGCAATACGTCGGGAACTTCCAGCCCCGCCACACTCTCCGGACGGGTGTAATGCGGATGGTCCAGCAACCCTTCGGTGTAGGAATCCTGCTCCGCCGATTCCGCATCGCCCAGTACGCCCGGCAGGAGACGCACCACCGCGTCGAACATGACCAAGGCCGGCAGCTCGCCGCCGCTCAGCACGTAATCGCCGATCGACCATTCCTCATCGATTTCGGTCTCGATCAGGCGCTCGTCCACGCCTTCATAACGCGCGGCCACCAGGATCAGACCCGGCACCGTCGCGAAACTGCGCACCGCCGCCTGATCGAGCCTGCTGCCTTGCGGGCTCATGAGAACGACCCGCGCGCCCGGCGCGGCCTGAGCCTTGGCCGCGTGGATGGCATCCCGCAGGGGCTCCACCTTCATCACCATGCCGGGGCCGCCGCCGTAAGGCCGGTCGTCCACCGTGCGATGGCGGTCGCTGGTGAAATCCCGCGGATTCCAGACTTCCAGCGACACCTTGCCGGTGGCGAGCGCCCGTCCCGTCACGCCGTACCGCGCCGCATCCCGGATCATCTCCGGGAACAGGGTCACGATGTCGAAACGCATGCGGGCCCCCGGTCTTTCAAAACTCGGGATCCCAATCGACCACCATCCGCGACTCGGCCAGGTTCACGGACTTGACGAACTCGCCCTGCACGAACGGTATCAGCCGCTCGCGCTCGCCCCGCACCACCAGCACGTCGTTGGCGCCGGTTTCCATCACATCGACGACCTCGCCGAATTCGACCCCGTTCAGGTTCGTCACCTTGAGACCGATCAGATCGACGCGGTAATACTCTCCCGGCGCCGGCGGAGGCAATTGGCTGCGGCGCACGGTCACCTCGAAGCCTTTCAGCGCCTCGGCCGCTTCGCGCGTATCCACACCTTGCAGGCGCACGATCACACAGCCCCCATGCTCGCGCCCTTCCAGCACATCGACCCGCCGTTCGGTATCGCCCTGCCGCAATGTCCACGGGATATAGCGGATCACATTACCGACCGGATCGGTGAAAGACGAAGCCTTGACCCAGCCTCTTACGCCGAAAGCGCCGACGATCCGGCCCACCACGACGGCCGGATCACTGCCGACATGTCCCGGCATCAAGCCGGTTGCTGCTTCTTGAATTCCTTGATCAGGGAAACCACGCGATCCGAAGCCTTGGCGCCGGTGCCGATCCAGTACTCGATGCGGCCCTGATCCAGGCGCAGCCGCTCTTCCTGACCCCGTGCAATCGGATTGAAGAACCCCACGCGCTCGATATAACGGCCATCACGCTTGCTACGGCTTTCCGCCACCACCACGTGATAGAAAGGACGCTTTTTTGCGCCGCCGCGCGCCAACCGAATGCTTACCATGCCTTTGCCTCTAGTCAAACCGTACGGAGAAAAGCGGGTATTGTATGCGATCCTGAAAAATTGTGAAGCCCCAGCATCTTGACCGGATGGAAAAAATGAGGGGCGCAAAGCGAAAAGCCCGGAAACCTTCCGGTACCGGGCTTATCCTGAAATGGCGGAGAGAGAGGGATTCGAACCCTCGATGCAGCTTTTGACCGCATACTCCCTTAGCAGGGGAGCGCCTTCAGCCTCTCGGCCATCTCTCCAGGAATACGGGGGAAGGAATCAATCGCTGTCGTGCTCAGGACCCGCCTGCTGCTCTTTCTTGATTCTTTCGTAAATCTCTTCGCGATGAACGGACACATCCTTGGGCGCATTGACTCCGATGCGCACTTGATTTCCCTTTACACCCAAAACAGTGACGGTCACATCATCACCTATCATCAGGGTTTCACCCACTCTACGAGTCAAAATCAGCATAAACCCTTCCTTTGTCCATTGCCCACACCAAGTTGACACGAGCCGTAGCAGCCACGTTGCCAACCCCCACCGATCAGGCGCGATCAATCTACCAGATGGGCCATGTTAGCAGTTTTCGGCCAAAGGATAAAGGTTCAGGCTGATTCCGCTCACACCGCATCCGGCTCGCGGTCGAGATTGAAGGCCTCGTGCAGGGTCCGTACCGCAAGTTCGAGGTACTTTTCGTCCACCACGATGGAGATTTTGATTTCGGAGGTCGAGATCATCCGGATGTTGATGCCTTCTCGCGCCAGCGCCTCGAACATCTGAGCGGCGATGCCGGCATGCGAGCGCATCCCCACGCCCACCAGCGAAACTTTCACGATCTTGTCGTCGCCGGCCACTTCGCGCGCGCCCAGGGCCATGCAAGTCGCCTCAAGGATATCCAGTGCCTTGCGGTAATCGTTGCGATGCACCGTGAACGTGAAATCCGTGGTTCCATCTTCCGCGATGTTCTGGACGATCATGTCCACCTCGATATTGGCACGGGCCACCGGCCCCAGAATCTGGTAAGCCACGCCCGGCTTGTCCGGCACGCCCTTGATGGTCAGTTTCGCTTCGTCGCGATTGAAGGCGATACCGGAGATCAAAGGTTTTTCCACACTTGCTTCCTCGTAAGTAATCAATGTTCCGGGACCGGCCGCGAAACTGGACAAAACCCTCAAGGGGACATTGTACTTGCCGGCAAACTCGACCGAACGAATCTGCAGCACCTTGGACCCCAAGCTTGCCATTTCGAGCATTTCCTCGAAGGTAATGCGGTCCAGCCGGCGCGCCTTCGGTTCGATCCGCGGATCGGTCGTGTAGACGCCGTCCACATCGGTATAAATCAGGCATTCGTCCGCCTTGAGGGCTGCGGCGAGGGCAACCGCGGTGGTGTCGGACCCTCCCCGACCCAGCGTCGTGATGTCGCCGGCCTCGGTGGTCCCCTGAAAACCCGCCACCACCACGACCCGCCCCGCGGCGAGATCGCCGCGGATGCGGTCGGTATCGATGTCGAGAATGCGCGCCTTGGTGTGGGCGTCGTCGGTGAGGATCCGCACCTGCCCGCCGGTGTAGGAACAGGCCGGGCAACCCTCCGCCTCCAGCGCCATGCTCAGCAGCGCGATCGTGACCTGCTCCCCGGTGGACAATAGAACGTCCATTTCCCGGGTGCTGGGCCTTTCCTGCATTTCGTGCGCCAGCGCTACCAGCCGGTTGGTTTCGCCGCTCATCGCCGACACCACGACGATGATGTCGTCGCCCCGGCTGCGCGCCTGGATGACGTTCCTCGCCACGTTCTTGATGCGTTCCGGCGAGCCGACCGACGTGCCGCCGTACTTGTGTACAAATAAAGCCATGATCGATTTCTGTTGCGTTTGGATCCTGAAGAAGCTAGACACCCAGCGCCCGCCGCACCCAGTCCGGCACCTCGTCCAGCGCCGCCTGCAGCCCTTCCGGCCGGTTGCCGCCGGCCTGGGCCAGGTCGGGACGACCGCCACCCTTGCCGCCGACGCGGGTCGCCACGGCGTTGACCAGATCGCCGGCGCGGATGCGGCCGGTCTGATCCTTGGTCACACCGGCGATGAGGCCGACTTTGTCGCCTTCGACCGCCGCCAGCACGATGGCGGCGCTGCCCAACTTGTCCTTGAGCTGGTCCATCAGATCGCGCAAGGCCTTGGCATCGGCATCGTCGACCCGTGCGGCCAGCACCTTGATGCCCGCGATGTCGACCGCACGGGACACCAAGTCGGCGCCGGCCGCGCCGGCCGCCTTGGCCTTCAGCCGCTCCAACTCCTTCTCCAGAGCGCGGTTCTTCTCGAACATCTGCTCGATCCGCTCTTCCAGCATCTCGCGCCCCACTTTCATGCGGTCGGCCAGCCTTTGCAGCAGGCGCTCCGTCGCCTCGACCGCTTCCACGGCCGCCGCCCCGGTGACGGCTTCGATACGGCGCACGCCGGCGGCGACGCCGGTTTCGCTCACGATCTTGAACAGGCCGATGTCGCCGGCGCGGCGGGCATGGATGCCGCCACACAGCTCGGTGGAAAACTCACCGATCCGCAGCACCCGCACCTCGTCGCCGTATTTTTCGCCGAACAAGGCCATTGCGCCGAGCTTCATCGCGTCCTCCTTGGCCATGACATCGGCGGTGACCTCGGCATTACGGCGAATCTCCCGGTTGACCAGGCGCTCGATTTCGCTAAGTTGAGCGGGGCTGATGGGCTCGAAGTGAGAAAAGTCGAAACGCAGACGCTCGGGGTTGACCAGGGAGCCCTTCTGCGCCACATGCTCCCCGAGCACACGGCGCAGCGCGGCATGCAGCAGATGCGTAGCGGAATGGTTCAGGGCGGTGGCATGGCGCAGCGCTTCCTCCACTTCCGCCCGGCAGGCGGCATCCCGGCGCAGCACGCCTTCGCGCAGTTTCCCCCGGTGCAGGATCAACTCGCCGCCCTGCTTGCGGGTATCGGTCACCTCGAACACTGCCGAATCGCTGCGGATCACCCCGCGATCCCCCACCTGGCCGCCGGCTTCGGCATAGAACGGCGTCCTCTCCAGTACCACCACGCCGTCCTCGCCGGCCTCCAGCCGGTCCACCGCCTGACCATCGCGCAGCAGCGCCACGATCCGAGTGTCCTCGACGGTGTTCCGGTAGCCGGTGAATTCACACGCCACATCGAGATGGACCTCCTGGGAGTAATCCACGCTGAAATGGCTGGCCGCCCGCGCCCGCTCCCGCTGGGCCTCCATCGCCAGCTCGAACCCGGCCATGTCGACCTGCAGACCATGCTCACGCGCCACGTCCGCGGTCAGGTCGACCGGGAAGCCATAAGTGTCGTAGAGCTGGAACGCGGTTTCGCCCGGAATCACTCGTTCCGGCAGATCGCGCATCGCGACGTCGAGAATCTTCATGCCCTGTTCCAGGGTCTCGGCGAAGCGCTCCTCTTCCTTATGGAGCACCTGTTCGACCCGCTGGCGGGATGCGACCAACTCGGGATAGGCCTGGCCCATTTCGGCGCACAACGGTCCGACCAGCTTGTGGAAGAACGGCTCGCGGATGCCGAGCTTGTAGCCGTGGCGGATCGCCCGGCGGATGATCCGGCGCAGCACGTAACCGCGCCCTTCATTCGACGGCAGCACGCCGTCGGTGACCAGGAAGGCGCAGGAACGGATGTGATCGGCGATCACCCGCAGCGAACTTTGGGCAAGGTCGGCCGTGCCGGCCAACTCGGCCGCCGCCTTGACCAGGTTCCGGAACAGGTCGATGTCGTAGTTGCTATGCACGCGCTGCATCACCGCGGCGAGCCGCTCCAGCCCCATGCCGGTATCCACCGAGGGCTTGGGCAACGGCGTCAGCGTGCCGTCGGCCGCGCGGTCGTACTGCATGAACACCAGGTTCCAGATTTCGACGTAGCGGTCGCCGTCTTCTTCCGGCGTTCCGGGAGGCCCGCCGGCGATGGAGGGACCGTGGTCGTAGAAGATCTCGCTGCACGGGCCGCACGGGCCGGTGTCGCCCATGGACCAGAAATTGTCGGACGTGGCGATGCGGGTGAGACGCCCCGGGTCGACGCCGACCTCGTCCAGCCAGATCCGTTCCGCTTCCTTGTCCTCGGCGTACACCGTGACCCACAGCCGCTCGGGCGGCAGCATGAGCACCTCGGTGAGGAACTCCCAGGCGTAGCCGATCGCCTCGCGCTTGAAGTAATCGCCGAAGCTGAAATTGCCCAGCATCTCGAAGAAGGTGTGATGGCGGGCGGTGTAGCCGACGTTCTCCAGGTCGTTGTGCTTGCCGCCGGCGCGCACGCAACGCTGCGCCGTCGCGGCGCGCACATAGGGGCGTTGCTCGCGGCCGAGGAACACGTCCTTGAATTGCACCATGCCGGCGTTGGTGAACAGCAGGGTGGGATCGTTGGCCGGCACCAGGGGGCTGGAGGCAACGATGCTGTGGCCGCGGTCTTGGAAAAATTTCAGGAATCGGGCGCGTAATTCCGCACTGGTCATGCTTGGTTTACCAAAGTCTTCAATCGTTGTCCGGGTATTCGCCGGCCGATCCCAGACGCTTGAAAAAATCCTGAATCTGGGAAGGCGTGAAACCGCGTTGCGCGAGAAATCTCGCCCTTGACGCGCGCTCTCGAGGCGTGGTCATCGGGGGCTTTCCGCGATATTTTTTCGTGTAGACACGGTCCATGTCGTTCATCCAGTCTTGCGCGTCCGCCAGCCCGGCATCGACACCATGCAGACGCAGTTCCTGCCGGATCCTGTTGACACCGAATCCCCGCGCCTTCCGGGCGCGGACCAGGCTCTCGGCGAAGCGCTCGTCGCTCTGCCATCCTTGCGCCGAGCATTCCGCCAGAATGGTTTCTATCGTCGGGGGTTCAAAACCACGGGCGGCGAGCTTGCGCCCGAGCTCCAGCCGGCTGTGCTCGCGCCGCGCCAGCAGTCGCAGGCAAACTGCCCGCGCGGCTTCCAGCGTGTCGTCGGTTTCGTTCAGAACTCACTCTCTTCCGCCGCGGCGCGCTCCGGAGGCGCCGCATGCTTGAGCCCCGCCAGCGCCTTTTCCCGAATGGCAGCCTCGATGGCGGCGGCGACCTCGGGATGCTCCTTGAGATAGATCCGGACGTTGTCCTTGCCCTGGCCGATGCGGTCGCCACCATGGCTGTACCACGAACCGGATTTCTGCACGATGTCGTGGTTCACGCCGAGATCGATCAGCTCGCCCTCGCGCGAGATACCCTCGCCGTACAGAATCTCGAAATCGGCGGTGCGGAACGGCGGGGCCACCTTGTTCTTGACCACTTTGACGCGGGTCTCGTTCCCGATCACCTCGTCGCCGTTCTTGATCGCGCCGGAACGGCGGATGTCCAGCCGCACGGAGGCGTAGAACTTGAGCGCGTTGCCTCCGGTGGTGGTCTCCGGATTGCCGAACATCACGCCGATCTTCATGCGGATCTGGTTGATGAAGATCACCAGCGTATTGGAGCGCTTGATGTTGGCGGTCAGCTTGCGCAACGCCTGCGACATCAGCCGGGCCTGCAGGCCCATGTGGGAATCGCCCATCTCGCCTTCGAGTTCGGCCTTGGGCGTCAGCGCCGCCACCGAGTCGATCACCACCACGTCCACGCCGCCGGAACGCACCAGCATGTCGGCGATCTCCAGCGCCTGCTCGCCGGTGTCGGGCTGGGAGACCAGCAGATCGTCGAGGTTCACCCCGATCTTTTCGGCGTAGACCGGGTCCAGGGCATGCTCGGCGTCCACGAAGGCCGCCACGCCGCCGGTCTTTTGCGCCTGGGCGATGACCTCCAGGGTCAGCGTGGTCTTGCCCGAGGATTCAGGGCCGTAAATCTCGATGATGCGGCCGCGCGGCAAACCGCCGCAGCCCAGCGCGATGTCCAGCGCCAGCGAGCCGGTGGACACCACATCGATGTCCCGGACCGCCGCGACATCGCCCATGCGCATCACCGATCCCTTGCCGAACTGTTTCTCGATCTGGGAGAGAGCGGCACCCAAGGCCTTGCGTTTGTTCTCGTCCATCCGGGTTACTGCGTCGAAAGTGGAAAGAAGCATTATTTCATAGCGACCATTTCGGGCATAGTCCGGAGCCGCTTTTCGGCGAGTACGACATAGGCCGGACCGGCACTGGAAAGGCGTGACTCGACGAGGGTGACGCACTCCACGGGCCAGGTCACGGGTCTTTTCAAAGGCATGGTGGACCAGGCTGCGTCGGCTTTGCGGGCCAGCGTCAAATGCGCGCGGAAGGGGCGCTGCTCGATTGGAAAGCCCGCATCGCGCAGGTTCGAATTCAGGACACGGACCAGTTCGAGCATGAGCGGAGGCATCTGGCTCGCTCCCAGGCACAGTACCCGGTTGTGCCGCCAGCATTCCAGCCGGTCCAGCACCAGATCGAACCGCGGCGGGTCCAAACACTCGACCATCGCGGCCAGCTCCGGCAGGCGTCCGGGCGGCACCGCCCCCAGAAACGCCAGGGTGAGATGGAGCTTGTCCGGCTCCACCCAGCGCCCCCGGACCGTCCGGCGCAATGACCGGAGCAATTTGCCCAAGGTCTCGCGAACCTCCTCGTCCGGCCAGAGCGCGAAGAACAGGCGCAGGGAGGGCGGTTCAATCGGTGCCTGAACAGACATCGATCAGCCCTTCCAACGCCGCGATCACCGCCTGCCGCCGCACCGCCTGCCGGTCGCCATCGAACCGGAATCGGCGGGTGACGGCCATCGCCCCCTTCAGCTGCCAGGCTAGCCAGACGGTCCCCACCGGCTTGTCCGGGCTGCCGCCTTCGGGGCCGGCGATGCCGCTGACCGCCACCGCGCAGTCGGCCCGGCTGTGCGCCAGCGCCCCGCCGGCCATGGCCGCCACCGTCTCTGCGCTCACCGCGCCATACCGGGCGATGACATCGGGCGGCACACCGAGCAGTTCCTGCTTGGATTCATTGCTGTAGGTCACGAAGCCGCGGTCGAACCAGCCCGAACTGCCGGGGACGGACGTTACGCACTGGGCGATCCAGCCGCCGGTGCAGGACTCGGCCGTGACCAGACGGCGGCCTTCGCCCCCCAGCAGCTCGCCCAGACGTCCGGCCAGATCGTACATCTCCCGATTGCCATGTGTGTGCACCGCGTTCCTCCCGCCTCGCCAAACGGTAACCGAAACCTGGCCGTTTGCCGACCACGCAGGAACGGCCACCGACATAGCCTACGCCGAATGGGCGCGAGCTCACACCCCGATCGGATGGTCGCCGGTCGCCTGACGGTGCCCGTAGAGCGAACGCTCTTCCAGTTCGGGCTCGGGCCCGGCTCGAGAGCGATCGACATCGGCGTGAACCTTTCGTGGCTGCGCCCCCCGTCGCCAGGAAAAAATGCGCCCCGGCGTCGGAAGCTGGCGGTACCTACGTCTCCCTACGCGATTCCGCCGGGCAGACTGCCGACCGCCCTTCACACAGGGTCGCCAACCACGCCAGAACGGCCTCGATCGTCCAGGCAGGATCGTCCAGCGGCAGGTCGTGCCCCGCTGCCGGGTGCATGTTCAGGGGCAACCCCCAATACCGCGCAATGGCTTCGGAACACTCCGGGCTGACCAGCCGGTCGCCCCGGCTGCCAAGCAAAAGCACGGGGATGGCGGGGGCATCCGCGGGCGGGCGGTAGCGGGCCGCGGCCCAGAGCTGCCGGAATACGTTGGCCCGCCGGATCGGATGCTCCCGGTAAGCGTCGACGCGCGCCTGGACGCGGGACGGATCGTCCGCGGCAAAGCGGCTGGTGAGGCGAAGTATCGCCCGCTCCCTGTCGGCGATGTCGGTGGTCAGCAGGGCGCCGACAACCTCCGGCCAGGCGCGCCAGCTCAGGCGGCGGTGCAGCGGGCTCAAGCTGCTCAGGCTGGTGTTGATCAGGACGGCACCGGCAATGTCCTGGGGATGGCGCGCGATCCATTCGAGGGCGACCATCGCTCCGAGGGACAGGGCAAGAAGATAGCGCGGCACGCCGGCCTCCGTTCCGAGTTCGGCGCGGGCGAACTCCATCATCCCCCGGATGGAAAGCGGGCTGTCGAGACGCCAGTGCCGGCCGTTGCCGGGCAAGTCAATGGCACGGACACGGGCTCCCGGCACGGCGCGGGCGAACGTTTGCGGAAATTCGTCCCAATGCGCGCTTTCCCGGACCAGCCCGCGGATGAACACCCATTCCGACGGGCCGGTCCCGTCAGACATACCAGTAGTCCAGGCCCTGCTGCGTCAGCCGATGGCGCTCCCCGTCGTCCAGCCCGGTCCACGGTTCCGGCGAACGCACGGCACGGTAGAGCAGGTCGAACAGGAACAGGTGGCGGCGCAAGGTGCGCCGCACCCGGTGCGGCATCCGGGGATTGAACACGCCGAGGATCGAAAACATCTGGCTCCAGTTCTTCCTGATCCAGGCCCAGGACCCCAGTTCCAGCGTGAACGGGATGAACCGCCCGGCAGGCTGTTCCACACGGTAGCAATCGTACAGGTAGTCCCAAAGATCGCCGTGCGCGAGGTATTGGCGCGATTGCGGTTCCATGCAGTAGATGTGATTGGGATGGGTGCGGTCGAGGAGATGCTTGAGCGCCACCGCTTCCGGCAGATTCGGGAACGGCTCCCGGGTCCGGGCGTACGGAAACCAGAGCCGATCGACCCGGCCGTAGCCGGAATGAACGTCCACGCTCAGGGCGATGCGCGCCGGAAAGATTTCCCGCCGGACGAAATCGCACAGCGCCTGCGCCTCGGTCTGCATCGGTTCATCCGCCGCCCCCTGGTACCACGGCAGGCTCGGCGAAAGCCTTTGCCCCGCGAACAGATGCCAGGGCGAAAGGCCCTCCGCCTGCACCGGCGCGTTGCGCATGAGGTCCACGAACGCGCCGTTGGAACGACGTTTGAGATACATGCCGACCGGATTCACCAGCGGAACCATCAGCAGCCGGGTCTTCCGCAGCATCTCCCGGGTCACCTCGTCCCAGCGGGCGAGTTCGAGGATGGTGCGCAGATAGGCGATCACCACGCGGGTGCCGATGCGCTCCAGGCCATGCACGCCGCCGAACAGCGCCAGCACCGGCGTGGTCGGATCGGCCGGCCCGAAGCTTATCGCAAGCAACGGGAAGGTTTCCTCATCATGCCGCAGCCGCGCCAGGGTCTCGACCCGGCCCAGTTCGGGGAACTCCTTCAGATGCTCGACCAGCAGCAGAATCTCGCGCAGCTCCGGCAGTCCCCGCAGCAGGTTGCGCGTGAGTGGCTGGGATTCGTCCTCGGCCCGGAAGATGTGCTCTTGGGATGCGATCATGGCGCGGGCATTGTAGCCGGCTCGGGGCGGGGGTCAACCGGATGGCGTAGCCCGGCTTCGTGGCAGACCAAACGGAGGACGGTTAGAATCGGCATACATCAACCCCCCCCTGACCTGACAGACTTGTATCACACCCTGTTCCAACAGGGGCGAGGCCCCCTCCTCCTGACCTTCCTCTTGCTACTGCCGCTGACGGCACACGCGGGAGATGCGTTACGCGAAACCGCACTACCGGACATCCTCGACGCAGAACTGAACTATCTGCTGGGCTTCGTCGGCAAGAACCGGCTCGATCCCCACCGGTTCGACGCCACCCGCATCGGCCGGCTCCTCGATTTCGTGGAAAGCCCGAAAGACGAAGCCAGGCTCTACCGCGCCGGGGAACGCGACGGCGCCGCCTCCGCCTACTACCAATCGGACATCCGGCGCAGCCTGGACCACCTGCTCCGGCTCACCTACAGCAACGACATCCCTTCGGTGTTCACCGCACCGTCCACCGTACGCACCGAACGCTGGACCGCCGTCGACGCGCCCGGCCAAAAGCTGCCGGAACTCTGGGCCGAACCGGCCGATCCGGACAGGCTGGTCGTCGTCACCGGCATGGAGCATCTGGTCAACTCGCCCGACCAGCACTCCGGCGCCTATTACGAGTACGATCTGTACCGCACGCTCATCCTGACCCGAGTGCACGGACGCAGGCTCCTGGTCAGCCTGTCGAGCCAGACCGGCGAATCACGGGTCGGGCGCAAAGGCATCATCGTCGGCCCGGACGACAACTGGGACTACCTCTACACCGACCAGACCGGGCTCAACCGCATGGGGCTCGGCTGGGCCAGCACCTATATGTACGATTCCCAGTCAGTGGCGTTCTACCTCGAAACCGACCAGCCCGCACCGAAAACGCGCTTCGGCGTGTTGAAATGGATTCGCGCCGGCTGGGCCAACCTCAACGTGGTCAACAGCGGCCACATTTTCAGCGGCCTCCGGCGCTTCGGGGAGACATTCAAGCGGATCGCCGAGCATCCCCGCACCGACGACACCGCGGCGCTGGCCCGGGGTTTCCGGGAAATATCGCGCCTGCCGCAGCCCCGCCTGAAACGTATCGCCCAGGACTATCTCGACGGTTTACGGAAACGCTGCGAGGAAGTGGGGCTGCTCGCCGACGGCGACGTGCAGGCACTGTTCCGCGACGGGCGCTACCTCGATACGCTGAGCCGGAACGACATGGAATCCATCCTGGCCATCGAATACGCCAAAGAGATTCTCGGCAAACCGCATTACGTCGAGCTTTCGGATGCATTCGCGCAGGTGGAATGACGCACGTCGCAATGTTGTCGCTGCGAGAAAGCATTTTTCATCCTCCCGCAATCGTCATGTAACAGTCGGCTGCTAGTTTCCCTGGTCCCATCCACCCAAGGTGACCATCCCATGACCAAGAAAACGCAGTTGTCGACCCTTGCCGCAGCCCTGTTCGCCGCGAGCGCCTGCCACGCCGGCGTGGATCTCCTCGCGATCGGCACCGCCGATCCGGCGTCCTCCGACCGGGCCGCCAGAACCCACGCTCCTCTCGAAAACGGCGTCAGCGGGAACATCCTCGGCGGCCTCGGCTCCGGCTTGGCCTGGGCCGGCGGCTCCATGTTCCTCGCGCTGCCCGACCGCGGCCCGAACGCCACCCCCTATAACCCGCTGGTGGACGATACCGCCTCCTACATCCCCCGTTTCCAGACCTTCGATTTCCAGCTCAAGCGCAACAGCGGGGACTCGGGCCTCCCCTTCACCCTGAGACCGACACTCCTTACGACCACCCTCTTCTACAGCGCCACGCCGCTCGTCTATGGAACCGGGGCCCTCGGCACCGACGAAAGCCATACCCTCGGCAGCGGCGCACCGGCCTTGAATGGCAGGCGCAGCTTCTATTTCAGCGGCCGTTCGGACAATTTCGACGCCGGCGCACCTTCGACCGACCCCGACAACGGCAGGCTGGACCCGGAAGGCATCCGCCTCTCCAATGACGGCCGCAGCGTGTTCGTCTCCGACGAATACGGCCCATACGTCTACCAGTTCGACCGTTTCAGCGGCAAGCGGATCAAGTCGTTCACGCTGCCGGACCACTTCGCCGCCACCGCTCTGAGTCCGAAAGGGAATGACGAAATCGCGGCCAACACCGTCGGCCGCATCGCCAACAAGGGGATGGAAGGCCTGGCCATCACGCCGGACGGCAAGACCCTGGTGGGCATCATGCAGACCAACCTGATTCAGGACAAGAAGAACAGCGTCCGCATCGTCACCATCAGCATCGCGACCGGCATGACCCACGAATACGCTTACCTGCTGACGGAAGGCTCGGGCGTCAGCGAAATCCTCGCGATCAACGATCACGAATTCCTGGTGGACGAACGCGACGGCAAGGGACTGGGCGACAACAGCGCAGCCAAGGTCAAGAAGCTGTTCAAGATCGACCTCGCCGGCGCCGCCGAGGTGAGCGGGATAAGCGGCGACCTGTCCGCCTACGCGGTCCCCAAGACCCTGTTCCTGGACGTCAAGGCGGCCCTGGTCAACGCCGGCATCAGCGCCTACGACGTCCCATCCAAGCTCGAAGGCATCGCGTTCGGCCCGGATATCACGATCGACGGCCGGAAGCGGCATACGCTGTTCGTCACCAACGACAACGATTTCCTGCCCCGCATCACCGACTCCAACCACCCCAACGGCGTCGCCAATCCGAACAACTTCTACATGTTCGCCTTCGACGACGCCGACCTGGGCACCGACGCGAAAGGAAACCCGACGGTGTTCCAGAAACAGAAAATCCTCGAAGCTTCCTTCAGGTAAGTCCGAGGAATCGGGAGGCGCACCGCTGCCAGGCGGCGCGTCTCCTAGGCGTGGGTCCGGACCCGGCCGGGTCCGGCGTGCGTGATCAGCCTCGGCTCAGCCCCCTTACCGCTTCGGCCGCATCCCGGCTGAACAGGGCCAACGCCCGGCTCATGGCGGCCACGGTCGCACTGTAGTCCGCACCGGCGGCAGGCTCGGCGTAGCGGGATTCGCGGACCAGGAGCTCCGTCTTGCCGTCGCCGCTGGACACCGACCGCTGCACATCGTGAAAACGGGGTCAGACAACATTGGTTCCGTTCTCAGGGGAAGTGAAGGTCCGTTGGGTGCCCAATCCGGTTACTGATGGGATCGCGCTCGGAAACCACAGGATCAGGTCTTTCCTTTTGCCTCAGATTTCTTTTTCAGCTCGCGTAGGGCGGAACCGGCTCCATCGGGTTCCGCCACCAATACTCATTCCGGTCAAATATCCGGGCTAGCGTGCGGCATGGCAAAAACTGACCCTGTGGTTTTCGGATGCCGCTTGTCATGGACGTCGGGCCTCTTGGGGCATTTGCATGGCCCATTGACACGCGTACGTGTTAGCGTACCATTCTCGCATTCTTGAAGGAGCCGGAAATGAACACGCTTACCGCCAGCGAAGCACGCGCCAATCTGTATCGCCTGATCGACCAGGCAGCGGAGTCGCACGAGCCGATCGTCATTTCCGGAAAGCGCAACAGCGCCGTGCTCATCTCCGCGGAGGACTGGAACGCCATTCAGGAGACCTTGTATCTGCTCGCCGTGCCTGGCATGCGCGAATCCATCAAGGTCGGCATGGCCGAGCCACTTGATCAGAGCGCCAGCGAGCTTGAGTGGTGAGTTGGCGGGTGGTCTATGCCAAGCAAGCGATAAAGGATGCGAAGAAGATTGCCGCAAGCGGCCTGAAGCCCAAGACCCAGGAACTGCTTGCGATCCTCGCCCAAGACCCTTTCCAGAATCCGCCGCCGTTCGAAAAGCTGGTCGGCGATCTCGCCGGCGCCTACTCCCGCCGCATCAACATCCAGCACCGTTTGGTGTACGAAGTCTTTCAGAAGGAGAAAACCGTTCGCGTCCTGAGGATGTGGACGCACTACGCGTAGCGCGGTTCAGAGGAACCAAAGGGTCACCCTTTAGCCGGACCCGGCCGGGTCCGGCGTGCGTGATCAGCCTCGGCTCAACCCCCTTACCGCTTCGGCCGCATCCCGGCTGAACCGGGCCAGCGCCCGGCTCATGGCGGCCACGGTCGCACCGTAGTCCGCACCGGCGGCAGGCTCGGCGTAGCGGGATTCGCGGACCAGCAGCTCGGTCTTGCCGTCGCCGCTGGACACCGACCAGCGCACGTTCAGCACACTCTCGCCGCCGGCTCCTTCGAAGCGGATCACCTTCACCACGAGCTGATAGTCGACTTGCGCCGAACGCTTCCAGGGATAGGTCACCACTTTCCGGCTCGGAAGGTAGCCGGCGAGGTTTTCCGCGAGCACCTGGGTCACGCTGTCCTTGAGCGATTCCGCCCATTTGTCGAACTCGGCGAGCCGGAGCTCGTTCTGGCCGCTCCGCGTCACGATCTGCGGGCGGTCCAGATACTCCGGCAGCTCGACCGGCCCGACACCCACGGCGATCTCCCGCTCCACAGGCGGACGGGCCGGTTCCTGGGCGGCGGACAGCACGTAGAAGCGGGTGTCGGGGCTGGTGCCGCAGCCGCCGAGGAGCAGCGCGGCGAGGCTTGCCGCCAGAAAAGTCGATCGCATCACGGGTTCCCTCATGGCTTGCCTCCCGAGCCGCCCTTGCCGTGCAGCAGGGCTTCCGGATGGCGTTCGAGATAATCGGTCAGGGCGCGGATGGAACGGGCGGAGGCGGCGAGTTCTTCCAGCGCATTGCTGATGTCCACCGCCATCGCCGATCCCGGTTCGAGCTGCTCCAGCACCTTGGCCGTCGAGCTCAGGCTCTTCTCCGTGGCGGAGGTGAGGGTGACGATTTCCCGGTCCGCGGTCTGGGCCAGATGGCGCAGGTCCTTCAGGGCGGCATTCATGGAGCCGACGGCCTCCTTGAGTTCCGACGAATTGAGCAGGCGATTGCTGCCCTGGACGGTGCCGAGCAGTTCCTGGCCGATCTTGTCCAGTGGCAGCTTTTTCAAGTTCGCCACGATCTCGGTGACGTTCCGTTGCAGTTCGTCCGCCACCGAGGGCAGGGTCGGCAGCTCGGGGTGCTGGCCGCTGTAATCCAGGCTTTTCGGCGGGCTTTCCGGGTAGAAATCGAGGTCGACATAAAGCTGTCCGGTCAGGAGGTTGCCTGTCTTGAGCCGGGCACGAAGGCCGCGCTCCACCAGTTT
Organism: Methylococcus geothermalis; assembly: GCF_012769535.1. Taxonomy (NCBI): domain Bacteria; kingdom Pseudomonadati; phylum Pseudomonadota; class Gammaproteobacteria; order Methylococcales; family Methylococcaceae; genus Methylococcus; species Methylococcus geothermalis. Next base: position 329,391 of record NZ_CP046565.1, read on the forward strand.
TTCCATGAAGGGACGGCGGCCTGCCTCGATCGCCGCTTTGAATTCTTCCCTTGCACGTTTGATGACATCGTCCGCCCCGTAGGGAATCAGGCGTTCCGGGTCGATCTCGATGACCACGGGAATCCTGATCTTGTGTGCGCCGAAATCGAGCGCAAGCTTCAGCTCGGTCACCGTGCCGACCCGGATGCCCTTGAGTTCCACCGGCGCCCCCACGTTCAGCCCTCTCACGGAGTCGTCGAAGAACAGCAGGTAGGGCTGGCGCAGCGTGTAGGTCCCTTCCGCGATGCTGGCGAAATCCTTGTGCAGTCTGAAATGCGTATTGGGCTCGCTGGGCTGCCCCTTCGGATCGTTGAGCGTCGGCGTTTCGAAGGTGATGCCGCCCTGGAGCAGGGACATGATCGAGCCGACTTTCAGATTGACGCCCTGAGCGCTCATGGACAGATCGATACCGCTGACCTGCCAGAAGCGGGTGCTGTTGTGCACCAGGCGGTGATAGGGCGCATCGATGAAGACTTCGACCTGGACGCTCTGGTTGTCCTCGGCCAGCCCGACGTTGACCACCTGTCCGACCTCGATGTCGCGGAAATAGATCGGCGTGCCGTACTTCAAGGGGCCCGCGCTGTCCGCAGCCAGGAAGAAAGTGCGGCCCGGCGTATCCGCCTTGATCCGGGGCGGCTGGTCGAGGCCGATGAACTTGCGGACCACCTTGCCGCCGCCGAATTCGACGGCGATGTAATTCCCGGCCATCAACGTGTCCAACCCGGAGACGCCGCCCAGGCCGAGTTCCGGCTTCACCACCCAGAAGGCGGTGTTTTCGCCGAGGTGGGTGGCGACGTGCTTTTCCATCTTGGCGGTGACGATCACCCCGGTCAGGTCCTCGTTCAGCACGATGGACTCGACCGTGCCGATTTCCACGTCCTTGAACTTGACCTTGCTTTTTCCCGCCTCAAGGCCGGGCGCTTCCTTGAACAGCAGGGTGATGGTCGGCCCCTGCTCGCTCAGGGTCTTGTAGGCCAGCCAGATGCCGATGGCCAGCGCCACCAGGGGAATCAGCCAGACCAGGGGCAGGCCGCGGGAGGATTTGACCTCCGCCTCCCAGGCTTCGTACGCCGGAGCGTCGCCTGCGCCTTCCTTTGGAGATTCGTTCATCGCTGCATCCTGTAAGCCCCCTCGGGGCGGGAATGGGAAGGAACCTCGCCTTCTTTCGGCGCCATGCGATCCCAGATCAAACGGGGATCGAAACTCATCGCCGCGAACATGGTGACCACGACCACGCCGCCGAAGGCCACGGCGCCGGGGCCGGCCTCGATGGTCGCCAAGGCCCCCAGCTCGACCACGGCCACCAGGATCGTGATGACGAAAATGTCGATCATGGACCAGCGCCCGACCGATTCGGTCAGCCGGTAAAGCACGGTGCGCTCCCATGGGCGCCAATGCGAGCCCAACTGGACCGACAGCAGCAGAAAAGTCAGCACCAGCAGCTTGAGCACGGGCACGGTGATGCTGGCGAAGAACACCAGGAGGGCCAGCGGCCACATGCCCCCCACGATCAGCTCTTTGACGCCGCTGATGATGGTATCGGGCTCGCCCCGGCCCGACATCGTCAACGTCATGATCGGCAGCAGGTTGGCCGGGATATAGAGGATGTAGGCGGTCAGCGTCAGCGCCCAGGTGCGCGCCAGACTGTTGGGCTTGCGCCGGTGCAGGACGGCGCCGCAGCGCGGGCAGCGGGGATGGGTCGCACCGTGCAGCGGCCGGCTGAGCAGATGGCAGCAGTGGCAGAGCAGATAGCCGGCGCTTGCGGCGGTGGGCGCCTGGTTAGTCACCGGCGGCCTCCAGCCGGTCCCAGACCTCGTGCTCGTCCAGCATGGCATCGCCCGCCGCCATGGACACCATCAGGGAAGCGAAGGAATATAGGGCGATGCCCGGGGTGAGGGCAGCCAGATCGGCCAGCTTGACCACGGCAACCAGGATGCCCAGCATGAAAACCTCCGTCATGGCCCAGGGCGACAACAACTCCGTCCAGCGAAACACCAGAACCGCTTTCGGCGCCCGCCGGCCGAACAGGCGCAAGGGCAGCAGCACATAGAACAGACACAATAGCTTGGCCAACGGCGCCAGAAAAGTGACGACGAACACCAGCGCGGAGATTTCCCAATAGCCCTGCGAATAAAGCTCTTCGATACCGGTGAGCAACGAACCCTCCTGTACCCGCCCGGCGATGTTCATCCGCAGCAAGGGATAGGCGTTGGCCAGCATGAACAAGACTAGGCTGGTGAACGCCAGCGCAAGGGATTGGTCCAGCCCGCTCCGCTTGCGCCGGAACAGGACCGCGCCGCAACGCGGACAACACGCTTTCTGCCCCGGCTGCAACCGGGGCTTGCGGAACAGCAGATCGCAGTCGTGGCAGGCGATGAGCGCATGCTCGGCGACCGCGTACTCAGCCATGCCGGATCTTGCCGTCATGTCCGCCGCACGCGGTCCGCTCAGGCACCGCGCCGGATGGCGCGGTGGCCGATGTCCCTGCGGCAATACGCGTCCGGCCAGTGAATCTTGTCCACCAGCCGGTAGGCGGCGGCCTGGGCCGCCGCGACGGTCTTCCCCAGCGCCGTGACGCAAAGCACCCGGCCGCCGGCCGTCAACACCTTGCCGCGGTCCAGCCGGGTTCCCGCATGGAAGACCTTGGCGCCGGGCGCTATCGCCAGCCCCAGCCCTTCGATCACATCATCTTTACGGTAATCGAACGGATAGCCGCCGGCCGCCATCACTACGCCCAGCGCAACGCGGGGGTCCCATTCCGCGGTCACCGCATCGAGCCGGCCCTCCTCTGCCGCACAGCAGAGCTCCACCAGGTCGCTGCGCAGCCGCATCATGATGGGCTGGGTTTCCGGGTCGCCGAAACGGCAGTTGAATTCCAGCACCTTGCAGCCACCGTCCGGCGCGATCATCAGGCCGGCATAGAGAAATCCGGTATACGGCACGCCGTCCGCTTTCATGCCGTCGAGCGTGGGCTGGATGATCTCCTCCATGACCCGCCGGTGGATTTCCGGCGTCACCACCGGCGCCGGGGTATAGGCCCCCATGCCGCCGGTGTTCGGCCCCAGATCGCCGTCGTCCCGCGCCTTGTGATCCTGCGAGGTCGCCATCGGCAGGGCATGCTCGCCGTCGGCCATGACGATGAAGCTGGCTTCCTCGCCCCGCAGGAACTCTTCCACCACCACCCGGTGCCCGGCGCTGCCGAAGGCATTTCCGGCCAGCATGTCGCGCACGGCGGCGATCGCCTCGTCCTCGCTCTGCGCCACGATCACGCCCTTGCCGGCGGCCAGGCCATCGGCCTTGACCACGATGGGTGCGCCCTTGTGGCGGATGTAGTCCTCGGCTTCGCCAGCGTCGGTGAATACTTGGTATTCCGCCGTCGGAATCTGGTGGCGGGCGAGAAAATCCTTGCAGAAGGCCTTGGAGCCTTCGAGCTGGGCCGCCGCCCGGGTCGGCCCGAAACAGGCCAGCCCGGCGGCGCGGAAGGCGTCGACGATGCCGGCGACCAGCGGCGCCTCAGGACCGACGATGGTGAGCGCCACGCCCTCCCTCCTCGCAAACTCCAGCAGGCCCGCCACATCGTCCGCCGCGATGGGCACGTTCTCCAGGCCCGGCTCCAGGGCCGTGCCAGCGTTGCCGGGCGCCACGAACACTTGGCGCACGCGGGGGGACTGCGCGGCCTTCCAGGCCAGCGCGTGTTCACGTCCGCCACTGCCGACGATGAGAATTTTCATGGGGATGCTTGAGACTCCGGATGGATTGGAAACGGCGCCAATTATACGCGCTGGGCCGGCCTGGACATGGCATACTGTGCGCCATCCGGTCTCAAATCCCTACAGACACACCCATGCCTCACGAAGCGACTCTGGCTCAGCCGTTCCGGCCGGCGAACGGGATAGCATGAAGTATTGCAGCCACTGCGGCGCGCCTCTGCGCCTGGGGATTCCGGCGGGAGACGACCGGCCGCGCCATATCTGCGATGCCTGCGGAACCATCCATTACCGCAATCCCAAGGTGATCGCCGGCTGCATCCCGGTCTGGAACGGCCGGGTCCTGCTGTGCCGGCGTGCCATCGAGCCGCGCCATGGCTTCTGGACCCTGCCCGCCGGCTTCATGGAACTGGAGGAGACGCTGGAACAGGCGGCCGAACGTGAATCCTACGAGGAAGCCACCGCCCGGGTAAGGATCGGCGAGCTTTACACACTGTTCAGTCTGCCGCACCTGTCGCAGGTCTACGCCTTCTTCCGCGCCGAACTGCTCAGCCCGGACGTGGCCGCCGGCCTGGAGAGCCTGGAAACGCGGCTGTTCGAAGAAAACGAAATCCCTTGGGATCAACTGGCTTTCGAAACCGTCCACCGATCGCTCACCCTGTTTTTCGAAGACCGGCGCAGCGGCACCTTCGGCCTGCACGTGGAAACCCTGGAGCCGGACCGCCGCCGAATCCGGAATTGAGATTCTCCTTGTACGACCTGCACGCCCATTCCACCGCTTCCGACGGCACGCTCACGCCCGCCGAGCTGGTTCGCGCCGCTACCGCCAGCGGCATTCGCACCCTCGCCCTGACCGACCACGATTCGGTGGCGGGCCTGCCGGAAGCCGCCGCCGCAGCAGCGGATCAGGGATTGCGGCTGGTTCCCGGCGTCGAACTGTCGGTCACCTGGGAATCCCGGACCATCCACGTGGTCGGATTGAATATCGCCCCGGATCACCCCGACCTGAACGAAGGCATGCGCCGGCTCCAGGCCGTGCGAGCCCGGCGCGCCGAGGAGATCGGACATCGGCTGGAGAAAAAAGGCATTCCCGGCACCTTCGAAATCGCCTCCGCGCTGGCCGGCGCCGGCATGGTCACCCGCACCCATTTCGCCCGCGCCCTGGTACAACTGGGCCATGCCGCCAGCGTCCGGGACGTCTTCGACAAGTTCCTGGCCCAGGGCAAACCGGGCCATGTCCCCACCGTCTGGGCGGAAATGGCCACCGCCGTCGGCTGGATCGTGGGGGCGGGCGGCGTGCCGGTGCTGGCGCATCCGCAACGCTACAAGATGACCGGAAGCTGGATCCGCCGGCTCACCGGCGACTTCAAAGCCGCCGGCGGACAGGCGGTCGAGGTGATTTCCGGCAACGCCGCGCTTTCCGACATCCAGACCAACACCGCGCTGGCACGCCGCTTCGAACTGCTGGCCTCGGTGGGTTCCGATTACCACGGTCCCGAACAGGTCTGGCTGAAGCTCGGGAAGATTCCGCCGCTGCCGGACGGCCTTGCGCCGGTCTGGACCCGCTGGGAGACCGAACGATGAACTCCATCCACCGTTGCGCCTGGGCGCTGCGCAGCCCGGAGGAAACCGTCTATCACGACACGGAATGGGGCGTCCCCCTGCACGACGACGTGAAACTGTTCGAATACCTGGTGCTGGACGGGGCGCAGGCCGGACTGAGCTGGACCACCATCCTCAAGAAGCGGGAAGCCTACCGGGCCGCCTTCGACGGCTTCGACCCGGAAGCGGTCGCCCGCTACGACGAGGCCAAGATCGCCGCCCTGCTGGCCGATCCGGGTATCGTGCGCAACCGGCTGAAAATCGAATCCGCCGTGCGCAACGCCAAGGCCTATCTGCGCATCCAGGAAGAATTCGGCAGCTTCGACGGCTACCTGTGGCGCTTCGTCGACGGCACGCCGGTGCGGAATGCCTGGCGCGAACCGCGCGACATCCCGGCAAGCACGCCGCTATCGGATGCGCTCAGCCGGGACCTCAAGCAGCGCGGCTGCAACTTCGTGGGCTCCACCATCTGCTACGCCTTCCTGCAGGCGGCGGGGCTGGTGAACGACCACCTGGTCGATTGCTTTCGCTGGAGCGAAGTGAGCGGAAGCTAGCCTCAGGGCAGCGTGCGCACGCCGCTGGGCGAACCGATCAGCACCACGTCCGCCGGCCGCAACGCGAACACGCCGTTGCAGACCACGCCGGGAATGTCGTTGATCCGGTGTTCCAGCTCGACTGGATCGGTGATGCTGAGGTTGTACACGTCGAGGATCACGTTGCCATTGTCGGTGACGCAGTTTTCCCGCCACACCGGCGTGCCCCCCAGTTCCACCAGCCGGCGGGCGACGAGGCTGCGCGCCATCGGAATCACTTCGACCGGCAGCGGGAACTTGCCCAGCACGTCGACATACTTGGTCTCGTCGACGATGCAGACGAACTTGCGGCTGGCCTCCGCCACGATCTTCTCGCGGGTCAGGGCCGCGCCGCCGCCCTTGATCATCTGCTTGGCGGCGTTGACTTCGTCGGCGCCGTCCACGTAGACGTCCAGGGTGCCGGCGGCGTTGAGGTCGAGCACCGGGATGCCGATCTTCTTCAGACGCTCGGAGCTGGCCTCGGAACTGGACACCGCGCCTTCGATCCCGCCTTTGAGATCGGCCAGCAAATCAATAAAATGGTTCACGGTCGAGCCGGTCCCCACCCCCAGGATGGTGACATCCTTGACATAATCCAATGCCGCTTCGGCGACTTTCCGTTTGAGTTCGTCTTGAGTCATTGCCTTATCTGCCATCGTGTGTAATCAAACCGGTGGCGGATGATACTGGGAAAACCGCCCCGCTGCCATGATGGCCCCCTGCCCCGAACCATGCTGCAAAAATACATAGAGAAGATACTGCGCGCCCGCGTCTACGACGTGGCCCAGGAAACTCCGCTGGAACCGGCGCCCGGCCTGTCGCGGCGGCTGGACAACACGGTGCTGATCAAGCGCGAGGACCTGCAGCCGGTGTTCTCGTTCAAACTGCGCGGTGCCTACAACAAGATCGCATCGCTCAGGCCCGAGGCGCGTGCGGCGGGCGTCATCGCCGCTTCTGCCGGCAACCACGCCCAGGGCGTCGCGCTGGCGGCGCAGCGGCTGGGCATCCGGGCCGTGATCGTGATGCCCTGCACCACCCCGCAGATCAAGGTCGACGCCGTGCGCAACCGCGGCGGCGAAGCCATCCTGCACGGCGACGCCTACGACGAGGCCTACGAACACGCGCTGGAACTGGCCCGTGAACAAGGCCTGAGCTTCGTCCACCCTTACGACGATCCGGAAGTCATCGCCGGGCAAGGCACCATCGGCATGGAAATCCTGCGCCAGCGCCAGGACGCCATCCACGCCATCTTCGTGCCGGTGGGCGGCGGCGGATTGATCGCCGGCATCGCCGCCTACGTCAAGTTCGTGCGCCCGGACATCCGCGTCATCGGCGTGGAACCGGTAGACTCCGACTGCCTGCACCGGGCGCTGAAAGCCAAGCGGCGGGTGATCCTGAAGCAGGTGGGGCTGTTCGCCGACGGCGTCGCGGTGAAGCAGGTGGGCAAGGAGCCTTTCCATATCGCCCACCAGTGGGTGGACGACGTGGTCACCGTCGACACCGACGAAATCTGCGCCGCCATCAAGGACATCTTCGACGACACCCGCTCCATCGCCGAGCCGGCGGGCGCGCTGGGCATCGCCGGGCTCAAGAAATACGTGGCGGAAACCGGCATCCGGAACGCATGCCTGGTGGCGATCGAAAGCGGCGCCAACATCAACTTCGACCGGCTGCGCCACGTCGCCGAGCGCGCCGAGATCGGCGAGAAGCGCGAACTGCTGCTGGCGGTGACGATCCCCGAGCGGCCCGGCAGCTTCCTCGAATTCTGCCGGGTGCTGGGCCGCCGCAACATCACCGAATTCAACTACCGCTTCTTCGACGAAAAGGCCGCCCAGGTCTTCGTCGGCCTCCCCGTGGCGAGCGGCGCGATCGACCGCGAAAGCCTGGTCCGCGAATTCGAGCGCCAGGGCTTCGGCGTGCTCGACCTGACCGGCAACGAACTCGCCATCGAACACATCCGCTACATGGTCGGCGGCCACGCGCCGAAACTGCTGGACGAACAGGTCTACAGCTTCGAATTCCCCGAGCGCCCCGGCGCCCTGCTGCGCTTCCTGTCCATCATGGGCGGACGCTGGAACATCAGCCTGTTCCACTACCGCAACCACGGCGCCGCCTTCGGCCGCGTGCTGATGGGCATCCAGGTGCCGAAACCCGAACGCAAGGCCTTCCGGGAATTCCTCGAAGCCATCGGCTACGCCTTCAAGGAAGAAACCCACAACCCGGCCTACCGGCTGTTCGCGGGGGGCAGCGAACGGGGGTGATTATCCTGCGTCAAAATACCGTCCGATGACGCTGCGCTAATCGGATCTACCCCGGATATTTCACCGTCCTCCCGAAGCGCCACGGCTGGGCCATGCCAACTGAACCGCCCCGGATGTGGTGGAGGCTCCAACTCTTGAGAAGATGGAGCTCGCGTAGGGCGGAACCGGCTCCATCGGGCTCCGCCACCAATACTCATTCCGGTGAAATATCCGGGCTAGGGTGATGAAGCGGTCGCGGTAGGTTCCCACGCGGGGAACCGGACGGTCGACGGCGTGGACGGGCTTGACAGGAGCGTGAAGAAGATGAGGAAGGCGAACAGCAGCGCGCTCGGCATCAAGGCCCAATAGATCAGTTCTCGCATGGCTAAGCCCAAGACGGTCATCGAAATGGCGGCGGAAAAAGGGGTCGGGCATCTCTCGGACCTGCCCGATCGCCTGACCGGGGCGGTCAAGCGTGTCGGCCATTATGGCGCCGGAATTTTCACTCTAGGAAGCAAAGGGGCCAGGTCTTTCCTTTTGCCTCAGATTTCTTTTTCAGCTCGCGTAGGGCGGAACCGGCTCCATCGGGTTCCGCCACCAATACTCATTCCGGTGAAATATCCGGGCTAGCGTGCAGCATGGCAAAAAGCAAGCCCTGACCCCGTCATTTGATCGCTCCGGCTGGGCCCCTGTCGCTTGGGTTTGGCTCGCAGAAGCGCGTATCCTGGCAACCAGAATGCAACCTAGATTGTTTCGTCTACACCCTCTCAGTCGCGAAGCCGGCTGAAGGTGTAGTCCTGAGCCTGTTGCGGCTGGTGGCAAGCAAAGCAGGCCGAGGCTGCACTATCACCCACCACCCGGTTCGCCGGATCGCCGCCACCGAAACCCTCGAAGCCCCAGCCGCCAGTGGACGCGTACTTCTTCGCGTCCTTGTGCATCACGCCCAGCACTTTGCGCTGTCCCTCGGTGATGGCGTGATCGGCGCGTACAGCCTCCAACAGGTCGAAGATGATCACGGCCCCGTCGGGGAACGCGCCGCTGCGGTAGCCCTTCATGGCCTTGTCGTTGGCGTAGATGTGATGGATGCCGCCGAAGGAAGCGAACAGAGGATGTCCTTCCTCGATCACCATGCTCTTGACGTGGTGCCAGTCACGGTAACCTTTGGGATAAGGAACATCGGGCGCGGCGGCCAGCGTCGTCGTGACCACGGACATGCCGAGCAGGGGCAGGGCGGATGCCTTGATGGCTTGGATGGTCCACATTTTCATGTCAGTACTCCTACCGAGTGCAGGTTGACGAAAACCCCCATCATTGCGAACGGGGCATACCGCCCTCAGGCGGCGGATTCGTGCTCTGCGCAGTCGACGCGGAGATGTCGCCCGGCCATGGGCGCGCCGACAAACGCACAGAAATGGGGCGTCGTCGTCCCTGGGGCGACGTTCTCCCGAAAATAGCGGCAGGTCGCGCACACCCGCTGAGGTGCGATCATCTGGCGCTGCTGCAATTGCCGGATCATCTTGACCACTAGGCCAAACAGAGCCTCCTGTTCGGCCTGGGAGAGTCCCGCGACGATCGGTGCAAAGCCGCTCGGCCACGCCTGTATGATCCGGCGGCCCTCGGCGGTCGCCGTCAGGGCAAGGGCGCGACCGTCGGAGGCATCCGCGTACTTGCGCACCAGCCCCTTTCGCTCCATGGCTGCCACCGCCTCGCTAGCGGTGGCCTTGCTCACACCGGCATGGGCGGCGACTTTGGTGAGCCGGACGCCCTCCGGGCGATTGGCGATGAATCCCAGGATATCTGCCTGCGTCGGCGACAAGCCCGCCACTTCCGCGGCCTGCCAGTTGAGCTGACGGGCGACAGCCGCTATGCGGGCAAGACCGCGGGCCAGACGCTGATTTAAGGGCTCGGTGATTTGATCCAGATTCATAGTTAGTAAGCCTAACCAAAGCCCTGCCGATGTCAAGCACTTGCATCAGAGTGCCGTTTCGCTTTGTTCGGGGCGTTCAACTCGATCGCGGATGGCTGGCCTAGCTAGACTATCCCGGACGACGGGCACCCATGGCGATGTGCGCCCGGGCTAACCCGGATATTTCACCGTCATGAGGTCGGCACAGTCTTTGAACCCGCATAAAATCAGCGTGCGAAGAAGATTTCCGGGGGACTGTGCCGATGCCAAAGCGTACCGCCGATGAACTGGATGTTGGGCGTCTTGGACGCTGGAAGCTGAAACCGCTGTCTTCTGGCGGCAAGGTCCACACGCAATGCCAGTGATCCGGCAACACCACCCAGGCATCGATCCGGAAACGGTGACGCGAACGTACCCGCCTCACTATCTCGCGTAACAAACCGATTTCGCGGACCAGCAGATCGTTGCAGTCGATTGACCGTAAAGAACCAAGTACCGCCGGGCGCGAACGCGCGTCGATGGTTGGGCATGTCCTTCTCCCGTTCTTGAAGTAAGTAAGCATTGTCGTCTGATGCCGGCATGGTCATTCGTCCGATGACGCTGCGCTAAAGGGCAACCCGCCCTCAGAGATCACTCCAGGGACAGGATGAAGTTCCACTGGTCCGGGCTGACCGGCATCACCGATAGCCGGTTGCCCTTGCGCACCAGGGCCAGCCCTGCCAGTTCCGGTCGGTCCCTCAATTCGCTCAGGGCGATGGTGCGGCGGAGCTTGCGCACGAAACGGACGTCCACCATGAACCAGCGCGGATCCTCCGGCTTGCTGGCCGGATCGTAGTGCTTGTCGTCGGGGTCGAAGGCCGTGAAATCCGGATAGGCTTCCCGGGCGATTTCGGCGATGCCGACCACGCCCGGCACGTCGCAGTTCGAGTGGTAGAACAGCACGCCGTCCCCTTCTTTCATTTCGTCCCGCATCATGTTGCGCGCCTGATAGTTGCGGACCCCGTCCCAATGTTCGGTCTGGCCCGGACGTGCCGCCAGATCGTCGATACCGAACTCGCCGGGCTCGGTTTTCATCAGCCAGTAACGCATGCTTTCTCCGTCGCTTACGAACATTTTCCGCAGACTCGAAGACTTTGCCGAGCCGTCTCCACACCGCTCGTATTTTCTTCAAACCCGACAACGCGCTGCCCAGCCTTGCAACGAGCGAGTAGGTGGTGGGGCGTCTCGAGGACGGCTTGCTGGCCGGGGACACAAGGCTTTCCGGACTCCCCAAGTCCTGCCATCCAGCGCGCCGCCGCGCTCCCTGCGGGACTGGCTGCCGGCCTGCCGCGGCGGAATAGCCGCCGTCTTGCCACCGGTTTCGTCATCGGCGAAACCCCGGTGGCAGCGGGACATCAGAACGCGATGTTCCTGTCGCGTTCCAGCACCGTCGCGATGTAGTCGGGCATGCCCTTGATCGCCGCCCCGCCGATCAACTCGGCTTCGCCTATCTGGCGCGCCACCGCGCAGGCGCCGCAGACCCAGATCGGGATTCCCGCCGCTTGAACGGCGGCCAGCAGGTCCTTGAGAGGCGTCAGGTTGACGCCGACGACGTGATCGGCAGTTCCTCTGCGGGCCAGCGTGACGGCCTCGTTCCACAGCCAAAGGATCACGTCGTGGCCTTGTTCATGAGCCGCCTTGGCGGCGATGAACGGAAGGGTCGCCATCGTCGGATCGTCGGTTCCCCGGCTGCCCGAAATGATCAAAGTCTTCATAGCTCCTCCTGCATCTTGGGATAACATGAGTTCACATTCCGCCGAACGCGTCGAGCACGCCCGCTGCCTGACAGCAGCGGATTCAGTCCGCGCCTTCGCCAACGATAGCCTGAGCCCAACTCAGCGCCGCGCTGACGGTCGGAAATCCTATCGTACTGGTCAGCAAGATGATGGCATGGTTGATTTCCTCGTGCGAGGCGCCCGCTGCCAACGCTCTTCTGACGTGACTGTGAACCGAGCCCTCCGAATGTATCGCGACGGCTGCCGCAAGCTGGACGAGGTGTGCCGTCTTGTCGTCGATGGGACCTTGCTCCTTCAAGACCGCTCCCAGCCGCTCCACGGCCGCCATGAAACCTGGGTATTCCTTTTGCAGCAGCACATAATTTTTCGGAAGCCTGTCTTTGTTCATCATCATCTCCCCCTATGGACTTGCGGACTTTGTTCGGGGCGCTTCGGCGCTCGATCCTTGCCCGGCCGGAACCCCGGCACCCATACTACGCTTGACTGAAGGAGCCCCCAACCCCCGAGGCTGCGAGGACACGACACCATGGGCAAACGCACCGCACTCCACGAGGAACACCTGGCGCTGGGAGCCCGGATGACCGAGTTTTCGGGCTGGGAATTGCCGCTCCATTACGGCTCGCAAATCGCCGAACACCACGCCGTCCGCCGGGCCGTCGGTATGTTCGACGTCTCCCATCTGGGCCTGGTCGACGTCGAGGGGAGTCAGGCCGCCCCGTTCCTGCGCCGAGTCCTCGCCAACGACGTCGCCCGGCTCGCCGAGCCGGGACGGATGCTCTACAGCTGCATGCTCAACCAAGAAGGCGGCATCATCGACGACCTCGTCGCGGGCATCGTCGACGATCGGCGCTTCCGCCTCATTCTCAATGCCGGAAGACGGGAACGAGACCTGAGCTGGCTTCGCCGCCAGGCCGCCCCCTTTTCGACCACCGTCACTCCCCGTGACGATTTGGCCATGATAGCCCTCCAAGGCCCGGATGCCCCCCGCCTCGCCGACGCCGTCGTCGCCGCCGGAAGCTCCGGACTGAAACCTTTCACCGCCATGCAGCGAGGCGACCGCTTCATCGCCCGTACCGGCTATACCGGCGAGGACGGTTTCGAAATCATCCTGCCCCACGCCGAAGCAGGCTCGCTGTGGCGCCAGCTTTTGCAGGCCGGTGTCCAGCCCTGCGGACTCGGCGCCCGCGACACCCTCCGGCTGGAAGCCGGCATGCGCCTCTACGGGCAGGACATGGACGAGGCGGTCACGCCCATCGCCTGCGGCCTCGGCTGGACGGTTGCCTGGGAACCCGAAGAGCGCGATTTCATCGGCCGCGGCGCCCTGGAGCGGGAGCGCATCGGAGGCTCGCCTTCGAAATTCGTCGGATTGATCCTGGCGGAAGCGGGAGTCCTTCGCAGCGGGCAGAAAGTGGCCGTCGCGAATGTCGGCGAGGGCGTCGTGACCAGCGGCGGCTTCTCTCCCACCCTACGGCGCTCGATCGGCTTGGCCCGGGTACCCGCGGCGACCGGGCGCGAGTGCCGGGTGGAAATCCGCGGCAGCCTCAAGCGCGCAATGGTGGTGAAGCCGCGCTTCGTCCGCCGCGGCAAATCGCTGATCGATATCTGATAGCATCGCCGCGAGGGATGCCGGTCGAAAGAGCCCCCAAGACCGGTCATCACGCGGGTACGGAACCGCTTGCTGAAACAGCGAGGTAACTTCGCCATGCCATTCATCCCCCACACCGAAGCGGAAGTCCGCGACATGCTCGCGGCCATCGGCGCCGGATCGATCGACGAGCTGTTCGCCGAAATTCCGCCGGAGCTGCGCTGCGGCGAGCTGAAAAACCTGCCCGAGGCGCTGTCGGAAATGGCGGTCTGCCGACTGATGGAGGAACGCGCGGCGGAGAACCGCAGCGCCCTCTGCTTCGCGGGCGCCGGCGCCTACGAGCACTACATTCCGGCGGCGGTGTGGGAGATCGCCCTGCGGGGCGAGTTTTACAGCGCCTACACGCCTTACCAGGCCGAAGCGAGCCAGGGCAGCCTGCAGGTGTTCTACGAGTACCAGTCCATGATGGCGGGCCTGATGGCGATGGACGTCTCCAATGCCTCGCTCTACGACGGCGCCTCCGCGCTGGGCGAGGCGATCCTGATGGCGCTGCGCACGAACCCGGATTCCCGTTCGCGCAGGGTCCTGCTGCCGCGAAGCCTCAATCCGGCCTACCAGCGCGTCGCCCGGACCCTCACCCGCAACCAGCAGGTCGAACTGGTCGATCTGGACTACGACCGGAGCTTGGGACGGATCGCCGAAAACGCACTGGCAGCCTTCGAAGGGGAAGAGTTCGCCGCCGTGGTCATTCCGCAGCCCAACTACTTCGGCGTGCTCGAAGAGGTGGACATCCTCGCCGACTGGGCCCACCGCCACGGCGCCCGCAGCATCGCCGTGGTCAATCCGACCGCCATGGCCCTGCTGAAACCACCGGGAGAATGGGGCGAGCACGGCGCCGACCTTGCCTGCGGCGAAGGCCAGCCCCTGGGGATTCCGCTTTCCGCCGGGGGCCCCTATGTCGGATTCCTCTGCAGCCGCCAGGACTTCGTCCACCAGCTCCCCGGACGCCTGGTCGGCCGCACCGTCGACGTGGACGGCCGCGCGGGCTTCACCCTCGCGCTGCAACCCCGCGAGCAGCACATCCGCCGCGGCAAGGCGACCTCCAATATCTGCACCAACCAGGGACTGATGGTCACGGCGGCAACCCTCTATATGGCATTGATGGGCCCCAAGGGACTGCGCGGCGTCGCCGCCGCCTGTCACGCCAACACCTCGGCGCTGCTCGAGCGGCTGACCCGCATCGAGGGAGTCGAGCCGGTCTTCGCGGCCCCGTTCTTCCACGAAGCCGCGATCCGCTTGCCGCGGGCGGCGGACCGCGTGCTGGCGGGACTGGCCGAACGAGGGATACTCGGCGGCCATGTTCTTTCGGCCGATTATCCCGAACTCGGCGACGCCCTCCTGGTTTGCGCCACCGAAACCCGCAATCCGGAGGACATCGAGTTCTATGCAGCCACGCTGGCGGAGGTGCTCCCATGCTGATTTTCGACCGTTCCCGCGAAGGCCGTGCCTGCGCCAGCCTGTTTCCGCGACTCCCCGACGACAGCCACGGCCTGCCCGGCCATCTGCTGCGCCAGACGCCCCCGCCGCTGCCGGAAGTGACCGAGCTCGACGTCGTGAGGCACTACACCCGTTTGTCGCAAAAGAATTTTTCCATCGACACCCACTTTTACCCCTTGGGTTCCTGCACCATGAAATACAACCCCAAGGTGGCGAACGCGCTGGCGCGGCAGCCCGGCTTCGCGGCGGTCCATCCCCTCGGTACCGAACGCTTCGGCCAAGGCACCCTGAGCTGCCTTTACGAGTTGCAGGACTATCTGAAAACGCTCACCGGCATGACCGCCGTCAGCCTCAGCCCCGCCGCCGGCGCCCAGGGCGAATTCTGCGGCGTCGCCATGATCCGCGCCTACCATGAGGCCCGCAACGACCACGAGCGCAACGAAATCCTGGTCCCCGATGCAGCCCATGGCACCAATCCCGCCTCGGCCGCCATGGGCGGCTACCACGTCAGGGAGATTCCCACCAATCCCGACGGCGACGTCGATCTGGATGCGCTGAAGCAGGCAGTGGGACCGAAGACCGCCGGCATCATGCTCACCAACCCCTCGACCCTGGGCGTGTTCGAACACCGCATCCCCGAGATCGCCGCGCTGGTCCACGAGGCGGGCGGCCTGCTCTACTACGACGGCGCCAACCTCAACGCCATCCTCGGCAAGGTCCTCCCCGGCGACATGGGTTTCGACGTCATCCACCTGAACCTGCACAAGACCTTCTCGACTCCGCACGGCGGCGGCGGCCCCGGTGCCGGGCCGGTCGGCGTCAATGCCAGGCTGCAGCCGTTCCTGCCGCTGCCGATGGTGGCAAAATCCGAGAGCGGTTATCGCTGGCTCACGGAATACGACTGCCCGCAAAGCATCGGGCGCCTGTCCGCCTTCGCCGGCAATATCGGCGTGCTGCTGCGGGCCTACGTTTACATCCGCCTGCTTGGATATCGGGGCCTGCGGCGAGTCGCCGAATACGCCACCCTCAATGCCAACTATTTGCAGAGGAAACTGGTGGAAGCCGGATTCGACACCGCTTTTCCGGCCCGCCGCGCCGCCCACGAATTCATCCTCAGCGTGCAGCGGCAGAAAAAGGAGCATCACGTCACCGCCCTGGATTTCGCCAAGCGCCTGCTCGACTATGGCTTCCACGCGCCGACCGTTTACTTTCCGCTGCTGATTCCCGAGTGCCTGATGATCGAGCCTACCGAGACCGAGAACAAGGAGACCCTGGACGCGTTCGCCGACGCCATGGCCGCGATTTTGAAGGAAGCCGCGGAGCAGCCGGAACGGCTCAAACAAGCGCCCCACCACACCCCCATCCGCCGGCTGGACGAGGTGCGCGCCGCCCGCCATCCGGATCTGGCCTGGAAACCGGCGCCGGGGGCAGCTCCCCAGCGTTGACTTCCCGACGGGCAGCCAAAAGCCCTTCCGCCTCGCCGGCGGAAGGGCTCTTCGCTCAGAACGGGTGGAGCGCGATCAGCGAGACATGAACTGATCGATGTCGTTGCCGGAGGGGTAGAAGTACCACGTTTCCGGCGAGGTGCAGCCGTTCGGCAGCGGATTGCTGGCCGTATCACGGACCACGGTCACGGACGGGGAGGCGCCGTTGGCATCGCCCAAGGAGGAGACAGGAAAGCTCGTGGTCGGCTCCAGCAGCCATGCCTCGACCTTCTTCTTGGTGCAGTACTGGACCGTCGGCATGTAGTACACGGCCTGGTTGACGCAAGCATCGGCCGGGAACAGCGGCGCCTGCCAGCCGGCTTTGGCCCGGAACGGGAAGCCACCGTACTGCGTGCCTGGAAGGTTCCCGCCCTTCCAAACCATCGCCCGGGTGCCATCTCCGCTCGGATGGATGGGACCGTTACGGGTTTCGACCTTGCCGAACCCCGCGGTCATCGAGGGAAGCGCGGTTCCCCAGTCCCACATCATGGCATTCTCGATGACCTGGACGGGCTGGCCCGAAACCGGCTTGGCGATGCGGTTCAAGGTGTGCCCCTGCGGCGGCATCACGACGACCTCGACGACCGGGAAGTGCTTCTCGCCTTCGCTGCAGTCATGAGGAATGATAACCGTCGGATAGACGGTCTTGCCTTCGATGTACTTCACCGACGAGCCGTCCGGGAAAGCCTGGAAACCGGCGTGCCCGAAAGCCTGGCCGGCACTCAAAGCGATACCTGCACTCAGCAGGGACAGCGACAGGATTTTGTTCGTCTTGGACATTGTTATCTCTCTCAACTAGGCACTCTCAAAAGGGCGGTGCGCACTGAATGAAACACTAAGCGTGCCACCGCCCATTAGTTTTCAACTCCATGATAGAACGCCACATTCCTATTTTCAGTCCACACGATATGCGGCATTTCACACACTTGGTGTGTCATTACGCTCAGAATCCAGCGTCAATTCACACACCACGCCAGGATGTTTCACATACGCCGTGAGCCGCGGCATCGCTTGCGCTTCCCAGGCCCCGGCACTATCTTGACGACTCGCCGGCTGTGCGTCGCAACCGTTGGACCCTCCTCGCCCTGATAATATCCCCGCGAACGGACTATGCACCCCCATGGACATCCTCGCCTCCTCCGACGAAACCGCGTGAAATGCCCTAGCCGAGCGGCGATCGTCCGCGTCGTTCTGGCCGCTCTCGTCCTGCTGCCTGTGGCGGCTCTCTGGTCCGCCCTGGAGCCGAAACCGCTGGTGAGCGCTCCGACCCCGGCCTCCCGAGCCCGTGACGGACAGGAATTGCTGAGGGCAGGCAGGCGCGGAGGAGAAGCAAGAACGGTTCAGTTGACGGCCAGCGACATCGAAGCCGCGGTCAACGATCTGATGGCCCGAAAGAAACTCGACGGCGCCATCCGCACCGCCATGGAAGACGGGCGCCTGACTGCGGCCCTCACCCTGCGGCTCCCTTACCTGGCGGACTTGTTTCTGAACTTCCGGCTGACCGTCGAGAACGGCGATCCCTTGCCCGCCGTGACCGGCCTGCGCGTGGGATCGCTTCCTCTGCCACCCAAGCTGGCAAACGCCTTCGTGATTCACCAGCTGGAAAGGAAGGGCCTGCTGCGGAACGTATCGGGCGACCACGGCCTCGTCCTGTCGGCGCATATACGCGAGGGGAAGCTGGAACTGACGTTCACCGGCGAATCGCAGACGACCGAGCGCCTTCGCGCGCTGATCATCGAAGCCGCCGGCGCCGAACGGGTTCGCTCCTACCATGACCGGCTCGCCACTGCGTTGAGCGAATCCAACACCCGGCACTTCGTCCGCCTGGGAATATTGATGCGGCCGCTGTTCTCTCTGGCGGAACAGCGGTCCGAGGCAGCCGATCCGGCGGCGGAAAACCGGGCGGTCATTCTGCTGCTGGCGGCCTATGTGAATGGCTACGATCTGATGAGCGCTGCGGGCGGCGATGCTCCCCGCTTGCCGGAACGGTCCGTGCTTCTGCAGGGACGCCAGGACCTCGGCAGGCATTTCATGACCTCCGCCGCCTTCGCCCTGGCGGGCCAGCGAACCCTGGCCGACGCCATCGGACTGGCCAAGGAATTGAACGACACGCACAGCGGCAGCGGGTTCAGCTTTACCGACCTGGCCGCCGACCGCGCCGGCACCGTGTTCGGCAAGCGCGCGGCCCAGCCGCGTTACGCCCGCCGCATCCAGGGGATTCTGGCCGCCGGCACCGACGACGCGGTCTTCATGCCGAATGTCGGGGATTTGCCGGAGCGCCTTCGCGGCGCCGAATTTTTCGAGCGGTTCCGGGATGTCTACAGCCCGGAGTTCGAACGGCTCAAACAGCTCATCGACGAGCGTATCGACCGTCTTTCACTTTACGCCACCCCTTGACTCTCCGATGCGCCCGGCGCAAAAAAGCCAGCCCCGAGGGGCTGGCTTCCTACGCCGAGAACCGGGCGGATCTTTAGTTGTAGTCGAAGGTCTTGTTCGGCAAGCCGGGCAGCTGCGGCATCTGCTGCTTGGGGAATTCACCGGTCAGCGCGTTCAGGAAGGCGACCACGTCGGCAATCTGCTGCTCGCTCAAGTCCTTGTTGAGCTGCAACTTGGCCATCACCCGTACCGCCTCGTCCAGCGTCTTGACCTTGCCGTTGTGGAAATATGGCGCGGTCAGGGCGACGTTGCGCAGGGTCGGCACCTTGAACAAATGTTCATCCTCGGCCTTCTTGGTGACTTCGGCGCGACCCTTGTCCTGGGAGAATCCGTATTTCGCCTCGAACATGCCGTTCTCGAAGGTCGGGAACTTCATGAAGAACGGCGTTCCTTCCGGCAGGGTGGGACCGTTGAACGCCGGCCCGCTATGGCAGTTCGAGCAGCCCGTCTCGGCGAAGGTGTTCATGCCCCGCACCTGCTGCTCGGTCAGGGCGGTCTGGTCGCCGCTGACGTATTTGTCATAGGCGCTGTTCGGCGTGATCAGGGTGCGCTCGTAGGCGGCGATGGCCTTGGCGGCATTGTCCGCCGTCACTGCGTCTCCGCCACCGAAGGCGGCGGCGAAGGCTTCCGGATAGCCCGGAATGGCCTTGAGCCGGGCCACGACGTCGTCCCAGCTCTTCATGCCCATCTCGATGGGGTTGGTCACGGGTCCCTTGGCCTGGGCTTCCAGGCTGGGCGCTCGGCCGTCCCAGAACTGCACGGAGTTGAAGGCGGAATTCCAGACCGTCGGCGCGCTGCGGCCGCCGACCTGGCCATGGACGCCGACCGAGCCGCCGCGGTTGTCTTCGCCGCCCAGCATCACGTTATGGCAGGAGTTGCACGAGACCGTGCCGGTGGAGGACAGACGCGGGTCCAGGTAAAGCATCTTGCCCAGTTCCACCTTGGCCGGGGTGCTCGGATTGGCCGCGGGCTCGGGGGCCTTTGCGGGCAGCGCCTGCCAGTCGGCAACCGCCGCCGACGCTCCGGCCAGGGCCAGGGCGCAGGTCAGCAAACGGAGAGTGAACATGGTGACTTCCTCCTCGGTGTGGTGTTGTTTTCGAACGGCGGCATCGCCGGGTCCAGCACGTTCTTATAGGGAATTACGCGCCAGTTTGCAACCGCCCCACAGCCGAGTCAGTGCCGGGTCGGCGCCTGTCCCGCCCGCACGACCAGATCCTTTGGTATCGCGACCAGATCGAACGAGTCCAGATAGCGCGCCACCAGTTCCTCGCTGACGTTGATCTCGATATGTGGCGGCGGTACGGGCTCGCTCAGCCGCTGCATTTTCTTCTCCAGCCGCTGCGCAGACACGTTCAGGCTCACCACGACGCCCAGGCCGAAGCCGACCGCCAGAAACAGCAGATACATCGTGATTTCGATCGTCATTGAAATTCTCCTCGCCCGGAATCGCGGGCGCCTCATGGGTTGGACATGGGACCCGAGCGGAGAATTTCAACGTTTTGCAATCGTTCCGGGCGTAAACCGCAAGCGCGGTTCGGCGGATGCAGCGGTTCAGGCATAATCGTCCCAACCACCCAAGAATACGGAGAGGCGACATGCAAATCTTTCGAACCAAGGCGGTTTCCACGGACGACTGCACCGGCAGCGGCCTCAAGCGCTGCCTGGGGGCGCTCGACCTGACCCTGCTCGGGATCGGCGCCATCATCGGCACCGGCATCTTCGTCCTGACCGGCATCGCCGCCGCGACCCAAGCCGGCCCCGCCGTGGTTCTGTCCTTCGTCTTCGCCGGCATCGCGTGCGCCTTCGCTGCCCTGGCATACGCCGAGCTGGCGGCCTGCGTGGGCGGCTGCGGCAGCGCCTACGGCTACAGCTACGCGGCTTTCGGCGAACTGATCGCCTGGATCATCGGCTGGGATCTGATCCTGGAGTATGCCATCTCGGTGGCTGCGGTCGCCAACGGCTGGTCGGGCTATTTCGCCAACGCTCTGACCGCGGTCGGTCTGGAATTGCCGGACTATCTGACCAAGGCACCGGAAAAGGGGGGGATCGTCAACTTGCCGGCCTCCGCGATCATCTTCCTGCTGATGGCCCTGCTCATCGTCGGCGTGAAGGAGAGCGCCCGCCTCAACACCGTCATGGTTTCGATCAAGGTGCTGACCATCGCGGTGTTCGTCGCCGTCGCCAGCAGCCATGTCGATCCCGCCCATTGGGACCCGTTCATGCCTTTCGGCTGGTTCGGCCACGATGTCGACGGCAAGCCGATCGGCGTGATGGCCGGGGCTTCGATCGTGTTCTTTGCCTACGTGGGATTCGATGCGGTCTCCACCGCCGCGGAGGAAGCGCGCAATCCGATGCGCGACGTGCCGATCGGCATCATCGGCTCGCTGGTGTTCTGCACCCTGATCTACATCCTGGTGGCGGGGCTTCTGACCGCCGTCGTACCCTATACCGAGCTCAACGTTTCCTCGCCGGTCGCCCATGCGCTGCAGCTGCTCGGCATCCGCTGGGCTTCCGGGCTGGTCGCCACCGGGGTGATCGCGGGATTGACCACGGTCATGCTGGTGCTCTATTACGCCCTGACCCGCATCATCTTCGCCATGTCCCGCGACGGGCTGATGTCGCCCTGGTTTTCCGCGGTCAACCGCCGCACCCAGACGCCGGTGCGGGTCATCGTTCTGTGCGGGGTCTTCATTTCGGCGGTGGCCGGCTTCGTCCCCTTGGGCGAACTGGCCGAACTGGTCAACATCGGCACCCTGTTCGCCTTCGTCCTGGTCTGCCTTGGGGTCATCGTGCTCCGCATCACCCGACCGGAGCTGGATCGGCCGTTCAAGACGCCGGTCGTGCCCTGGTTTCCGATCCTGGGCGCCTTGTCCTGCGGCGCCCTCATGGCCTTTCTGCCGACCTTGACCTGGCTGCGTTTCGTGATCTGGCTGGTGGTGGGCATCGTGATCTATTTCGCCTATTCCTACCGTCATAGCAAGTTGGCGGAACAGCCGGCGGATTAACCCCGGAAAACGTCCTTCCTGCGCCGGATTTCCGCAAACACCTCGACATCCGGCGCTTGCACGAGCCCCAGCCGCTGCCTGATTTCCGGACTTTCCGGCCGCAGGAAGGGGTTCGTCGCCAACTCGTCACCCAGGCTCGAAGGCACCGTGGCCAGACCGTCACGCCGCAGCGCCTCGACCCGGCTCATGCGTTCCCGCAAAGCCGCATTGCCGGGCTCCATCGTGGCGGCGAAGCGGGCATTGGCCTGGGTGTATTCGTGGGCGCAGAAAACCCTCGATTCCGGCGGCAGCGCGCGCAGCCGCTCCAGGGAGCGCCACATCTGCTCTGCGCTGCCCTCGAACAGTCGGCCGCAGCCCAACGCGAACAGCGTGTCCCCACAGAACAGCGCGGCATCGTCCTCGAACCAGAAGGCGATGTGGCCGGCGGTATGCCCAGGGACCTCCAGCATCCGGGCTGATGCGGAACCGATCCGGAATTCCTCGCCATCTTTCAAGACGACGTCGATTCCCGGGATGCGATGGCGATCCCCGGCCGCGCCGACGATGACGCAGCCGGTCGCCGCCTTGAGCTCGAGGTTGCCGCCGACATGGTCGCCGTGGTGATGGGTGTTGAGTACGTGGCTGAGCCGCCAGCCCCTGGCATCGAGCGCCTCCAGCACCGGCCCGGCGACGGCCGGATCCACCGCCGCGGTGGCGCCGCTGCCGGGCTCGTGGAGAAGATAGACATAGTTGTCTTCGAGCACAGGGATCTGAAGGATTTCGAGCATCAGGGCTTGCCTTTCAGGTATCTGGCGATGTCTTCCTTGGAAAAACCGATCTTCTTGGCGATGCGGTCGGCATGGCTGACCCGCGACACCCCTTCGACCAGACGGTAAGTCGGCTGTTCATTGCGGAATTCCACCTGCCGCGCCTGCCCGACCTGCCTCCCTTGGTAGACATCGACCAGTTCGTGGTTGTGGGTGATGAGAACCGTGGTATTGCCCTTCTCCCGGAACCCGTCGAGGATCGCGATGGAGATGTCCATCTTTTCCTCGTTGGTCGTCCCCTCCGACAATTCGTCCATGATGACCAGGCTGCGCGGCGTCGAGGCCAGGAAGATGTCCTTGGTCCGTTTGAGTTCGGTGCCGAAGCGGCCTTCGCCGTCGGCCAGATGACTGATCTCGGGCACCTGATAGAACACCCGGTCGGCGACGGTCAGTTCGGCCCGCTCCGCCGGCACGTAGCAGCCGGCCTGGGCCAGGATCTGGACCTGCGCCAGCGTCTTGCAGAACGCGGTCTTGCCGCCGCTGTTGGGACCGGTGATGAAAGTCAGCCGGTGCTCCGTCAGATCGATGTCGTTGGGCACATAGAGCGGATTGTTCTTGGCCAGCACCGGATTACGCACCGCGCGCAGAGACATCCGGTGCCGCTCCCCGTCCAGGATGCTCGGCAGCGTCATGAAATGCCCGAAGGCCTCGCGGAAGCGGATGAAGCTCATCAGTTCGTCGAGCTGGCCCAGCCTATCCAGCGTGGCTTGCACCTCCTCGGCGCGGCGGAAAACATCGCGCAGAGGATAGATGATGCCGTCGCGGTCCATGCCGCCGACTATCGGCACATAGACGAAGCCGATCGGCAGCAGGAACAGCCAGAACACCGGCGCGATGGAGGCGGCGATGTCCAGGGCGAAAGGCAGGAACTCCAGCGCCGCCAGGATCAGCAAGACCGTGACGGTCAGCCCCACGGGCTTGAACAAGGACGGCCGGAACCGGATGCCCGGCGTGAGCCAGCCTTTCTCGGCGCGGGTGCAGACCCGCTTCTCGGTCCGGTACACCGGCCCCTTCATCAGGGCATAGGCCCGTGACCGGGCGAAATCCCGGATTTCCTGCACCAGGGTCTTGAGATAGGCGCTGTCCGGTTCGGGCAAACGGTTGGCGCGCTCGACCAGGTCGAGCATGAAGCGCGTGCCTTTGATATAGGTGGCATAGCCGTAGCCGTCGATTTCCAGGGGATGCGCCGGTGAACTGATCAGCCCCAGAAACTGGGCGTAGAGGAGATGGTAGAACTCCCCTTCCAGCTTGGCGGCTTCGGCCAACAGGACTTCGAGTCCCGCCCGCAGCTCTCCGTTCCGCTCCAGCTCCCGCACCGCCTCCTGCTTGGCACGGATCAACCCGGCATCGACCGGCGGTTGCGCGAGGGAGCGGTACAGGACGGCTCGCCCGATGGCCGTGGTGGCATGGTCGGCGGCCTCGAACAGCTTATCGACCTCGATGACCCGGAAAGCCTGCTCGTCCAGCACCGCCTCGCCGGTCCGCCCCGGCGCGACCGAAGGGATCGTGGGCGGTTCCTTGCTGTCGGACCTTAAAATCGTCGGGTAACCCCGGACATCGATGGATTCCATTAAAGCGCCCTCGTTCAACTCATGAAATACGATTTTGTACCGGTTGGGCGACGGAAAGCAAAACGCGGCGACCTGGCTGTCATCGATTCAAGCATCGATGGGGTATGCTTCATCGGCTGGGTCACCGGGGGATGAGAGGCGATTCGATGCGAACGCCATCGAACATCGACGATCGCTTGTTGGCCGAAGCCCGGCGTATGACCGGTCCGGTGGAAAAATCGGTCTTGGTCCGGGAGGGGCTCAAAGTCCTGGCCGAACGGGAAAGCGCACGGCGCCTCGCGCTGCTGGCTGGCGGCGAGCCCCTATTGCAGCCCCCCGCCAAACGGAACCGGCGTGATCCTGGCAAGCGACGATCATGACCCGAGCGTTTTCTCCACGGGGGGTCATTGGAAATCCTTTTGCCCCGTCGCACGGGCGATCCGCTCCTCGAATCAAGGTTCCTGCCCCGCCGATTCCGAACTTGAGGCAACCCCCGCCTGCGCATACCATGAGCCGCCCGTATCCGGGCGCCGGACGATCCGGCGAACCCTCGAAGAACCCCTATGCAAAAAGCCTTGTTCAATCTCGTCCTGCGCGGCCTGGAAAAGCAGGTGCCGGCGACCGGCCTCGGCCTGTTCCGGCTGGCGTTCGGCCTGGTCGCGTTCCAGGAAATCTGCTTCCTGTATTACTTCCGCCAGCTGATCTTCGATCCGGTGCCCTACCTGGACATCGCATCGCCCTCGGTCCATCTGTTCCTGGTGCTGTGGGCGATCGCCGCGCTGTGCCTGGCGCTGGGCTTCTACACCCGGCTCGCCGCCATCGCCAACTACCTGCTCTGGCTGGCCTTCACGGTGTTCACGCCGATGTGGAAGGACTTCGACGGCGGCTTCGACCAGCTCATGCTGGGATCGAGCCTCCTCTTGATCTTCCTGCCGTCGGAACGCGCCTGGTCGCTGGACCGGCTGCGCCTGGCCTGGCGCCATTCGACGGTGGATCGGCGCTACGCCCTGCCGCAGACGGTGCCGGTGCTGTGTTATTTCCTGCCGCTGGCGGTATCCCTCGGCTTCATCTACCTGGATTCGGTGATCCACAAGCTGTTCGCCGAGTTCTGGCGCAACGGCCTGGGGCCGTGGCTGCCCTCCTCGCTGCCTTATTACATGTCGCCGCTGGACATGAGCTGGCTGCTGGAGATCGAACCGCTGCAGCGGGCGATCGGCTACACGATCATCGCGTTCCAGTTCGCCTTCCCGTTCCTGCTGTATTTCCGCCGCTTCCGCGTGCCCCTGATGCTGGTCGGCATGTCGCTGCACGCGGGTATCATCGTGTCGCTGAACATCTACCCGTTCGGTTTCGGCATGCTGGTGCATTATGTCCTGATGGTGCCGTTCCGCTGGTGGCGGACCCTCGGGCGAACCCTGCGCCCGGCGGAACCGGCGTTACAGGTGTTCTACGACGAACGCTGCCCGCTGTGCCTCAAGACCGTCCTCGCCGTCGAGCATTTCGACGTGTTCCGCGCCGTGGCTTTCCGCGGACTGCAGACCCATGCCGCGACCGCGCCGGCCCTCGAGGGCATTCCCGAACAGGACTTGCTGGGTGATCTCTATGCCGTCGACCGCAAGGGACGGCGGTATTCGGGGGTGGCGACCTACGCCCGCATCCTGATCGCCATGCGCTATCCGGCGCTGCTGGGACTGGCGATGTTGCTGCCGGGCCTCGATGCGATCGCCAACCGGGTCTACCGGCGCATCGCCGACAACCGCGTCCGGCTGGGCTGCGACGAGTCCTGCGCACCGGTGCCAAGCCGGACGGAGCCCGACCTGGCCCGGCGACTCGCCCTGTGGGTCGGCGGCAGCCTGCGCCAGCGGGCCCACCGCATCAGCCGGATGCTGGTCGTCGTGCTGATCCTGCAGATCAACTGCACCCTGCACTACGCCATCCTCTACCGGCTGGGGGTGGACACCAAGGCCAATGAAGCCGGACAAGTGTTGACGATGCTCAGCAACGCGCTGATTTCGGTCTCGCACACGTTCCTGGGCATCACCCCGCATCCGCTCTACCTGCACGACCATTTCCAGGGTTACGAGCACCTATTGGGGATCACCTATCTCGATACCGACGGCAAGGAACACTGGCTGCCATTCGTCGACGAGGAGGGCCGCATCGTTTCGCCGAACTGGGGACGGGTGCATTCCATGTGGGCCAACGTCGCCGTGACCAGGCACATGGATCAGCGCCGGCTCGACAAATTCGTGCGCAAGGTGACCGCATTCTGGGGCACCCGGCTCGGACTGGACTTGAACCGGGCCACGTTCATCCTGAAGCTCAAGGCCGTCAAGGCGCCGATGGACTGGGAGCCGGGCCTGCGCCGCTACAACCTCAGCCAACCTTGGCAGGACGTCGGCCGGGCGGTGTGGCGCAAGGGCGAGATGCGGCTGGAACTGGACCGGGATCTCGAGGCACTGAGCGCCGACTGAGCGCTCAGTCCGCCGCGGCCTCATCCGCCTCGCCGGCCTGAGGCAGCAGCCATCCCGCCTCCTGCGCCGGGATGGCCTCGACGTCCTTGAGCTTGCGGCTCAGCACGCGGGTGCGCGTTTCCGCCTTGTCGATGGAGCTGGTCGCCTCCTCAAGCTTCTTGCGGGTATAGGCCAGGGCATCGCCGAACTTGCCGAATTCGGTCTTGACCGCCCCCAGGATGGTCCAGACCTCGGAGGAGCGCTTCTCGATCGCCAGGGTCCGGAACCCCATCTGCAGACTGTTCAGCATGGCGGCCAGGGTGGTCGGGCCGGCCAGCGTCACCCGGTAGTCGCGCTGCAGGGTTTCGGCCAGCCCCGGCCGGCGCAGCGCCTCGGCGTACAGACCCTCGATCGGCAGGTAGAGGATGGCGAAGTCGGTGGTGTGGGGCGGCTCCACATATTTGTCGCGGATGGTGCGGGCTTCATTCTTCAGGCGCTGTTCCAGGGCCTTGCCGTTCGCCTCGATGCCGGCGTGATCCACGCTGTCCTGCGCATCCAGCAGCTTCTGGTAATCCTCGACCGGGAACTTGGCGTCGATCGGCAGCCACACCGGCGCATCGGTCGAATCGCGCCCCGGCAGCCGGATCGCGAACTCCACCCGTTCCGCGCCGCTCGGCCGGGTCGCCACATTCTTGCCATACTGTTCGGGCGTCAGGATCTGCTCCAGCAAGGCGTCGAGCTGCACCTCGCCCCAGGTGCCGCGGGTCTTGACGTTGGTGAGCACCCGCTTCAGATCGCCCACACCGGAAGCGAGGGTCTGCATCTCCCCCAGCCCCTTGTGTACCTGTTCCAGGCGCTCGCTGACCAGCTTGAACGATTCGCCCAGGCGCTGCTCCAGCGTATTGTGGAGCTTCTCGTCGACGGTCTGGCGCATCTGCTCCAGCTTCTGGCCGTTGTCGTTCTGCAGCGCCTGTAACCGCTCCTCGATGGTGAGACGCAAGCGTTCGATACTCTTTTCATTCGCCCCGGCGAGGGCTTCGAGCTGGTTTTTCAGCAGCAGTCCGACGCTGTCGAGCTGTTCCTTCTGCAGCTCGCCAAAACGCTTCAACCCCAGCCCCATTTCCTCCCGACCCTCCCGTGCGTCGGCCTGAACCCGCAGCAGCTTTTCGTCCATCAGCAGCCGCATCCGCTCGGCCTGTTCCTGTTGCGCCGTCTGGAACCGGCCGATCGCGCCACCCAGTTCCTCCCGGTTGTCGCGGGAAGCGCGGCCGATCTCGGCTCTAAGCTGGCTCAGCTCCTCGCGCAGCATCCGCTCCACGTGTTCGCGCTCCGATGCGATGGACGCCAGCCGCCGCCCTTGGCGGAAACAGAGAAGCAAACACAGCCACAGCGGCAAAACGATACCGACGAGGACTGCAACAATGACGAATGGACCAAAGTCTTCGATCAAGGACATTATCTTTTTTTAATATAAAAATAGTCTAATCTTCAAAGCGAGGGTACGTGCTCCCCCGCCAGGCCGTTTCCAAGCGCGGGGACGCTCGACCCCATGAGGAATTCCGAATCAATCTTGACCGGAATCAATGCCGGAAAACCAGGTTTCGGGACATTCTTGTAACGTTATCGACAACAAAACAGCGGGCACCGCCCGACGGGGTACACAAGGGGACCACACAATGTATACGACAAAACACCGATTCAGACAGGGGGCGGCAAGTTTGCTTGCCGTCTCCATTGCCGCCTTCGCCGGCATGATCCAAGCCAAGGACCTGACCATCACCTCGGCGTCCTGGAATGCGAAGACCAAGAGCCTGAGCCTTGCCGGAACCAGCGAAGACCGGGCCACGGTCACCCTGTCCAATGCCAGGACCAATGCAAAACTGACTACGGTACAGGCCACCAAGAAGGGCGCCTGGAGCAAGACGCTCTCGAAACCGGCGGCCGTGCCGTGCCGCGTTCGCGCGACGTCCAAGGACTCGGCGGCCGAACGCGATGTGGCAAATGCTCCCGCCGACTGCTCCGGCAGCACCCCCAACCAGCCGCCGATCGCCAACGCGGGCCCCGATCAGTCCGTCACCCTCGCCCAGGGCCAGAGCAGCATCGCCGTCACCCTCAATGGCAGCGGCTCCTCCGATCCGGACGGCAGCATCGCGGCCTACCAATGGACCGGCAACCCCGATCCCGCCGATACCGTCAGCCCCAGCGTCACCCTGACCGCGGGCACGTATGTCTTCACCCTCGTCGTCACCGACAACAAAGGCGCGGCCAGCGCCGCCGACACGGTGCAGATCACCGTCGCCGCGCCGCCCGCCTCCTCCGGCAGCTCGATCAATTCCACCAGCGTCGGCTCGCTGGCAAAAGTCACCGCCCCGGTGCCCGAACAATCCAAGGTCACCAGCAGCAGCTACAGCGTGCTGGCGGTCAACGACCTGGGCATGCATTGCGTCGATCTCGACACCCGCATCGTCAACATCCTGCCGCCCTTCCAGGTGATGCTCGGACAGGTCATCCAAAAAGGCGCGAAACCGGTCATCAATCCCCAGGGGATCGAGCTGTATTATTCGGCGGTGTCGAATCCCAAAGACCCCATCCTGTCCCGGAACGACCTGTTCAACGGCATCGCCGTCGACGGCACGACCTTCAAGACCAACTTCTGGGACAGCCTCGCCCATGGCGCCTACGATGCCTTCTATCCGCCGCTGGACCAGCCGCCGCTGAACCTTCCCGCCGGCACGAAACTGAGCGACCTGGTCCCGGCCGACAAGGGGCTGCCCGTGCCGAACCCGGAAAAGCTCTATATCGGCAGCGACGGCAAGGTCAACAGCGGCGACGAGCAGCTCACCGTCGCCCAGCACGGCATGCCGGGATTCTCCGGCCCGTACGCGGCCAACGTTCCGCAGCGCGTCGAAGAGCATTACACCAACAAGCCGATGTTCGTGAACTTCCCCTTCGGCTATGTGGCGAACGGCGTCAACTGGTTCGAGGCGGCCGGTATCCCGATGGCGCCGTTCGACGACTTCGGCCGGCAGAACCCGTTCCCGCTGGTGAGGGTGCAAGCGAAGAGCGGCAATACGGTGCTTGCCACGGTGGATGCGGTACTCCCGGTATCGAGCGAAGCGAGCTGCACCAATTGCCACTCCGATCCCGCCGACGTCACGAACAGCCGGTCGAGCGGGCCGACCGACGCATTGCGGGGAGCCGGCCTGGAAGTCGCCACCAGCGTCCAGGACCCGGACACCAACAACCCCCACCGGGTCAGCGTGGAATATGCCGCCGACATCAACATCCTGCGCCTGCATGACCTCCGCCAGGGCGCGAATTACGTCGCCCCCACCGGTACCAAAACGCCTTGTGACATCAAGGCTGGCCTGCCCGGACATTCCAACGGCGGCGCCAACTGCCTGACCTACAAGGCGGTGGTACAGAACAAGCCGGTGGTATGCCAGAGCTGCCACTACACCCCGGCCCTGGACCTGGCCCAGGTCGGCCCGCAGGCCGGCGCCGTCGGCAGCCCCGCCAACGGCCGCAACCAGGTGGCGCACCAGAGCAACTCGCGGGTGATGCACAACCATCATGGCTCTTTCACCAACCTGTTCACGGCCATTCCGGCGCCAGACCAGGACCCGACGACCGGCGCCATCCGGAATCAGGCCGAACGCCTGACGGCGCTGGAGCAGAACTGCTACCAGTGCCATCCGGGCAAGGAGACCAAGTGCCTGCGCGGCGCCATGTTCAACGGCGGCATGCTGTGCAGCGACTGCCACGGCGATATGAAACAGGTCGGCGCCGACTTCTCCACCGGCGTCTCCCCCAGCAACCCCGGCGCCTTCGTGCTGAACCAGGGCAACTTCTACGACCCGGCCAGCAGCCAGCCTAGGGTACCCTGGGCCAACGAACCCGGCTGCGGCTCCTGCCATACCGGCGATGCCAACGGCAACCTCGCGAATTCGGCCAACGTGATCGCCAACAAGGTCGACAGCAAAGGCAACAAGGACGGCATCCGCCTGCGCCAGGCCTTCCGCACGGGCGATGCCAAGGCGACGCCGATCGTGCCCACCAACAAGCGTTTCGCCGAGCCGGCCGTTCCCGCCCAGTTCAATGGCTTCAACAACCCCGGCGCGGGCAATCCCAAGCTGTACCGGGTCAGCACCGGCCACGGCGGGGTGATGTGCGAAGGCTGCCACGGCGCGACCCATGCCGAGTGGCCGAACGCCACGGCAAACGCCAACGACAACCTGGCCGCCACGCAGTTGCAGGGCCACACCGGCGCGATCGCCGAGTGCAGCACCTGCCACACCGCCGGCAGCCTGCCGAGCGGCACCCAGGGCGGCCCCCACGGCATGCACCTGGTCAACGACAGCCGCTTCTACGCGGACGCTCACGGCGATCTGGCGGAAAGCCAGAATGGCCAGCCCGGCGGCGGCACGTGCGGCTCCTGCCATGGCAGTGACCACCTCGGCACCGTGCTATCGCGCGCGGCGGCCGACCGGAGCTTCTCGGTAAAAGGCAAGACCATCAGCGTCAAAGCCGGCCAGCCGGTGGCCTGCAACCTCTGCCACAGTCTGAGCAAGAGCTTCGAGCAGTAGAACGCGAAGAGTGGTAACGCTCGCGGTCGGCCCTGGAGCTGGCCGCGAACGATGATGTTCACGACTTACCGGATGCTTCCGCCATCCGGCAGGTGAGCCGGCCGTGCAGCACTTCTGCTTCGAAGGTTTCCGGGGACAGGGGTCGACCATAAAGGTAACCCTGGAGGTAGTGGCAACCGTGCCGGCGCAGGAATGCCTCTTGCTCCACCGTCTCCACCCCCTCGGCCACAACCCGCAGCTTGAGCGCGCGCGCCAGCCCCAGGATGGCCATGACGATGGCGGCATCGTCCGGGTCGGAGACGAGATCACGCACGAAGGAGCGATCGATCTTGAGAGTCGTGATCGGCAGCTTCTTGAGATAACTCAGACTGGAGTAACCGGTCCCGAAGTCGTCCACGGAAAAAGACACCCCGCTTTCCCGCAGCCGCCGCATGAGCGGCACGGTCCGATCGGGCTCCTGGAGCAGCAGGCTCTCGGTGATTTCGAGATCGAGCATCGCGCCGGACAGCCCCGCCTCGGACAGCGCTCGGCCCACCATGTCGGCGAAGCCAGGATCGCGGAACTGACGCACCGACAGGTTCACCGCCACCCGCAACGACCAGCCCCGATCATGCCAGCGGCGGAGTTGCCGCAACGCGCTGCGTAGCACCCAGGCTCCGATCGGCACGATGAGACCGGTCTCCTCGGCCAGCGGCACGAATTCCGCAGGTTCGACTTCGCCGGCGGCCGACCGCCAGCGCAGCAGTGCTTCCACCGCCTCCACGGCACCGCTCGGCAACACCACGATGGGCTGGTAGTCGAGAGAGAGTTCGTCCCGCTCCAGGGCATGGCGGAGTCGACGCTCCAAGTCCATACGCCGCTGCGCCCGCCGGTTCAGATCCATGGAAAAGAACTGAAAGTTGTTCTTGCCCAGCGACTTGGCGTAATACATGGCCGTATCGGCATGCTTCAGGAGCAAATCCACGCCGTCGCCGTCTTCCGGGTAGAGGGCGATGCCGATACTGGCACTGGCGAAGGTCTCGTGTTCGCCCAAGAGATAGGGGGCCTGCAGCGCCTCGAGGATCTTTTGCGCCACCCGGCCGGCATCGGTACCCTCGTGCAAGTCGGGCACCGCGATGGCGAATTCGTCCCCGCTCATGCGCGCTACCGTATCGCTCTGGCGCAGGACCCCCTGGATACGCCGGGCCGCCTGCTGCAGCAAGGCATCCCCGAACGGATGCCCGAGCGTGTCGTTGACGACCTTGAAGTTGTCGATGTCGAGGAACAACAGGGCCAGCACCCCGCCTTCGCGGGCCTGCCGCAAACAGGCTTGGTGCACCCGGTCGGCGAACAGGAGACGGTTCGGCAGACCGGTCAGGGCATCGTAATGGGCCATGAAATGCAGTTGCTGCATCGCCAGGCGGTTCTGTTCGATCTCACGGGCATTGTCGAGCACCAGGGAAAGCGAGTGGGCGAAGCTCTGCGCCAGGAGTTCGTCGTCCACCGAAAAAGGCTTGCCGTCCTCCCGGTCGCTGAGATAGATCCGTCCGTAAACCCGCCCTTGATGCGAGATCGGCACCGCCAGAAGGCTCTTCATCTTGGGATGCTGGGGCGGGAAACCGGCGCTGCGCGGGTCCCGGCTCATGTCCTCCAGACGGAGCGTTTGGTTCTCCCGTACCACCACCCCCAGAAGCCCCTTCCCTTCGGGGAAATGGCCGATGGCTTCGGCCTGTTCGGCGCTGATGCCGCAATAGACGAACTGGACCAGCTCGCCTTCCTCGTCGAGCAGACCGATGGCGCCGTAGCGCGTTTGCAGCAGTTTCGCCAGGGCTTCGATCCCGGCCTGCAACACATCCCGGGGCAGGGTCGAATGTACCAAGAGGCCCAGCAGGGTGCGACTGGCTTCCAGCAATTCCGCCATGCGTTGTGACCAGACGGCCAGTTGCGCCCGGTCCGCTTCCAGTTCGGCATAGAGATTCCGTGTCTCCCGTAACAATTGCTGTTCCCGTCGCAGCAGGGCTCGCAGCACACTATCGCGCGTCAACACACCGACGAAGGTGCCGTCCCGGGCGACGACGGCCAAAGGCTCTTCGAGATCGAGCAGTCTGCCGCCGTCGTCGCGGGGGAGCGCCTTGTCCAGCGGCATCTCCGGCTCCAGCGGCGATGCCGCATGGGGGGCGACGAGATCGGCGAAGATACGCTGCGGGAAGAGCGCGATGTCGCGCTCCGTCACCAGCCCGAGGAAGCACCTGCCGCCCTCCGGCGCAGTCCGGAACACCGCGTAGATGATCGAGGTGCGGCGCTCGCGCGCCGGCCGCTGCTCGCCGTCGACCTCCGTCACATAACGCGCCTCACAGAGGGCGTCACGGACGCAAAGCGGTTTCACAGGGTTTCCTCTTCGATCAGGAGTTCGGCGTGAAGGTCGAGGTGGAGGATCTCCTCCGGCCCCATCAGCGGCTTGATGCGATCCAGGACGAACGCGGTCAGGCAATCCCGCGACAGGCGGCGAAGGATCGCCCTTCGCACCAGGATGTC
Organism: Methylococcus geothermalis; assembly: GCF_012769535.1. Taxonomy (NCBI): domain Bacteria; kingdom Pseudomonadati; phylum Pseudomonadota; class Gammaproteobacteria; order Methylococcales; family Methylococcaceae; genus Methylococcus; species Methylococcus geothermalis. The sequence continues at coordinate 363,148 of NZ_CP046565.1, forward strand.
GGCCACCACCTCGTCCTCCAGCTCGATGTGCTCGAAGGGGGTCACCACCAGGAGTTCCAGAGCGCGACGGAACGCCTCGCAGCCGATCGGCGATTCCCGCCCGAGGATGACCCCGTCACGGATCGGCGGCATGTGGAATTCCTTGATCACGACGCGCAGGGAATGCTTCGGGGGATGATTCCTGGTCATGGGTGCTCGCGCTCCTGGGGGAGGGTTGGTCCTTATTTATCGTTTTTATCGTTCGCTTCGGCATGGGGAGTCACCCGCCGAAACCGCGAGTCGTCGCTCCATGGTGACGCCCTTGGGAAAAATATAATCGATCCGAAAGCCTAATGACCACAGTGGAAGTCCTGTTTTTCTCGCGAGCCGTTCGGCTTCCCTGCCACTTTGGGATCATCGCCGCGAGTCCGTGGAAACCGCGCAAGAATCCCTCCGTCGGCAAGGCCCGCCCCGGCCTGCCTTCTCCGGAGGCCGCGACCCCGGAAGCTGCCTTTCTGCGGTATCATACCCACACTATTCCTGTCTTCCTCCCGAGGAGGAGCGGTGGTGATCCCGGCGGCTCGGCAAGACCGCGGCGCTGCGGCCCCCCTTTCGCCGCCTTGGACGATAAAGCTTCTTCGAATTTCTCTTTAAGGTGTCCTGATGAACGATCTGGCCACGCTCGAGCTTGGCATCCCCGGCTTCACCTATCGCGACCTCCACGAACCGGAGCGACTGAAAGACCTCCTCGCCACCTTCGACACCTGGCTCCGTGAGCGCGACGGCGAATTGTCCGCGGCGTTCCAGCAATACCGGGAAAGCGAAGGACGAGGGATGACGGCCGAAGCCGTCTCCGACCTCCTGGTACGGGCCGCCTCCCACGTCGGGGCGTTCCTTTCCCGCCTGTTCCAGGTCGAGTCCGTCCGCGAGGCGCAGATGGCAGAAACCCGCGACATCTTCGCCAGCGTGTTCCGTTTTCGCACGGAAATCACCGCCAAGCTCGCGAGCCACTTTCGTAACGTGGGGGTCGAGGAATGGGACGACGCCCTGCTCGATCGCCGCATCGAGACCTTGCTCGAGGCAGTGGTGCCGGAAGGATGGCCGGCCGACCATGAGGCGGCGTTCTGCCGGCTGGGTCTGCTGCTGCGCGATCTCGACGCCCATTACCAGGCCCTGGCCAAGGGCAAGGAGGGAGGTTTTCCGGAAGCCGACGCGCGCATCGCCGCCCTGCGGGCGCAAATCGCCCATCACCACCCCGCCTACCTGTCCTGGAAGGACACGCTGGAAATAGCCCATGATGCCGAATTCGCCGCCCACCTGTTCGCCGAATTCGAACGCTGGTGCTTCGCCGCCACGCGGCTTCCCCACCTGCAAGCGAAAGTCAACGATTGGGTCGCCTTCAAGCTGCCGGCCCGTACCGATTTCGAGCACCTGGTACACCATGCGACAGGCCATCGCGAGGGCTACGACGTCTGGATGAGCGAGCCAGGCCATCACCGCCGCCGCGACGGTTTCGGCCTGACCGACCCGCGCTTCCCGGAGCGCAAGGTCCTGTACGAGGTCGATCACTGCATCTATTGCCACGACCGGGACACCGATTCCTGCTCCAAGGGCATGCGCAACAGGAAGGACGGCAGCTTCAAGAGCAATCCGCTGGGCGTCCACATCACCGGCTGCCCGCTGGAGGAAAAAATCTCCGAGATGCATTGGCTCAAGCGCCAAGGCGACAACATCGGCGCCCTGGCGCTGGTCACGGTGGACAATCCGCTCTGCCCCGGCACCGGCCACCGCATCTGCAACGACTGCATGAAGGGCTGCATCTACCAGAAGACCGAGCCGGTCAACATTCCGCAGATCGAGACCAACGTCCTCACCAACGTGCTGTTCATGCCCTACGGGTTCGAGATCTACAGCCTGCTGACGCGCTGGAATCCGCTCAACGTCAAGCGCCCCTACGCCCTGCCCTACAACGGCAGGAACGTGCTGGTGGCCGGCATGGGTCCGGCAGGCTACACCCTCTCGCATTATCTGGTGAACGAGGGCTTCGGCGTGGTGGGCATCGACGGACTCAAGATCGAGCCGCTGCCGCCGGAGCTGGTCGGCGACGAACACCGCCCGCCGCAGCCGATCCGCGACTTCGGCGCGCTCTACGAAAGGCTGGACCAGCGCATCATGCTCGGCTTCGGCGGCGTCGCCGAATACGGTATCACGGTGCGCTGGGACAAGAACTTCCTCAAGGTCATCTATCTGAATCTGCTGCGGCGCCGGAATTTCCGCTGCTACGGCGGGGTGCGCTTCGGCGGGGCGATGACGATCAACGAGGCCTGGGATCTGGGCTTCCACCACATCGCCATCGCTTCGGGCGCCGGCAAACCGACCCTGATCGACCTGAAGCACAACCTGATCCGCGGCATCCGCAAGGCTTCCGACTTCCTGATGGCCTTGCAGCTCACCGGCGCGGCCAAGGAATCCTCGCTGGCGAACCTGCAGGTCCGGCTGCCGGCGGGCGTCATCGGCGGCGGACTCACCGCCATCGACACCGCCACCGAACTGCTGGCCTATTATCCCGTCCAGGTCGAGAAGATCCTGCACCGCTACGAAAAACTCTGCGCGGCCTATGGCGAGCCGGCCGTGCGCGCCCGCTACGATGCCGAGGAGATCGGGATACTCGACGAATTCCTGGCGCACGGCCGGGCGATCCAGGCCGAGCGGCAGCGCGCCGAGGCCGCGGGCGAGACCCCGGACTTCCTGCCGCTGCTGAATCGATGGGGCGGCGCCACCTTGTTCTACCGCAAGGGCATCAAGGATTCGCCGGCCTACCGCCAGAACCATGAGGAAATCAAGGAAGCCATGGACGAAGGCATCGTGCTGGCGGAAGGCTTGAGCCCGCTGGTCGCGCTGGAAGACGAACACGGCCACCTCAAGGCGGTGCGCTTCGAAAAGCTGGAGGAACAGGAAGGCCGCTGGAAGCCCGCCGGAGAAATCGAGGTCCCGCTGCGGAGCTTGTTCATCGCCGCCGGCACCTCGCCCAATACCATCTACGAATCGGAGCACCCCGAGACCTTCGAGATGGACCACAAGTTCTACCAGCGTCACGAACCCGAATGGATCGGCGAGATACCCGATCTCGTGCCGGTGCAGGACGAGGCCTGGCCCAAGATCGGCAAGCCCGCGCCATTCACCTCCTATCACCGCGGCGGCAAGTTCATCACCTTCTACGGTGACAACCATCCGGTCTACGCCGGCAACGTGGTGAAAGCCATGGCCAGCGCCAAGGACGGGTATCCGTACATCGTCCGCCTGTTCGAACAGGAGCTGAGCCGGCTCGACCCCGCGGAACAGCCTCACCGCGACCGGACCCTCCAGGCATTCCAGGCGGTCATCGACGATGCCCTGACCGCCCGCATCGTCGCGGTGAACCGGCTGACGCCGACCATCATCGAAGTGATCGTCCGCGCCCCCGCCTCGGCCAAGCATTTCCAGCCCGGCCAGTTCTACCGGGTGCAGAACTACGAGGCGCTGGCCCCCGTGGTCGAAGGCACCGTGCTCGCCACCGAGGGCATCGCCCTCACCGGCGCCTGGGTGGACAAGGACAACGGCCTGATCTCGCTGATCGCGCTGGAAATGGGCAGCTCATCGCGGCTCTGCGCCCAATGGAAACCCGGCGATCCGCTGGTGGTGATGGGTGTCACCGGCACGCCGACCGAGATTCCCTCCGGCCAGACCGTCGCCCTCGTCGGCGGAGGCTTGGGCAACGCGGTGCTGTTCTCGATCGGCAAGGCGTTGCGAAGCGCCGGCAACCAGGTGATCTACTTCGCCGGCTACCGCAACAGCGAGGACGTCTTCAAGATCGACGACATCGAAGCCGCCTCCGATCTACTCGTCTGGACCGTGGACAAGCGCGAGGGCAACACCCCGATCCCGGTGACCCGTCCGGACGATAAATCCTTCATGGGCAACATCGTCGAAGCCATGCTGGCCTACGCCAAGGGCGAACTCGGCCCTACCCCCATCCATCTCGACGACGTCGACCACATGATCGTGATCGGCTCGGACCGGATGATGGAGGCGGTCAAGCATGCCCGCCACGGACTGCTGGCGCCCTATCTCAAACCGCACCATACGGCCATCGGCTCCATCAATTCGCCGATGCAGTGCATGATGAAAGGCGTGTGCGCGCAGTGCCTGTGCAAACACGTGGACCCGGAAACGGGACGCGAGTATTTCGTGTATTCCTGCTACAACCAGGATCAGGAACTGGATCGCGTGGATTTCCCGAACCTCCACGCCCGGCTGCGGCAGAATTCGGTGCAGGAAAAGCTGTCCGCGCTCTGGCTGGAGTGGCTCATGAACCGGCAGCCTTGAGGCAGGCATCCGTGGCCATCCGGCTGAAAAGAGTCTACGAGGAGAGATCGCCGGAAGACGGCGAGCGTTTCCTGGTGGAACGGCTGTGGCCACGCGGCATGTCACGCCAATCCCTAGCGCTAAGCGCATGGCTGAAGGACCTGGCGCCCACCACCGAGTTGCGGCGCTGGTATGGGCACGATCCTGGGAAATGGGAGGAATTCCGGCACAGATACTGCCTCCAGCTCGACCGCTCGCCGGAGGCACTTCAGTCGCTGTTGCAGGCATGCGCTCACGGCACCGTGACGCTGCTCTACAGTGCCCGCGATACCGAACGCAATAGCGCAGTCGTTCTGCGCGACTTCCTGGAACGGCAATTGGGCTCCGATCACACTTGAGTCGGTGGGCGCCCTCCGCCCCCGCGCAGCCGCGCCTTGGCTGGGGGATCTCAGGAATGCGCTATCGCCAAACGCAACAAACCCGCGACGCTGATGGCATCGGTAATCTCCCCGGACATGACCATGCCAACCGCATCGGCCAGCGGGAGTTTCCAGATACGCAGGTCTTCGGTTTCCTCGAATGCCGGCTCGCCTTCCTCCAGGTCTTCCGCGACGAACACGAAGCCCTCCTCGTCGGTGACGGAATTCGAGGTGTGGAGCCGCATGAGGAGCCGCCAGGAGGCGGCGGAGAGGCCGGTTTCCTCCTTCAGCTCGCGCCGGGCCGATTCCCACAGGGATTCGCCTGCGGGCGAACCGCCCATCGGTATCTCCCAGAACCAGGCATCGGGCACATAGCGATACTGGCCGACCAGCCAGGTGTTGCCCTGGCCGTCGAGGGGGATGATGCCGACCGCCTGGTTTTTGAAGTGGATGCGGCCGTACAGGCTGATGCCGCCGCCGGGATTGACGACTTGGTCCTCGTCGAGGTGAATCCAGGGGTTGTCGTAGATTTCCCGCCGGCTCAGCAGACGCCAGGGATTCGACTCCGCCACCGGATCAAATCCGGTGGAATGCCGGGCTGAATTCGTGCACCGCCTCGATCATCGCGCCGACGTGGTCGGGCTTGATGTCCGGCGTGACCCCGTGGCCGAGGTTGAATACATGGCCGCTGCCGGTGCCGTAACGCTCCAGGATCTTCCGGACTTCCCCGCGGATGACTTCGGGCCGGGCATAGAGCGCCACCGGATCGAGGTTGCCCTGCAAGGCCACCCGATCGCCGACCCGCTGCCTTGCCGCCCCGATGTCCGTGGTCCAGTCCAGACCGAGCGCGTCATAGCCGGCGTCCGCCATCGCCTCCAGCCATTGCCCGCCGCCCTTGGTGAAGAAGATCGCGGGGATGCGGCCCCGCTCCGTCAGCCGGAGCTGCTGGCGCACGCGCTCGGCGTAGCGCAGCGAAAACTCCAGATAATGCTCCGTATCCAGATGGCCGCCCCAGGTGTCGAACACCATCACCGCGTCGACCCCGGCGGCGATCTGGGCATTCAGGTACAGGGCGATTGCATCGGCGAGCTTTTCCAGCAGCTCGTGCGTCAACGCCGGCTCCTCGTACATGAGGCATTTGACCTTGCGGAACTCCCGGCTGCTGCCGCCCTCCACCATGTAGGTCGCCAAGGTCCAGGGGCTGCCCGAAAAGCCGATCAACGGCGCCCTGTCGCCCAGGCACTGCTTGATCAGCCGCACCGCGGCCGGCACATAGGCCAGCTCCGCTTCCGGATCCGGCACGCCCAGCCGGTGGATGTCCGCGGCCCCCTGGATCGGGTTGCGGAACTGCGGCCCCTCGCCCTCGACGAATTCCAGCCCCAGCCCCATGGCATCGGGGATGGTCAGAATGTCCGAGAACAAAATCGCCGCATCCAGCCGGTAGCGATCCAGCGGCTGCAAGGTCACCTCGCACGCCAAGTCGGGCGTGGTGCACAGGTTCATGAAGCTGCCGGCCCGTTCCCGCACCTTGCGGTATTCCGGCAGGTAGCGGCCCGCCTGGCGCATCATCCAGACCGGGGTCCGCTCGACCGGCTGGCGCAGCAGGGCGCGAATGAAGCAATGAGTCATGGATAGTCCTTTGTCGGTTCGATGGCCTCAACGGCCGTAGCTTTCCAGAGTGGCCCGCAGCGGTCCGGCATCGACCGCCACCGGGAGGGTCGCCTCGCCCAGAGACTTGAGCAGAATCAGGCGCAGGCCGCCGTCGACGTTTTTCTTGTCGACCGCCATGTGTTCGAGGAAGGCATCCGCATCCAGCTTGCGCGGGGGGACGACCGGCAAGCGTGCCCGCTCCAGCAGGCGGATGACCCTCGCCACTTCGTCGTCGCCGATCCAGCCCAGGCGGCGAGACAGATCGGCCGCCTGGCACATGCCGATGGCCACCGCCTCGCCGTGCAGATAGACGCCGTAACCCATGCCGGTTTCGATGGCGTGGCCGAAGCTATGGCCCAGGTTCAGCGTCGCCCGCACGCCGGTTTCGGTCTCGTCCTCCGCCACGACTTGCGCCTTGTCGATGCAGGAGCGCTCGATGGCGTAGGCGAGCGCTTCGGGGTCGCGCCGCAGCAAGCGTTCGACGTTCGCTTCGAGCCAGGCCAGGAATTCCGGGTCGCGAATGAAGCCGTACTTGATGACCTCGGCCAGCCCCGCGCTCAGCTCGCGGTCGGGCAGGGTATTCAGGGTGTCGGTGTCGGCCAGGACGCAGCGCGGCTGGTAGAAGGCGCCGATCATGTTCTTGCCGCGCGGATGGTTGACCGCGGTCTTGCCGCCCACCGAGGAATCGACCTGGGACAGCAGGGTGGTCGGCACCTGGATGAAAGGCACGCCGCGCTGATAGCAGGCCGCGGCAAATCCGGCCAGATCGCCGATCACCCCGCCGCCCAGCGCCACGATGCCGGCGTTGCGGCCGAAGCGCCGGCCCAGCAGCGCATCGAACACGGCCATCGCCGAGTCCATGGTCTTGTAGGCCTCGCCGTCGGGGAGCACGACGCTGCCCGTTTCCTTGCCGGCCAGGGACGCAAGCATGCGTTCGAGGTACAGGGGCGCCACCACTTCGTTGGTCACGACCATGACCTGCTTGCCCGGCAGGTGCGCCTGGATCAGGTCCGCGCGGTCCAGCAGTCCGCGCCCGATATGAATGGGATAGCCGCGCTCTCCCAGCTCCACATGTAAGGTTTTCATTCCGCCCGCAGCCTGGCTCCCGATTTCTCGTATAGATTGATGACGCGACGGACGGCGCTGCGGCTCGAATGCTGGCCGGTGTCGACGATGTAATCGGCGAGCTGGCGGTAGATGGGATCCCGCACCCGCAGGAGTTCTTCCAGCCTTTGCCTGGGATTCTCCGTCTGCAGCAAGGGCCGGTTGATGTCCTTGTGGGTCCGCTCCAACTGCTTCTGGACCGAACACTGCAAGTAAATCACCAGCCCCCGTGCCGCAAGACACTCCTGGTTTTCCGGCACCAGCACCGAACCGCCGCCGGTGGCCAGCACGATCCCTTCCTTGCCCGTCAGGTCGGCGATGACTTCCGACTCGCGGCGCCGGAATCCGGCCTCGCCCTCGTATTCGAAGATCATCGGCACCGTGACGCCGGTCCGGCGTTCGATTTCCTTGTCGCTGTCCCAGAATTCCAGCCCCAGGGCCCTGCCAAGCAGGCGGCCCACGGTGGTCTTGCCCGCTCCCATGGGCCCGATCAGAAAGATGTTTCGACGGTTCCTCATCGTTTCCCGCCCTGAATCAAGCGCGAAATGATAACACGCGGCAAGACAGCATCCCCGGCGGCTTTCAAGGATTCATCGTCGTCTGCTTGACGATCTTCGGCGTAATGAAAATGAGGAGTTCCTTTTTCCTGTCCTCGACCGCATTGCGCCGGAACATGAAGCCGATCCCGGGAAGATCGCCGAAAAAAGGCACTTTGTCGGTGTTGTTCCGTCGCGTGCCTTCGTACACGCCGCCCAGAACCACCGTTTCGCCGTTGGCCACCTGTGCCACGGTATCGATTTCGCGCTTCTCGATGGCGAAATTGCCGTTGGGCGTGAGTTCGCCCTTGTCGTCCTTCTTGATCATGAGATCCATGAGGATATGGTCGTCCGGCGTGATGTGCGGCGTCACGTCGAGTTCCAGCACGGCGGGCTTGAAGGAGACGTTCTGCACCGGCGTGCCGCCGCCGGTGCCCTGCTGGGTGATCTGGTACGGCAGCTCCACGCCTTGCATGATCTTGGCCTTGGACTGGTCGGCCGTGAGCACCCGCGGATTGGCGAGGATCTCTCCACGGCCTTCCTTCTGGGCCGCCGACAGTTCGAGATCCAGCAGGTAGTCGCCCATGGACACCACATACTGGGCTGTACCGTAAGGCGAGAGCGTGGTCAGCCGCGCCAGATCGACGCCTAGATCCGTCATGCTGCCGGTGGGCGGCAGCTTGCTGGAAGTCCAGTCTTTGGGCCGGAAATCCAGCTTGGCGCCCAACTCGCGCAGGAAATCCACGTTGGCGATCACCACCCGCGACTCGATCATCACCTGCCGCACCGGCTTGTCGAGTTGCCGCACCAATTCGCGGATACGTTCGAGGTTCCGCGGCGTGTCCTGGACGATGAGCTGGTTGGTGCGAGGATCGGTGGTCACGTTGCCGCGGCTCGAGAGGATCGACTGGGTGACGTCGTAGGCCTCGGTGGACGTCACACCCGGCCCGCCGGTGAGCGATTCCGGCCGGGTGATGGCTTTTTCCGCCTTTTCGGTCGTGCCCATGATGACTTTCTTGATGTCGTCCGCCTTGGTGTAGTTGATCTGGATGATTTCGGTGCGCAACGGCTCCAGGTCCTCCACGACCTTCATCGCCTCCAGCTCGTCGCGCTCGAGCCGGTTGATCTCGTCCATCGGAGCGACACGGATGATGTTGCTGTTCGCTTCCTGCCGCTTGCCCAGGCCCTTGGCCTTGAGCACCAGGTCCAGAGCCTCGTCCCAGGGCACTTCGTTGAGCCGCAGGGTGACGTTGCCCTGCACGGAGTCCGAAGCCACGATGTTCAGATGGGTGAAATCCGCCAGGATTTGCAGGACATTCCGCACCGGTATGTCCTGAAAGTTCAAGGAAAGACGATCGCCGGTAAACACCCGCCGCCGCTTCGTGGCCTCTTCCTTCTCCGCGCGGCTCAAGGGGCGCAGCTCGACGGTGAGCAGCTTTCCGGACTGGTACGAGGAATAATCATACTCGTCGGATACCGGCGTGATCACCAGCCTGGTACCCAGGCCAACCGGCATCGCCTCGATCCATTTCACCGGGGTGGCGAAGTCGAGCACTTCCAGCCTGCGCGCCAGCCGCCCCGGCAAACGGGTGCCGGGGAGGTCGGCGATGATGCTGCGCCCTTCTTCGCGGAGGCTCACGACGGAATTCGGATCGCTCAACGTGACCAGCAATCTGCCTTCACCCTTCTCGCCGCGCCGGAAGTCGACGTTCTCGACCTGCGGCCCCGAGACCACCGGCCGTTCGCTCACGACGACGGGCGTCGACGCCATGCCGTCCCCACCGGCCCCGGCCTTGCCGCTCTGCAAGGTCACATAAAGGAAGCGCCCGGCGACACGCGTGCTGTAAGGAACGGCGGTCGAGAGATTCAGGATCACCCGGGTCCTGCCGCCGGCAGCGATGGCCTGGACCGTTTCGACGCCGGCCTGATGCACCGGTATCGGCTTCCTGTCCAGGCCGCTTCTGACACCGGACAGATCCAGCGCGATGCGGGCAGGGTGCTCGGTAGCGAAGGACCGAGGCTCCGGGACCGGCCCGTCGAAACTCAGGCGAAGCTGGAAGTTTTCGCCGGGCAGCGCCGTGAAATCGATGGACTGCAGAGCCGATCCCGCCGCCGGCACCCCGCAGCTCCACCACAAGGCGAAGATGCCCATGATCCAACACACCGGGATGCTCCATCCCACCACACCTCGAACGACCACCCCTCTCACGCCGCCCTCTTCATTTTTTCTCACCCAAGGCTTCGGTCAGGCTCAGCGTGGCATTGCGCTCCAGCCAACCGCCCTGTGCGTCGGGAACGATTTCGACCAGCTCGACGCCATCGTCGCTGATCCGCGTAATCCTGCCGAAATTCCTACCCATATGATTGCCGACCCGAACCCGGTGTATCGTGCCATCGGCGGCCCGCACCAGCGCCCACAAAGTCCCGAACATCTTTACCGTCCCCACCATTCTCAAGGTATCCAGCTCGTAGTCCTCGAGCTGCTCCCGGGGGCGAGAGAGGTCGGGTCGAATGCCGTTGTCCGCGCTGGTGGCCCCGGCTTCATCCGGCTTTTCGATCGGTTTGAAAGGATCGTGCAACTCGGCCGGGTTGAACAGGAACGGCGACACCGTCTTGATTTCCGGCAACGGTTCGACATTGACCTTCTGGCGCGCCTTGACGTCCGCCACATAGATTTTGAGGTCGGCCATCTCGTCCTCGGCGCAGCCGGACAACAGGCTCGCCACCGCCAGCGCCGCGAGGCACCTCACCCGGACGATTGCATCCGCCATCAACGCCGCCTGCGTTCAGCCGCCGATGACGGCGGCACGGCGCCGTCTTCCAGATAGCGATAGGTCTTCACCAGCGCGGTCATGATCAGCACCGCGTCTGCGGGCTTGGTACCTCCGCCGCCATCGGCCGAACGCGATGTGATCTTCACGTTATGGACGGTGACGATACGGGGAAGCGAGGCCAAGCCACTGACGAAAGCGCCGAACTCCATGTAGGTCCCGACCACCCGGATCTCGATCGGAAGCTCGGCGTAGAAATCCTTCGACACCTCGCCGCCCGGTTTGAACAGCTCGAACTCGAGGCCGCTCGCCAGGCCGGTCTGGGAAACGTCCACCAGCAGATCGGGCACCTGGGTGCGGTCGGGAAGCTGCCGCAGGAGGTCGCCGAAGGTCTTCTCGATGTCGGAAAGCTGCAGTTTGTATTCTTCGAGATTGACCGCCTTTTTCTGCTTGATCTCGAAGGTCTCCTTGAGTTCCTGCTCCCTGTGCTGCTGAGCATCCAGTTCGGCCAACTGGGCGCTGGTATCGAGGTAATACCAGACACCGGCGAGCACGGTGCTCAGCATGGCGATGACGACAAGCTTGACCGGCGTCGGCCAGGAACCGGCATACTCGAGGTCCCAGTTGATCTTCGCGAGATTCACGGCGCCTTCTTGTCCGCCGGCAGGGAGTCTTCGCCGGTCCGGGCCTTGGGGCCCTGTTTCATCCGCAGGGTGAACCGGCTGCCCCTGTCCCTTTCCTTGCCTCTCGCCTGTCCGTCCTGCTTGTTTTCGATGACCTCCAGGACCGGCTCGTACAGCCACTCCGATCCTTCCAGATTGCGCATGTAGGCGGAAACCCGGGCATTGGACTGCGCCACGCCGTTGACCGTGATGGCACGGTCCTCCTGGGTCAGATCCCGCAACCAGACGCCTTCTGGCACGGTGCGTGCGATTTCGTCGAACAGGTGCACTTCTTCCGGCCGGCTCGACTGCAATTGCTGGATGATTTCCATCTTGGCCACGAGCCGGCTTTTCTTGGTTTCCAAGTCCCTAATTTCGGCGATCTGCCGCTCCAGCGCGCCGATTTCCCCTTCGAGAAACTGGTTCCGGCGCGTCTGGCTGTCGATGGCCGCGCCGACCTGCGTCCGGACCAGCAGCATCGTCGCCGCGGTGAGAGCAAGACCCAGCCCCGTCCAGACCGCGAACTCCTTCTGCCGCTCGCGCCTGAGAGCAGCGCGCCAGGGCAGGAGGTTGATGCGCGCCATCAGTCGAAACTCCGCAAGGCCAGACCGCAGGCCACCATGAGGGCCGAGGAATCGTAGTTCAGGCGTTCCTGATGCACTCGCCCGGAAAAACTCATGTTACGGAAAGGGTTCGCGACCACGGTGGGCACCCGCAATGCCGCCTCCACATAACGATCGATCTCCGGAATCATGGCGCAGCCTCCGGCCAGCACCACCGCATCGAAACCGCGCTGAACCGTGGACGACAGATAGAACTGAAACGAGCGGCTGATCTGCTGCACGAGGGCATGCTTGAACGGCTCCAGCACTTCCTCGGCATAGTTGCCGGGGAGGCTCCCTTCCTTCTTCGCCAGGCCGGCCTCCTCGTAGGTCAGGCCGTAACGGCGCTGAATCTCGTCGGTCAGTTGCATGCCGCCGAAGCCCTGCTCACGGGTGTAAATGATGGAACCGCCATGAATGACGTTGAGCGTGGTGACCATCGCCCCCACATCGGCCACGGCCACCGCCCGGTCGCGTGCATCCGGCGGGAGTTGGTCCTTGATCAGTTCGAAGGCGTGCTCGATGGCATAGGACTCCACATCGACGATCTCGACACCGAGGCCCGCGTTCTCCAGCACCGAAACCCGGTCTTCGACATTTTCCCGGCGCGTAGCCACCAGAAGCACTTCCACCAGGTCGGGATTTTTCGCGCTTTTCCCCAGCATCTCGAAATCGAGGCTGACTTCTTCCCTCGCATGAGGAATGTACTGGTCCGCCTCCAGTTCGATCTGGGCCTCCAGCTCGTCGCCTTCCAGGTTGGCCGGCAGGGTGATGCGCTTGGTGATGACCACCGATCCCGGCACCGCGACCACCGCGTGCTTGAGCGAGGTACCCGACTGCTTGACCACGGCGCGCACCGCCGCCGATACGTTGTCGGGCTCGGCGATCGTGTTGTCGACCACGGTGTTCCGGGGCAGCGGCACGACACCGTAGCTTTCCACCTGGTAGCCGCCATCCTTCCTGCTCAGCTCCAGCAGCTTGACCGCCGCCGCGCTGATGTCAATCCCGAGCAGGAGCGGTTTCTTCCGTCCGAAGCCCCACATGTCAGACGATCACCGGAAAATTGAGCGGCGGTCGGAGGCCGCGGCATGTTACGGGAAAATAATGTTCTTGATAGTCAAGGATACCCTAAAATCAGCCCGTCCGGATGCCGGGGGTGACGACGCGCGGAAGAACGCCGGGGAAGGGCTCGGCGGAGGCGGTTCGCCCGTTCCGGACAACTGGGGTATGATGCGGACGTTAAATAAAACCATTCTTCATACAAAATCCTCTCTGACGAACGCTCGTCGCGCGCCGGCAGGCCGTTCGCTACCACCTCCGAACCAAGCACCGTGGCCATTTTATCTCGAAAGCCCAGGAGGCCCCGCTACTGGCTGGTGACATTCGAAGTCCTGCTGGTCGCCGCCCTGGTCATCGCTCTGGGGCTGTTCGGGCTGTACCGCCATCTCGAACCGCAATTGCCGGACATCGCGGTATTGAAGGAAGTGCGCTATCAGATCCCCATGTCGGTCTACAGCCGCGACGGCAAGCTGATCGCCCAGTTCGGCGAGAAGAAGCGCAGCCCCGTCGCCATCGGCGATGTCCCCCCGGATCTGGCCCACGCGTTCATCGCCGCCGAAGACGACCGCTTCTACGACCACGTCGGAGTGGACTACCAGGGCATCCTGCGCGCCGTGCTCACCTTTGCCAGGACCGGCGAAAAACGCCAGGGCGGCAGCACGATCACCATGCAGGTCGCGCGCAACTTCTTCCTGAGCAGCGAGAAAACCTTTCTCCGCAAGGTCAAGGAAATCATGCTGGCGGTCCGGATCGATTCGGAACTGCCCAAAGACCAGATTCTCGAGCTCTATCTGAACAAGATCTACTTCGGCCAGCACGCCTATGGCATCGAGGCGGCGGCCCAGGTGTATTACGGCAAACATGTGGGTGAACTGACCCTCGGCGAGATGGCGATGATCGCAGGACTCCCCAAGGCGCCTTCCGCCTTCAACCCCGTCGCCAACCCCGAGCGGGCGCAGATCCGGCGCAACTACGTGCTGCGCCGCATGCGCAAGCTGCGCTTCATCACCGACGAGGCCTACCAGCGAGCCCTGAACGAGCCCATCACCGCCCGCATCCACACCCGCCCCATCGAGCTGGACGCGCCCTACGTCGCCGAAATGGTGCGCGCCGAAATGTACCAGCAGTACGGTGAGGATGCTTACGAAGGCGGCTACGCGGTCTATACCACCGTCGACAGCCGTGCTCAGCAGGCGGCGGAATCCTCCTTGCGATCGGGCCTGCGCGGCTACGACGAAAGGCACGGCTACCGCGGCACCAAGCGCCGGATCGATCTCAAGCAGATCAAGACCAAGGCGGGATGGAATCGGGAGCTGGAAGAAGCCGGTCCCGCCGGCGATACCGTACCGGCACTGGTGCTCACCGCCAGCGATACGGCCGCCAGCCTGTACACGACGGATCACGGCGAGCCGGAGCTGTCCTACGACGCCATCCGCTGGGCCAAACCGTTCATCAGCGTGGACACCCAAGGGGCGCCGCCGCGCTCGGTCAAGGAGCTGCTCAAGCCCGGCGACGTGATCCGAATCCGCAAAAACAGCGAAGGTCGGTGGGTGCTGACCCAGATTCCGAAGGCCCAGGGGGCGCTGGTCGAATTGGATGCCGACAGCGGCGCCATCATCGCCATCGCCGGCGGATTCGACTATCGCCTGAGCAAGTTCAACCGCGCCAGCCAAGGCCAACGGCAGCCCGGGTCGGGTTTCAAGCCGGTGGTTTACGCCGCGGCGCTGGAATCAGGCTTCACCCCCGCCAGCGTGGTCAACGACTCCCCCGTTTCGTTCCCCGACCCCGCCTCCCCCGGCGGCATCTGGAGGCCGCACAATTACTCGATGAAATATGCCGGCCCCACCCCCTTGCGGGAGGCGCTGGCCAAGTCGCGCAACATGGTATCGATCCGCCTTCTGCGCGCCGTCGGCCTGCCCAAGGTGATCGAGCTTGCCGAGAAATTCGGCTTCGCCCCGGAGGAATTGCCGCGCTCGTTCACGCTCGCATTGGGCTCCGGCACCGCCTCGCCGCTGCGGATGGCCCAGGTGTACGCCGTTTTCGCCAACGGCGGCTACCGGGTCGATCCCTTTTTGATCAGCCGTATCGAAACCCAGAACGGCCGCCTGCTGTACCAGGCCACCCCCGCCATCGCCTGTATGGACTGCGCTGACGGGAAATCCACGGCGAACCAGGCGAAGCGGGTGATTTCCGAGGAAGTCCATTACATGATGCATTCCATGCTTCAGGATGTGGTTCGCCGGGGCACCGCCACCAAGGCCCTGGAACTCGGCCGAAGCGATCTGGCAGGCAAGACCGGGACCACCAACCAGTACCGTGACGCCTGGTTCAACGGCTATGCGCCCGGCATCGTGACGGTGGCCTGGGTAGGATTCGACTCCTACCAAACCCTCGGCGACAAGGAAACCGGGGGACAGACCGCGCTTCCCATCTGGATCGAGTTCATGAAGGAGGTGCTGCGCGACGTTCCCGAACGCAAATTCGCCCAGCCGGCCGGGATCATGACCGCACGGGTGGACCCGGCCACAGGCAACAGGCTCCCCGCCAGCATTCCCGGCGGTATCGTCGAGATAGTGCCCCGGCCTACGCCGCAACCCAGCCTCGACGCGATGATCGAGCAACCCGAAGCGTCGACGCCGGACACCCAGGCCGAGACTTCGGCCGGGACGGCGCCAGAATCGGCTCCACCGGAAGATGAAGAGGCGGAGGATGCGCCGTCCGCCCCCCCGCCGGCGGAACCACCGAAGCCCATGGAATCGTTGTTTTGAAAACCGAAAACGGAACGTGAAGACCAGGCACAAGACGCGATCCCATCTGGCATGGGAGGCCGCCCGGCTGATGGCCGAGCAAGGTATCGACAGCCCGCGTCAGGCCTTGAACAAGGCCGCCGCAAGGCTTGGCTGCACAGACAAGCGGCACCTGCCGGAAGCGGAGGAAGTCGATGCCGCTCTGCTGGAATACAACCGGCTGTTCCGCCCCCTCACGCAGAGCGCCGAGTTGGACAGACAACGCGCCTTGGCGCTGGAAGCCATGGAATTTCTGGCGGAATTCGACCCGCACCTGACCGGCGCGGCGCTGGACGGCACTGCCGGCCGGCATAGCTCGATCACGCTGCACGTATTTGCGGAAGCACCTGAAGAAGTGATGCGCAAGCTGCTCGATGCCCACGTGCCGTTCCGGGAAACCTCCTACCGCTGCCGGCTCCGGGGCGAGAACGTGATTTTCCCCGCCCTGTCGTTCTATGTGGACGAAACGCCGATGGATCTATGCATCTTCCCGGCCACGGCAGCCGGGCGAACGGCTTCCGCCAGCAATACGGAAGCCACCGCATCGGTACGTGAACTGCGCGCGCTGCTTGGGAAGACAGCAGGCACGGACTAGGAGACGGGCCGAGGCGGCCCCCAGGGCGCGCGGCAGTTCGCCGGGCGCCCTGCTTGATCAGCCGCGGCCGTACTTGCGGCGGAATTTGTCGACGCGGCCAGCGGTATCGACGATCTTCTGCTTGCCCGTATAGAATGGATGGCAGGCCGAGCAGACTTCCACGTGGAAATCCTTGCCGATCGTGGATCTGGTTTCAAAGGTGTTTCCGCAACTGCAGCTGACGGTCACCGGCGTGTATGCGGGATGGATTTCTGGCTTCATGATGCGAGACTACTCCAAGGGGCTCGGTCGGATGAAATCTTGCATGGTACTGTAATCGGGACACCGCAGCAAGCCGCAAACGCCGAACCGCCAGCCGGCCCGCCGATCCTCCCTTCGCCTCCGGATATCCCAAGCCTAACCCATGAGAATCATCACGCTGAATGCGAACGGCATCCGCTCTGCCGCGCGCAAGGGCTTCTTCGACTGGCTCCCGCGGCAACACGCCGACGTGGTCTGCCTGCAGGAAATCAAGGCGCAGACCGCCCAGCTCAACGACGAACTGTTCTGGCCTGCAAACTATTCCTGCTATTACCTGGAGGCCGAGAAAAAAGGCTACAGTGGCGTGGCTCTGTATGCCCGCAAGGAACCGGACGAAGTGATCCCGGGCCTGGGCTGGGAAGACATGGATGCGGAAGGCCGTTATCTGGAGGCGCGGTTCGGCAATCTGAGCGTGGTCTCCCTCTACTTCCCTTCCGGTTCGTCGAGCGAAGAGCGCCAGGCCGTCAAGTTCAGCTTCCTGGACCGTTTTCTTCCCTTTTTGGACGAATGCGCCCGTTCCGGCCGGCAATACATCTTCTGCGGCGACTGGAACATCGCGCACAAACCCATCGACCTGAAGAACTGGCGCTCGAACCAGAAAAACTCGGGATTCCTGCCGGAAGAGCGTGCCTGGCTGGACCGGGTGTTCGACGACAACGGCTGGGTGGACGCGTTCCGCACCGTCAATCCCGAGCCCGAGCAATACACCTGGTGGTCCAACCGGGGCCAGGCCTGGGCCAAGAACGTGGGGTGGCGCATCGACTACCAGGTCGTCAGCCCCTCCCTGCGAAACCTGATCCGCTCCGCGGCAATCTACAAGGACGAGCGTTTCTCCGACCATGCCCCGCTCACCATCGATTATGACCTCGCCTTCTGAACCAGTGATACGCAGCATCCTGAGCGGCCGCATGCTGGCCGCGTTCGCCATGGGCTTCTACGGCGGTGCGCCCTTGCTGCTGACGGGCTCGGTATTGCTGGCCTGGATGAAGGAGCGCGGTATCGATCTGACCACCATCGGCCTGTTCGCCCTGGTAGGCCTGCCGTACACGCTGAAATTCCTATGGGCGCCGGTGTTCGACCGGTTCCACTGGCCACGGCTGGGCCGGCGGCGCGGCTGGCTGCTGCTGACGCAGCTTCTGCTGGCGGTGTCGATCGCCGGCCTCGCCGTCTACGGCCCCGGCGCTTCCGCCCTCATGCTGGCGGGACTGGCGCTGGCCGTCGCCTTCTTCTCCGCCTCGCAGGACACCCTGATCGATGCCTACCGGCGGGAGAGCCTGCACGACCGCGAGCAGGGGCTGGGCGCCTCGCTCTACGTCAACGGCTATCGCCTGGGGATGCTGTTGGCCTCGGGCGGCGGCCTGATCCTGGCCGACTGGATCGGTTTCCCGGACATGTACGGCCTGATGGCCATCGTCATGGCCTCCGGCATCCTGGTCACGCTCCTGCTGCCGGAAGCCGCCGCGGGGGAAGCGCATCCGAACAGTCTGAAGGACGCGGTGGTGCTGCCTTTCGTCGAGTTCTTCCGGCGCAGCGAAGCCTTGTGGATCCTGCTGTTCATCCTGCTGTACAAGCTGGGCGATACCGTGGCCGGGCAGATGACCACGCCGTTCTATCTGGAAATGGGCTTCAGCAAGACCGAGATCGGCGCGGTGGTCAAGCTGTTCGGCTTCTGGGCCACGGTGCTCGGCGGCCTGGCCGGCGGCGCGCTGATCCTGCGCTATGGCATCTACCGCACCTTGTGGCAGTTCGGCCTGCTGCAGCTCCTTTCCACCGCCGCCTTCGCCGTGCTGGTGCACACCGGCCCGCAGTTGCCGGCCCTGACCGCGGTGGTCAGCTTCGAGAACCTGTCCGCGGGCATGGGCACGGCAGCCTTCGTCGCCTTCATGGCCAACCAGACCGACCGCCGCTTCACCGCCACCCAATATGCGCTGCTGTCCAGCCTGATGGGCGTACCGCGCGTGATTGCCGCCGCCCCCTCCGGCTGGCTGGCCGCCACCGTCGGCTGGCAGAATTTCTTCATCCTCTGCGCCCTGTTCGCCATCCCCGGACTGCTGGTGCTGCCCCGGTTCCGGACCTGGCTGGCCGACTGAAAACGCCTACCCCGGCCGTATCCGGAACCGCTCCAGAGGGGCCATGCCGCCCCAGGGCGGAAATCCGGCCGAGAAGCCGCTCGATTTGAGCGACGGGAATGATGGGAGAGTCGGTGTCGTGCTGCTGAAGGGTGAGTTCCTTTCCGCTGCGCTCACGCACGTTCGCGGTCGTATGCCTTCCCATGCTTTTTCTTCTTCACGTTTTCGCGCAAACCGCGGGCGATGCGTTGCACATCCGCACGCAAGTTGTCGCTATCCTTGCCGAAATCCCCGCGGCTCGGCCGCACGTAATCGCTCGCCGGCCACATGACCAGCACCTGCCGCGCGCCATCGAGAAGATTTTTCAGATGCTTACCCATGGCTCGAAGTCTATCAGCCAATCAGGTTTGGGCAAAGCCGGCAAAAAGCGGCCCAGCTCTCAGCGCCCATTCCCCACCGAAGCCGCGAAGGCGTCCGAGACCAGGGTCTGATTGTCGCCGCCGGTGAGGCTGGCGAGAAACTCGACCAGGGCGTCCACTTCCTGCGCCGACAGCCCCAGCGGCCGGATCAACGGGTCGAGGTTTTCGTTGGGCTCGCCGCCCCGGTTGTAGAACTCGACGACCTCCCTCAGGCTCGAAAATGCGCCGTTGTGCATGTACGGCGGGGTGAGGGCGACGTTGCGCAGGGTGGGCGTACGGTATTTCCAGCGGTCGGCCGGGTTCTGGGTGATTTCGTAGCGCCCGAGATCGCCGGGAACGGGCTCGGCGACCTGGGCGAAGGTTTTCGCGTCCACCTCGAAGAATACGCCGGGCGCCACCTGGACGCGCCGGCCGGCGGGTTCCTTGCTCATGCTGGCGCGGTAGCCGACGCCGGTGTCGTGCAGGGCGTCGTCGGTGAACAGGGCATAGCGGTCTCCCACAGTATGGCAGGCCGCGCAGCCGGCCTTGCCGGTGAACAGTTCGAATCCCTTGCGTGCGGCTTCCGACAGCGCCCCGCTTTCGTGTCCATAGCGCCAGCGGTCGAACGGCGAATCGCCCGATACCAGGACGCGCTCGTAGCCGGCCAAGGCCTGGCCGACGGTTTCCATGCCCGGACCGCGGCCGAAGGCTTGTTCGAACAGGCCGCGGTAATCCGGCAGCGACTCGAGCCTGTCCACCACGAAGCCGACCGAAGGGTTGCCCATCTCGTTGGCCGCCAGGAAAGGCCCCCAGACCTGGTTTTCCAGCGAAGATTCGCGGCCGTCGTGGAACAGTTTCGTCAGATAGGCGACGTTGTAGAGCGTCGGCGCATTGCGCCGGACCGTGCGCCCCTCGATGCCGATCGCCGTGGCCTGCTCCTGGCTGGTGAATCCCTGCTCGGGGATATGGCACATGGCGCAGGAGAAGGTCTGATTGAGCGAGAGGCGGCGGTCGTAGAACAGCTTGCGCCCCAAGGCGATCCGGGCAGGCGTCAGCGGGTCGTCGGCCGGCACGGGCAGTTTCGGCAGTCCCAGCACCGGCCGTTGCGCCCGCTGAAACAGATCGGCCGGCCGGCCACGGCGCGCGTCCAAGGCCAAGGCGTGGGTCTCATAGGCCGGGCTGGCGTAGCCGGTCTTGTCGTCGCCGGCCCGAAGCGGCGGGGATGCCGCCTGTCTGCCGCCGGCCACCGGCGCCGCGGTTTCCCGCAGCAGGGTCTTCACATCCGCCAGCACCAAATCCGGATGCAGCACCGAAACCGTATAGACGTTGCGAATCCGCTTTTGCCCATCGATCAGGAACACCCGCAGCAGATGGGAGTACTTGCCGGTGAAACGCCCTTCCGCGTCGTATTCCTTCTGCACCGACTGGCCGTAGGCTTCCAGAATCGGCTGGAGTTCGGCTTCGGAACGGGTGGTGAGGAAACGCCAGTCCGCCCCGCCGTCGCGGAAACCCTCGCCGTAGCCGCGCATGGCCTCGGGCGTGTCGTGCGCCGGATCGAAGCTCAGGGTGAGGAGTCGGAGCCGGCCGGCCAGCTCCGGCTCCGATTTCAACGCACGCTTGAGCTTCTGGAACACCGCCGTCGCCAACGGACAGCCGTTGACGTCGTCGCAGGTGGCATAGATGAAGCCGAGCAGGACGATGCGGCCGTCGTACGAGGCATGGAGCCGGACCGGCCGCCCGTCGGAATCCAGCACCGAACCGTCCGCCGCCGCACCCAAAACCGGCAGGCTGTAGCTGCCCGGTTCCGGCACGGGGAACGGCAGGTTGCGGTAGCCCGGCGCCAGTGCGTCGGCGAGAACCGGCGCCGCCGACAGCAGCGCCGGCACCCAACAGGCCAGGAGCCGGCACGAAAGGGGGATGAGGTTCACGCCGGCACCTTCCGGTGGCGAAGACTCATTCCGCCCTGGCCTGCACCACACCGTTTCCGTCGCCCGCCGGCCCCGCATAAAGCGCCCGCGCCCCGAACCGCATCTGGTGCGGACGCCCCAGCTTCTCGGCATAGAAGTCGATGGCGAACTGTTCCTTCAACTCCTTGCCGTCCCAGTGGTAGAGCTTCAGGAATTGCTCGTTGTCCTTGCCCTTCTTGTCCCAGTTGGCGAGGAGCGAGGAGGTGTAGTACAGCCGCTTGCCGTCCCAGCTCGAGGACACCATGTTGACCTGGGCGCCGATGGTCTTTTCGTAGACCTGCCTGGGATGGTGCGGGTCGCTGATGTCGAACAAACGGGTCTTACCGTCCATGAAGGTGTTCACCCACAGCCGGGTGTCGTCGTTGGAGATGGAGATGTCGACCGGCAGCGGCACCTTGGACGGCTCGCCGATGTCGGCCACGGCCTTGGCCTGCCACTCGCCCTTGCCGTCTTCGTAGATCAGCCAGATCTGCGAGGTGAGCGCCGTGCTGGTGAAGCAGTAGTTGTGGGCCTCACCCCAGGCGCAGCGGATTTCCAGCGGCGCGCCGGGCACGTCGAAGACCTTCTTCGGCTGCCTGGTGTGCAGGTCCCAGGTCACCACGGTGTTGCCGAAATGCTTCATGGCCTCGGGGTCCGCCAGCATCTTGCCGAAGTCCATCATGTAGTTGTTCCAGCCGGTGAAAGACGAGGTCACCAGCAGGTTCCTGCGGGGCAGAGCGCGGACGTCGTAATCGTAGCCGTCGGCATACTTGCCGGTCTTGACCGCGCCACGCAGGTCGCCGTCGGTCGGGATCCAGTGGGTGGCGACGTATTCGCCGGCATTGGTATATTCCACCAGCGCCGTGCGGCCGCCGTGATCCTTGTCGTTGGACAGCCCCGTGATGAGCATGCGTCCCGGCAGGGCGTAAAGGGTGTGCGGCCCGACCACGCCGCCGCTCTTTTCCACGAAGTCGGTGAGGGTCTTCGAGAGGGCGGGCTTGGCGGGATCGCTGTGCACGTCGAACACGAAGATCTTGCTGGTGTCGAGCCCGCCGGCCCAGAGATACCGGCGGTCGTCGGTGAAGTCCGAATGATGGGCCTCGTTGCGTCCGCCCACCGAGAGCGTGTTCACCACCTTGCCGTACTGGGGCGATTTCGGGTTGGCGTCGACGGTGACCAGCTTGTCCTGCTCGTCGCCCACACCTTCCGCTCCCAAGGTCCAGACGTAGACGTAATCCTCCTGGCCGGTGATTTTCTTCATGTACGGCGAAGCGCAGGTTTCATCGGCCCTCACGCCGGCCGGCGCCGCGAGCGCCAGAACCAAGCCCGAAACCAGGCCCCGCAAAGCGACACGCATGGATGGTCCTGAAACGATGGATGTCTTCATGGCATAACCTCATTCTTGTGTGTTATATGACCGGTCGTCTCGAAACTGCTCAAAAATTTTTCAGGCTCGGAAATACCCCTCCAACAGGTTGCGGCAACATTCTTCCAGCGGACGGGTCGACTGTTCGATCTTCATCCGCAACAAGGCCCCCTGCCAGGCGTCCACGAGGAAATCGGCCAGGTCTTCGGCGGTCTTGTCGCACCGGAACAGGCCGTCGTCCTGGGCACGGGCGATGCCTTGCGCCAGCTTGTCCCGATAACGGTGCAGCGCCTCCCGCAGCGCCTCACGGCAGGCATCGCTGGTGTCCCCGATCTCCCCCATCAGGTTGCCCAGCAGGCAGCCGCCCTTGAATTGACGGCGGCCGGCCTCTTCGATCAGCTCGCGGAAATACGCCTGCAGGGCTTGGGCGCCGTTCAGCGCGGAATTCCGGAGATGGCCGTCGAGCTGCAGGATGAACGGCTCGATGTAATGCCGGATCACCTCGGCGCCGAATTCCTCCTTGCTGGCGAAGTAGTTGTAGAACGAACCCTTCGGCACGCCCACGCTGTGCAGGATGTCCTGCAGTCCGGTGCCGTGATAGCCTTGTTCCATGAGCAAAGCCACGCCTTCGTTCAGCAGCCTTTCCCGGGTCAGTTGTTTGGTCGCGGTTTTCGCCATGCCAGAATGATACGACCGGTCGTCTAATTCCGGCAAGGACATCGATTCGACCGGAGCCGGGATTGGGTGATCTTTACCGCCCCAACACCTCGCATGAGCCCGACGAAATGAACAAAGCTCTCAGGACCGCCCTCAAACTCAGTCTATTCCTGGCCATTGCATTGAGCACCCCCGCCCGCGCGGAGGACTTCGACCAGCTCAAAGCCACGACGCCCAGCCAGCGGGCCGCGGCCCAGACGGATTACATGAAGAGCCGTCTGGCCTTGACGGATGCCCAGATGCCCAAGATCGCCGCCATCAATCAAAAATACGCCGAACAGATGGAACCCGTGATCAAGAGCGCCGACGGAGGCCTCGGCAAGATGCTCGAGGCCAAGGCGATCCAGGAAAACAAGGATGCCGAGCTGCAGCGGATCCTGACGCCCGATCAGTTCGAGCGCTTCGCTTCATCCAAGGACGAGATGCGCGAGGCGGTGAAGCGGGTTCTGCTGAAAGACTGAACGACCCTTCGGCAAGGCTTCGCCACCGGTGCCGATTCCACAACACCCGTCATCCGGCCCATCCGGCTCTCATCGTCGCCGCTTGCGCATCAAGGCTTCCGCTCAGTCTCGATGCGCTTGAGCAGGGAAAACAGGTCGCTGCGGGTGGACAGGACGATGGTGGCGTCGCGGTCGATGATCCTGCGGTAGGTCTCCATGCTCTTGAGGAAGCGGTAGAACTCGGCGGCCTCGGGGCGCTGGGTGTAGGCCTTGGCATAGATTCCGGTGGCCTTGGCATCGGCTTCGCCCACGATCTCCTGGACCCGCTTGTAGGCGGTGGACGCGATCTCGTTGATGTCGCGCTCCTTGTTGCCGGCGATGCGGGCCGCCTCGCCCTCCCCTTCCGAACGGAAGCGCTGGGCGATCTGCAGGCGCTCGCTGATCATGCGCTGGTGGATGCGCTCCAGCACCTCCGGGTTGTAGTTGAGGCGCTTGAAGCGCACGTCGAGCAGCTCGATGCCGAATTCCGCCAGCTTGGGGGCCGCACTCTCGAACACGTCTTTCTCGATCTGCTGCCGCCCGACCCGGGTCGGGCGCAGCCCCACCTCCGGCAACTGCGCGGCGAGGCCTTCGTCCCGCAAAGGCTGACGCACCTTGTCGCTGCGCACGACCTCGATCAGCTCGTGCCGCGCGATCGCGGTGCGGGTCTCGCTGCCGAGAATGTCCTCCAGCCGCGACTGGGCGCTGCGCTCGTCCCGCAGCCGCAGGTAGTAGCGCATGGCGTCGGTGATGCGCCAGCGGGCGAAGGTGTCGACCTGGATGTACGTCTTGTCCTTGGTGGACATTTCGACCATGGGGCCGTCCCAGGCCAGGTAGCGCTTGTCGAAACGGTTGACCTGCTGGACGAAAGGCAGCTTGAAGTGCAGTCCGGGGTCGGTGATCGGCTCGCCCACCGGACGGCCGAACTGGGTGACGATGACCTGCTGGGTCTGGTCGACGGTGTAAGCGGACAGATACAGCGCCAGCAGCACCAGCGCGGCCACGAGGGAAACCAGGTGTCTTGCGGCGATCATCGCTTTTCCTCCTGCGTGGCGGCCGGCAGGGGCAGCATCGGCAATATCTGCTGCACCGTCTCGTCGACCACGATCGACTGCTTGGCCTGTGGCAGCACGTCGCCCATGGTTTCGAGGTAGAGCCGGGTGCGCGTCACCTCCGGCGCCTTGACGTACTGCTCCAGCACGGCGCTGAAGGCCGCGACGTCGCCTTCCGCCTCGTTGATCCGCTTGAAGCGGTATCCTTCCGCCGCCCGGATCTGCTGGTCGGCCTCGCCGCGGGCGCGGGGCACCGCCTTGTTGTATTCGCCGTTGGCGAGGTTGATGACGTTTTCGCGGTCCTGCTGGGCCCGGTTGACTTCGTTGAATGAGGACTGGACCGGCTCCGGCGGATTGACGTTCTTGAGCTGCACCTGGCTGATGGAGACGCCCAGGTGATAAAGCTCGGCCAGCGTGCGCATTCGCTGCAGCGAGGTTTCTTCGATCTCCTGCCGCCCGATGGTGATGATTTCGTCCACCGTCCGATCGCCGACCACGGTGCGCATGACGGACTCGGAAATGTCGCGCAGGGTGAGGCCGGGATCGCGCACCGCGAACAGATAGTCTTGCGGCTCGGTGATACGGTATTGCACGATCCACTCGACCAATGCCGAATTCAGGTCGCCGGTGACCATGGAACGTTCCTTGCCGGGTTCACGACCCACCTGGTCCGGATTGGTCGCGCCCGTCGTGGCGAACCCGAACTCCAGCTTGAGCTGGCGCTGGGTCGGCACGGCGATGACGCTGTCGATGCCGTAGGGCAGCTTGAAATGGAGGCCCGGCGGCACCTTGCGGATGTACTTGCCGAACCGGCGCACGACGCCTTCGGATTCGGCGGGAATCGTGTAATAGGCGGTCCACAGCGCCATGACCGCCAACACGATCAGGACGATGCGGGCAGGCGAAGCCGGCAGCGATCCGGGCAGTGGCTTGGAGATGCGTCCCCAGGGAGAGTTCGAATTTTCCATACCGGCTCCTCGTCGACGAACTGAGAAAAAAGCGGGTCTCGATCAGTTTAGCTGGAGCTCGACGGTGCCGCTCACGTTCACCTCGACCTTCTGCGTGCCGGCTTCGATCGGTACCGGCGCGGCCGCCTCCACGGCCATGGCGCGCATGCCCAGCGCCATCGGCCGGACCGGCGGACCGCCGGTATCGACCCGCAGGGCGACGATCCGGTAGCGGCTGCGGCCCAGTTCGCGGGTCACCAATTCGGCACGCTGGCGGAACGCCCCCAGCGCTTCTTTGATCAAGCCGTCTTCGGCTTCTTTACGTTTCTGCGGCGAGGTTTCGTAACCGACGGATTCGAGATGAAGCTGCTGCTGAAGCTCCCCCAGCAGGCCGCCGAGCTTGCCGGCATCGAGGCTTTCCAGCCGGATCGACTGCTTCACCCGCCAGCCGCTGATGCGCTCCTTCTGGTAGACCGGCGAAGTCTGGTAACCGAGGGTCTGTACCTTGATCTCCGGCACCTGCTTGATCCGGTCGACCGCCTTGGCAATGGTCTTGTTGACCTCGACGGCCAGGGCCGCGGCCTTGGGGCCCTCCATCTCGCTGGAAAGCATGGCGACGAGGATGTCGTTCTGGACCTCGCCCTGAGCTTCGGACGATAGATCGATTCGGTCGTAAGTCAATGGCGCTCGCTCGTCCGCCTGCACGGCGGACAGGGCCGACGACGCCAGCAGAAAACCCAAAACCCGGATTCGCGCATTCAAGGCAAGTTCCCCCTCTTGGCAGGTTGCGATCACGGTGCCCCGGCTGTATAGGGCACGGGCAGTATGCTGCAAGTCACCGCGGATTGCACCGCTTGCCTCCCCGGGACCGTTTAAGGGATCATCGAACCCCATTCCTCTCCCACTTCCGGAAGTGACGATATGAAGCAACGCCTGCGTGGCATGACACGCGCCCTGCTGCCGGCCGCACTCGGGCTGATCCTGGCCGCCTGCGAAAACAAGGTGACCCGCGAGAACTACGACAAGCTCGCCATCGGCATGGAATATTCCAAGGTCGTCGAGCTGCTCGGCCAACCGGAGAACTGCCAGTCCGTGGTTTCGGTCAAGAGCTGCGTCTGGGGCAAGGACCCCAAGACCATCAGCGTGCAGTTCATGGGCGAGAAGATATTGTTCTATTCGAACACCGGCCTTTAACGTGAAAGTCGCCGCACCTTTGCTCCCTTCTCCCTCTGGGAGAAGGCCGGGGTGAGGGAGAGCGTAGCGAGGGAGCCCGACCAGCGGGTAGGGCGGAACCGTCTTTTCGGGTTCCGCCAGATGCGGCGGATCGCCTGCCGGCATCCGCCCTACGGGACTATTCGAACACCGGCCTCTGAATGGCTAGCTCCAAAGACCCCTGGCCGGGAATCGCCCGGCCGTATCTGCTGGCATGCGCGATCTTCGGGCTGTGGCCGGCTGGCGCTGAAGCGGGCGGGCTGGCGGATCAGCTCGCCGCACTGGCGCAGGAACACGGATTCTCGATCGAAGGGCTCGACCGCTTGAGCGCCGAACCGGGCCGCACCGCCGAAGGCGGTATCAAAGACCGCCTGAAGGCGCTATTGCAGGGTTACAACTACATTCTGGCGGAAAGCCGGCCGGGGCGGATCGAGCGGCTGGTCATCACCGGCACCGCCCGCGGCGGAGGGAAACCGCCGCCGAGCTCGACCATCCCCACCCTCCGCATCGGCGCTCATCACCAGGTGGAGGCCATTCTGGTCGGCCCGAACGGAGTTCCACGGACCGTATCCGTCCTGGTCGACACCGGCGCATCGACGGTGGTGCTGCCGACCTCGATGATCAACACCCTGGGATTCGATGCCGAAAGGCTTTCCGCCGGCATCAGCCAGACCGCGAGCGGCCAGGTCCGCACCCAGACCGGCGTGCTTCCCTCCGTCACCGTCGGCCCCGCCTCCGCCGAGAACGTCCCGGTCAGCTTCATCGCCGACAAACGACTGAACGGCGCGATGCTGCTGGGCATGAGCTATCTGAACCGGTTCCGCGTCACCATCGACGACGAACACGACGAGATCGTGCTCCTGGCGAAATAGCCCGCCTCACTGGCCGGAGCGCGCCATCGCCACCAGGGCCGCCCTCACTTCCGCCTGCGTGGAAACAGGAGCGGGAAAGGCGAAACGCACCACCCTGGAACCCACCCGGAGCTGGAATCCCTCCCCGTCGATCCCGACCAGGGCCGGCTCGCAGCCGGCCTCGAGGGCCACACCGCCCGCCTCGCAATACCGGCGCATCGCCTGGCGGTGGTCGGCGTTCATGTGCTCCAGCATCGCCCGCTCCTCCTCTGCCCGGAAGGGGTTGGGCCGCAGCACCCGTTCCGGCGACAGCCAATGGATACGCCCGAAGCCGCCGATGTAGCGCAGGCGCACCGGCATCAGCCGGTAGAAGGCGAAGGAATGGGTGTTGTGGAAACGGCGGGCGTCGGGGAAAAAGGAGAAATAACGCTCGGCGGCATCCACGTCGTCCTCCGGCACGGGCTGCGCGTCCGCGAGGAGGGTCAGCCGGCCGTTGGTCTGCACGTCCCCGACGCTGCGGTCGAGCACGATCAGCGAGACCTTGGGGTTCGCCTGGACATTCCGGGTGTGCTGGGCGATGTTGGCGATGTAGATGACGGGTACGCCGCCCCGATCCAAGCAGTACGGCATCACCGAGCCGAAGGGATATCCCGGCATGTCCGCCGAATGCGTGGAAAGCACGCCGTCATACGCCTGATTCAGCAGCGCGCGCGCTTCGATTCCGATTTCGTCCAATTCCGCCATGATCCAAGTCCTTCCTCAATCTCAACCGCTAGCCCATCCCCGTCTTCCTTTGGGCAATGCCGTTAAGTTAAGCCGTCATACCGGCAGGGATTGCCGGACCAATCCGCCGGAAGCGGATTGGCACGGGCCCGCAGGGTGCCGGGCAGGAGAGCCCGGCATGAATCCAGGTCACATGGACGTGAAGGGCTTTCGCCATCCGTGGCTTCTGGGTTCCGGCACTCCCTGCCGGAACGACAAGTTTTTTCTTAACTTAACGCCATTGCCCAGACCGTAGGGCGGATAAGCGGCAGCGCATCCGCCAAATTCGGCTCCGCCGCTCTCCGAGTCAGCTCCGCCGCTCTCCGAGTCGGCTCCGCCGCTCTTCGAGTCTGCGCGGAGGTGGATGCGCTTCGCTTATCCACCCTACAGGTTCCAGGGAACAATCCGGTGCGCATTGCGCACGTCGATCCCTCCCAGAGGGAGAGGGAACCGCGGACGGTACTTACGGCAACATGCCCCGTATCACCCGCTCATATTCGGGGAAATAACGCCCGATCACGGAAAGATCGAACCGTCGCAGGATGGCGGTGTTCGGCTCCCGTTCCAGCAGAAAATCGAAGGAGCGGCGCACCAGCGTCTCCACCGGTACCGCGGCCCCCGCGATCCTGGCCGCGTAGGACGGATCGACCGTCACGGCATGCGAAGTCGTGGCCACACCTTCCACCACCACTTCGAAGGTCGAATCGTCGCATCGAGTCACAGTCACTTCAGCCATGCCAGCTCCGCAATCGGCCAGTTTCCCCGGATGGCCCCAAAGATAACACCTCAACCCGCCTTCCCAAAGCGCCGCCGGCCACCAACCTACGTCACCTTCCCCGCGTGGCGGAGAGATTTTCCTTCAATTCGGTTAAAATTGACGCACATTAGAGAATTTTTTACCTTTGTTTGATATAAACAAGGCGCCTCCTCCGCTCGCGCCGCGGTAAAAAATTCCCCCGAGCGGCCGGAGCCCACACGTGAACCAACAACGACAATGTAATGTAAGGAGTCAAGTCATGAACATCCTCGTTTCGAAACACGCGTTCCTCCGCCGTACAGCCGGCTTTGCGAGCCTGGCCGCTTCGGTTGTTTTCGTGGCCGGCGCGGGAACCGCGGAAGCGGCGACGGCAACGGCAAACGTCGGCGTAAGCGCGGTTGTCGTGCACGCCTGCAAGATAGAGACCCTTGCCCCCGTTACGTTCGGCAATTACGACCCCACCGAGACGGCACCCGTTCAGGTCAGCAATGGCCAGATCCGGGTGAAATGCACAAGATCAGCAACAGCATATCCGATCACGCTGAGCGCGGGCACCGGTTCGGGTGCGACATGCACCGGCACCCCGGTACGGAAGATGACTCTCGGAGCGGATTCGCTGGCCTACAACCTTTATCAGGGCGGCTACACCACCGTGTGGGGCTGCGACACTTCGAACGACTACGATTACACGGCGACTAACAGTGGATGGACATCTATAGACATCTACGGTGAGATTCCCGCCGGCCAGGACGTCCCGGCCGGCACCTACAACGATACCGTCGTGGCGACCGTAACCTTCTAGGCCGCCGCAAGGATGCCTTGCATCGTCTATGATTTCATTGCCATTGGCGGCCGGGCGGCTCTTGCCGGTCCTGGCCGCGCTTCTTTTCCCATCGCCCCAGCTTGTTGCGGCCCAGTTGGGGGTGTCCCCCACCCGCATCGAGCTGACCGCCGCCAAGCCCACGGCGGCCGTGACGCTGAAGAATGAAAGCGGAGACAGGCTCGTCATCCAGAACTCCATCGTCGCCTGGACCCGCGAGGGCAAAGAGGACCGCTATACCCCGACCAAGGATCTGATCGTCACCCCGCCCATCGCCACGGTGGCGCCGGGCGGGTCCCAGGTGCTCCGCGTGGGACTGCGCCGCCCCGTGGACCCCCACCGCGGACTGGCCTACCGGCTGTTCGTCCAGGAAGTTCCGCCGCCGCCCAAGGCCGGATTCGCCGGGGTACAAATCGCCCTGCGGCTGAGCCTGCCGGTACTGGTCCAGCCGGCGGCCCCCGCCCCGCCGCGGATCGTGTGGAGCGGGGCCAAGCGCCCCGACGGCGGGCTGGAAATCACCGCGCGGAACGAGGGCTCGGCCCTGCTTGCCGTCGACGAACTGACCATCCGCGGCACCGCCGGCAGACCCCAGGGACGAGGTCCGGTTTCGGTATTTCCCGGAGGCCGGCAAAGCTGGGTTTTCCCCGCCGAGGTCCTGGAGGCCGAATCCGAAACCGCCCATGTCCGGGCATCCACCAACGCCGGCGTCATCGAGAGCGACGTGGATGTGGAGATGCCTTGAATGTTCCAGCCCGGCTCTCGTCGCCGTCCTGCTGCTCCTGATGCCCGTCACGGGCCGTTCGCGGGAGCAAGCTAGCCCCCCCCCCCCTGCCCCGGCCGAACCCGTATCATCCCAGCCCGCGGAGCCGCAGACTCAGGCATCCGGCACGGCCGAACCTCGCGCGGACCCGGAGGAGCGTCTGCTGGCGGTCGAGCTGAACGGCGAAAAGGTATCGGAAGGGGCGCTGGTGTTGCGCGGGCGGGATGGAGCGCTGTACGTGCCGGGACATGAGGCGGAAAGCTGGCGGCTGCGGCTGCCCCGCGCCAAGACCGTCCCGCACGACGGCCAGGACTACCTGCTGCTGGCGAACCCGGGCATCGTCGAGGCCCGCATCGACGATGCCCGGCAGACGCTGGTATTGAAGGTCGAACCGTCCCTGCTGGCCGGCACGGTGGTCGAGGCCGGCGGCCGCCTGGCTCGACCTAAGCCTGAGCGGAGCGGTTTCGCGGGTTTCCTGAACTACGATTTCAACATCATGCATTCACCCCAGGGCGATCTCCAGGGAGGCGCGGCGGAGCTCGGGATATCGAACCGTTACGGCCTGGGCACCTCCGCCTTCCTCGCCCGGCACACCAGTGGCCAGGCCGGCTCGGAACTCCAGCTCACCCGCCTGTACACCACATGGCTCATGGACGACCCGGCGAACATGGCCAGTCTGCAGTTGGGCGACAACATCGTGCGC
Organism: Methylococcus geothermalis; assembly: GCF_012769535.1. NCBI lineage: Bacteria > Pseudomonadati > Pseudomonadota > Gammaproteobacteria > Methylococcales > Methylococcaceae > Methylococcus > Methylococcus geothermalis. The sequence goes on from NZ_CP046565.1 coordinate 394,794, forward strand.
CCCTGGCAGCGCGGCCACCAGGCCCGCTTCGCCGGCATCCAGTACGCCACCAATTTCGGCCTTCAGCCCCGCTTCTACCGTTATCCGCAGCCGGCCGTCATGGGCAGTCTGGCCGAAGCATCGAGCCTCGACATCTTCCTGAACGCCACCCTGGTGGACCGGCAGAACCTGCCCGCCGGCCCGTTTCAAATACGCGACCTGCCCGCCACCAACGGCAGCGGCGAAATCCGCGTCGTGGCGCGCGATCTGCTCGGGCGCGAACAGGTGATCACGCAGCCCTTCTACGTCGGCAGGTCCATGCTGAGGGAAGGGCTGGCCGATTTTTCCTACGAAGCCGGTTTCCTGCGCCGCTATTACGGCACGGACAGCATGAGCTACGGCGCGCCGTTCGGCAGCGCCACCTACCGGCGCGGCTTGAACTCCTGGCTGACCGGCGAACTGCACGGACAGGTGGTCCGCGATCAGGCCGCCGTGGCGGCCGGAGGCTCGTTCCTGATCGGCACCTACGGCGTGGTCGATGCGGCGCTGGGCGTCAGCGGCGGCCAGGGCTGGGGAGGGCTCGGCGGCCTGGGCTTCACACACCAGGGCGAGACCTTCAGCTACGGCGCCAGCTCCTATTTCACCAACCAGAACTTCACCCAGCTCGGCATCGAGCAGGGCCAGTTCGCTCCCAAGCAACTGAGCGATGCGTTCTGCGGCCTCACCGTCACCAGCGGATCGAGCGTTTCCCTCCGATACGGCTCGGCCAACTACTTCGACCGGCCCCATGTCGACACCTATGTCGCGAACTACACCCAGAACCTCTGGGGAGGCCTGACCCTGAGCGTTGCGGCGAGCTATACCAAATCGGACTTCGAGGGCGCCCAGGTCGCGGCCATTCTCACCCTGCCCTTGGGAGAGCGGACGTACGCCACGGCCAACGCCCGGGCAACCCGCTTGCAAGGCTCGCCCACGCAGTTGGAGTTCGATGCCCAGTTGATCCATACTCCCGGCTGGGGACCGGGGTGGGGTTACCGGCTGGACGCCAGCACCAACAACCGCCAGGCCGCGCAACTCACCGCGCAGACCGATTTCGGACTGTTCAGCGCCGAGGTCGCACACTTCCAGGGAGATTTCGCCGAACGCGCCTTCGGCTCCGGCGGCATCGGCCTCATCGAAGGACATCCGTTCCTGTCGCGGCGAATCCAGGACAGCTTTGCCATCGCGAAGGTGGGCAGCTACAAGGACGTCAGGGTCTATGCGGACAATCAGTTGATCGGCCGGACCGACGAAGAAGGGTACGTGGTGCTGCCGCGCCTGCGGGCCTACGACGTCAACGACGTGCGGGTCGATGATGAAGACCTGCCGATGGATGCGCAGATCGGGACCCTCTCCTTGCCGGTCACGCCTTATTTCCGCAGCGGCGTGGTGGTGGACTTCCCGATCCGGCGCTCGCGCGGGGCGACGCTGACGATTCTGCTGGAAGACGGCAAACCGATCCCCGCCGGGGCGACGGTCACCGTGGAGGGAATCGCGGATGAATTTCCCGTCGGCATGGATGGCGAGGTCTATCTGACGGGTCTGTCCGCGCGGAACGAGCTGAAGGTCGACTGGAACGGAGAGCGATGCACGATCGAGGCCGATTATCCGGAATCCGAAGATATGCTGCCGGATCTGGGAAAATTCGTTTGCGCGGGAGTCCGCCGATGAAGCGCGATGTCTGGAAAGGCCGCCAATGGAGGGCGGCAGCCATGCTTTTCTCCCTGCTGGCGTGTCCCGGAATGTCTGGCGCGGAACCGTACCAGTGCGACATCGGCAACATCGGCGTCCCGCACTCGGTCTACGATCCCACGGACTCCAACCCGAACAGCAGCGGCGTGGGCACCGTCGGGATCACTTGCCAGCTCAAGAACGAAAAGCAGACGCAGCGGGTCCAATACACGGTGGCGCTGAGCCGTGGCTTCGGCGGCAGCTACAACCCCCGGCAGATGCGGGGCGGCAAAGGATCGCTCGGCTACAACCTGTATCTGGACGCGGCCAGGGTGACGGTCTGGGGCGATGGAAGCGGCGGCACCCTGCCTCTGCGGGGCACTATGCTGTTGAGCCCTACCAGTCCCGCGCAACAGGTGATCCACAACATTTACGGTCTCATCCCGGCGCTCCAGGACGTTTACGCCGGCACCTATACCGACACGATCACCATAACACTGACGTACTGATACTTCGCGGACGCAAGCCGAACGCTTTCTACTGCGGCGTTTTCGCCATTGTAGTAGGATATGCGGTTTTTCAACGGATTACCGCCATGCGCGAACTCAATCCTCTCTACAATCAGATCAAAGACCTCAAGAGCCGCCAGGATGCTCTTAGGGGGTATCTTTGACTTCGAAACCAAGCAGGAACGCCTGACCGAAGTCCTGCGCGAACTGGAAGACCCGAAAATCTGGGACAACCCGGAACGCGCCCAGGCGCTCGGCAAGGAACGCACCCAACTGGAAGGCGTGGTCAACCGGCTGAACGAGATTGCGGCCGGCGTCAGCGATGCGGAGGAGCTGCTCCAGCTCGCGGTCGAGGAAGACGACGAGGACAGCGTCGAATCGGTCGCCGCGGATCTGGCGCACTATGAAAGCGTCGTCGCCGAAATGGAGTTCCGCCGCATGTTCTCCGGCGAAATGGACCCGAACAGCGCCTTCCTGGACATCCAGGCCGGTTCCGGCGGCACGGAGGCCCAGGACTGGGCGCAGATGCTGGAGCGCATGTACCTTCGCTGGGGAGAGCGCAAGGGCTTCAAGACCGAGCTGGTGGAAGAGTCGCCGGGCGAAGTCGCCGGCATCAAGAGCGCGACCATCCGCTTCGAAGGCGAATACGCCTACGGCTGGTTGCGCACCGAAACTGGCGTCCACCGGCTGGTGCGGAAATCGCCGTTCGACTCGGGCAACCGCCGGCATACTTCTTTTTCCTCCGTCTTCGTCTCGCCCGAGATCGACGACAACATCGACATCGACATCAATCCGGCCGATCTGCGCACCGACGTCTACCGCGCCAGCGGCGCCGGCGGGCAGCACGTCAACCGGACCGAATCGGCGGTGCGCATCACCCATGTCCCGACCGGCATCGTGGTGCAGTGTCAGAACCAGCGCTCCCAGCACGCCAACCGCGACTGGTGCATGAAGCAGTTGCGCGCCAAGCTCTACGAGCTGGAGATGCAGAAGCGCAACACCGAGAAGCAGAAACTGGAAGACTCCAAGTCCGACATCGGCTGGGGCAGCCAGATCCGCTCCTACGTGCTGGACCAGTCGCGCATCAAGGACCTGCGCACCAACGTGGAAACCGGCAACCCCCAGGCGGTGCTCGACGGCGACCTGGACCTGTTCATCGAAGCCAGCCTGAAGAGCGGCCTGTAAAGACATGAGCGAACTGCAAGACGAAAACAAACTGATCGCGCTGCGCCGCGAAAAGCTCGCCGAGCTGCGGCAAGCCGGCATCGCCTTCCCCAACGATTTCCGCCGCGACGGCGTGGCCGCCGAACTGCACGCACGCTACGGGGAGGAAACGGCGGAGGCGCTGGAGGAAATCGCCGCTTCGGTCAAGCTGGCCGGGCGGCTGATGGGCAAGCGCATCATGGGCAAGGCCAGCTTCGCCCATATCCAGGACATGTCCGGCCGCATCCAGATATTCCTGCAGCGGGACGCCCTGGCCGAAGGCGTCTACGACGATTTCAAGGGCTGGGACATCGGCGACGTGATCGGCGTGGAAGGCACGGTGTTCCGCACCAAGACCGGCGAACTGTCGGTGAAGGCGGCGGACATCCGCCTCCTCACCAAGTCGCTGCGCCCGCTGCCCGAGAAGTTCCACGGCCTGACCGATGCCGAGACCTGCTACCGCCAGCGCTACGTGGACCTCATCATGAACGAGGACTCGCGCCGGGTGTTCCAGTTGCGCAGCGCCATCGTGCGCTACATCCGCGAATTCCTGAGCGAGCGCGGCTTCATCGAGGCGGAGACGCCGATGATGCAGGTGATCCCCGGCGGCGCCCGCGCCAAGCCGTTCGTCACCCATCACAACGCCTTGGGGCTGGACCTGTACCTGCGCATCGCCCCGGAGCTCTACCTCAAGCGGCTGGTGGTGGGCGGCTTCGAGAAGGTGTTCGAGATCAACCGCAGCTTCCGCAACGAGGGGCTATCCACCCGGCACAACCCCGAATTCACGATGATCGAGTTCTATCAGGCCTATGCCGATTACCGGGACCTGATGGACCTGACCGAAGCGCTGATGCGGGGGATTGCGGAGAGCCTGCTGGGCGGCGCCGTCGTGACCCATCAGGGCAAGGATTACGATCTGGGACAGCCGTTCCGGCGTATGACGGTGCTGGAATCGATCCTCCACTACAACCCGGACATCCGGGCGGAAGAGCTGGCCGAGCGCGAAAGCGCCGCCAGGATCGCGGCCCGGTTGGGCATCCCGGTCGCCGCGGGCGACGGGCTCGGCAAGATCCAGACCGAGATCTTCGAGCAGACCGTGGAAGACCGGCTGGACGAGCCGACCTTCATCACCGCCTACCCGGCCGAGGTGTCTCCCTTGGCGCGGCGCAACGACGAGAATCCGTTCATCACCGACCGCTTCGAGTTCTTCGTGGGCGGACGCGAGCTGGCCAACGGCTTTTCCGAGCTCAACGATCCGGAAGACCAGGCCGAGCGGTTCCGGAAGCAGGTGGAGGACAAGGCCGCCGGCGACGAGGAGGCCATGCACTACGATGCCGACTACATCCGCGCCCTGGAATACGGCCTGCCGCCCACCGCCGGCGAAGGCATCGGCATCGACCGCCTGGTGATGTTCTTCACCGACTCGCCCTCCATCCGCGACGTCATCCTGTTCCCCCACATGCGGCCGGAAAGCTGAGCACGAAGCCTTGACGAGCCCGTTGCGGGCCGCCCGCGGGCCCGCAACAAGCGGACGATCACTCTTCGGCCGGGGTGAGAAGCTTTCCGTCCTTGTCCAGCAGCGGGACGTGGTATTTCTTGAGCAGCACCTCGATATCCGCGGCCTTCTTGTCGATGAGCGCTTCGAGCTGCTCTTTCCGCGCCTTGTCTGGAATCCGGACCCCCATCGACATCGGAAAGTCGAAGCGCACCCCCTCCTCGGATTGCATGGGAATCATGGCGAAGGTGCCCGGCTTGTTGTGATGGACCAGGTAGCCCGCCATCGGCCCCCAGACGATCGCCATGTCGATCTTGCCGGCGAGCAGTTCCTTCTCCAGGGTCTGGGCAGTGTTGATCGTTGCGTCCGCAGTCATCGACTGGTAAGGGACACCTTGCTCCACCAGCTTGTGCTTGAGTAGCCATGTCGTGGCCGGCGAGCCGTCGAACATCGCGATCCGGAGTTTCGCCTTCCGATCCGGAGACAGCGCATCCAGATGCGCGGCTGAATGAATGTCGTCCCAACCCTTCTTCCTGACGTAAACCAAGGCGTAAGTGGATCGGTAGTACGGCTTGGTGGTCGCGGCCTGGTCGTAACCCGCGGGCAAGCCCATCACCACGTCGCACTTGTATTCTTCCGAGTCCGGCTCCTTGGCCTTCAGCGTGTTGCGGATGAACCCCATGCGCTGCGGAAACCAAGTGTAGACGAGCTTCTTGTCCAGCTCCTTGGCAAAGAGCTCGGCGATCTTGTTCTCGAACCCGCCGCCCTTCTGATCGGAATACGGCGGATTGTTGGGATCGGCGCAAACCTTGAAGGCGTCGCCAGCCGCCTGGGCTGCGACCGCAGTGAGCAGCCAGGCAAACCCGGCGGAAATCAAACCTGTTTTTGTCATCATGTTGCTGTGATCCGAAATAAGCGCTCGTGACCGGACGGCCGATTGGCGAGAGTGTCACCATTCGCATCCGGCACGAACGAAAATACCCCGGATCGGGTCACCGATCCGGGGTATTCGTTTGCCGGCCGAAGCCGGCGCTCAGCTCACGGAACCCGACCGGTTCTTAGGGCAGAGTGAACACGGTGAACACACCGCCCAGCTTGGTATGGCTGCTCAGGCCCTTGTAGGCGCCCACCGCACCCAGACCTTCGGTGTCGCCTTCCAGGCCAGCGGCCATGCCCACGCCGGCCCATCCGCCGATGCCGGACAGGACGCCGATATACTGCTTGCCGTTGTAGGTCCAGGTGCTGACGTTGCCGATGATGCCAGACGGCGTCTTGAACCTGTACAGCTCTTCGCCGGTCTTGGCGTCACGCACCTTCAGATAGCCTTCCAGGGTGCCGTAGACGACGATGTCGCCAGCGGTCGAGACCATGCCGCTCCACAGGGAGAACGGCTCGTCCACCTGCCAGGCGATGCTGCCGGTCGCCGGATCCCAGGCGGTGAAGGAACCCATGTGGTTGCTCGACTCCTTCTCGCCGGTCTTCACGTTGGCCTTCGCCGGGAAGATGTTCAGCGTCGCGCCGACATACGGCTGGCCAGCGGTGTATTCGACTTCGAACGGCTCATAGTTCATGCAGGTATGGTTACCCGGAATGTAGATGAGCTTGGTCTTCGGCGAATAGGTGACCGGAGCCTCGTTCTTCGCGCCCATGGCCGAGGGGCAGATGCCTTTGGTGTCGACATCCTGACCACCGTGCTGGGTGGAGTACTTCGGATTGACCTGCGGGCGGCCGGTCTTCATGTCGACATGGGTCGCCCAGTTGACGGCCTTGTCGAACTTCTCGGCCACCAGCAGCTCGCCGGTGACGCGGTCCAGGGTATAGCCGAAGCCGTTACGGTCGAAGTGGACCAGCAGCTTGGAGTGCTTGGAGCCATCCTTCGCGGTCATTTCCTGGTCGACCAGCACCATTTCGTTGATGCCGTCGTAGTCCCATTCGTCGTGGGGGGTCATCTGATAGACCCATTTGGCCTCACCGGTGTCGACGTCGCGAGCCCAGATGGTCATCGACCACTTGTTGTCGCCGGGGCGCTGCACCGGGTTCCAGGTGCTCGGGTTGCCGGAGCCGTAATAAACCAGGTTCAGCTCCGGATCATAGCTGTACCAGCCCCAGGTCGTGCCGCCGCCGATCTTCCACTGGTCGCCCTGCCACGTCTTCAGCGAGGAATCCTTGCCGACCGGCGCCATTTTGCCGTCGGTCCAGGTCATGGTGCTTGCCGGATCCAGGCCGACTTCGTCGTCCGGCCCCATACTGAACTTCTTCCAGGCCAGGCTGCCGTCCTTGATGTTGTAGGCTGCCAGGAAACCGCGGACGCCGAATTCGCCGCCGGAGATGCCCGTCAGGACCTTGTCCTTGACGACCAGGGGCGCGTTGGTGGCGGTCATGCCGGTCTTTGGATCGCCATTCTTGACCTTCCAGACGACTTTGCCGGTCTTGGCGTCGAGGGCCACCAGGGTGGCATCGCCCTGAGCCAGGAAGAGCTTGCCGTCACCGTAGGCCAGACCACGGTTGACCACGTCGCAACACATCACGGAGATGACCTGGGATTGGTCGGTGCCCTTGTCGGGCGCGTAGACGTACTCCCACAGCACGGATTGGGTCGCCTGATCCAGCGCATAGACCTTATGGGGATACCCGGTGTGAATGTAGATCACGTCGTTGATGACGAGCGGACCGCCCTCATGGCCGCGCAGCATGCCGGTGGAGAACGTCCATACCGGCTGCAGGTGCTTGGCATTCTTGAAATTGATCTGGTCCAGCGTGCTGTAACGCGTGCCCGCGTAGTTGCCACCCCAAGTCGCAAAGTTCTTCGTATCCTTGGTGAGTGCTTCCACTTCGGCGTTCGCGAAAGAGACGCCGGGTACTGCCAGCAACGATGCTACGGAACTTGCGACGAGCCAGCTTTTCACGGGTTTTTTCATCTTGTTTCCTCCTGGTATCTGCATCCGCAGAATACGTTTTGTTAGTGAAAAAATTTCCGAAAACTCTAGGGAGGACGGCGGCCGGTATCGCCGGAATTTTTCCCGGTAAAAGGCATGAAAATGCCCCGTCCAGCCCGTCTGGACGCGTAAGGTGAAGGATTTCGCCATAAAAGTCAACCTGAGTCCTACCCCGGGAAATGCAGCCGGAAGCCGCATTTTTCCTTGCCTGGAGACCGTGCCACCCGGGTCGGACGGAAGCGCGTCAATTCGCCACACCCACAGCCTGCGAGCCGACCTCCGGGAAAGGAGAAGCCGCGCCTTCCGAAGCCATGTGCCCGCCCGAGCCGATGCAGTTGAACATCGATGCGCCTTAAGGAGAAAATGCCCGCACAGAATTCTCAGGTCTTCTCGCCCCTTCCGAGGACACTCCAGTGCTCGCCACTTTCTTCCGAACCGCCGGGACAGCCTTGATCAGCTTCTGGGCGGGCTCGGCCATTGCCCTGCCCGACCTCGATCTCCGCGAAATCGCGGCAGGCATCTTCGTCCATCAGGGGCGGAACGAACTGCCCGATACCCACAATCGGGGAGAGATCGCCAATATCGGCTTCATCGCGGGCGAGCGCTGCGTCGCCGTGATCGACAGCGGAGGGAGCCCCGAACAGGGCCGGGCGCTGAAAGCCGCGGTCGCCGCCCGCACCACGGTGCCCGTGTGCTACGTGGTCAACACCCACGTCCACCCGGACCACATCTACGGCAACCGGGCCTTCAAGGCACCCGGCGTGTCGTTCGTCGGCCATCATAAGCTCGCCCGGGCGATGGCGATGCGCGCTCCGTATTACATCGAAAAAGCGTCGCGCGATCTGGGCCATGCGCTGACCGCGGAGGACTTCGTGCCTCCTGACCTGGTGGTGCAGGACAGGATGGAGCTCGATCTGGGCAGCCGGACCCTCACCCTCACCGCGCATGGCCCCGCCCACACCGACAACGACCTGAGCGTCTACGATGCCAAGACGGCGACGTTATGGGCGGCCGATCTCCTGTTCATGGGCCACGTGCCGGTCGTGGACGGCAGCCTGACCGGCTGGCTGAAGGAAATCGAGCGGCTGAAAGCCGTGCCGGCCAAACTGGCCGTCCCCGGCCATGGTCCGGCGGTCAGCGACTGGCCCGCGGCCATCGCCGCCGAGGAACGCTACCTCAGTGGTCTCGCGGACGAAGTCCGCGCGGCGATCAGACAGCACCGGACGATGGAGCAAGCCATGGAAACGGTCGGGATTTCGATGCGGAACGACTGGCAATTGTTCAGTGAATTCAACAAGAAGAACGTTGCCACCGCCTTCGCCGCGCTGGAATGGGAAGACGATTGAATATATAAGAGTATTCGCTCACAAACACACCGCCCGGAGGTCAACACATGCAAGCTGGAATCGTCCCTCGTATTTGGATATTGCTGCTCGGAATCACGGTCTCCGCCTGGGCGCAGGCGGCGGACCCGCAAGACGAAGGCGCATGGACGAGCGCGCTGCGGGCTCAGTATTTCGGCGACAAACCCATGGAAGAAGGCAATACCGTCATCGAACTGACGGCCCCTTATCGCGCCGAGGACCCGGCTCTGGTCCCCATCCAGATCACCGGCAAGATTCCGCAAAAGCCGGAGCAATACATCAAGCGGATCACCCTGATCATCGACAACAATCCGGTGCCCTTCGCCGCATCCTTCGACCTCACTCCGGCGACCGGCAAAGCCGACTTGGCGATGCGGGTTCGCGTCAACTCCTATACCTATGTCCGCGCCATCGCCGAGACCAGCGACGGCAAGCTCCATATGAACAAGGCTTTCGTCAAGGCCAGCGGCGGATGCTCCGCGCCCATCGGCTCGGACCTCGATGCCGCCATGGCGCGGCTTGGGAAAATGAAGTTCCGCACGGACGGCGACAAGCTCGCGCTGGGACAGGCCAACCCGGTCCAGCTCCTCATCAGCCACCCCAACATCACCGGGCTGCAGATGGACCAGATTTCGCGGCTGATCAAACCGCCGCACTATGTCGAGGAGGTCAAGGTGAGCTTCAACGGGGCGCCGGTCCTGACCGCCAAGACGGACATCGCCATCAGCGCCGATCCCCATTTCCGTTTCTATTTCGTGCCGGACAAGGCGGGGGAACTCAAGGCGGAAATCCGCGACAACCTGGGCAAAACCTTCACCGCCAGCCAGACCGTGACGGACTGATCAGGCGCGGGCCGCGGCCATCGTCGCGGCCACTTCCACCAGCACGATCAGGGTGCGATCGGGGAGGAACAGGCGCCGCTGGTCCGGCAGCGGACTGCCCTCCTCGGTTTCGCCAATGTCACAAGGCGATTCCATGGCGGTATCCACAGCCTTGAGCCAGACTCCACCACGAAGCGTGTCCGGCAGCCGGAAGCAAAGCCCCCCCTCCGTCGGATTGAACAGCAGGCAGAGCGGCCGTTCCTGCGCCCCGACCGCCCGGATGCAGCAACCCATGGCCGAATCGGCCTGCCAGTCGGGCTGGCCGCCGGCAGGATTGAACCAGAGGATGTCTTCCGGCCGGTAGAACTGCTCCCGCGACAGCACCGGATGGCGGGTGCGGAACGCGATCATCTTACGGACGAACTCGAAAAACGACCGGTTTTCGTCCAGCAAGCGCCAGTCGAACCAGGAAATGTCGTTATCCTGGCAATAGGCGTTGTTGTTGCCCTTCTGTGTCCGGCAAAATTCGTCGCCCCCCAGTATCATGGGCACACCCCTGGACAACAGCAGAGAGGCCATGAAGTTCTTCATCTGGCGCCGCCGGATGGCGTTGATTTCATGTTCGCCGCTCGGCCCTTCGCAGCCGTAATTGGCGCTGAAGTTATGGTCCGACCCGTCTCGGTTGTCCTCCCCGTTCGCGGTGTTGTGCTTGCACGCATAGCTGACCAGGTCGTTGAGCGTGAAACCGTCGTGACAGGTCACGAAGTTGATGCTGTTCACCGGCGCCTTGCCGGAATGCTCGTAGATGTCCGCGCTGCCGCACAGACGGCTGGCAAAGGCGCCCGCCATGCCCGGATCGCCGCGCCAGTAGCGGCGCACGTCGTCCCGGTACACCCCGTTCCATTCGCACCAGCGTTCGCCCGGGAAACGCCCCACCAGATAGGCACCGCCGGCATCCCAGGCCTCGGCGATGAGCTTGACGTCGCGCAGGATGGGATCTTCCGCGATCAGTTCCAGCAGCGGCGGATTCCGCACCAGATGCCCACTGCGGTCACGCCCCAGAATCGAGGCCAGATCGAACCGGAAACCGTCCACGTGCATCTCGACCACCCAGTACCGCAGACAGTCCAGGATATAGTTGCGCACCACCGGGTGATTGCAGTTGACGGTATTGCCGCAGCCCGAATAGTTGCGGTAGCGTCGGCGGTCTTCTTCCAGCAGGTAATAGATGCTGTTGTCAAGGCCGCGGAAATTCAGGATGGGGCCGGTCTCATCCCCTTCCGCGGTATGGTTGAACACCACGTCGAGGAGGACCTCGATGTCGGCCTCGTGCAGGGCCTTGACCATCTGCTTGAACTCTTCCACCTGACAGCCGGGATAGGCGCCGGTCCCGTAGCCCGCATGCGGGGCCTGGAAAGCGATGGTGTTGTAACCCCAGTAATTCCGCAGCCTCTCCCCGGTGACGGGGTTGTAGCGGGTCACTTCATAGGGGTTGAAAGCCTGCAGCGGCATCAGCTCCAGCGCGGTGATCCCGAGCTGCTTGAAATAAGGGATCTTGTCGATGACGCCGAGGTAGGTGCCGGGATGCCGGACCGCCGAGGAGGGATGAATGCTCAGACCCCGCACATGGGCCTCATAGATGACCAGCTCCGACCAAGGGTGCTTGAGCGGCCGGTCGTTGCCCCAGTCGAAATGGTCCGCCGTGACCAATGCCTTCGCCACCACCCCCCCCGGCCCACCGACCGCGGCTCCTGAAAACTCCCAATGCTCGGGGGTCACCAGAGCCGTGGCGTAAGGGTCCAGCAGCACCGCCTGCGGATCGAAACGATGGCCCCTATGCGGCTCATGCGGTCCGTCGACCTGAAAGGCGTATGCCAGGCCGCGGTGTGCGCCGTGCACCGCCACGTGCCAGATATCGCCGGTACGGTGGTGGTGGGGATCGAGATCGATGACCTGGTGAGGCTGGGCATCGGCCGGATCGGCGAACAGCAGCAGGCGGACCCGCGAGCCATGGCGGCTGAACAGGGAGAAATTGGCGTCCGTTTCCTGGAAATGAACGCCGAGGGGCAAGGGGGACCCCCTTGAATAATCGAATTGTGCAGGCACCGTCATCACAGCCGGACCTCGACCAAGACCGATCTCGAAAGACAAAGAAACGCGGCGAGCCGGAAGTGTATCATTAACTTCTTGCGCACCGGCTGTGGCCAGCGGGCAAATTCCCTAGAGCAATGATCGGGAACTTGTTCCGTCGGCACAGGTCTTACCTACTGCCACAGCCACCCGATGAGTGAGCATGATGGCATCAAACCAACACCAACTCAGGAGAAATCAGATGGCTACAACAACCGTTGGCGGCATCGCCGCTACCGACCGGCCGCTACTGGACAAGAAGTGGCTGGTTTTCGCACTGGCGATCTACACCGTGTTCTACATGTGGGTGCGCTGGTACGAAGGCGTCTACGGCTGGTCCGCCGGCCTGGACTCGTTCGCGCCGGAGTTCGAAACCTACTGGATGAACTTCCTGTACACCGAGATCGTCCTGGAAATCGTCACGGCTTCGATCCTGTGGGGCTACCTGTGGAAGACCCGCGACCGCAACCTGGCCGCGCTGAGCCCGCGGGAAGAACTGCGCCGCAACTTCACCCACCTGACCTGGCTGGTGGCCTACGCCTGGGCCATCTACTGGGGCGCCTCCTACTTCACCGAGCAGGACGGCACCTGGCATCAGACGATCGTGCGCGACACCGACTTCACCCCGTCGCACATCATCGAGTTCTATCTGAGCTACCCGATCTACATCATCACCGGCTTCGCGGCGTTCATCTACGCCAAGACGCGTCTGCCGTACTTCGCGAAGGGCATTTCGCTGCCGTACCTGGTGCTGGTGGTGGGTCCGTTCATGATTCTGCCGAACGTGGGTCTGAACGAATGGGGTCACACCTTCTGGTTCATGGAAGAGCTGTTCGTGGCACCGCTGCACTATGGCTTCGTGATCTTCGGCTGGCTGGCGCTGGCCGTCATGGGCACGCTGAGCCAGACCTTCTACAGCTTCTCGCACCTGTTCGAACACGAACTGTGCCCGGACATCCGCTGATGCCGGCGTAAGGCTCGCGGGGCAACCGCCCCTCGAGCGTCTCGGCGAAACTGGAAGAAGGGAGCCGCTGTCCGGCCTTATAAGCCCGGGCAGCGGCTTTTTTCGTTCCCGACAAGGCACACAGCCCACCAAACATCATTTGCATGACAACCACCTCATTGTTACGATCACATTTCAATGCCCCGCGGCGCTTATCGGCTGATCGCTCCGTGAACGCGCGACGATGCCTGCCGATCCCGCTCAGAAATCGCACCGGGATGACAAAACAAGAAAAAAAACAAACCGCCCTGCGATGGGGAAAAGCCGCGGTCGGCGGACGCTGGGGAATGGTCGCCTGGGGCATCTCGGGCGCCAGCGCCATGGCGGTGGCCGTGTGGGGACTGCAAACCGTCGCCATCCCGCTCATCATGCTGAAAACCGCGTCCTGGGGAATCTGGGGCATCGGGGTTTTCAAGGAATCCAGAGCCAATCTGAAACTGGGCCGCAACGGCCAATCCGCCCCGCCACGGCGCTGACGCCGCGCCATCGGCCTTTCAAGCTGGCGGCGGGCCCGCCCGATCCGCTAGACTAACCTCCCCACTCAGGTCCTCGGCACCATGCAGCAAGCACGGGACATCTTCTCGTATCGAAAATTCTGGGCCGCCCGCTTCGGCATCGCCCCCCAATTGCCGTTGACGCGCGCCGAGATGGAGCAGCTCGGCTGGGATTCCTGCGACGTCGTTCTGGTCACGGGAGATGCCTATGTCGACCACCCGAGCTTCGGCATGGCGCTGATCGGCCGACTGCTGGAAGCCCAGGGCTTCCGGGTCGGTATCCTGGCCCAGCCGGATTGGCACTCGGCCGAACCTTTCAAGGCATTCGGACGCCCCAATCTGTTCTTCGGCGTGACCGGCGGCAATATGGATTCCATGGTGAACCGCTATACCTCGGACCGCCGCATCCGCTCCAACGACGCCTATACCCCCGACGGCGCGGCCGACCGCCGCCCGGACCGCTGCGTGCTGGTCTATGCCCAGCGCTGCCGCGAAGCCTACAAAGACGTGCCCATCGTGCTGGGCGGCATCGAAGCGAGCCTGCGCCGGGTCGCGCACTACGATTACTGGTCCGACAAAGTCCGGCGCTCGGTGCTGGTCGACGCCAAAGCGGACCTCCTGGTCTACGGCAACGGCGAACGCCAGGTGGTCGAAATCGCCCACCGCCTCGCCGCCGGAGAAACCGTCTCCCGGCTCACCGATATTCGCGGCACCGCCTTCGTCCGCCGCAACCTGCCCGAGAACTGGAGCGAGGTCGATTCCACCACCATCGACCGGCCCGGAGCAATATCACGGCCACAGGACCCCTACCAGGAAACCCCGAAAGGCTGCGCCTCGCCGGCAGCTGTAGCCGGGGCTCACCCGCGCTTTACCTGCGATGCCCGCAACCCCGCCGACACGGTGATCCGCCTGCCGGATTTCGATTCGGTACGCGACGATCCGGTGCTCTACGCCCATGCCTCGCGGGTGCTGCACCAGGAGACCAACCCGCACAATGCCCGGGCCTTGGTCCAGCGCCATGGTGACAGCGACGTCTGGCTGAATCCTCCCGCCCTGCCGTTGACCACCAGGGAAATGGACCGGGTCTACGGCCTACCCTACAGCCGGGCGCCGCATCGGCACTACGCCGGCGCCCGCATCCCGGCCTTCGAGATGATCCAGCACTCGGTCACCATCATGCGCGGCTGCTTCGGCGGCTGCACCTTCTGCTCCATTACCGAGCACGAAGGGCGGATCATCCAGAGCCGGTCGGAAGACTCCATCATCCGCGAGGTCGAAACCATCCGCGACACCTCCCCGGCCTTCACCGGCGTGATCTCCGACCTGGGCGGCCCGACGGCCAACATGTACCGGCTGGCCTGCAAGAGCCGCGAGATCGAGGCGAGCTGCCGGCGGCCATCCTGCGTGTTTCCGGGCATCTGCAAGAACCTCGGCACCGACCACGGCCCGCTGATCCGGCTCTACCGCCGCGCCCGCCAGCTGCCCGGCATCAAGAAGATCCTGATCGGCTCGGGGCTACGCTACGACCTGGCCGTCACCTCCCCGGAATACGTCAAGGAACTGGTGACCCACCACGTGGGCGGTTATCTCAAGATCGCCCCCGAACACACCGAGCCGGGGCCGCTTTCCAAGATGATGAAGCCGGGCATCGGCACCTATGACCGGTTCAAGGCGATGTTCGACAACTACTCGCGCGAAGCCGGGAAAGAACAGTACCTCATCCCCTATTTCATTGCCGCCCATCCCGGCACCACCGACGAGGACATGCTGAACTTGGCGCTGTGGCTCAAGAAGAACGGCTTTCGCGCCGACCAGGTGCAGGCCTTCCTGCCCTCGCCCATGGCGGTGGCCACGGCCATGTTTCACAGCCGCAAGAATCCGCTGCACCGGATCACTCGCACCAGCGAAACGGTGGAAACGCCGCGCAAACTGACCCAGCGCCGGCTGCACAAAGCCTTTCTGCGCTACCACGATCCGGAAAACTGGCCGCTGCTGCGGGAAGCCCTGAAGCGGATGGGCCGCGCCGACCTGATCGGCAACGGCAAGCACCATCTGATCCCGGCCTGGCAGCCGCAAGGGAAGGGCACGGCCAAAACCGGGGCGAGCCCGAAAGCCACTCCCTTCCGAACCCAGCACACCGGCTTGCCGCCGCAAGGCAGGAAGCCGGCGCGCCGCAAATTGCGGAAAGGGGCGTAGCCGAGCCCCCCCCCAAGCCTAAATTTCAAGCCAAGAAAAAGAAGAGGTCATCCGTCATGTGGGATTTCAGTCTGCTTTCGGCCACGCGCACCCTCGAGAAGAGCATGGCCTTCGTGCTCCACCGCTGGCTCATCTATCTCGGCGTGGGCCTCGCCTACATCTTCGGCGCGATCATCGGCGCCGGCACGACCATCGGCATCGGTTCGCTCAGTTCCAATCCGACCGCATTCGCCGCCGCCGGCGCCTGGGTCGGGATGGGCATCGTCGGCTGGGTCCTGTACAAGTTCCGTAACGCCTTCCTGACCGGGGTTCAGGCTCGCAACGCCGCGCTGCTTGGCGCGGAAGCGCTGAAGCAACCCATTCCGAAGGGCAAGGGCCAGATCGAATTTGCCCGCAGCCGGGTCGCCGAACGCTTTCCCGCCCCCCAAGAGCTCAACTCCGTCCTCGCCGCCATGCGCGCCGTGCTGTTCGCCTTGCCCGGCTGGCGGGAAACGCCACCGCAAACCCAACCGCAACGCTGGCTGCTCCAGGCGAAGGGCATGCTTGCAAGCACCGAAACGCTGACCCTGCTCGGCTATCACTTCGCCCATCCGGCAAACGACCTTCGCCAGTCGGCAAGGGAAGGCCTGCTCATCCTGGCCGCACATTTCCCGAAAATTCTGCGCAACCGGCTGTACCTGTTCGCCTTCGGCTGGCTAGGATGTCTCGTGACCTTCCCGGTCATGCTGGTGGCCGTCCGGAGCATTCTGGCGGGGCTTCCGCTCGATCCGGGCATCTGGCCCTATGTGTTCGCCTTCCTGCTGGCTTGGACCATCAAGTCGGCTTTTCTGGATGCGATCGCCCTGGCCGCCATGCTCGACTTCTTCTTGAAGCTCCCCGCCCCCGAGAACGGCGCCGAACTTGCCGATGTCTTGGCGCGGGACTTCCCCGCCTTCGCCGACATCTGCGCCCAGACGGCAACGTGACAACCGACCGGACACCGACACCGCAGGTAGCCCATGACGGGGGCCATGGACATGCCCTGGCAATGGAGTCGTGACGGGAAGAAGTAGCTCTAATGCGAGCCCAGCTGCTCAAGAATTGAGCAATTTGGCGGGCAATGGACGCACTGCCCCCTACCCCCGAAGTGTCAGCGTGTCGGGGACGCACTTGGGAAAGGCTACGGAGAGGCCAAGGCGCGAGCGGCAAGAAGGAAGGTTTCGCGCAGTGGATGGTGGGAGGCGAACAGGATGCGGATACGCCGAGTATTGCGAATCACCGCCGCGCCGATCTTGAGCAACTTCACCCGGATCGTCGCCGCTGTGGCGTTGGCCAACTCCGTGCCCGATAGCGCCATCTCCCGCAAGCGTTGCATCAGGGTATACGCCAGGCCTGCCAGGAGCACGCGCAGCCAGTTGGCCAGGAACTTCTGGCTGCTGGCGCGCGTGCCGAAGAGATCGAGCTGGGTCTCCTTGATCCGGTTCTCTGCCTCTCCCCGCTGGCAGTAGAGCTCGTCGTAGAGCGACTGGGCGGGCAGATCGAGGTTGGTGACGATGAACCGGGGGTTGGTTCCCTGAGCGCCAAACTCCAGCCGCGTGATGATGCGACGTTCTTTGTCCCAGGATTCTGCGGCGTAACGAAACTCGCGAATCAGCCGCTGCTTGCTTCCCGTTGCCTGGTATTGGGCTTCCATCTCCCGCTCCCAGCCCTCCACGATGCGGTGCAGCCGGGCATTTCTCGCCACCCCGATGACGTAGCCCACGGTGTTTCGCTCACACCAGCGAATCAGTCGCTGCCGACAGAACCCCGAATCACCTCGCACGATGATGCGAACCTCGGGCCAGACCTGACGCAGCCGGGTCACCAGCAGCTTGATGACCGCAGCAGCGTGCTTGGCGCCGTCAATGCGGCTGTTGCGCAGCACACAGGCAAGCAGGGCTTTGCCCGCAAAGACGTACAGCGGCAGGTAGCAGTAGTGGTCGTAGTAGGCGTGGAACTGGGCGCCTTCCTGCTCGCCATGCAAGGGAATATCGGAGGCGTCGATGTCGAGCACGAGCTCCTCCGGGGGAACCTCGTGGCTGGCGATGAACTGCTCGACGAGTACCCGGTTGAGGGCCAGCACATCGGCGCGCGTGGCGCGCCGTTCCATGCGGCACAGTGTCGGGCTGCTGCCCAGGTCTTCGACCACGTCCACCGCGGTTTGCATCAAAGGATCGCGCCGCAGCTGCGCGTGATCGTTGAGGTCTTCGTAGCCGCAGCACAGGCCGTAGAGACGCTGGGCGATGAGACTGCGCAGGCTGTGCTTGATGAGCGAAGGATCGCGCGGATCGGCAAGCGCGGCTGCCACCGCAGCCGATAGTCCGATTCTGCGATCGACCTCACGCAAC
Organism: Methylococcus geothermalis; assembly: GCF_012769535.1. Classification (NCBI taxonomy): domain Bacteria; kingdom Pseudomonadati; phylum Pseudomonadota; class Gammaproteobacteria; order Methylococcales; family Methylococcaceae; genus Methylococcus; species Methylococcus geothermalis. The sequence goes on from NZ_CP046565.1 coordinate 413,000, forward strand.
AGCATCAGACCGCCGTCGGAGCCGATCGCTCCCCCCTGGAAATTGGCTTCGACAATGCGCCGCCCGAGGCGCCCAAACTTCATCTCATCGGCGGTACACTTTGGCATCGGCACAGTCCCCCAGAAATCTGCTTCGAACCCTGATTTTATGCGGGGTTAAAGACTGTGCCGACCTTATGACGGTGAAATATCCTGGTTAAGGAGACATCATGATCCGCAGCATGACGGCTTTCGGGGCCGCGCAAGGGACGGTGGACAATTGGCGGGTGAGCTGGGACTTGCGCGCCGTCAATCACCGCTATCTCGACCTCGGCCTGCGCCTGCCGGATCCGCTGCGCGGCCTGGAGCTGGAGGTGCGCAACAGGATCGGCGAGTCGTTCAAACGGGGCAGGGTGGAATGCACCCTGGCCTGGAAACCCTTGGCTCAGGAAGCCGGCCCGACACGCGTCGATCCGGAACTGGTACGCGGCCTGCTCGATGCGCTGCGTCACATCGAAGCACTGGAGGAAAGGGCCTGGGCCCGCTGCAGCGCGATCGATTTGCTGCGTTGGCCTGGCGTCATGCAGGAGAGTGAGCCGGACATCGCCGCGCTGGGACCCGGGATTCTCGCCCTGCTGGACCAAGCCCTGGCCGAAGCCTTGGCGTTCCGGGAGCGCGAGGGCGCCCAGATCGCCGCCCTGCTGGACAACCGCTGCGCCGACATCCGGAACGCGGTCCGAGCGGTGCAGGCGCGCCTGCCGACGGTTCTGGTGGGGCTCAGGGAAAAGCTGATGGCCCGTCTGGCCGAGGTGACGGCCACCCCCGATGCCTCTCGCCTCGAGCAGGAACTGGTCTACCTCGCGCAGAAGATGGACGTCGCCGAGGAGCTGGACCGGCTGACCGCGCATACCACCGAAATGCAGCACATCCTCACCCAGCGTGAGCCGGCGGGACGCCGGCTCGACTTCCTGCTGCAGGAAATGAACCGCGAGGCCAATACGCTGGCGTCCAAGTCGGCCGACCTCGAAACCACCCGCGCCGCCGTGGACATCAAGGTACTGATCGAGCAGATGCGCGAACAGGTCCAGAACGTGGAGTGATCATTCCTCCCGGCAGGGCCGGGCACCCATAGCCATGCTCCGGACCGCCTTGCGACGTTCCGGCCGATCCGCACGGAACGCCCCGGGCGTATCGCCGAAGCGCCGCCGGAACAGTCGGTTGAAATAGGTGAAATCGCTGAATCCCGTGGCAAATGCGATCTCGCCGATACGCAAACGGTCGCATCCCGGATCCTCCAGCATGCGCTTTGCCTGCTCCAGGCGCAGGCGGTTGACCGTTTCAGTGAAACTCTCCCCGCTCTCCGCCATCAGACGGTGCAGATAGCTTTCGGAAATCCCCAGCGCGGCCGCGGCCGTTTTCACCGAGAGACGGTCATCCCGGTAGTGCTGTTCCAGATATTTCAACAATGCCGTCCGCCTCGCGGCGCGCAGCCCTCCCCGCCCGGACTGATACGCCGCGTCGCTCCTTGGCTCCAGCAACAGGGCGATGATGTCCAGCACGTGCTCCCCGGCGAGTTCGTTCAATTCGGGCTGCTGCAAGGCCGCATCATTGCTGAACACGAGATCGAGGTATTGGACCAGGAGACTCAACGGTTGGCGGGCGGAAATGACCTCGGCCAGATGGCGCTCAGCCCGTGGGACACGCTGCAACAATCCCTTCCTGGGCAAGTGCAGGCAGTAGCCTTGATAGCGATCGATCCCCGATTTCGACAAGATGGACACGATGCCGGGCTGATCACTGGCCAACAGGGTGCCGCTCAGTCCGACCATCTCGGCGTGGCGTCCTGCCTGAACGATACGTGAACCGCCGCGGAGGCAAAGGTGGAACCCGAAATCGTCAGAGTCATGTGCCCGGACCGATTCGGGCGTGCGGATGTAATCCGCGCCGCTCAACTCGTTTCGCCCAACACCCACCGCACCGAGACTCACAAAGCGGCAGCGGGCGAAAAATGGACAGGGGTCGGTAGGCACGATATCGAGACCCCACATCTTTGAGCAGAACACTTCCCGCCAACTGTCGAAACGATCACGTTCGGGCAGGGCAGCGGAATCAAACAATAGTTCGCTATTCATGGTTGACGCCTCCGTCGCGGACACAACCCACAGACAGGCGGGCGAAAAGGCAATGCGGGTGGTTTTGGCATCTCACCGGCCCACACACGTCCGGAAGACGTATGACGGCGGATACCCGCCGAAGGACGTCTTCTTTCCGAAGGGATGCCGAGTCTCCCGGCATTTCCCATCTCTCAAGTAAAGAATAGTCCTATTGGAATACATGATTGTCCAAGAACTCAGACGAATGCTTTGGTAGGGTTAAATGAACAGGGGTTCCGAGGGCAGGTTTCGCACATCGCCATCCTGCCCCCGAAAGCACATGCATCAACAACGCTGTCGATCATGCCTCGAAAATCATCGCCCGCAACAAGGAACATCGAGCATCCAAGCGAACCGCAGGTTCCAAAAGCGGACGGCGCGGACGGCAAAGGGGTCGAAAGGTACGGACATCGGCGCAGGCAACGCGGCGTGCCTACGATGTTCCCGATCATCAGGGAATACATCCGGGATCAACATGGCAAAGTCCGGTTTGAACGACTGCGGCAAGCGGAAAACCATTTGCTGCGCTTCATCGAAATCGCCGGCGACAGACCGCTTTCGGAATACCGCAGTCCCGATGTGACCGCCTTCGCACACGAGCTGTCGGAACGGCGGCGGTTGTCCGCTTCCACAGTCAACGGCCACCTGAGCTCGCTTTCCGCCTTGTTCAACTGGGCCATCGCTCAAAAGCGCCATGCTCTCGCGGAAAACCCTTGCAGCGGCTGCAAGCTGCCGGCGGGCGCGGTGATCGCGGAGCAACGCCAGCAGGCCGCGGAAAAGCCTTTCACGCATGAACAGTTGCGGGCTTTTTTCGAGGGCGACGAGACCCGGGCCGATTTCGACATGCCTTACAAATACTGGGTTCCTCTGATTCAACTGCACACCGGTGCGCGCATTGGAGAAATCTGCCAGCTTGAACCGAAGGACATCGCCCTGCTGGACAACCGGATTCCGGCTTTCCGGTTCGTGGCATCGACCGCTCGGGGGAAGTCCGAACGCAGGGTGCCGGTACATCCGAAACTGATCGACCTCGGTCTATTGGCTTACATCGAAGGCGTCTCGGGCCTCGATACCCTGTGGCCCGGCTTGATCATCCCCCGGCTGGGCAGCAAGGGACAAAATGTGGGGATGTGGCTGAGCAGGCATCTGGAAAGACACGGGCTGAAACGGAGTGGCCGGCGGACCGAAGCATTTCGCTCCACTTTTCAGCACTACATGAGATTGGCCGGCGTCCCGGAACTCCATATCAATGCCATACTCGGCCATAGGGACAGGAAGTCCGCGGGCACGGCAAGAAAACCTCTCTGGGCGACCCAGCCCGACGCCTTGCTGAATTCGCTCGCAAAGCTGGATTACGAGATCGAATTCTGCTCATACGCCGGCCTCGTACCCGCCGAACACTGAGCGACCGCCGTCCGTTTCCTTTCCAGGGGCGGAGCGGATTCTTGGTTTACACGTCGAGATTCGCCACCTGCAGCGCGTTGCGCTCGATGAAGTCGCGCCGCGGCTCCACCTGATCCCCCATCAAGGTGGTGAACACCTCGTCCGCCGCGATGGCGTCCTCGATCCGGACCTGCAACAAGCGGCGGGTGTTGGCATCGAGGGTCGTTTCCCAAAGCTGCTCGGGGTTCATCTCCCCCAGCCCCTTGTAACGCTGGATATGCTGTCCTTTCTTGGCTTCGCCCAGCATCCATTCGAACGACTCCTTGAACGAACGCACCGGCCGGCGCTCGTTATCGAAGCAGATCGCACTGGTATCGCCGAACAAACCGGCCACCGTCTGGCCGAAGGCGCTCAGAGCGGCATAGTCATTACCGCCAAAGAATCCCGCACTGACTTCGAAGGCCCGCTCCACCCCGTGCAAGCGGCGAGTCACTTGCACGACGAAGTCGTCTGAAGACGCTCCGGCCCGCACCTCAATGCGATAGCGCGCCGGTCCTTCCCCATTCAGAATTTGCTCGAGCTCCGCGAACCACTCGCGGCAGCGGTCGAAGTCGCCCGACTCCGCGGCGGACAAAGGCGGGTGCACCGTCAACGCCTCCAGGAACGCCTCGTCATATCGGTGGCTGAGCCTGTCGATCAGCTTTCTGACATGCAAGTACGCATGCGCCAGCTTCTCCAGGCCCTGTCCCTGAATGGGCGGGGTTTCCTCATTGACCACGAGCCGCGCCTTGTCTATGGCCAATTGCAGCAGATATTCGTTGAGTTCGGCGTCATCCTTGACATAGTGCTCCTGCCGTCCCTTCTTGACCTTGTAAAGCGGAGGCTGCGCGATGTACACATGGCCGCGGTCGACCAATTCCGGCATCTGGCGGTAGAAAAAGGTCAGGAGCAGAGTGCGGATATGAGAGCCGTCGATGTCGGCGTCCGTCATGATGATGATACGGTGATAGCGCAGCTTGTCCGGGTTGTATTCCTCCCGGCCGATGCCGCAGCCCAATGCCGTAATGAGGGTCCCGACCTCTTCCGAGGACAGCATCTTGTCGAACCGCGCCCGTTCCACGTTCAGGATCTTGCCCTTGAGCGGAAGAATGGCTTGGCTGCGCCGGTCGCGCCCTTGCTTGGCGGAGCCGCCGGCGGAATCGCCCTCGACGATGAACAGCTCGGACAGGGCGGGGTCCTTCTCCTGGCAATCGGCCAGCTTGCCGGGAAGGCCCGCGATATCCAGCGCGGACTTGCGGCGCGTCATCTCCCTGGCCTTTCGGGCCGCTTCCCGAGCGCGGGCCGCGTCGACGACCTTATTGGCGATGGTGCGCGCAATCGACGGATTCTCCAGCAGGAAGTCGTTCAGCTTCTCCGCCATGACCGACTCGACCACGGATTTCACCTCGGATGAAACCAGCTTTTCCTTGGTCTGCGACGAGAACTTGGGATCGGGCACCTTCACCGACAGCACGGCGGTCAGACCTTCGCGAGCATCGTCGCCCACCGTGGCGACTTTCTGCTTCTTCAGCAGCCCCTGATCTTCGATGTACTGGTTCACGGTGCGGGTGAGCGCCGCCCGGAAACCAGCCAGGTGAGTACCGCCGTCGCGCTGGGGGATGTTGTTGGTGTAGCAGAAGACGTTTTCCTGATAGGAATCGTTCCACTGCATGGCGATCTCGACACCGACGCCATCCCGCTCGGCCTGAAGATAGAACACCTTGTCGAACAACGGCGTCTTGTTCTTGTTCAGATGCTCGACGAAGGCCTTGATGCCACCCTCGAACTCGAACACCTCGCCTTTGCCGCTGCGCTTGTCCTCGAGCTCGATACGCACGCCGGAATTTAGGAAGGACAACTCCCGCAGACGCTTGGCGAGAATGTCATAATGGAACTCGATGTTGGAAAAAATCCGGGCGCTGGGCTTGAACCGCACCGTGGTGCCGGTGGTGTCCGCCGGGCCGACTTCGGCCAGCGGTGCCTGCGGCTCGCCTTCCCGGTATTCCTGCGTATAGCGCTTGCCACCCCGGCAAATTTCCAGCCAGAGCCTTTCCGACAGCGCGTTGACCACGGATACGCCCACGCCGTGCAACCCGCCGGATACCTTGTAGGCATTGTCGTCGAACTTGCCGCCTGCATGGAGTACCGTCATGATGACTTCGGCCGCCGAGCGCCCCTCTTCGGGATGAATGTCGACCGGAATTCCGCGACCGTCATCGGATACCGTGACCGATTCGTCCTCGTGCACCGTCACGCGGATGCGTTTGCAATAGCCAGCCATGGCCTCGTCGACCGCGTTGTCCACGACCTCGAAAACCATATGATGCAGCCCCGTGCCGTCGTCGGTATCGCCGATGTACATCCCCGGGCGCTTGCGCACCGCATCGAGCCCTTTGAGAATCTTGATGTGGGAACTGTCGTATTGGTTAGGCTTGGTAGTCATTCGATCGGGTCTCTGGTTTGCTCATTCGTCGGCCAGGATGCGGCCGTGTTCCACGTGGAACATTCTGGCGGTGTGTCCGGCCGTGACCCATCCAAGATCGTTACCGGAAAAAGTGATAAAGGACTGAATGCCGGTTGATTTCAACAAGCTCAGCAGCTTCTCTTGATTGCGGGGATCCAGTTCCGAGGCGATGTCGTCGACCAGCAGGCAGGCTCGCCCCGGCTGATCCTCTTCCAACCGGCAAGCTTGCGCCAGCAAAAGCGCGTATGTCAGGAGCTTCAACTGACCACGCGAAAAAAAATCCTTCGCCGGCCGTCCGCCGATCAAGACCGTGAAGTCCCCCTTGTGCGGACCGGGCTCCGTGTATCCCCGCCTGCGATCCATCGCGACGGATGCGGCGAGGGCTTCCGCATAGGACCAGCCCGTTCTCCAGCCCTGCCGGACGACCAGCTCGGCATCGAGCGGGCCAAGCAAGGCGGATGATATTTTCGCGAACTGGCCCCGAATGCGCTCGACGTACGCCGACCGCGCTTCAGCGATCATTGTACCCCATCGCGCCACCTCCCCCGACCATGCCTCCAGATTCGACCGGGAAGCATCCGTCCGGAGAGCCGTGTTGCGCTGATCAAGCGCCCTCGAAAAGCGGCGCAAGAGATCGAGGTACTCTTGTTCCACGTGGAACACTCCCCAGTCGAGCATCTGCCTTCTCAATCGAGGCGGACCATCGAGCAACGCGACACTGGCCGGCTGGGTCAAGACCGCGGGGAATAGCCGGATCAAGTGCGCACTCGAGTCGCAGTGTCGACCGCCCACCCGAACTTCCTTAGCGTTGCGCCCGAGACGAAGGCCTACGGTGGTGCCCCCACCGGGTTGTCCGATCCGGCCGGCGACGGTAAGAAACGGCTGATCGAATCGGATGATGCGATGGGGCTGGGACGAGCGAAAAGATTTACCCCGGCTGAGCAGATAGATCGCCTCGAGCAACGAGGTCTTGCCGCTGCCGTTGGCGCCGAACAGCAGATTGAGCCCCTCGCCGGGACTCAGACTTGCGGATTCAATGTTCCGGACATCGGCAACATCGAGCCTCAACAGTGCCATGCTGTCCCGACAGTTTCAACGCCGTTGCTCTTCGAGTCCGGCCATTCCGCCATCAAAGACGCATCGGCATCACGACGAAGCGATGCCTGGCATCGGACAGGTCCTCGATCAGACAACTGCCATTGGCGTCGGTAAACGACATCCGCACCGAATCCGAAGCCACCGCGTTGATCGCATCCAGCAGATAAGTGGCATTGAAGCCGACCGAGAACGGGTCGCCGGACACTTCGGCCGACACTTCGTCCTCCGCCTCCTCATGCTCCGGATTTTGCGCCCTCAACCTGACGGCGCCTTCTCCCACTTCAAGGCTGACCCCCTTGAATTTCTCATTCGACAGCACGGCGACCCGTGTCAGCGCGCTGCGCAACTCGAAGCGATCGACCACGACGATGCGGGAAGCCGCCTTCGGGATCACGCGCTCGTAATCCGGGTAACGCCCTTCGACCAGCTTCGCCGCGAAGCTGAATGCAGCGAACGCAACCCTGACGTTGTTTGCGGATATCTGCACGCGCGCCGTCTCTTCGACGTGGGCCAGAAGACGCCCCAGCTCGAGAACGCCCTTGCGGGGCATGATGATCTGCCGGGCGACATCTCGAATTCCTTCGACGGATTCCTCGAACAATGCCAGCCGGTGGCCGTCAGACGCCACGGTACGGATCCGGCCTTGCCTGATTTCCACGAGCAGGCCATTGAGATAGTAGCGCACATCCTGCTGCGCCATGGCGAATGCGGTCTTCTCGATGGCGCGCCGCAAGACCTGGGCCTCGCACCCGAACTCCACCTCTGGATCGCCATGCTCGAAGTTCGGGTAGTTCTCCGCCGGCAGCGCCCCCAAAGCGAAACGGCTCTTGCCGCATTGGAGCAGCACCCGCTCCGGTTTGACTTCGAAGCCCAGCTCGCTTCCTTCCGGCAGGAGCCGGCAGATGTCCATCAACTTGCGCGCTGGCACCGTGAAACGCCCGGCCTCGCCGCCGTCGGCGGCCGAGCTGGCGATGAGCTGCACCTCCAGATCGGTTCCGGTCAACTCCACCCGGCCGGAACCCACCTCGATCAGCACGTTCGCAAGAATCGGCAAGGTTTGGCGCCGCTCGATGACGCCGATGATCTGTTGCAGCGGCAATAACAAATCTTCCCGCAAGATACGGAACTTCATGGCTTGGCCCTTATCGAAAAAACAGCGCGTCAGTTGGACAGGATACGCAGAAGATTGGAAAAATCCTCCATGAATCTCGCATCGCTTTCCTTGAGTTCCTGTACTTTCCGGCAGGCATGCAGCACCGTGGTGTGATCCCGCCCGCCGAACATCTGGCCGATCTCCGGCAGACTGTGGCTCGTCAACTCCTTGGACAAGGCCATGGCAATCTGGCGCGGCCGGGTGAGGGAGCGCGTGCGCTTGTTCGACAACAGATCGGCCTGGCGGATCTTGAAATACTCCGCGACGGTCTTCTGAATGTTTTCCACGTTGATCATCCGATCCTGTAACGCGATCAGATCCCGCAATGCCTCCTTGGCGAACTCCAGCGTAATCGGACGGCCGGTGAATTGCGCATTGGCGAGGACGCGGCGGAGCGCGCCCTCCAGCTCGCGGATATTGGAGCGGATGCGCTTGCCGATGAAAAAAGCGACCTCCGGCGACAAATCGGTCCCGGACTGCTGCGCCTTGCTCATGAGAATGGCAACCCGGGTTTCCAGATCGGGCGGCTCGATGGCCACTGGCAGGCCCCATCCGAACCGGGACTTGAGTCGCTCTTCCAGCCCCTTGATCTCTTTCGGATAACGGTCGCAGGTCAGCACCACCTGGTGCTTGTTTTCCAGCAGCGTATTGAATGTGTGGAAAAACTCCTCCTGCGAGCGCTCCTTGCCGGCAAAAAACTGGATATCGTCGATCAGGAGGGCATCGACGGTGCGGTAAAACTCCTTGAAGGCATTGATCGCATTATGCTGCAGCGCCTTGACCATGTCGGAGACGAAGCGCTCCGAATGCAGGTAGACGATGTTGGCGGCCGGATTACCGCGGAGAATTTCATTGCCGATGGCGTGCATCAGATGGGTCTTGCCCAAGCCGACGCCGCCATAGATGAACAAAGGATTGTAGGTGCGCCCCACGCTCTGGGCCACCTGCAATGATGCCGCCTTGGCCAGCTGGTTGGACTTGCCTTCGACGAAATTGCCGAACGTAAAGGCGCTGTTGAGGTTGTTCGGCACCTGCTTGCGCGCCGGGCCAACCTTCTTGGGTGGATTCGCGGGCCGAACCTGGGCCGCCTCGGCGGAGCGGGAACCGATCTCCAGCACCACGCTGGGAATGGATGCCAGGTTCTGTTCGGACACGACTTCCTCGATCTTCCCGATGAAGTGCTGCTTCACCCAGTCGAGAACGAACCGGTTCGGCGCCAGCAGACGCAGCTCGGATCCTTCCTCTACGGCCTGCAACGGCCTGATCCAAGTATTGAATTGCTGCGGAGGAAGCTCGCCTTCAAGCTTGCTGATGCAGTGACTCCAGAGCATGCTCATCGGGGGATATCCTCGGAAACGGGTAGGGGCGGGCTAAACCCGGAAGGGGGAGGATATTCTACCGGAAAATGAACTCGCGCCCAGATTCTTGACGCCGAACGACCCGCACCATATGATTGCGCTCTTTTTCTTTTTGCCACCCCCGGCACCGAGCAGGACAGATCATGAAAAGAACGTATCAACCGAGCAAGATCAAGCGCGTGCGCACCCACGGCTTCCGCGCCCGCATGAAGACCCGCGGCGGTCGCGCCGTCCTCAGCGCCCGCCGCGCGAAAGGGCGCAAAAAGCTTTCGGTCTGATGGAACGGCCCGTTCCCGGCCAAGGGTACGGGTTCCCCAGATCCCACCGATTGGTCAGCCCCGTCGAGTTCCGTTCCGTATTCGAGGAGGCCTTCCGCTCCTCGGACTCATGGCTCACGGTGCTGGCCCGCCCCAACGACCGGGCCCACGCGCGGCTCGGGTTGGCGCTATCCCGGAAACAGATTCGGAAGGCCGTCGACCGCAACCGGATCAAGCGGCTGGTTCGTGAATCGTTCCGTTGCCGCCAAGCCGAACTCGGCGCCTTCGATTATGTCGTCATGGCCCGCACGCCGGCAACCGCCGTGAATTCCGCCGTGCTGCGGCGCGCCCTGGAAAAACATTGGCTCAGATTGACCCGACGATGCAGCGACTCTTCATCGCCTTGATCCGACTCTACCAGTACCTGCTCAGCCCTTGGGTCGGTCACCATTGCCGATTCTTCCCTACATGCTCGAATTATGCCATAGACGCCATCGAGCGCTTTGGCGCGATGCGCGGAGCATACCTTACAATACGGCGGCTCCTGAAATGCCACCCCTGGCATCATGGCGGCATCGATCCGGTCCCGGAAAAACTTGGAAAACAATAATGGATAACCTACGGTTTGTGCTCTTCGTCTTTTTCATATTCCTGAGCTTCCTGCTGTGGCAGCAGTGGCAGATCGACTATGGCCCGAAACCCGAAGCCGTGGCCCAAACCGAAAACGCCACCCCCGGCCCGGCGGGCGATCTCCCGCAACGGCCAAGCGAAGACGTGGCCGACGGAGCGGTACGCGCCGAACCCCCGACGCGGGAGGGCAGCCGACGCATCCAGGTCCGCACCGACGTCATGAGTCTGGAAATCGACACCCGCGGCGGCGATCTTCGCCAGCTCGACCTGCTGAACTACCCTGTCAGCAAGGACCGGCCGGATCAGCCGGTACGCCTGCTGACCGACCAGGGCGACATCTTCATCGCCCAGAGCGGCTTCATCGGCGCAACGCAGCAGGCTCCCACCCATCACAGCGTCTGGCATGCCGAGGCCAGCGAATACCGGCTGCAGGATGGCCAGGACGTCCTGCGCGTCCCCCTCACGTGGACCGACGGCCAAGGCGTCACGGTCACCAAGACCTATATCTTCCGGCGCGGCGCCTACCTGATCGATATGGAACAAACCATCGATAACCGCTCGGGCTCTAACTGGTCGGGCCGCCAGTACATGCAGCTTCAGCGCAAGGAACCGACCGGCGCTCAGGAAGACTCGCAATTCATCCGCACCTACACCGGCGGCGTCTTGCATACGGCGGACAAGAGCTACGAGAAGATCACCTTCAAGGACATGGCGGACGGCAACCTCGACCTCAAATCCCGGCAAGGCTGGATCGCGATGATCCAGCACTACTTTCTCGCGGCATGGATTCCGCCCGCCGAGGACGAGTCGACGTTCTACACCAAGGCCTTGGCCGATCGCGTCTTCGTGATCGGCGCCTACTCCCCCGCGACCGACGTCCCGGCCGGGAGCAGCCAGACCCTCAAGGCCCGATTGTTCGCCGGCCCCAAGCTGCAGCACGTGCTGGAAGGCATCGCGCCCGGCCTCGAACTGACCGCGGACTTCGGGATTCTGACCGTCATCGCCAAACCCATCTACTGGCTGCTGGAGAAGTTCCACAGCTATTTCAACAACTGGGGCTGGGCCATCATCTTCGTGACCTTGGTCATCAAGGCGCTGTTCTTCAAGCTCTCCGAAGCCAGCTACCGCTCCATGGCCAACATGCGAAAGCTGCAACCCAAGCTGGTGGAGCTGAAAGAGCGCTACGGCGAGGACCGCCAGCGCTACAACCAGGCCATGATGGAGCTGTACCGCAAAGAGAAGGTCAACCCGCTCGGCGGCTGTCTCCCGATCCTGGTGCAGATCCCGGTATTCATCTCACTGTACTGGGTGCTGGTCGAAAGCGTGGATCTGCGCCAGGCGCCGTTCCTGCTCTGGCTGAACGACCTCTCCTCCAAAGACCCGTACTTCGTCCTGCCGCTGATCATGGGCGTGTCCATGTTCATCCAGCAGCGCCTGAATCCGCCACCGACCGATCCGATCCAGGCCCGTGTGATGCAGTTCTTCCCGCTGATCTTCACGGTATTCTTCCTGTTCTTCCCGTCGGGTCTGGTGCTGTACTGGGTGGTCAACAACATTCTGTCGATCATGCAGCAGTGGTATATCACCCGCCAGATCGAGAAACCGTCTGCGGCCAGGGCCTGATCTTTGACTCAGCGATGGTCGCTCCCGAACGCGACGCCATCGCCGCGATCGCCACGCCGCCGGGTAAGGGCGGCGTCGGCATCGTCCGAATCTCCGGCGCAGAGCTCGGCCCGATCCTAAGCGCCATGCTCCACCGCCCGCCGCGTCCGCGTTGCGCCGAATTTCGCCGCTTCCTCGACGCCGACGGCGGCACCATCGACAGCGGTATCGCGCTGTATTTTCCAGCCCCCCGCTCATTCACCGGCGAAAACGTCCTCGAACTGCACGGCCACGGCGGCCCGGTGATTCTGGATCTCTTGCTGAGGCGCGCGCTGCAACTGGGATGCCGGCTCGCCCGTCCGGGAGAGTTTTCCGAACGTGCCTACCTGAACGGCAAGCTGGATCTTGCCCAAGCCGAAGCCATCGCCGACCTGATCGACAGCAGTACGACCGAAGCCGCGCGTGCCGCCCAGCGCTCCCTGCAGGGCGAATTTTCCGCCCATATCCACCGTCTGCTGGAGCGCCTGATCCAGCTGCGCACCCATGTCGAGGCCGCCATCGACTTCAGCGACGAAGACATCGATTGGCTGGAGGACACCGCCATCGGCTGCGGTCTCGCCGAATCGCTGGACGACCTCCAGGCCATCGAACGCAAGGCACACCAAGGCGCGTTGCTACGTGAAGGGCTCACGGCAGTGATCGCAGGGCGGCCCAATGCCGGCAAATCGAGCCTGCTCAACGCACTGTCCGGACGCGACTCGGCGATCGTGACCGAGATTCCGGGCACCACCCGCGACATCCTGCGCGAATCGCTCCAGGTCGGCGGCCTCCCCTTGCATGTCATCGACACCGCCGGCCTCCGCGACAGCGAGGACCCGATCGAACGCGAAGGCATCCGGCGCGCGCATGAAGCGCTCGACAACGCCGACTGCATTCTGCTGGTCATCGACGCCCGTCACCCCGAGGCCAGCGACGAACTGCTGACCGGCCTGCCGGAGGCTATCCCGATCATCAGGATATTCAACAAGATAGACCTGACAGGCGACCAGGCTTCCCTCGTCACCTCCCAAGACACCACCACCGTCCATCTCTCCGCCCAAACCGGAGAAGGTATCGACCTGCTGAGGCAGGAACTCGCCCGCCGCGCGGGGTACGAAAGAGGAACCGAAGGCCTATTCAGCGCCCGCCGCAGGCACCTGGACGCGATCCAACGAGCCCATGCAGCCTTGGTCAACGCTCGCCTTTACCTGGGGACGAAAACTGCCGAACTCATGGCCGAGGAACTTCATGCCGCTCAAAAAGCCCTCGGCGAGATCACCGGCGAATTCACCAATGAGGACCTGCTGAGCCGGATATTCGCCAGTTTCTGCATCGGAAAATAACAAGCCTTCCGACCTGTTCCGCACGATACCGATAACCCATTGAGAGCCCGCGAAAATGCGGGCTTTTTGTTCCATTGTCGGTTTGTGTGTTCCGCGTAAATCCGCTTAAATGCGTACCCATAGGTGCGCCCATGATGGAAAGCGGTGCTCCCGTGACGAGGCGGCGGTGTGCCCTGACCCTAAACCTGCTGGCAAGGCTTACCAGTCCGCCGACGGGGGCGGACTGTTCGTGGAAGTCATGCCGGGCGGCGCAAAGGTGTGGCGGTTTCGCTACCGGTTGGGTGGGCGCGGCAGCAAGCAGGAAAAGGTCACGCTGGGCAACTATCCCACTGACCTGGCGCCGGTCTACGTCCTCAATCAAGCCGGGCACGAAGTACATGCCCGCACAACCCGGCCTGGTTGATCCTGTCCAACCACCCCGCCCGCTCCGGCGGGCTGGGGTTCTTGATAGCGAGGCGAGCATGAAGACGGAACTTATTGAGGCTATCAGGCTGCTCAAACAATCCAAGCAGTTCGACCAGGCGGCGCGACGGGGGCTGGCTTGGGCGGCGGGCTGGGATCGGGGCTGGCCAGCGGAATGAGGTGACCCTCGCGCTCGCGGTACTCGCCCAGCGAATGGCGGTTGGGGTGGCGGATCGCCTTCGGCATCCGCCCTACTTGCTCATGCGGCTGTACGCTGGATGTTGGGGGCGGGACGCTGGCGGGCTTGCCAGAGGTCGTAGTCGGACTGCATGCGAAGCCAGGTTTCGGCGGTGGGGCCGCTGATCCAGGCTTCCAGCCGTAGTGCCATGCCGGCGGAAATCGCGGCCTTGCCGTGCAGGATTCGGGACAGGGCGACGCGCGATACGCCGAGCTGCCGCGCGGCTTCGGTGACGCTCAAGTCCAGTTCGGGGAGCACGTCTTCTTTCAGGATGGCCCCAGGGTGGGGCGGGTTGTGCATCGTCATGGTGGTGCCTTGCTCAGTGATAGTCCTGGTAGTCGACCAGAACGGCGTCTTCGCCTTCAAAGCCAAACGTCAGACGCCAGTTTCCGGAGACCTTGACGGCCCACAGACCGGTTCTGTTGCCCTTGAGGGGGTGCAGCCGCCAGCCGGGGAGGTTCATTTCGTCAGACGTCCTCGCGGCGTTCAATACCGCCAGTTGGCGGCCCAGCTTGTCCGCATGGTCCGCCTGAATGCCGGTTTTGGCTCCTGACTCGAAGAAGGCTTGAAGCCCCTTGTGCCGGAAGCTCTTGATCATGGTATGACTGTATAGTGAGGCGATACATTCCGCAATAACGCGGGAGAGGCGGCCCGTCCGCGCGGCAGGCCCGCAAGCCGGGTGCATAAGTTCAGAAACATTTGGCAATCCTCTGAGTGTGGAGGAGCGTCATGCAAGTCAAGCACATCGGATACGGCATCCGGGGGTTTTACCGGATAGCTGCTTGGGGACAACTTTGGGGGATGATCCCGAAAGATGCCCAACGACGTTTTGACATCCTCACGTTCTGGGACAAGCACGGGCTAGCAGCCACACGCGAGGCCGGCTTCAATCCGGCGGCGCTGGCCGCAAAGTGCTGCGCACCATGCGCCAGTCGACGGCGCTTTTTTGTGTCCGTCGATGCTCTACGGCGGGCGGTGCGGGGCACGGTACGTCCGTGGCCGGTTCCTTGGTGCCGGTTTTCCACCCTCGCATCGTCCGTCACCCTTGCGGCGTGACAACCGCTGGTGACGGTTCCCAAGCAACCCAAGGAGCCAACACCATGACATCCTTTACCAAGGGCGCGGTTCGACTGCGGTCGGCGAGCCCTGTCGAGCCGCGCTCACCGGACACGCCAGTGACGGCTCCGTCTTCGCCGGTGACGCGGTGTGGCCGGGTGACGCTGGGGGTGAACCTGTTGCAGGGCGCCAGCGTGCAGCCTGAGCCGGTCCGCTGGCTGTGGCCGGGCTGGCTGGCGAAAGGCAAGCTGCACGTCATCGCCGGGCAGCGTGCTGATCTGGTCCGGCGAGGACGACGTGAGGGACACCCTGATGCCTCGCCTTGGTTCGACTACGCTCACCAACCATGCTGGGCATCTCGCACTTCTCCAAGGGGTCGGCGGGCCGTGATCCGCTGGAGCGGGTGACCGGCTCACTGGCGTTCGGGGCGCTGGCCCGGATCGTGTTCGCGGCCTTCAAGCGGTCGGAGGAGGACGGCGGCGGGCGCTGCCTGGCGCGGGTGAAGTCGAACCTCGGGCCGGACGAGGGCGGCTGGGTCTGGTCGCTGTGATACGAAGATCAGCGCCCGATGGAATAGCCTGGGGCGCTGATGTCGGGTACGTTGGTGCCTGGGTAGGTGCGGTACAGGATGGCACCGCCGCCTAAGTTGGGCTTCAGGACATAGCCCGGCGGCCCGTAATCCGGAACGGAGGTGCCTGGGTAGGTCGGGTGAATGCTGATGGGTGGCGCCAGCAATGGCTGGATGCGCTGGCGTGACCGTTCAGAGATGTCGTTCAACTGCTTGATATAGTCACGAGAGATGGCTTCGCCTCTCGCTCTGTACTCTTCAAGCATTTGTCCGTGGTCATCGAATTTGTCCAAAAACTCGCCGGCGCAGGCCGGTTGAGAGGGGTCGAGCGTGAATGCCAGCGTCAGGAACAATCCGCCAAGAAAGTTTTGTGCGTGGTGGCTCATGATACAGTCCTCATTCTTCTCCTCCTTACTCACAACACCCACCTTGCGAGTGGCGTCTTGTGGGCTGGGATGGCCGGATTGCGGTCGATCCGAAGGCGATCGCCAGACAAGACGGGGCGCGTGTCATCGCTGATGGTGACCTCGCCGCGCATGGATTATCCGGCATATTCGACATTGAAGACGATATTCCTACAACAGTGGACATGGACGCTGGCCGACTGAAGCGAGCCTCCCGCAACCGCTGGCGGGAGGCAATCGAACGGCTTGCCTATCGCGAAGCGAGTACGGAATGATTGGCTGAGGGCACGCCACTCGCAGGGCGAGTACTGCGGGCAGCCCGCGCCTTCCAGCCGCCACGCCGCGCCAGATCACCGTCTTCGATGACGACGTCTACAGGTCGATGGGCCCGTACAGCTCGCCGAACAGAGCTTTCTTTAGCACGTCCGTCGGCGTCCGCTCCAGCTCCGCCGCTATCTCCGGTGGAAACCACGGTTCCCCGGTCTCCTCGTCCTCCGGGCTCTCCTCCGAATTCTCCTCCGGAAACTCCAGCAGCTCCGCCAGCGTGATCTCCTCGATCTCCTGCCGCAGCGCGTTCAACCGGCCCACCTTCTCCATGCCCTTCAGCCGCTGGAACGCCGGCCTGGCGCTCGCCGCCGCGAAGCTCTCCGTCACCGCCGCGTTGATCATTTTGGCGAACGCCGTCAGATACTCGTCCAGATCGCCCGCCGCTCGCAGCGACTCCCGCAGCGACGGGTTCTTGTCCTTCAGTGCCTGATCCACCATCCGTTTGTAACGGTTCAGCGTGCCCATGTGCCGTACTCCTCTTGTGTGGTTCGCCACTCTGCGCCGTGCCCGCTTCGCGAGTGGCAGAAGAAACCCAAGCCTCGATCTCGGCGGCAGGCGTCATGCCCTCGGCATCGAAGCTCGGGAAATATCTGACGCCCTCATACCACGACCGCAGATAAGGCCGGGCAGCCTCACCCAGATCGTCCATCATCGCCTTGGCATAAGCCGCGAACGATCGCGCGCCCGCACAGGTAGGCGGGGGCTACAGAAATGACCGCGCGGGCGGGCAATGGTTGAAAAGTGTTCCCAGGTGCGGCCCCTTGAGTTACGAAAGTTCGCTTGATTTTGCATCATCCGTCGGCCCTCTTCGCGATCAATTATTCCACCGCCCCGAGCGCCGCTTCCTGCCCGGCGCCGAGAATCGCATTGAACGGCGCCACGAACCGCTGGGCCTCACTCCGCACGAAGTCCTCGAAAGCGGTTGCCGTCGCCGTCAAGCGCTTGCCCGCCCGGTGCACGATGTACCACTGCCGCATGATGGGAAAAGCTTCCACGTCCAAGATCACCACCCGTCCGTCGGCAAGCTCACGCTCGACGGTGTGTATCGACACCAGCCCGAGCCCCAAGCCAACCTCGACCCCCTGCTTGATCGCACCATTGGTATTCATTTCCATGCTCGCAACGATCCGCACGCCTCGTTCGGCGAAAAACCGTTCGACCGAATTTCGGGTACCCGATCCCTGCTCTCGCATGAGAAACGTCTCGTTACGCAAATCTTCTAGGCGTATGCCTTTTTCGCCGACACGCGGATGACCGGCCGGCGCAATGATGACCAATGGATTGTCCATGAACGCTTCGGCCACCAGATCCAGCTCTTCCGGCGGCCGCCCCATCAGCACCGTATCGACCTCATTGTCCTCGAGCATCCGCAACAGTCCCTGGCGGTTGGTCACTTTGAAATTCACCCGTACTTTCGGATAGGACTTGCAGAAATCCGCCAACAACCTGATCGCGAAATAGTGCACCGTGCTCGCTACTGCGACGACGAGCCGCCCCCCTTCGGTGCCTTTCAATTCCTCGATGAGCTGCTCGGCCTCTTCGAGCTGCAGCGAAATCTGCCGACTCAGACGGTACAGCTCCTCGCCCGCACGGGTCAGAAAGATCTTTTTCCCCAGACGTTCAAACAGAGGCAGCCCGATGCTTTCCTCAAACTGCTTGATCTGCATCGATACGGCGGGCTGAGTCAGATAGAGCTCTTCGGCCGCCCGCGTGAAACTCAGCCGCCGCGCGACACGCTCGAACACCTTCAACTGTCGCAGGGTAATGTTCATGGATAATTTATATTTATTCTTTTGTTAAGAGAGATTGATTTTCTCTTATCATAGATTGCCGATACATTAGGCGGCCCTGCACGACATGGGCCGTTTCACCGCGGTACACAATTGGAGGCTGCGCCGGTTTCCAGGCGTGACAAGATGGAATTTACTGAGGGATAATACATTGTTTCGGAATTTTCCACGCATCCCAGCGAGCAGACAACACTAGAAGGAGACCGACATGCGGACGCGAAGAGAGTTAGCAAATGCCATACGAGCCTTGAGCATGGATGCCGTGCAGAAGGCGAACTCGGGCCATCCGGGGGCGCCGATGGGGATGGCGGACATTGCCGAGGTGCTGTGGAACGACTACCTGCGCCACAATCCGGCCAATCCCCAGTGGCCCAACCGCGACCGCTTCGTGCTGTCCAACGGCCACGGCTCGATGCTGATCTACTCCCTGCTGCACCTGACCGGCTACGCTCTGCCCCTCGAGGAACTGCAGAACTTCCGCCAGCTCCACTCCAAGACCCCCGGCCATCCCGAATACGGCTACACCCCCGGCGTCGAGACCACCACCGGTCCCCTGGGGCAGGGCATCACCAATGCGGTGGGCATGGCCCTGGCCGAGCGCACCCTGGCCGCCCAGTTCAACCGCCCCGGCCACACCATCGTCGACCATTACACCTACGTGTTCCTGGGCGATGGCTGCCTGATGGAAGGCATTTCCCACGAGGCCTGCTCGCTGGCCGGCTCGTTCAAGCTGGGCAAGCTGATCGCCTTCTACGACGACAACAACATCTCCATCGACGGCGAAGTCCGCGGCCACGGCGACACGCCGGGCTGGTTCCTGGACGATACCCCGAAGCGCTTCGAAGCCTATGGCTGGCATGTGATCCCGGTCGTCGACGGCCACGATCCGGAGGCCGTGAAGGCCGCCATCGAGGCAGCCCGCGCGGTCACCGACAAGCCGTCTTTGATCTGCTGCCAGACCATCATCGGCTGGGGCTCGCCCAACAAGCAGGGCAAGGAAGACTGCCACGGCGCCCCCCTCGGCACCGACGAAGTCGCCCTGGTACGCGAAACCATCGGCTGGCCGCATCCGGCCTTCGAGATTCCGGCCGACATCTACGAGGCCTGGAGCGCGCTCGAATGCGGCGCCAAGGCCGAAAGCGAATGGAACGACCGCTTCGAGAACTACCGCCGCGACTATCCCGAGCTGGCCGCCGAGTTCGAGCGCCGCATGGCGGGCGAACTGCCCAAGGACTGGGCCGAGAAAGCCGCCGCCTTCATCGCTTCCGTCAACGAGAAGGCCGAGACCATCGCCACCCGCAAAGCCTCCCAGAACGCCCTCAACGGCTTCGGGCCCTTGCTGCCGGAACTCTTGGGCGGTTCCGCCGACCTCGCCGGCTCCAACCTCACCCTGTGGTCCGGCTGCAAGAACGTCAATGCACCCGGCCACGACGGCAACTACATCAACTACGGCGTGCGCGAGTTCGGCATGTCCGCCATGATGAACGGCATCGCCCTGCATGGCGGCTTCAAGCCCTACGGCGCCACCTTCCTGATGTTCTCCGAGTACGCCCGCAATGCGCTACGCATGTCGGCGCTGATGAAGATCCCGGTGATCTATGTCTACACCCACGACTCCATCGGCCTGGGCGAGGACGGCCCCACCCACCAGCCGGTCGAGCAGACCGCCACTCTGCGCCTGATTCCCAACATGCAGGTCTGGCGCCCGTGCGACGCGGTGGAATCGGCGGTGGCCTGGAAGTGCGCCATCGAGCGCAAGGACGGCCCCTCCGCCCTGATCTTCTCGCGCCAGAACCTGCCGCACATGCCCCGGACGCCGGAACAGATCGCCGCCATCACTCACGGCGGCTACGTCCTGGTCGACTGCGCCGGCACCCCCGACGCCATCCTCCTGGCCACCGGCTCGGAAGTCGAGCTGGCGGTGAAGGCGGCCGAAGCCCTGACCGCCAAGGGCAAGCAGGTCCGCGTGGTGTCCATGGCCTCCACCAACGTGTTCGACGCCCAGGATCAGGCCTACCGCGACAGCGTGCTGCCGCCCGCCGTGACCCGCCGCATCGCCATCGAGGCCGGTGTCAGCGATGGCTGGTGGAAATACGTCGGCAGCCATGGCAAAGTCATCGGCCTGGACCGCTTCGGCGAATCCGCGCCGGCCGCCCTGCTGTTCAAGACTTTCGGCTTCACCGTCGACAACGTGGTCGGCCAGGTCGAGGCCTTGTTCTAAACGCCATCTCGAGAGGGCATCCCATGGCATTGATCAGCCTGCGTCAACTGTTGGACCACGCCGCCGAGCACGGCTATGGCCTGCCGGCGTTCAACGTCAACAACATGGAGCAGATCAAGGCCATCATGGAAGCCGCCTCGGCCGTGGACGCCCCGGTGATCCTGCAGGGCTCGGCCGGCGCGAGGGCTTATGCCGGCGAGCCGTTCCTGCGCCACCTGGTGCTGGCCGCCATCGACATGTATCCGCACATCCCGGTGTGCATGCACCAGGATCACGGCGCCTCCCCGGCGGTGTGCATCCGTTCCATCCAGTCCGGCTTCAGTTCGGTGATGATGGATGGCTCCTTGCTGGAGGACATGAAAACACCGGCCAGCTATGCGTACAATGTTGAGACCACCCGCAAGGTGGTCGACATGGCGCATGCCTGCGGCGTGTCGGTGGAAGGCGAACTCGGCTGCCTGGGCTCGCTGGAGACCGGCCGGGCAGGGGAGGAGGACGGCCACGGCGCGGCAGGCGAGCTGGAGCACTCGATGCTGCTGACCGATCCGGACGAGGCGGCGGATTTCGTCCGCCAGACCCAGGTCGACGCCCTGGCGATCGCCATCGGCACCAGCCACGGCGCCTACAAGTTCACCCGGAAACCCACCGGTCAGGTGCTGCGGATCGACCGGGTCAAGGCGATCCATCAGCGGATTCCCACTATCCATCTGGTGATGCACGGCTCGTCTTCGGTGCCGGAGGACTGGGCGCAGATGATCAACGACTACGGCGGCGCGATCGGCCAGACCTACGGCGTGCCGGTCGAGGAAATCGTCGAGGGCATCCGCCATGGGGTCCGCAAGGTCAACATCGATACCGATCTGCGCATCGCGTCCTATGGCGCCATGCGCAAGTTCATGGTCGAGGACAGGAAGAACTTCGACCCGCGCAAGCTCTACAAGGCCGCGCAAACCGCCATGACCGCGATCTGCCGGGCCCGTTACGAGGCCTTCGGCGCCGCCGGCCAGGCATCCAAGCTCAAGCCCATGCGCCTGGAGGACATGAGCTTGGCGTATGCCCGGGGCGAACTGGACCCGATCGTCCGCTAGCGCGGCCGAGCTTTCATACCCACTGACAAGACTTATGGGGGAAAACCACGTGAAGAAAACATTCTCGACCTACACTGTGTTCGCAGCCCTGCTGCTGGCCGCCCCGCTCGCGGGAGCCGCTGAATATCCGCCCGACTTCAAGCCGTCGGTGATCTATCAGGATCCCAGCCTGATCGGCAAGCACGACGCGGCTCCCGCAGCCGCCGCGCCGGCGGCCAAGCCCCAGGCGGCACCGGCCGCACCGGCCGCCCCCGCCAGCAAGGCGGCGCCAGCCCCCGAAACCGCACCCAGCACCGCGAAACCCGCCGCCCAGGACACCGGCTCGGATTATTACCTGTTCGGCGGCGTGGTCGTGGCCCTGATCGGCTTCGTGGTCTGGAGCAGCCGCCGTCCGGCGCCCGCCCGCCCGGCCGCCGCCGCACCGGCCGCCGCAGCACCAGCCGGCGCCACGGGCGTCGCCCAATACCTGCAGGCCCAGGGCCTCTCGGCCGGGGCCGCCGAAACCGGTGTCGCCAAATACCTCAAGGCGCTGCCGGAGCCCGTCCGGGGCGCCGAAACCGGCGTGGCCAAGTACCTCAAGAGCCTGCCGCTGCCCGAAGTGGCCGCCGCGGTCGAAACCGGTGTCGCCAAGTACATCAAGAACCTGCCCAAGCCCACCATCGTGGCAACGGGCGAAACCGGCGTCACCAAATACCTGAAAAGCCTCAACGGCTGAGCCCTCGGGGGAGCGGGCCGCATTGACAGCGGCCCCCTCACTCTTTACAGTTGGGAAATTGTGCGTTTAGCAAACGCCTCTCAAAAAACCACGACCCACTCTCTTTATCGCTACTTTTTTTGATCGGAGGAGATCTCATGGCAAGACCATTGATTCAGCTCGCACTGGATACGCTGGACATCCCGCAGACCTTGAAGCTCGCAAGCCTTACCGCGCCTTATATCGACATCTTCGAGATCGGTACCCCGAGCATCAAGCACAACGGCATCGCCTTGGTCAAAGAGTTCAAGAAGCGCTTCCCCAACAAGCTGCTGCTGGTCGACCTCAAGACCATGGACGCCGGTGAGTACGAAGCCGAGCCGTTCTTCGCCGCCGGCGCCGACATCACCACCGTGCTCGGCGTCGCCGGCCTGGCCACCATCAAGGGCGTGATCAATGCCGCCAACAAGCACAACGCCGAAGTCCAGGTCGACCTGATCAACGTCCCCGACAAGGCCGCCTGCGCCCGTGAGTCCGCCCGCGCCGGCGCCCACATCGTCGGCATCCACACCGGCCTCGACGCCCAGGCCGCAGGCCAGACGCCGTTCGCCGACCTCCAGGCCATCGCCAAGCTGGGCCTGCCGGTCCGCATCTCCGTCGCCGGCGGCATCAAGGCTTCCACCGCCCAGCAGGTCGTCAAGACCGGCGCCAACATCATCGTCGTCGGCGCCGCCATCTATGGCGCCGCCTCCCCCGCCGATGCCGCGCGCGAGATCTACGAACAGGTCATCGCCGCTTCCGTCTGACGGGACTTGCGCATGCATCAGAAACTGATCATAGACAAAATCTCCAGCATCCTCGCTGCCACCGATGCCGGCTATGATGCAAAACTGACTGCCATGCTCGACCAGGCCTCCCGCATCTTCGTCGCGGGGGCCGGCCGGTCGGGACTGGTCGCCAAGTTCTTCGCGATGCGCCTCATGCATGGCGGCTATGACGTCTTCGTCGTCGGCGAAATCGTCACCCCCAGCATCCGCAAGGGCGACTTGCTGATCGTGATCTCTGGCTCCGGCGAAACCGAAACCATGCTCGCCTTCACCAAGAAAGCCAAGGAGCAGGGCGCATCCATCGCCCTCATCTCCACCCGCGACAGCTCCTCCCTCGGCGACCTCGCCGACACCCTCTTCCGCATCGGCTCCCCCGAGCTCTTCGGAAAAGTCGTCGGCATGCCCATGGGCACCGTCTTCGAGCTCTCAACCCTCCTCTTCCTCGAAGCCACCATCTCTCACATCATCCATGAGAAAGGCATCCCCGAAGAAGAAATGAGAACTCGTCACGCTAACCTGGAATAAAAGGCAAAGCCTGTGGCAGTCCTCCCTTCTGCTCAGGCTCTTGCCCTTCAGGTACGCCCCACGCTTGGCGCTCCGGGCTCAACCCAAGCCCATGCGGCCAAGACGGGCAAGTACGCCAGCGGGAAGGCCAAAGAACACACCGAGAGCGCAGCGTCGCTAATGCCACTGCGTGAAGCCTGTGTGGGAAGATGACATCCCGACTTGGAAACATTCTCGTGATTGCTGGCAGCACCCGATACTTTAAGAAATCTTTAGGAGTCCACAATGTCGAAAAACCTGCTTGACCAACTCCGCGAAGTCACCGTCGTCGTAGCCGACACCGGAGACATCGAAGCAATCGAGAAATTCAAGCCACGTGACGCGACCACCAATCCCTCGCTGATCACCGCTGCCGCCCAGATGCCGCAATATCAGGATATCGTCGACGATACCTTGAAGGGCGCACGTCAAACTCTGGGGGCTGATGCTTCGGCCGCCCGAGTGGCGAATCTCGCTTTCGACCGTCTGGCCGTCTCTTTCGGCTTGAAGATCCTGCAGATCATCGAAGGACGCGTGTCCACCGAGGTGGATGCCCGCCTCTCCTACGACACCGAGGGCACCATCGAGAAGGCGCGCGAGATCATCAAGCAATACGAAGCCGCCGGGGTTTCCAAAGAGCGCGTCCTGATCAAGATCGCCGCCACCTGGGAAGGTATCGAGGCCGCTGCCGTGCTGGAAAAGGAAGGCATCCACTGCAACCTGACTCTGTTGTTCGGTCTCCACCAGGCCATCGCCTGCGCCGAAAACGGCATTACCCTGATTTCACCTTTCGTCGGCCGCATTCTCGACTGGTACAAGAAGGAGACCGGACGCGAATCCTACGCCCCGCATGAAGATCCAGGCGTCCTGTCCGTGACCCAGATATATAATTATTATAAGAAGTTCGGTTACAAGACCGAAGTCATGGGCGCCAGTTTCCGCAATATCGGCGAAATCACCGAGCTGGCCGGGAGCGACCTGTTGACCATCGCGCCTTCCCTGTTGGCCGAGCTGCAAGCGACGGAAGGTGAATTGCCGCGCAAGCTGGATCCCATCAAGGCGAAGGACTACCCGATCGAGAAAATCCACGTCAACAAATACACTTTCGACAAGATGCATGCGGAAAATCGCATGGCCAACGAGAAGCTGGAAGAAGGTATCCAAGGCTTCACCAAGGCACTCGAACAGTTGGAGAAGTTGCTGGCCGATCGCTTGGTCCATCTGGAAGCGGCATAAGGTAAGGGGCCGTCGCAACGGGAACACCCGTTGCGACGGTCTTGTTTCCCTTCCGAATCCCACTACGCCGCCCCTTGAATCGCCGCTAAAGCGTTCGCATCCGGCATTAGCCCACTGATTCCGTTTTTTCACCCAAATAATAAGAGGATATCTATCATGCCTCCACGTCGAGAACTCGCAAATGCCATACGAGCCTTGAGCATGGATGCCGTGCAGAAGGCGAACTCGGGCCATCCGGGGGCGCCGATGGGGATGGCGGACATTGCCGAGGTGCTGTGGAACGACTACCTGCGCCACAATCCGGCCAATCCCCAGTGGCCCAACCGCGACCGCTTCGTGCTGTCCAACGGCCACGGCTCGATGCTGATCTACTCCCTGCTGCACCTGACCGGCTACGCTCTGCCCCTCGAGGAACTGCAGAACTTCCGCCAGCTCCACTCCAAGACCCCCGGCCATCCCGAATACGGCTACACCCCCGGCGTCGAGACCACCACCGGTCCCCTGGGGCAGGGCATCACCAATGCGGTGGGCATGGCCCTGGCCGAGCGCACCCTGGCCGCCCAGTTCAACCGCCCCGGCCACACCATCGTCGACCATTACACCTACGTGTTCCTGGGCGATGGCTGCCTGATGGAAGGCATTTCCCACGAGGCCTGCTCGCTGGCCGGCTCGTTCAAGCTGGGCAAGCTGATCGCCTTCTACGACGACAACAACATCTCCATCGACGGCGAAGTCCGCGGCCACGGCGACACGCCGGGCTGGTTCCTGGACGATACCCCGAAGCGCTTCGAAGCCTATGGCTGGCATGTGATCCCGGTCGTCGACGGCCACGATCCGGAGGCCGTGAAGGCCGCCATCGAGGCAGCCCGCGCGGTCACCGACAAGCCGTCTTTGATCTGCTGCCAGACCATCATCGGCTGGGGCTCGCCCAACAAGCAGGGCAAGGAAGACTGCCACGGCGCCCCCCTCGGCACCGACGAAGTCGCCCTGGTACGCGAAACCATCGGCTGGCCGCATCCGGCCTTCGAGATTCCGGCCGACATCTACGAGGCCTGGAGCGCGCTCGAATGCGGCGCCAAGGCCGAAAGCGAATGGAACGACCGCTTCGAGAACTACCGCCGCGACTATCCCGAGCTGGCCGCCGAGTTCGAGCGCCGCATGGCGGGCGAACTGCCCAAGGACTGGGCCGAGAAAGCCGCCGCCTTCATCGCTTCCGTCAACGAGAAGGCCGAGACCATCGCCACCCGCAAAGCCTCCCAGAACGCCCTCAACGGCTTCGGGCCCTTGCTGCCGGAACTCTTGGGCGGTTCCGCCGACCTCGCCGGCTCCAACCTCACCCTGTGGTCCGGCTGCAAGAACGTCAATGCACCCGGCCACGACGGCAACTACATCAACTACGGCGTGCGCGAGTTCGGCATGTCCGCCATGATGAACGGCATCGCCCTGCATGGCGGCTTCAAGCCCTACGGCGCCACCTTCCTGATGTTCTCCGAGTACGCCCGCAATGCGCTACGCATGTCGGCGCTGATGAAGATCCCGGTGATCTATGTCTACACCCACGACTCCATCGGCCTGGGCGAGGACGGCCCCACCCACCAGCCGGTCGAGCAGACCGCCACTCTGCGCCTGATTCCCAACATGCAGGTCTGGCGCCCGTGCGACGCGGTGGAATCGGCGGTGGCCTGGAAGTGCGCCATCGAGCGCAAGGACGGCCCCTCCGCCCTGATCTTCTCGCGCCAGAACCTGCCGCACATGCCCCGGACGCCGGAACAGATCGCCGCCATCACTCACGGCGGCTACGTCCTGGTCGACTGCGCCGGCACCCCCGACGCCATCCTCCTGGCCACCGGCTCGGAAGTCGAGCTGGCGGTGAAGGCGGCCGAAGCCCTGACCGCCAAGGGCAAGCAGGTCCGCGTGGTGTCCATGGCCTCCACCAACGTGTTCGACGCCCAGGATCAGGCCTACCGCGACAGCGTGCTGCCGCCCGCCGTGACCCGCCGCATCGCCATCGAGGCCGGTGTCAGCGATGGCTGGTGGAAATACGTCGGCAGCCATGGCAAAGTCATCGGCCTGGACCGCTTCGGCGAATCCGCGCCGGCCGCCCTGCTGTTCAAGACTTTCGGCTTCACCGTCGACAACGTGGTCGGCCAGGTCGAGGCCTTGTTCTAAACGCCATCTCGAGAGGGCATCCCATGGCATTGATCAGCCTGCGTCAACTGTTGGACCACGCCGCCGAGCACGGCTATGGCCTGCCGGCGTTCAACGTCAACAACATGGAGCAGATCAAGGCCATCATGGAAGCCGCCTCGGCCGTGGACGCCCCGGTGATCCTGCAGGGCTCGGCCGGCGCGAGGGCTTATGCCGGCGAGCCGTTCCTGCGCCACCTGGTGCTGGCCGCCATCGACATGTATCCGCACATCCCGGTGTGCATGCACCAGGATCACGGCGCCTCCCCGGCGGTGTGCATCCGTTCCATCCAGTCCGGCTTCAGTTCGGTGATGATGGATGGCTCCTTGCTGGAGGACATGAAAACACCGGCCAGCTATGCGTACAATGTTGAGACCACCCGCAAGGTGGTCGACATGGCGCATGCCTGCGGCGTGTCGGTGGAAGGCGAACTCGGCTGCCTGGGCTCGCTGGAGACCGGCCGGGCAGGGGAGGAGGACGGCCACGGCGCGGCAGGCGAGCTGGAGCACTCGATGCTGCTGACCGATCCGGACGAGGCGGCGGATTTCGTCCGCCAGACCCAGGTCGACGCCCTGGCGATCGCCATCGGCACCAGCCACGGCGCCTACAAGTTCACCCGGAAACCCACCGGTCAGGTGCTGCGGATCGACCGGGTCAAGGCGATCCATCAGCGGATTCCCACTATCCATCTGGTGATGCACGGCTCGTCTTCGGTGCCGGAGGACTGGGCGCAGATGATCAACGACTACGGCGGCGCGATCGGCCAGACCTACGGCGTGCCGGTCGAGGAAATCGTCGAGGGCATCCGCCATGGGGTCCGCAAGGTCAACATCGATACCGATCTGCGCATCGCGTCCTATGGCGCCATGCGCAAGTTCATGGTCGAGGACAGGAAGAACTTCGACCCGCGCAAGCTCTACAAGGCCGCGCAAACCGCCATGACCGCGATCTGCCGGGCCCGTTACGAGGCCTTCGGCGCCGCCGGCCAGGCATCCAAGCTCAAGCCCATGCGCCTGGAGGACATGAGCTTGGCGTATGCCCGGGGCGAACTGGACCCGATCGTCCGCTAGCGCGGCCGAGCTTTCATACCCACTGACAAGACTTATGGGGGAAAACCACGTGAAGAAAACATTCTCGACCTACACTGTGTTCGCAGCCCTGCTGCTGGCCGCCCCGCTCGCGGGAGCCGCTGAATATCCGCCCGACTTCAAGCCGTCGGTGATCTATCAGGATCCCAGCCTGATCGGCAAGCACGACGCGGCTCCCGCAGCCGCCGCGCCGGCGGCCAAGCCCCAGGCGGCACCGGCCGCCCCCGCCAGCAAGGCGGCGCCAGCCCCCGAAACCGCACCCAGCACCGCGAAACCCGCCGCCCAGGACACCGGCTCGGATTATTACCTGTTCGGCGGCGTGGTCGTGGCCCTGATCGGCTTCGTGGTCTGGAGCAGCCGCCGTCCGGCGCCCGCCCGCCCGGCCGCCGCCGCACCGGCCGCCGCCGCACCAGCCGGCGCCACGGGCGTCGCCCAATACCTGCAGGCCCAGGGCCTCTCGGCCGGGGCCGCCGAAACCGGTGTCGCCAAATACCTCAAGGCGCTGCCGGAGCCCGTCCGGGGCGCCGAAACCGGCGTGGCCAAGTACCTCAAGAGCCTGCCGCTGCCCGAAGTGGCCGCCGCGGTCGAAACCGGTGTCGCCAAGTACATCAAGAACCTGCCCAAGCCCACCATCGTGGCAACGGGCGAAACCGGCGTCACCAAATACCTGAAAAGCCTCAACGGCTGAGCCCTCGGGGGAGCGGGCCGCATTGACAGCGGCCCCCTCACTCTTTACAGTTGGGAAATTGTGCGTTTAGCAAACGCCTCTCAAAAAACCACGACCCACTCTCTTTATCGCTACTTTTTTTGATCGGAGGAGATCTCATGGCAAGACCATTGATTCAGCTCGCACTGGATACGCTGGACATCCCGCAGACCTTGAAGCTCGCAAGCCTTACCGCGCCTTATATCGACATCTTCGAGATCGGTACCCCGAGCATCAAGCACAACGGCATCGCCTTGGTCAAAGAGTTCAAGAAGCGCTTCCCCAACAAGCTGCTGCTGGTCGACCTCAAGACCATGGACGCCGGTGAGTACGAAGCCGAGCCGTTCTTCGCCGCCGGCGCCGACATCACCACCGTGCTCGGCGTCGCCGGCCTGGCCACCATCAAGGGCGTGATCAATGCCGCCAACAAGCACAACGCCGAAGTCCAGGTCGACCTGATCAACGTCCCCGACAAGGCCGCCTGCGCCCGTGAGTCCGCCCGCGCCGGCGCCCACATCGTCGGCATCCACACCGGCCTCGACGCCCAGGCCGCAGGCCAGACGCCGTTCGCCGACCTCCAGGCCATCGCCAAGCTGGGCCTGCCGGTCCGCATCTCCGTCGCCGGCGGCATCAAGGCTTCCACCGCCCAGCAGGTCGTCAAGACCGGCGCCAACATCATCGTCGTCGGCGCCGCCATCTATGGCGCCGCCTCCCCCGCCGATGCCGCGCGCGAGATCTACGAACAGGTCATCGCCGCTTCCGTCTGACGGGACTTGCGCATGCATCAGAAACTGATCATAGACAAAATCTCCAGCATCCTCGCTGCCACCGATGCCGGCTATGATGCAAAACTGACTGCCATGCTCGACCAGGCCTCCCGCATCTTCGTCGCGGGGGCCGGCCGGTCGGGACTGGTCGCCAAGTTCTTCGCGATGCGCCTCATGCATGGCGGCTATGACGTCTTCGTCGTCGGCGAAATCGTCACCCCCAGCATCCGCAAGGGCGACTTGCTGATCGTGATCTCTGGCTCCGGCGAAACCGAAACCATGCTCGCCTTCACCAAGAAAGCCAAGGAGCAGGGCGCATCCATCGCCCTCATCTCCACCCGCGACAGCTCCTCCCTCGGCGACCTCGCCGACACCCTCTTCCGCATCGGCTCCCCCGAGCTCTTCGGAAAAGTCGTCGGCATGCCCATGGGCACCGTCTTCGAGCTCTCAACCCTCCTCTTCCTCGAAGCCACCATCTCTCACATCATCCATGAGAAAGGCATCCCCGAAGAAGAAATGAGAACTCGTCACGCTAACCTGGAATAAGGAATAAAAGGCTCCGGAGCGAGCAAACGCCCTCTCTATCGCTCGCTCTTGGCTTGCCTAGCGTATTTTCTCTATCCGTCGGCGGATTTCACCGAAACCGCCGACAGGTAGCTTTCCCCCGAGGCTCCGAACCATTTTTTGCGTCACGGGTCCTTCTTGGACGCGGGATTACCATCGGCCCCCGGCCAATGTTCGAGAGACCATCTTGAGTATAATTGAAAGGCACGGGAGGCTAGAATGTCCAAGAAACACCCCATCATCGCCATCACCGGTTCGTCCGGCGCGGGTACGACCACCGTAAAATGCGCTTTCGAGCACATCTTTTTCAGGCTCGGGCTTGATCCGCTCATCATCGAGGGCGACAGCTTCCATCGCTATGACCGGGTGGAGATGCGTGCGCAGATCGACAAGGCCCGTCGCGAAGGCCGGCACTTCAGCCACTTTTCGATTGAAGCCAACATTCTGGACGAACTCGAAAACGTCTTTCGCCATTACGGTGAGACGGGAACGGCTCACCGCCGTTTTTATGTGCATAACGAGGCGGAAAGCCAGCGCTTGGGCGGCTACAAGCCGGGAACATTCACGCCTTGGGAAGAGGTACCTCCGGGCAAGGACTTGTTGTTTTACGAGGGGCTGCACGGAGGCGTCGTAACCGAAAACATCAATGTACGACAATATGTCGATCTTCTCGTCGGTGTGGTGCCCATCGTCAATCTCGAATGGATTCAGAAAATCCACCGCGATACCGCCGAACGCGGCTACAAACCCGAGGACGTCACTGAAACGATACTGCGGCGGATGGATGACTACGTTAAGGTCATCACGCCTCAGTTTTCCCAGACCGACATCAATTTCCAGCGCGTCCCGACCGTCGACACATCCAATCCGTTCATTGCGCGGGATATTCCCACGCCCGACGAGAGCTTCGTGATCATCCGCTTCAAGGAGCCGGGCAAATTCAATGTGGATTTCCCTTACCTCCTGTCCATGTTGCAAAATTCGTTCATGTCGCGGCACAACTCCATCGTGATTCCCGGTGGGAAAATGGGGCTCGCCATGGAGATCATTTTCCGGCCAATCCTCGAGCGCATGATGGCGGAACGCCTGAAGGCGTGACGCCGTCCTCGCGGCTTGAATTCCGCGCAAGGCGCCTTTTCGGCCGGCGGTCAACCCCCGGAGTGCGAGGGCTCCGCCAGCCGTTTCGCCAGTTCACGATAGAAACGCCCCCAGTCGAACGCCGGCCCGGGGTCCGTTTTTCGATGCGGCGCAATCGCGCTGTGGCCAACGATGCGATCCTCCGTAATCGCCGGATATCGGGCCATCTGTTCCACCACGAGACCCGCGAGGCTGCGGTACTGCTCCGGCGTATAGGGAAGATCGTCGGTTCCCTCGAGCTCGATTCCGATCGAAAAATCATTGCAGGCGCTCCGCCCCCGGAATTCAGACACCCCGGCATGCCACGCCCGCCGGTGCGTCGGAACGTAATGTTCGACTTCGCCGTCCCGCCGGATCAGCGCATGCGCCGATACCCGCAGATGCCGGATGGATTCAAAGAAGGGATGAGCCCCGCCGTCGAGCTCATTGTTGAACAACTGCCGGATCCACGGACCGCCGAACTCGCCCGGCGGCAGCGTGATTCCGTGAATCACGATCAGGGAAATCGTCTCGCCCTCCGGCCTTTCATCCTGATTGGGCGACCCCATCTTTTCGTTGTCCCAGCATCCCATCGTATTTTCTCTCCTATTTCGCATGTTTCTGGCCGCCACCGACGGCCTGCCTCAGTCACCTTATGAATTTTGTGCCGCCTTCCCCACCCGAACCCCGGCGCTCTAGCGCCGGCTTGTAGGCTACACTATCGGCTGTCGAATCCCTTCTCCCCCGAGAGTCCAGCCCATGCGATCAGGACTGCGTCCCGGCCCGGATCACGAACGCACCACTGCGGAATTTCCCGGCTTCCATCCATTGGCGGCGCAAATTCGCGCCATTTTCGAGGCCGGATTCGAGAGACTGCTGCAGGATTTGTTCGCTCAGATCGACGACGAATTGTTCAAGCTCTCCGACAAGGCCGACAACAGCCGTTTGCAGGCCTTGTATTTCGATGCGATGCGCCTGATCCGCCGGGAAAAAAATGTTCTCCAGACAGGTAGCCTGCATCAAGTGCTCGATACCTATGACCGCTTCTGGAATCCGACCGCAACTCCGCCCCTTCCATCGCAAGCCGCTGTGCCGGAATATTCTGCCGGTAACGGCTTGAGCCTTCTCGAAAACGATGCCCTGGACATCGAACTGGCCGTAAACAATGCCGTGCAACAGGGAAATTTCCTGTTTCAAGATACCCTGGGGGAGCTCGAACTCCGATTCGCGGCCCTGCGGGGCATCGAGCCGCCCCCGGAAGCGACCAATCCCATCGCGCCCGAGGTCCTGTGTCGCGCCTTCGCCGGTTCCCTTGCCACGCTGCCGATCGACATCAGGGTAACCCTGGTGGTATTGAAGCTTTTCGACCGGCATGTCCTGTGCAAGATGGGAGCGATCTATCGGCGCCTGAACGATCTGCTGGCGGAACACGGCGTAGTGCCGGATGCCTCCAACACCCCGAAGGCAAGACCTTCCGCATCACCGGGCGACGATTCACCATCGCCTGCCCCCGCCTCCCCGGAAGAGGGTAACGACGAGGCTCTGCTACGGAACCTCCTGCTTCTGCTCGATCGTTGGAGACCCCAAGCCGGCAACCCGCCACCCCAGCCGACCGCTGAGCCGGGAGGAAAGCGCTTCGATCCCGATGAAGTCGTCAATGCCCTGAGTTTACTGCAACAAAACGCCGGTGCGCCGGCATCCGATGAACGCGAACTCGGCGGTCCGGTTCCGCTCCTGAAGCAATCCCTGGTCGATCAATTAACCAGACTCCTGCCGGAGGGAGAGCACAGGCGCCTGGGCCAGTTCGAGGAAGACATCATCGACATGGTATCGATGATCTTCGATTTCATTTTGGAAGACCGCAACCTTCCCGATCCGGTCAAGGCGCTCATCGCACGTTTGCAGATTCCCGTCGTCAAAGTAGCGATCATCGAGCGCTCCTTCCTGGCCAAGAAGACCCATCCTCTGCGGCAGCTCCTGAACGCTCTCGCCCAGGCCGGCGTGGGCCTGGATTCCGGCGACAAGAAGGACCAGACCGTACTGAAGAAAATTGAGGAAGTCGTCTATCGCATATTGACGGAATTCGACGAAGACACTTGCCTGTTCGCGGTACTGCTCGACGACTTTTCCGCTTTCGTCGACCGTGAAGGCAAGGGAATCAAGGCCATGGAAGAACGCACCCGACAGGCAACCGCCAGCCAGGAGCGCCTGGCCCTGGCCAAGCGTGCGGCGGCCGTCGAAATCGCGGCCCGTGTTGACGGGCGGACGCTCCCCTCGGCGCTGGTTTCATTGCTGCTCAATGCATGGAAGGACGTACTGGTCATCGCCTATCTGCGCAAGGAAAAAGAGCCCGCGGACTGGGAGGAGGCCGTCTCCCTCATGGACCGGCTCATCGCCTGGGCAGCCTCGCATGACGGCGCGCTCCCGCTATCGGACACCGGATCCGGCGAGCCGGAAATCATTCAGGCCGTGCGCAACCGGCTGGAAAACATCTCGTTCGACCCCGTACAGAGGCATGCCTTCCTGAAGGATGTCGAACGTTGGCATCGTGCCCGCCACACGCTCGGCTCCTCCGCCGGCATGGACTCGAAGAACTTGGCCGATGCCGACGACCGCAGCCCGCCCACGCCAGCCGGAAGAGAAGCTTCGACGACAGCGCTGGAGCTGGGCGACCTCGAAGAAATTCTCATCCATGGCGTCGAAGGCACGCAGCCCCCATCCTCAACCCCCGACCCCATGGATGAGAAATGCCTCGAACAGGCCAGGAACATCCATGTCGGTGATTGGGTCGAATTTTGCGATAATCTGACGCTGCCTTTCCGGGGCAAGCTTTTATTGAAAAGCCAACTCACATCCCGTTATGTTTTCGTCAACCGGCGCGGCATGAAGCTTCGCGAGATCGGCCTGCATGAACTGGCTCAAGGCCTCGCCAGCAACACTATCCGGCTGATAACAGGCGCCAACGAGCCCTTGCTGGATCGGGCGCTGGGTGCCGTGGTCGATACCCTCGAGCGCTCGGCGAAACAGTGCGGCGCCCCAGTCCCCATACCACCGGCCGAGCCGTCCGAAACCCCGTGATATCCCTTATCGCCACCTTCGATCCAGCATCATGACGATCCGCGTCCGATATTTCGCCAGCCTGAGAGAAAGGATGGGTCGTGCCGAAGAACGGCTCATCTTTGAAAACCTGTCCTGCGTCGCCGACGTGTGGAAAGCCGTCTACGAGGGCCGCCCCTTGCCCGAAAACGTTCTGTGCGCGGTGAACATGGAATATGCCCAAGCCGATACGCCGGTCAGGGACGGCGATGAAGTGGCCTTTTTTCCGCCGGTCACGGGAGGTTGAAATGCGGATCGAAGTGCGCACCGGCGCTTTCGACCCTCTCGCCGAACTTTCCCGCTACCGGGAAGAGTCCACGGCCGCGGAACGGCTTGGCGCGACGGCGATATTCATCGGCACCATGCGCGACTACAACGAGGGACAACCGGTTCGAAAGATGATGCTTGAGCACTATCCCGGCATGACCGAACGGCAGTTGCAATGCATCGTCGACGAAGCCAGGGCCCGCTGGCCGTTCGACGACGCCCTGGTGATTCACCGGGTAGGCGACCTGTTTCCCGCCGACCCCATCGTCCTGGTCGCCGTCTGGTCCTCTCACCGCGGAACCGCCTTCGATGCCTGCCGCCAAATTCTGGAAGAACTCAAGCACCGAGCCCCCTTCTGGAAAAAGGAAACCCTGGAACAAGGTGCGCGCTGGGTGGAAACGAATTCCGACGGTTACACCCCCCGACCGATCCCGCCGACCTCTCGCACTCGATGATCGAACACGACGCTTCGCTCTACGCGAAACTGAACCAGGACGCCGGCAAACTCACCTGGCCCGAAATGCAGCCGCACTTCGCACGCGGAGCGGTCATCCGGGTGGCTCCCGAACTGGATCTCATCGAGGTCGGCGCCGTCATGGCCACCGACGAGACGGAAATCTTGTCCCGCTGGATTCGAGACGGCCGGGTAGGGCGCGCGACCGAAGTGGAAGCACGGGACTGGAATGAACGCGGCCCGCTGTTCTGGGCCGTGGTGATCGCCCCCTGGGTTCTCGTGCAGGAAATTCCTCCCCGCCGAGAATGATCTCGAAAACAGGCATTCCGTAAAACGTACATCGCCAGCCCAGAATGATCAGTTACAACCCCAAGTCCTGGTGGGGACTGATTTTCAAGTTCCACAAGAGCGACACGTTCCGGCGTCTGCTGCCCGCCATGCTCTCCGTCGCCTTGTTCTCCGCCGGCATCGCCTACGCCGACCAGCACCTCCTTCCGAATCAGCTCAAGGGCACGACGGCGCTGCATGCCCTGCTGGGCTTCGTCATCTCGATGCTCCTGGTATTCCGCACCAACACCGCGTACGAGCGCTGGTGGGAGGGCCGGCGGCTGTGGGGCAGCCTGACCAACGCCTCGCGCAATCTGGCGCTCAAGTTGGATGCGTATTTGCCGGACGGCCACCCCTCCCGGCGACTGCTGGCTGAACTCATCGGTGCCTATGCGGACAACCTGAAACATCATCTTCGGGTTTCCATCTCGGTGGAACACCGCCCCAACCGGATCGCGGCGCAGCTGTTCGCGGAGGT
Organism: Methylococcus geothermalis; assembly: GCF_012769535.1. NCBI lineage: Bacteria > Pseudomonadati > Pseudomonadota > Gammaproteobacteria > Methylococcales > Methylococcaceae > Methylococcus > Methylococcus geothermalis. The sequence continues at coordinate 448,941 of NZ_CP046565.1, forward strand.
GGCGCGGCTGAACAGCAAGGGCGAATTGTCCGGCGACAAGCTGCTGTGCCTGAATCCCGACTTGAGCGCATTCGCCGACATCTGCGGCGGCTGCGAACGGATTCAGAAGACGCCCATTCCCTATTCCTACAGCCTGTTCCTGAAGAAATTCATCTTCCTCTACATCGTTTCCATGCCTTTCTGCTTCGTCCCGGATTTCCACTATTGGACGGCATTGATCACGACTCTGGTGTTCTACGTGCTGGCCAGCCTCGAACTGATCGCAGAGGAAATCGAGAACCCGTTCGGCGATGACGCGAACGATCTGCCGACCGACGACATCGCCGCGAACATCCGCATACGGGTGCGCGAACTCCTGGTTCATGGCGAAACCGGACACCGAAGATGAGAGCACGGCCCATCGCCGCGATGTGTGATATAAGAATACCGGCGAAAACCGGGGAGCCGGTCGCCGCGTTGCCCGCCCAGCCATTTTCTGTTGGAGAACAGCCATGCCCGATCACGTCTACAAGGTCATCGAAATCGTCGGTTCGTCCACGGAGAGCACCGACGATGCGATCCGCACGGCCATAGCCAAAGCCGGGAAAACCCTGCGCCACATGAACTGGTTCGAAGTCGTCGAAACTCGCGGCCATATCGTGGACGGCGAGGTCGCCCATTTCCAGGTTACGCTGAAAGTGGGTTTTCGGATCGAAGATTAAAAGACCTCCCGTCCTTGATCGCTTTACGCCTCATGACCATTCCCAGCGCCCGCATCTGCTTCGTTCTCGGCTTCCTGTTCTGCGCCTTGCTGTTGGCCATGGCGCTTTACTTCCAGTTCTCCGGCGGACTGGAACCCTGCCCCTTATGCATCTCGCAGCGCATCATGGTGCTGGCCGTCGCACTGGTTTTTCTGGCCGCGGCGCTCCATCATCCGGGCGCGGCCGGAATCCGGGCGTACGCCGTTCTGGGCACGGTCATGGCCTTGGGCGGCGCCTCGGTTTCGGCCCGCCATGTCTGGCTGATGCATCTCCCGCCGGAGGAGGTCCCCGAATGCGGTCCTGGCCTGAGCTACATGCTCCGGAATTTCCCGCTCGGCGACACCCTCAAGGCGATGCTGAGCGGCACCGGCGATTGCGCCAAGGTGGACTGGACTTTCCTCGGTCTGAGCATGCCCGCCTGGGTCCTGATTTGTTTCCTCGGCCTGGGCGCGTTCAGTTTGCTGCAATGGTGGAACGCCGAGCGCTGACCGTACCGCTCCCGACGGCAAAGGTCGACATCAGGATTTCGGCCCTGCAAATTGCGATCTGTTAAAATGCGCGGATCATCTATCCGGGTTCCCCTTCAAACGTGACCAATCACCTCCTACGCATAGCGACCCGCAAGAGCCCGCTGGCTCTGTGGCAGGCGGAATACGTCGCATCCCGCCTTCAGGCCGCCCACCCCGGCCTTCGGGTCGAACTGGTCGGGATGACCACCCGGGGCGACAAACTGCTCGACGCCCCCCTCGCCAAGGTCGGCGGCAAGGGTCTGTTCGTGAAGGAACTCGAGCAAGGCATGCTGGAGGGCGTAGCAGACATAGCCGTCCATTCCATGAAGGATGTGCCGGTCGAATTCCCCGAAGGGCTCCATCTCGCTGCCATACTGGAACGCGATGACCCGCGCGACGCCTTGGTCTCCACCCGCTACCGGAACTTCGCGGAACTCCCGGCCGACGCCCGCATCGGCACCTCCAGCCTGCGGCGACAGTGCCAGCTCAAATCGCGCCTTCCCGCCTGCACGCTGTACGATCTGCGCGGCAACGTCAACACCCGGCTCGCCAAACTGGACGCCGGGGAATTCGACGCGATCGTGCTGGCCGCCGCCGGACTGAAGCGGCTGGGGCTTCATGGCCGCATCGCAGAAACGCTGGCGCCGGAACACAGCCTTCCCGCCATTGGACAAGGCGCGATCGGGGTGGAGTGCCGGAGCGAAGATACCCGAACCAACGCCCTACTGGAGCCTCTGCACCACCAGCCGACCGCCTGGTGCGTCCTGGCCGAGCGGGCCATGAACCGGCGCCTCAACGGCGGCTGCCAAGTGCCGATCGCCGGCTTTGCCCAGCGGGAAGGCGACACCCTGCGCCTGAGAGGACTGGTCGGCAATCCGGACGGCTCGGGCATCATCGAGGCCGAAGCCACCGGACACGTGTCCGCCGCCGAAGCGCTGGGAGAGCAGGTGGCCGAGGAACTGCTCGGGTACGGCGCGGATGAAATACTCCGCCGCGTTTACGCGGCACCTCAACGGCAATGAGTACGGCGCGCTCCTTGTCCGGTTTACGCGTCCTCGTCACGCGTCCGAAGGATCAGGCCGAACCGCTGTGCGAGCTGGTCGAAGCGGCGGGCGGCAGGCCGGTGCGTTTCCCCCTCCTCGACGTCCGACCCAGCGCCCGTGCGGCGGAAGGAGCGGCCCTCCTGCAAGGGGTTTCGGAATGGGACTGGTGGATTTTCATCAGCGCCAACGCAGTAAACCAAGCCCGAGCACTCGGCGTGCTCCGATCAGATGGTGATACGCCGCGCATCGCCGCCATCGGCAAGGCCACGGCCGATGCATTGGCGGAAGCCGGAATCACCGTGGACCTGATCCCCGAGCCGCAATCGAATTCGGAAGGACTGCTGGCCATGCCCGCCATGCAGGACGTCGCGGGCCGGCGGATACTGATCGTGCGCGGTGAAGGCGGGCGGGAGGAACTCAAGGAGCGACTTGTCGAACGCGGTGCGCTGGTCCAGTATGCCGAGCTGTATCGGCGGGTACCGGTGTCCACGGACACCGAAACGCTGGTCGACGGTTTGCGGACGAGTGCGTTCGATATGCTGACCGTCACCAGCGGCGAGGCACTCGAGCATCTGTATGCCCTGGTTCCACCGGAAGACCGGGAGCGCCTGCTCGGAACGCCGCTGGTCGTCATCAGCGAACGATTGAAAAATCAAGCCGGATCGCTGGGTTTCCGGTACGTGAGCGTGGCCGACACCGCGTCGGACCCGGCCGTGCTGCAAGCCTTGACGGATGTCGCCGCTCATCTGACATCCTCGCGACCCGCGCCAAACGACGGGGACAAACCATTGGCCGAGGAAGAGAAAGAAATGACAGCCCTGCCGGAACAACCGGCAGCCGGGGAAGACCCGCAACACCACAAGGGGAAGGCTGCCGCCCCGGCTGCGCCGCGCAAGTCGCGTGTGGCCGCCCTGTTGGGCTACTCGATGCTGGCCGCGGTTCTGCTACTGGCGACCGCGGGCTATTTCCTGCTCCAGGAGCTGCGCTCCAAGCAGGAAGGGCTGGGCGGCGAACTCAACAAGGGCGACCTGCATGTGCTCGAACTGAGCCGCCAAGTCAGCAGCCTGCAGACCCAGCTCGCCACCCTGCATTCGCAGTTCGCCACGCTGCAGGCGCAGCTCGGCACCGAAGACAGCAAGCTGGAGCGCGTGCTCGGGGAGCAATCCGCCGATTTCCGCCAGAAACTCCAGGACACGCGCACGGAACTGGCACAAGCCATCCAGGCCATCCAGCGCCAGTTGAGCCGGACCCACAGCGACGTCCTGATCGCCGACGCCGAATATCTGCTAGGGATCGCCAATCAGAAGCTGCACCTGAGCGGAGACGTCAAATCGGTGCTCGAAGCCATGCAGGCGGCGGACCAGCGGCTGCACGACAGCGGCGACCCGAGCGTGTTCAAGGTGCGGGAAGCGCTGGCGGAAGAAATCAACCAGCTCGAAGCCTTCCAACCACCCGATATAGTGGGGTTGTCGGCCAAGCTGCTGGCCATCGAAGCCAAGACGCGGGAACTGCCGCTTTTCCTGCCGCATCCGGACATGTCGAAGGAACCCCGTGAAAGCCCCAAGGCGGAAACGGGCGATGCCGTCGACTCCCCCCTCGAACAGCTCAAGGAACTGGTCACCGTGCGCCGCAGCGACCGTCCCTTGCATGCCGTCCTGACGCCGCAGGAAGCCGCCGGCCTCAGGGAGATTCTGCTGCTCAAGCTGGAAATGACCCGCACCGCCCTGTTGCGCGGCGACGATGCGCTGTTCCACAGCAACCTGGAATCCGCAAATGCCTGGCTGAATGAAAACTTCGACCGCGACTCCCCCGCGTTCAAGGACATCGCTGGCGATCTCAAGGCCATGGCCGGCGTCAAGCTCAAGGCTTCCTTCCCCGACATCAGCAAGTCGCTGGCGCTGCTCCGCAACATCGAAAAACTGCGGCTCGAAACCGACGCCGTCACCACCCCGCCGGCAACCGCGGCTCCCACCACCGTCCCTCCTGGAACTGAAGCGCCGGGGAGCAAACCGTGAGAAGACTCGCCATCCTGATCGCGATTCTGGCGCTGATCGCCGGAGCGGCGTATTACCTTTACGGCCATTTCCTGGCGAAGGGCGATCCCGGCTACGTGATCATCGGTTACGGACCGTGGACCCTGGAATCGTCGCTGGTGATCCTCGCCGGAGCGCTCACGCTGGCCTTTATCCTGTTCTACGCCATCATCCGCCTGGTCATCCATGCCTTGCGGCTGCCGCGGATACTCAGGCAGCGCGGCGGCAGGAAGCGCAGCCGGCAGTCGCAGGAGGCGCTCATCACGGGCCTGATCGAAACCGCCGAGGGCAACTGGGAAAAGGCCGAGAAGACGCTCATCCGCCACGCCGCCGACAGCGGCGTTCCGCTGATCAATTACCTGACCGCGGCCCGGGCGGCGCATTCGCGCGGCGCGCCCGAGCAGCGCGATGAATATCTCAAACTGGCCCATGAAGCCATGCCCGAGGCGGAGATCGCCATCGGCCTCACCCGCGCGGAACTGCAACTCTCGGACAAACAGTTCGACCAGGCGCTGGAATCGCTCTCGCAGCTCAACCGGATCGCCCCCACCCACGCCGCCGTCCTGAGGCTGCTCCACCAAGCCTACGCCCAGATGGAAGACTGGGAAGCCTTGCGCAATCTCATCCCCAGCCTCCACACCAACAAGGTCATGATGGAGGCGGAGATCAAGCTGCTGGAGACCGAGACCTACAGCGCCCTGCTGAAGCAGCATGCGAAATCCGGCGATCCCTCCCGCCTGCGGAAGCTTTGGGAAAACATCCCCGGCCACATCCGCAAGGCAGCCGGTATCGAATCGCTGTATTTCGCGGCCATGATCGAGGCCGGCGCCGGGTGGGAGATCGAACCCGCCGTGCGCGCCAGCCTGGACCGCGACTGGAACGAGACCCTGCTGGTGCTGTACGGCTGCATCCCGGCCCCCGATGCCGGACAGCAACTTGCCCAGGCCGAGACATGGCTGAGCCGGCATGGCAACGACGCCGTGCTGCTGCGGGTGCTTGGCAAACTTGCCGTGCGTGCCGGACAGATCGAACCCGCCCTGCGCTATCTGGAACAGAGTCTGAGCATCGAGCCGAGCGTCGAAGCCTACCAGCTCATGGGCGACCTGCTTCTGCGGCAAAACGACACGGCGGCGGCCTGCACATGTTTCCGCCGCGGGCTGCTGCTGGCCTCGAACGAAGTCGTCGCCCAGATCGAACAGAATCCCAGCGGCGAATCCGAACCCGCCGGCCTGGAAACCGAGGCGCTGGACTGACAGCACCCTGCCCGCCGGGACCGTCTCAGCCTCGGCCGCCAGCGAAAATCCCCAGCGAATCCCAGATTTCGTCCACCCGGCGCCGTACCGCCGCCTCCATGACGATGGGCCGTCCCCATTCCCGACTGGTTTCGCCCGGCCACTTGTTGGTGGCGTCGAACCCGACCTTGGAGCCCAGGCCCGAGACCGGCGAGGCGAAATCCAGGTAGTCGATGGGAGTGTTTTCGATCAGCGTGATATCCCGGGCAGGGTCCATCCGCGTCGTCATCGCCCAGACCACGTCCTTCCAGTCCCTGGCATCGATATCGTCGTCGACCACCATCACAAACTTGGTGTACATGAACTGGCGCAAAAACGACCACACGCCGAACATCACCCGCTTGGCGTGGCCGGGATACTGCTTTCTCATGCTCACCACGGCCAGACGGTAGGAACAGCCTTCCGGCGGCAGGTAAAAATCCACGATCTCGGGAAACTGCTTCTGCAGGATAGGCACGAACACTTCGTTGAGCGCCACGCCCAGCACCGCGGGTTCATCCGGAGGCCTTCCGGTATAGGTGCTGTGGTAGATCGGCGAATGCCTCTGGGTGATGCATTCGATGGTGAAGACCGGGAACGATTCCACCTCGTTGTAATACCCGGTGTGATCGCCGAACGGGCCTTCCGGCGCCGTCTCGCCGGGATACAGGAACCCCTCCAGCACGATTTCGGCACTGGCGGGCACCTGCAGATCGCTCAGGATGCAGCGGGCGACTTCCGTCCTGGCACCCCGCAAAAGTCCGGCGAAGCCATATTCGGACAGCGCATCCGGCACCGGCGTGACCGCCCCCAGCATCGTGGCGGGATCGGCCCCCAAGGCCACGGCCACCGGGAAAGGCTCGCCGGGCCTGGCTTCCTGCCAGTCGCGGAAGTCCAGGGCTCCCCCGCGGTGGGCCAGCCAGCGCATGATGGTCTGGTTGCGGTCGATGACCTGCTGGCGGTAAATGCCGAGGTTCTGCCGCGGCTTGTGCGGCCCGCGGGTGATGACCAGCGGCCAGGTGATCAGCGGCCCGGCGTCGCCCGGCCAGCAGGTCTGGATCGGATAGCGGCCGAGGTCGACTTCGCTGCCGCGCACCACCTCCTGCTGGCAGGGCGCATTGCGGACTTCTTTCGGCGCCATATGCAGCACCTGGCGGTACAGCGGCATCTTATCGAAAGCATCCCGCATGCCTTTGGGAGGCTCGGGCTCCTTCAGCGAGGCAAGCAGCCTGCCCACATCCCGCAGCGCGCCGACCGAGGTTTCCCCCATCCCCAACGCCACCCGGCGTGGGGTGCCGAATAGATTGCCCAACAAGGGGATCGAAGAACCTTTGGGATGTTCGAACAGCAGGGCCGGACCTTCCGCCTTCAGCGTGCGGTCGCAGATTTCGGTGATCTCGAGATTCGGGTCCACCGCCGCAGCGACGCGCCGGAGCTCCCCCTCCGCCTCGAGCCGGCCGATGAAATCCCGCAGGTCCCGGTATTTTGCGCCGCTCCGCGTCATGGGCCGTTTATCGACAAGGGCGCACGGTCAGGCGAAAAAACTCTTCACGCTCGCTTCGATCACTGCCCAAGGCAATACGAACGGCTTCTTCGTGATCGTGATGGCCAGGAGATCACCCCTGAATTCGTAAACACCTTCCACGCCATTGCCGCTGAAACTGCCGGTGGTCTCGTCGCCGGAGAACACCATGCCTTTCTCGCGCGCCGCTTTCTCCGCCTTCGCGACGAGAGACTGGGGTTCCGAGCCGATCTTGATCTCGATGACTTTGCTCATGTTCCTGTGAGGAGCTGACGGATATCGGCCGGTATGGTATCGGAATTGGCGGGACGTGGCGATGACGGCAAACCGGCAACAATCGCGTTGCACGGGTATAATTCCCGCCCGTACCCCATAAGAACCGCCTGGGACGAGGGCGGCATTTCCCACGCTTTGGTTCAGCCCAATTTGAGAGGAAGCTCGTGCAACTGGAACACATCTTGAGGTCCTATGCGCGCTACGCGCCGGTCTACGATCACACTTTCGGCTGGCTTTTGAACTTTCGCGGCCGCTCGCTCGCCGCGCACCTCACCAACCGCCGTCCCGGTCGCATCCTGGAGGTAGGCGTAGGCACCGGCATCAGTCTGCCGTTCTACCGCAAGGAACACCAGGTACATGGCATCGACATCTCCCCCCATATGTTGGAACGCGCCCGCAAGCGGGTGCACCGCAAGAACCTGAATCATGTGGCCCGGCTCGAAATCATGGACGCGCGCGAGATGACATTCCCCGACGACTATTTCGATGCCGTCGTCGCCGCTTATGTGATGTCGGTGGTGCCCGAACCGCAACGGGTGCTGCGCGAAATCGAGCGTGTCTGCAAACCCGGCGGGGACGTCATCATCGTCAACCACTTCGCGGCGGACAAGGGGGGCGCCCGCCGGCATTTCGAAGCCCTGCTGTCCCCTCTGTCCCACAAACTCGGCTGGCGTCCCGACATGCCGATGGACGAGATTCTGGCCCACACCTCGCTGCATGAAGTCCGCCGGCAGACACTGCCGCCGATGGGGCTGTTCACCCTCCTGCATCTTAGGAAAGGCGCCCCGGAGCCGGCTGCTCCAGCGACCCAGTAACTCAAGCGTGGGCGGTCGATGAGCGCAATGTTAGAATTTGACAAAGCTACCTGATCAAGCACCCCTCCCCCTACCGCGGCACACCATGCTCGACTCATCGCAAGCCCACGACACACCTTTCGAAATCCGCGCGGGCTCGTTCAATCTGCCCGTGCTCAAGCTGATCAGCGACAACGCGGATGCCATCGCCGACCTGCTAGCGGCCCGGGTCCGGCAGGCCCCGGACTTCTTCCGGCATGCACCGGTCATTCTCGATCTGCACGAATTGGCCGGACGCGATCAGGTCCCCGACTTTGACGCCCTGCTGGAAGTCCTTCGCGAAAGCGGGCTGACGCCGGTGGGCGTCCGCGGCGGCGATGCGGAGCAGAACGCGGCGGCCGACGCGGCGGGCCTGGCGCTGCTGTCCGAAGGCAAGCATCACGAATCGCACCCGGCTGCGCCCGCCGCGCCGGCGGTCGAACACTCTCAGCCTGTCCACGAGGCGGTTCGCCCCGCCCGTCCGGGCACAAAAATCATCGACCAGCCGATCCGGTCGGGACAGCGGGTCTACGCGAACGACGGCGATCTGGTGGTGATCGCCACGGTAAGCCCGGGTGCGGAGCTGATGGCCGACGGCAACATCCATGTCTACGGCTCCCTCCGCGGCCGCGCCATGGCGGGCGTCAAGGGCGACCTCGACGCCCGCATCTTCTGCATGGATCTTCAGGCCGAGCTGATCGCCATCGGCGGCCACTACAAGATCAGCGAGAACCTCGACGGCGCCGTGCGCGGCAGGCCGGTACAGATCATGCTGCGGGACAATGCGCTGATCATCCAGAATTTATGAATGACGTTTTGACGAATATTGGGAGGATCGAAATTTGGCCAGAATCATCGTTGTCACTTCGGGAAAGGGCGGGGTCGGGAAAACCACGACCAGCGCAGCCTTCGCGACGGGGCTTGCGCTCAAGGGTTTTCGCACCGCAGTGATCGATTTCGACGTAGGCTTGCGCAATCTGGATCTCATCATGGGTTGTGAACGCCGGGTGGTTTACGATTTCGTCAACGTCATCAACCAGGAAGCCAGTCTCAACCAGGCCCTCATCCGGGACAAGCGCTGCGACAACCTGTTCATCCTTCCCGCCTCCCAAACTCGGGACAAGGAAAGCCTGACGAAAGAAGGCGTCGAGCGGGTGCTCAACGAGCTCGGCGAAACCTTCGACTACATCGTATGCGACTCCCCCGCCGGCATCGAGCGTGGCGCCACCCTGGCCATGTACTTCGCGGACGATGCCATCGTCGTCACCAACCCCGAGGTCTCCTCCGTGCGCGACTCGGACCGCATGCTGGGCATCCTCGCCTCCAAATCGAGGCGGGCCGAAGCCGGCGAGGAGCCGATCAAGGAGTACCTGCTGCTCACCCGCTATTCGCCCCAGCGCGCCAAGATCGGCGAAATGCTCAGCGTGGATGACGTTCAGGAGATCCTGTCCCTGCACCTTCTGGGTGTGATCCCGGACTCCCGCGCCGTGCTCAATGCCTCCAACGCGGGCTCGCCGGTGATCCTGGATGAAAAAAGCGATGCGGGACAGGCGTATGATGACGCCGTACGCCGTTATCTGGGCGAGGACGTCCCGCACCGGTTCATCACGGCGGAAAAGAAAGGCTTCATCAGCCGGCTTTTCAGAGGTTAAGACCATGGGACTTCTGGATTATTTTCGCGGTTCTAGAACCGACAGCGCAGCGGTCGCCAAGGAGCGGCTGCAGATCCTCGTCGCCCATGAACGGGCCGAGCGGAACAAGCCCGACTATCTGCCCATGCTGCAGAAGGAACTGCTCGAAGTCATACGCAAATACGTCAACGTCGGCCAGGACGCCATCACGGTCACCATGGAAAAGGACGACAACCGGGAAGTGCTCGAACTCAACGTCGTCCTTCCGGACACCATCGAACCCCGTCCGAAGCGGAAGCGCGGCTAAGCCATTTCATTTCCGACCTGCCGAACCTAACAGGAGATCCGACATGCACGACGACCTCGATACCACCATTGGGAAAGCCGCCGGCAAGATATGGCTTTTCCTCGACCAGAACGGCGAAGCCAGCGCCACCCGCCTCGCCGACGAAACCGGGCTGGACAGGAACGAGGTGCAGCGCGCCATCGGCTGGCTGGCGCGTGAAGGCAAGCTCGTCGCCGAAAAACGCGGCCGCTACGAGTTTTTTCGGCTGAACGCCGCCTAGACCCGAAAGAGCCCCGCCCCCACGCGGACGGGGCTCCCCTTCGACGCCGGCAAGGCTCCTTTGGCAACACCATCCAACCGCCTGAGGCACCGGCGAAGTCATCTCTCCCCGCCATGAAGATAGTGACCTGGAACGTAAACTCCTTGCGGGTCCGACTGCCGCAGGTGCTCGACTGGCTCGAATCGGCGCAGCCGGACCTCCTGGCCATCCAGGAAACCAAGCTGACGGATGACGCGTTTCCGGTCGACGAACTGCGCACAGCGGGCTACCACGCCGTCTACAGCGGCCAGAAGACCTACAACGGCGTGGCTGTACTCAGCAAGGCGCCGGTCGAGGGTGTGCTGACCGATCCGCCCAACCTGGACGATCCGCAGCGCCGCATTCTGGCGGTGACCGCAGGGCCCTTGCGCGTCATCAACCTGTACGTGCCCAACGGCAGCGAAGTCGGCTCGGACAAATACGCCTACAAGCTCGACTGGCTGGCGAAGATCCGCGACTTCATCGAAAGCGAACTGAAGACGCATCCTCACACCGTGGTGCTGGGCGACTTCAACATCGCGCCGGAAGACCGCGACGTGCACGATCCCGAAGCCTGGCGCGAAAAGATCCTGTGCAGCACGCCCGAACGAGACGCCTTCCGCGCCTTGACAGGCCTGGGCCTGTCCGATCTGTTCCGCCGCTTCGAGCAGCCAGACGCCAGCTTCTCCTGGTGGGACTACCGCGCCGCCGGCTTCCGCCGCAACCAGGGGCTTCGGATCGACCATATCCTCGCCTCCCCGCAGCTCGCCGAACGCTGCACCGCCTGCACCATCGACAAGGCGCCGCGTAAGCTCGAGCGTCCCTCGGACCACGCGCCGGTCGTCGCCGAATTCGACGACTTTTGAAACCTCGATCGGCCGCGGCTTAATTTTTGCCGGTGTCTGGCGGATAATCGCTCGATTACCTCAAACTCCAAGGAAAGTCCCCATGCACAAGATCACCCTCATCCCCGGCGATGGCATCGGTCCCTCCATCGTCGACGCCGCCGTCAAGGTCATCGAGGCCACCGGCGTCCAGGTCCAGTGGGACGTCCAGTCCGCCGGCATGGCGGCGGTCGAGAAATTCGGCAATCCGCTGCCGGATGCCACGCTGGATTCCATCCGCGCCAACCGCATCTGCTTCAAGGGACCGCTCACCACGCCGGTCGGCGGCGGCTACCGCAGCGTCAACGTCACTCTCCGCCAAGCCTTCAACCTCTACGCCAACGTGCGTCCAGCCATCTCCTTCGAAGGCACCGACACCGCCTTCAGTGACGTCAACCTGGTCACCGTACGCGAGAACACCGAAGGGCTGTATGCCGGCATCGAGCATTTCATCAAGGTCGACGAGGAAAAGATCGCGGCGGAAAGCATCGCGGTCGTCACCCGCAAGGGCTCCGAGCGCATCATCCGTTACGCCTTCGACTACGCCCGCCGCGCCCGACGCAAGAAGGTCACCCTGGTGCACAAGGCCAACATCCTCAAATGCACCTCCGGCCTGTTCCTGGAAATCGGCCGCGAGATCGCCAAGGGCTACCCGGACATCGAGTTCGACGACCGCATCGTCGACGCCTGCTCCATGCAGATGGTCATGCAGCCCCAACGCTTCGACGTCCTGGTCACCACCAATTTGTTCGGCGACATCCTGTCGGACCTGGCGGCCGGCCTGATCGGCGGCCTGGGGCTCACCGCGGGCGCCAACATCGGCAGCGACGCGGCACTGTTCGAAGCCGTGCACGGCAGCGCGCCGGACATCGCCGACAAGGGCATCGCCAATCCCACCGCCATGATCATGGCCGGCGCCATGATGCTGGAACACATCGGCGAACCGGACGCCGCGCGCCGCATCGAACGCGCCGTGCGCGAGGTCATCAAGGACGGCCGCTCGGTCACGCCGGACCTGGCCAAGACCTCGCCCTGCGGCACCGCGCAAATGGCCGAAGCCATCGTCGAGCGGGTGCGCAGCGCCTAAGCAACCAAAGGCCCCGGACCGACGGGGCCTTGCGTCATTCAATGCTGGCAGCCCGGGCAGTAATAAGTCGCCCGCTGCCCCAGCCGAATGCATCGAATCGGCACCCCGCAAGCCAGGCAGGGCTCGCCGCCCCGGTCATAGACCCGCAGGACCTGCTTGAAATAGCCCGGCGCGCCGGATTCGTTGACGAAGTCCCGCAAGGTCGTGCCGCCCTGTTCGATGGACGCGGCCAGAACCTCGGAAATGCGGCCCGCCAGGTTCCGGTAGCGTGCGAGGCCGATCTTTCCGGCGGCGCGCCCGGGGTGGATGCCGGCGAGGAATAAGGCTTCGTTGGCGTAGATATTGCCTACACCGACCACGACATGGCTGTCCATGATGAAGGATTTGACCGCCGTATTCCGTCCCGCGGCGAGGCGGTGCAAGTGTGCGCCGTCGAATCCGCCCTCCAATGGTTCAGGACCGAGTTCGGCCAATAAGGGGTGCTGCGCCGGCGGTTCTGCAGTCCACAGCAAACAGCCGAAGCGCCGCGGATCGTGGTAGCGCAGGCAGATGCCGCCTTCGAACACCAGATCGACATGATCGTGCCTGCGCGGCGGGAGGTTCGGCTCGCAGATACGGAAACTCCCCGACATGCCGAGATGGGCGATCAATGTGCCGCCCTCGAAATCGAGCAACAGGTATTTGCCGCGGCGGCGGACGCCGAGCACCGCGCAGGCGGCCAGCGTCGCCGACAAATCAGGGGGAACCGGCCAGCGTAGCCGCGGCTCCCTCACCCTCACATCGACGATTCGCCGCCCGGTGATGTGCGGGGCGATGCCGCGGCGGGTGGTTTCGACTTCGGGAAGTTCGGGCATGGCGGCTTCAGCGCGTGTGACGGAAGGAATCGATCAGCCCGGCGAACTCACTCATGAAACCGGGATGGCTCGCCAGGAAAGCGGCGCGATCGCGGAAAAACGCATCGCGCAGCGCCGGAACCACCGCCGGTTCGACCCGGCTTCCGAAACCTTCCTCGCCGCGGCCGAACATCCGGTCCAGCAGCCGGTTGCCGACTTCGTAGTTGAAATGGCCGACATCCTGCCACAACCGGGTCTGGTTGTCGCGGATGGGCTCGACCAAATCCGGATCGTAGCCCTGGAAATCCCATACCTCCACCCAGCGCCCCTCCGGATCGGTCTTGCGGACGGCGCGCGCGACCGACAGCAGCGCGTCCCAACGCAGATTGACGAAACCGCAGGCGATGTCGGCTTCCGCCCGCAAGGCGTGCACCGGATAGGCGACCAGGCGGGTTTCGACGCCGGCGCGAACGAGACGGCCCACCAAGTCATGGAGGCCGGCGAGGTCCGCGGGGATACCTTCCCCTTTGGGCGGATCGAAATCCGGCGGGACCCCAGTGGCCAAGGGCTCGAGCAGGCAGGGCGCGTCCGGCTTCAGGTTTCCCAGGTAGCGGGAGAAATCGGCCCGGAACCGGCGCTCCACTTCGTCGATCTCGAAGCGGGTGTAGTAGAACATGCCCTCGGCGGTATGAGTCGGCTGCTTGCGTTGGCCCCTCACCGTGCGGATCGAGGCCTTGATCGCCTTGCCCGACAGGAGCAGCGCACCGACCGGCAGATGTTCCATCTCCGCAAAAAAAATCCCGCAATCGACCGCCCGGAGCGGATGGCCGGGCTGGAAACCGATGACCACCCGCTTCGGCGCGGCGTGCTCGAGGGCGAACCGCGCGGAGCAGTACACCCGCTCCCAGTCGGCGCCCGCCAGGCCGAAGTTATAGCCCCGCTCGTTCCGGTCCGGCCGGGTCAGGGCGGGATGCAGCGGATCGAAACCGATTTCCGCATAGGAATTGCCGAACACCAGCGCCTGGGGGCGTTCGCGCCGGACGATCTGCGGCTTGACGTGGCGCTCGTAGCGCTTGAACTCGGGCTTGACCGCATTGAAGCCGGGGATGCTCACCTCGCGGTAATACCAGAACGGATCGACCAGACGACAGAACCCGGCCAGTGCCGCCAGCAGGGCGAAGATGCCGATCCATACGGTCTTGAGGTAGGCGCCGCTATCCATCCTCAGAACTGGAAGTAGATGAATTCGCTCAGCTCGGAAATCGAGCACACCGCGGCGACACCGACGACGACGCTCAGGAGCGCCCAGGCCGGCGCCGGCCGCCATTGCCAGAACCGCGCTTCGGGAGGGACGCCCCTCGCCATGTTCAGGCTGGGCCGGAACCGGGCGAAGATTTCGTTGGTGTTGGGCATGCCCATGGAGACCAGCAGTAAGGCGGCGATCCACAGCGCCGGGCCGGCGCCGTGCAGCAAGGGGGACTCGCTGAAAGTCCAGCCCTCCGCCGCCAGACGCTCACCCAGCGGGCCGTGTTTCAGTCCCGCCGGCAACGCCAGCCCGTTCAGCCCCAACATGCCGCGCAGGATGTTCCCGGCGGTCGCCAGGCTGTCGGCGCGGAACAGCACCCAGCCGAACACCACGGCGAGGAAGGTGAGGAGTCTCCCCGCCCAGCGCGCCGGGCGGGAAACGGGATCGGCGCCGAATCCCAACCGGACCCGCAGAACACGCCAGTCGTGATTGATCACGAGGTAGGCGCCGTGTAACGCCCCCCAGGCCAGATAGGTCCAGTTGGCACCGTGCCAAAACCCGCCCAGCAACATGGTGAGAAACAGATTCAGGCTGTGGCGCCAAGCCGGGCAGCGGTTGCCGCCCAGGGGAATGTAGAGGTAGTCGCGCAGGAAGCGGGACAGCGTCATGTGCCAGCGCCGCCAGAAATCGGCGATGTCCGCCGCCTTGTAGGGCGAATCGAAGTTGATCGGCAGACGGATGCCGAACAGCAGCGACAGGCCGATCGCCATGTCGGAATAGCCGGAAAAGTCGAAATAGAGCTGGAAGGTATAGGCGAGGGCGCCGATCCAGCTTTCCAGGAACATCGGCGGCTGGCTCTGCGCCGCCGTGAACAATTGCTGGGCATGGGGCGCGATACCGTCGGCCAGCACGGTCTTCTTGAACAAGCCGAACAGGAACAGCGTGAACCCCGCGGCGAAATCGTCGGCGATCCGCCCCCCCTGATCCTTGGAAAATTGCGGCATCATCTCGCCGTGATGCAGGATGGGACCGGCGATCAGATGGGGGAAATAGGTAACGAACAGGAGGTAGGGAGCGAAGCGGTATTCCCGCGCCCGGCCGCGGTAGGCATCGACCAGGAAGGCGATCTGGGTGAAGGTGAAGAAGGAGATGCCCAGCGGCAGCACGATCTCCTCGAGACCCCAGTGCGTACCGGCGAGATCGTTCACAGCTCGGACGAAGAAGTTGGCGTATTTATAGTAGCCCAGCAGGGCGAGATCGGCGGCGATGGCGCCGGCCAGCAGCCCCTTTCGCGCCCCTGATCGCTCGGGCATCAGGCTGATCCGGCGGCCGGCGAGGAAATTGAAGCCGATCGAGGCCAGCAACAACAGGACGTAAGCTGGATTCCACCAGCCGTAAAAGAACAGCGAGGCCAGCCCCAGCCAGGCGATCGCGAAATCCCGGCGATAGCGTACCAGGCCGTGGAACCCGGCGAGTACGGCCGGCAGGTAGAGAAACAGGAATTCGTAGGAATTGAACAGCATCGGACCGGCTCGAGCGGTTGGCGACCGGGACCGGCACCGGTCCGAACAAAGGGAGGCGATGTTGCCTTCGACGAAAAGCTCAAGATCTGCGCACCGTCCTCGCCCCGGCTCTGCTCAAGCATCCGCGGCCGCAGGCCCGGTGGGGACGCCTCGCCGTCAGTCCGCCTCGATTTCCTCGGCCCCGCTGCCTTCCGCCGGAGCCTCGGGAGCCGGCGTGGCTTGCTGAGGCGCTTCCTCGGCCTTGGTTTCCGCAGGCTTGGGATTCAGGCTGAGCAGGCGTCTGGCCGGCTCGCCAACGACTTCATACTGAAGGCCGTAATCCGGGCGGGCCAGCAGCAACTCGGGCTCGCGCTGGACGATGACGAAGTCCACCGATTCCCCGTTCGTCAACCCGATGTGGAGTTTTGGCCCTTCGGCCGCCTTGTCCAGGTGCTTGACGTCGATCGCACGTGCCGACTGCCAGTTCGTCAGCAAATCGCCGATGTGGGTTCCGCCGCCTTCCTGCGGCGGCTCGAAAACCCACTTGCCGTCCTGCCCCAGCCGCGCTTTCCATTCCGGCAAGGCGATCTCCTGGATGCGCGCGTCCTCGGGCAGCAGCTTCTTGTCGACGTAGTCCGTCGCCTGGGCCGTCAGATGGCGCGAGAAATCGTCGCGCACCAGGTGCAGGGTGTCCCCGATGCGAACATAACGCCGCATGTTGATGGGATCGGCGCCGCCGAAGACCAGCACCGCGTCGCCCACGGTCAGACTGGCGATGGGCTTGTCCAGCTCGAACTTGGCCAGTTCCTCCGGCTTGAGCGGATAGCTGGCGTCGCTGGTGGCCTTCGCGATCTCCAGCAGCTGCCGAACCCGGAAGTCGTTGGCCGGTGCGGAAAACGGCGCCGACACCCACCAATGCCCGTCCTTCTTCGTCAGGACGATGGTCTTGTCGCCCTGCTGCAGGGTCAGAGTATCGACCTTGTCGATCTCCACCCGGGTCAGCGGCGTCTCGGCGGGCTCCTTCTTGCCGGGCTCGAAATAGGCGATGGCGCCGAGCACGGCCAGGGCGGCCAACAGCGAAAGATTGAGCAGCATCCGAGATTTCATAGTCCCTCCACCAAATAACCGGAAGCCAAGGCGGACGATGCGCCTCGGATCGTCCGAATCAGAACCGTCCCCACCAGCCCGCCTTCGAGTCTCAACGCTGGCGCCGCCGCCACCAGATCAGCACGCCGCTGCCGATCAGCGCCAGCGGGAGCACGATCAAAAACCCGAAGCCGATGATGCCCGAGGCCAGCGGCGTGAGCTGCAGGTCGCGGTCCGGCGAGGTTTTGGCGGGAATGTTGATGAATTGGTCGTTCTGGCTCAGCCAGTTGATCATGTTGAGGCCGAGATTGAGATTGCCGCCGTTGCCGAGGAAGGCATTGGAGAGGAAATCGCCGTCGCCGACCACCAGGATGCGCTGCTCTCTCGGCTTGGCCGCCTCGGCGCCTTCCTTCTTGTCCGCATCCTTCGCCTCGGCCTTGAGCTCGCGGGTCAGCACATAGGCGATGTGCAGCGGGCCCTGGCGTTCGCCCTTGTCGGCATCGAACTGGATCTTGCCCTCGATGGGGCCGGTCTCGGTCCAGGAGCGGGCGAGGGTGTTGAGCAACGCCTCGCGCTCGAAGTCATGATTGTCCTGCACCACATCCAGCGCCAGCGCGGAAGGGAACAGGGTCATGGTCTGGAAGCCGTAGGTGATCGCATGCGGCGGATAGTCGGCGACCAGGGCGAACGTCGGATCGTCGATGCCGAACAGCTGGGTCGACGCGTCCACCACCTTCCCCGGCAGCACCTGCACGCCGAGCTGCCGCGCCAGGGGCGCCAAGCCCTTGAGGTTGTCGGAATCCATCAGCCACAGCAGATTGCCGCCCTGCTTCACCCACTCGCCGATCAGGCTCACCTCGCCCGGCAGCAGGTTGGCGTTCGGGCTGGCGATCACCAAGACATCGGCATTGTCGGGAATCTTCGGCGTAACACCCAGGTTCACCGTGGACACGCTGAAACCCTTGCGCCCCAGCTCGTCGCCGAACTGGCCCAGGTCGTGGTTGGCGCGCTCGGTGGGGGAGCGCTCGCCGTGGCCTTCCAGGAACACGATGCGCTGATCCTTGGCCCGGGCCAGGCGCTGCAAGGCGTTGGTGAGAGTGGTCTCGTTCGCCTCCTGCACGTGTTCGCTGCGGCCCTGGTATTCGATCACCAGCTCCCCGTCGACCGAAATACCCAGTTCGCGGACCTTGTCCGGCTGGGTATCCGGATTGACGAAGCTCAGGGTCAGGTCCTTCTTGCGGCGGCTGTAGCGGCCGACCTGATCGGCGATCTGGTCGCGCAGGTTCTTGGTTTCGCGAGCGTAGGCCGTCACCCGCACCGGTTCCTTCAGCATCTCCAGCACCTTGATGCTGGCTTCCGACAGGGTGTGGCGGTGCCCGGCGGTCCAGTCGAACTGGGCAGAATAGCGGGTGCTCAGCCAGGCGACCAGTGCCACCACGCCGAGGAACAGAAGGGTGAACAACAGGTTCTGGAGCCGCAGCTCCATGTGAGTCTTGCGGTTGATCTTCATTTTTGCAGCCGGTCGTTATCCAGACGGTGGACGCTCAGAACCAGGAACGTCAGGATGAACAGGAGGAAATAGATCAGGTCGGTGGTCGAAACCAGACCTTTCAGCAGTGCTTCGTAATGCCGCAACAGGGACAGATACTGCAGCACGCCGTTGGCATCGCCCTCCGCGCCGCCGGTCCAGTCGATGATCCACAGCAGCAGCAGGGCGCCGAAGGTCGCCACCGCCGCCACGGTCGGCTGGTTGGACAAAGCCGAAATGTACAAGCCCACCGCGGCGAAGCCCGCCAGCAGCAGCACCAGCGCCAGGACGCACGAGGCCAGCTTGCCGACATCGAGCGCGCCCCCCATCAAGAGCGAGAGCGGCATCAAGGCCAGCATACCGACCATGATCAACAGGAAGAAGAACACGCCGAGGTATTTGCCCAGGATGATGTCGGTCATCGACACCGGGGCGGTGAACAACAGGCTCAGAGTCCGGTTACGGCGCTCCTCGCTGATCAGGCGCATGGTCAGCAGCGGGGTCACCAGCAGCAGGATGACGCCGGCATTGCCGAACAGCGGCGCCACGATCAGATCGGTCACGCCCGGCATTTCCTCCATGCCGGCCATGCGCGGCTGCATCATCAGGAAGTAATCGAGCTGAGCCAGGAACATGTAGCCCAGGATGATCTGGATCACCCCGAGCACCGACCAGGCCAGCGGGGAAAGGAATAGGGTGCGCAACTCGCGCGCTGCGATCGTGAAGGCCATCATGCCGCCTGCTCCTCGCCCTGCGGATCGGTTTGGGTGATGTCGATGAAGATCTGCTCCATGCTGCGCCGCTCCGGCACCAGTTCGGCCAATCCCCAGCCGGCGCGGACCACGACTTCGGCGACCCGCACCGCCGGGTCCTTGTCCTTGTCGTGGAAGATGCGGTAGCGGTTATGCCCCATATCCTCGATGGATTGCACGCCTTCCAGGCCATAGAGCTGGCGCTGATCGAGCGGGTCGCGGGTGGCCACCAACAGGCTGGAGGCGCGCATACGCTGCTCCAGGCTCGCGATCGTGCCGTTGAGCACCAGCTTGCCCTTGTGGATGATCTGGACGTGGGTGCAGGATTCCTGCACTTCCGGCAGAATGTGGGTCGACAGGATCACCCCGTGTTCGCGGCCCAGTTCCCGGATCAGCTCGCGGATTTCGCGGATCTGGATCGGGTCCAGCCCCACCGTGGGCTCGTCCAGCACGATCACCGCCGGCATGTGCACGATGGCCTGGGCGATGCCGACGCGCTGCTGGTAACCCTTCGACAGGTTGTTGATCAGGCGCGGTCCCACCTCGGTCAGGCCGCAACGCTCCTTGGCGGTGTCGACCGCCCGCCGCAGACGTTCCCGGCTGATGCGGTGGAGCCGGGCGCAGAACTCCAGGTATTCGTCCACGGTCAAATCGCGGTAGACCGGCGGAATCTCCGGAAGATAGCCGAGTTCTCGCTTGGCCTCGCGCGGCTGGTCGAGGATGTCGATTCCGTTGATCAGGATCTGGCCGGAGGTCGGAGCGAGATTCCCGCAGATCATCTGCATGGTCGAGGACTTGCCGGCGCCGTTGGGGCCGAGAAATCCGAGAATTTCGCCTTTTTCCAGCGTAAAGCTCACATTGTTTACGGCGCAATGATCGCCGTAATACCTATAGAGTTCTTGAACTTGAATCAGGCTCGTCATGTTGCGCGTAAGATACGAAAGTTTGTACAAAATGCAAGTCTGCCGGGACGCACGGCCCCGTCCATGCTGAAACCGCCGCCATTGGGACTCTACATCCATGTGCCCTGGTGCGTGCGCAAGTGTCCGTATTGCGATTTCAACTCCCACCGCTTCGAGGGAATCCTGCCGGAGCGCGATTATATCGCGGCCCTGCTGCAGGATTTGTCGCGAGACGCGAGAAGGGTTCCGGGCCGCACGGTGGAATCGGTATTCATCGGCGGCGGCACCCCCAGCCTGCTGAGCCCCGAAGCCATCGGCCTATTACTGGACGGCGTCAGGGCGCGCATTGCCCTGGCCGCCGACGCCGAGATCACTCTCGAAGCCAATCCCGGCACGGCGGAAAGCGCCAAATTCAAAGGCTTCCGCGAAGCCGGCGTCAACCGCCTGTCGATCGGTGTGCAGAGTTTCGACGACGCCAAGCTCGCGGCTCTGGGTCGCATCCACGACGGCCGCGCCGCCGTCGAGGCGGCTTCCATGGCGCGCGAAGCCGGATTCGGCAACTTCAACCTGGACCTGATGTTCGGCCTGCCGGGCCAGACCGTCGCCGAGGTGGAACGGGATGTGGAAACGGCCATCGCGCTGGGGCCGACCCATGTCTCCTTCTACCAGCTCACGCTCGAACCCAACACCCTGTTCCACCGTTTTCCGCCCGTGCTGCCGGATGACGACGACATCTGGAACATCCAGCGCGCCGGCCAAGCCCTGCTCGCCGAACACGGCTACCGCCAATACGAGGTCTCGGCCTATGCCCGCGACGGCTTCCGCTGCCGCCACAACCTGAACTATTGGCGCTTCGGCGACTATTTAGGCATCGGTGCGGGTGCTCATGGCAAGATCACCGAACCGGCGTCCGGACGGGTCACGCGGCTATGGAAAACCCGCCACCCCGTGCAATACCTGGAAACCTTAGGCATCGGCGGCGAGCACCGCGTCAATCCGGAGAACCTGCCCTTCGAATTCCTGATGAACCGCTTGCGGCTGCGGGATGGTTTCGAGCTTGGCGACTTCACCGAAGGCACGGGACTGGAGGCTTGCGCCCTGGAACCCGCCCTGTCGGAATGCCTGAGCGAAAGACTGCTGGAGCGATCGGGCAGCCTTATCCGCTGTACCGACACCGGCTGGAATTTTCTGGACGACGTCTTGCAGCGCTTCCTTCCGTCTGCCTGAGCCGGCTTCACACCGGTCCCAGGAGGGAGGCGACGCCCATGTTAAGCAGCGTGAGGAGGAGGCTCCCCAGCAAGGCCGAAGCAAAACCATGGATGCGGATGCCTGGAACCAGGACGGACACCATCCATAGCATGAAAGCGTTGATCACCAGGAGGAAGAGCCCGAAGCTCAGGATCGTGAACGGCAGGGTGAGCAGCACCATGACCGGCCGCACGAAGGCGTTCACCAAGCCCAGCATGATGGCGCCGAGAATCGCCGAACCCCAGCCTTCCACCTCGACTCCCCGCACGAGATGGGCCACCAGCAGCAGCAAGGCTGCCGTGAAAAAGAGATGCACGAGAAACGCAACCACGCGATGCCTCCGTATCTGTTCGACGAATCGGACGACGACCGTTGCAGTTTAGCGCGGCGGATGCCATAAGTACCATGGCCTCGGATCCCTACCGACGCTACCCCGGGATTGGCTCGATTTGACCGCGCTGCCGCGTAACGCTTTAATCGTCGTTTCCAAACGCATTGAAATGCCGCTTCCGGTCCGCATTTCCTAGCACACCCCGTTCGCTCCCGATCAGCCCCCGCTTTGCCATTGAGTTCCGATGAGTAGTGTTCCGCATCCGGCGAGCCCTTCCGCCGACCTGGTCCGTCCCTCGCTGGCCGGGCTGATCCGCCTGAACCATCCGGCCTCCGGCATCGGCCTGTACCGGATCGCGGTGAAGGCGGTGGAGAGCGGCGGGTACCTGTCGCGTTTCAAGGCACGCGGCATGGAGTTCGACGAGTCGCGGCCCTACGCCCCGGGCGACGACGTGCGCAACCTGGACTGGCGGGTCACGGCGCGGACAGGCCGGACCCACACCAAGCTGTTCCGGGAAGAGCGCGAGCGGCCGGTGATGCTGTCGGTGGACTACCGCGCGGCAATGTGGTTCGCCACCCGCGGGGCGTTCAAATCGGTACGGGTGGCCCAGCTCGCCTCCCTCCTGGCCTGGAGCGCGAGCCACCACGGCGACCGGGTGGGCGGCCAGATCTTTTCCGAGCACGGCTGCAGCGAGTTCAAGCCCGAGCACGGCCAGCGCGGGGTGCTGCGCCTGCTCCGGCAACTGGCGGACACGCAAGGGCCGGCGCTGCCGGCCACGGCGTCCGAGACCGTGCCGGCCGCGGCCATGAAACGCTTGCAGCAGCACGTGAGGCCGGGGACTTTGGTGTTCGTGCTCAGCGATTTCCGCGGCTTCGACGCCGCGGCGCAGACCGCCCTGAGCGCCCTGGCGCGGCATGCCTCGGTGGTGCTGGTGTTCGTGTACGATCCACTGGAGGCGGGATTGCCGAAATCCGGCCATTTCCGGGTCAGCGACACGATCCGGGAAACGGCCTTCGACGCCAGCCGCCGCAGCGCCGAGCGCTGGCGCGAGAAATTCGAAACGCGCCGCGGCGCACTGGAACACTACGCCCGCGGCCACCGCATGCGCTGGCTGGAATGCTCGACCGCGGACGATCCGCTGGCATTCCTGCAGCGGGCGCTGCGCGCCTCATCGAAGACGCGCTGAAGGCATGGAGCCGCAACTCGATCTCCGCGACATCCATCTGCCCCCGCCGGTTGGCTGGTGGCCCCCGGCGCCCGGCTGGTGGCTGGCGCCGCTGCTGGCCATCGCGCTGGCCCTGATCCTGTGGCTCGTGTGGAGGCGCCTCATCCGCAACCCGTTCAGAAACGAAGTGCTGCGCGAGCTGGCCGCGATCGAAGCCTTGGACGCTCTCGATCCGGCCGAAAAAATCCGGCGGGTCTCGGTCCTGTTGCGGCGCGCCTGCCTGACTCTCTATCCGCGGCAGGAAGTGGCGGGGCTGACCGGCCAGGCCTGGCTGGACCGGCTGGATTCCTTGCTGGGCGACCGCCGCTTCCGCGACGGCCCCGGCCGCTGCCTCGCCGACGCCCCCTACAGACCCGCCAGCGAAGCGGACCCGGCCGCCCTGTTCGCCTTGTGCCGGGACTGGGCCCGCAAACTGCCCCGGCCGGGACGCCGCGCTCACTGATCCCCCGCATCCATGTTCGAATTCGCCTGGCCCCTGCTATTTCTCGCCCTGCCTCTACCCCTCCTCGTTTACTGGGCGTGGCGCCCCGCGCCGCGCGGGGGCGGCGGGGTGCTGCGCGTCGCCTTCGCCGGAGAATTCGCCGACTTGGGCACCGCGGGCCCCGCCGCGCCGGGCAGCCGTGCCCCGCTGGCGTTGGCCGCGCTGGGCTGGCTGCTGCTGGTCTCGGCGGCGGCCCGGCCGCAGTGGCTGGGCGAGCCGATCGAGCAGACCGTGAGCGGACGCGATCTGATGCTGGCCGTGGACCTGTCCGGCAGCATGGACATCGAGGATTTCGTGGTCAACCGCGAGGTCTCCAACCGGCTCGAGGCGGTCAAGCGGGTGGCGACCGCTTTCATCGAGCGGCGCACCGGCGACCGGGTCGGGCTGATCCTGTTCGGTGAACAGGCTTATCTCCAGGTGCCACTCACCTTCGACCGCAAGACCGTCCAGAACCTGCTCGACGAGGCCGTGATCGGCCTGGCCGGCGACAAGACCGCGATCGGCGATGCCATCGGCCTGGCGATCAAGCGCCTGCGCGACAATCCAGCCGACCAGCGGGTGCTGATCCTGCTCAGCGACGGCGCCAACACCGCCGGCCAGGTGCAGCCGCTGCAGGCCGCCGAACTGGCGGCGCGGGAAGGGCTCAAGATCTACACCATCGGCGTCGGCGCGGACGAGATGATCGTGCGCGACTTTTTCGGCACCCGCCGGGTCAACCCTTCCGAGGACCTGGACGAGGCCACGATGACGGCCATCGCGGAAAAGACGGGGGGACGCTATTTCCGCGCCCGCAACACCGAGGAACTGGATCAGATCTATGCCCTGTTGGACCAGCTCGAACCCTCCTCGCGCGACGCCCAGTATTTCCGCCCCCGGGACGAACTCTATCCCTGGCCGCTGGGACTCGCGCTGCTGGCCGGCGTGAGCGCGTTGTGGCTGCGCGGGAGGAACGCCGCATGAACGAGTTCCATTTCCTCCGTCCGCTCTGGCTGGCGGCCTGGATTCCTCTGGTGCTGGCGCTTTGGTACTGGCGCCGCCGCGAGCAGGGCGAGGGCGACTGGACCCAAGTCTGCGACGGTGGCCTGCTGCCGCATCTGCTGATCGGCACGGCCGGCCGGACCGGCAGGCTGTCCTGGTGGCTCGGCGCGATGGCCGGTACGCTGGCGGTGCTGGCCGCGGCCGGCCCCGCCTGGGAGCGCCAGCAGACGCCGGGATTCCGCAGCCAGTCGGCGCTGGTGATCGCGCTGGAACTCTCCCCGGCCATGGACGCGGCGGACCTCCAGCCCTCGCGCCTGACCCGGCTGCGCTATGCCGTGACCGATCTGCTGAAGCACCGCAAGGACGGCCAGACGGCGCTGCTGGTCTACGGCGGCGATGCCTTCACCGTCACGCCGCTGACCGACGACGTCGACACCATCGACGCCCAGCTCCCGGCCTTGAGTTCCGACCTGGTGCCGACCGCAGGCCACGACGTCGAGCGAGCCCTGACCCTGGCCGCCCAGCTCCTGCGCGATGGCGGTTTCGGCCGGGGCGACATCCTGCTGGCCGCGGTGCAGACGGACCCGGCGGCCGAAGCCGCGGCGGCGCGACTGCGGGGCGAGGGTTTCCGGGTCTCGGTGCTGGGTGTCGGCACCGAAGCGGGCGCCCCGATTCCGCTGCGCAACGGCGGCTTCCGCAAAGCCGCCAATGGCGAGATCGAGCTGTCGCGTCTGGACGAATCCGCTCTCCGCCAGCTGGCCGAACAGGGCGGCGGGCGCTACCTCGAACTGAGCGCCGGCGCCACGGCCACCGATGCCTTGGCCTCGTTCTTCGAGCAGAACTCCCGCCTCAACGAAGGCGTCGAAGCCGCCATGAAACTGGCGCTGTGGGAAGACCGCGGCCCCTGGCTGCTGCTGCTGGTCCTGCCTTTGGCGGCGCTGGGCTTCCGCCGCGGCTGGCTGGCCGTCCTGGTGCTCGGCCTGCCGTTGCCGCGTCCGGCAGAGGCACTGGACTGGCAAGGGCTCTGGCAGACCCCGGACCAGCAGGCGGCGGAAGCCTTCCAAGCCGGACAATTCGACGAGGCCGCCCGGACCTTCCGGAATCCGGCCTGGCAAAGCGCGGCCGAGTACCGCGCCGGCAACTATGAGGAAGCGGCCAAGTCCTTGGAGGGACTGGACACAGCCGATGCCGCCTACAATCGGGGCAACGCCCTGGCCCGGGCCGGCAAACTGTCCGATGCGCTCAAGGCCTACGATCAAGCCCTCCGGCTCGATCCCAATGACGAAGACGCCCGCCACAACCGCGAAGCGGTCGAAGAAGCCCTGAAACGACAGCAACAACAGCAGAAGCCGCGATCCGATTCCGAGAACCGGGATCAGGAACAGAAGGACCAGCAGCAGGACCAACAGGACCCGAACGGGAGCAACCAGGACCAGGAGAATCCTCAGGGCCAAAAATCCGACCAGGATCAGTCCCGGGAACACCCCAAGCCGGACGAAAAAGCGGCCGAACAGGCCGGTGAACCAAACCGGGAACAGCAACACGAAACGGCAGAGGGGCACCAGCAGCCTCCGCCGCCATCGCCCCAGCCGCAGGAACAGGCCGGCGAGGAAGGCGGGAACCAGGAGCAGCAGATGCCGCAAGCCGAATCCCGATCCGAAGACGAAAAGGAACAGGCCACCGAGCAATGGCTCAAACGCATCCCGGACGACCCCGGCGGCCTGCTTCGGCGCAAGTTCCTCTATCAATACCGCCAGCGCCAGCAGCGCTCGGGAGGGCAATGAACATGGCGAAACGACGCAGGCAGGCATGGCGCCTGATGATCCTGGGCCTGCTGCTGTACCTGGGCCTGAGCGGCACCGGCATGGCTGTGGAAATCACCGTCACGGCCGATCGCGACCCGGTACCCATCGACGAATCCTTCAACCTCACCTTCAGCGCCGACGAATCGCCCGACGACGAACCGGATTTCACGCCGCTGAACCGGGATTTCCGGGTGCTGGGCCAAAGCCGGAACAGCCAGATATCGATGGTCGACGGCAAGCTCAGCCGCACCCTCGAATGGACCGTATCGGTCATCGCCAAACACGCCGGCACACTGACGGTACCGTCCATCGCTTTCGGCGCCGACCGCTCCAAGTCCGCCACTGTCACGGTCACGGATCGAGCCGTGCAGGGGCAAGCCCGCAGCGGCGGGGACGATGCGCTTCTGATCGAAGTGGACGTCGCGCCGGAAAACCCTTATGTCCAGGCGCAGGCGATCTACACCGTGCGCGTGCTCTACCGGACCAATCTGGGGCGCGCCCGGTTGAGCCCCCTGGAGGTTCCCGACGCGCTGGTCCAGCAACTGGGTGACAAGCGCAATTTCTCGACGGAACGTCACGGCAACACCTACGCGGCCACCGAAATCCGCTATGCGATTTTTCCGCAGAAAAGCGGCACCCTGCGTATCCCGCCACTGACCCTGGATGCCGAAGTTCAGGCTGGCGGACGGGGCGGAATGATCCCCTTCTTCGGGCGCCCGGCGAAAACCGTCAGCCTGCAGTCCGAACCGGTCGAACTGCAGGTGCGGCCGGCGCCGGCGGCGTTTTCCGGCAAACATTGGCTGCCCGCGGAAAGCGTAACGCTGGAGGAAACCTTGTCGCCGGACACCGCCGAGGTCGAGGCGGGCCAGCCCCTCACCCGGACCCTCACGCTCAAGGCGCGAGGCGCGACAGTCGGGGTGCTGCCGGAGCTGAGCTCGGCAGGGTTGCCGGCGGAAATTCGCAGCTACCCGGATCAACCGGCCCTGGACGAGCAGCGCCAAGGCAGCGGGCTGTTCAGCACCCGCCAGGAAAAAACCGCGCTGATACCCGACAAACCGGGCCGCTACGCTCTTCCTGCGATCGAAGTGCCGTGGTGGAACATCGCCACCGAAAAAATGGAAGTGGCGCGCCTGCCCGAACGTGTGATCGAGGTCGGCGCCGGCGCCGCGAGACGAGTCCAGCCGGTCCCGACAGCGGTGCCGTCGATGCCCGCCGAACCAGGCAGCACCGCGCCTGCCTCCGTCCACCCCGAGGCGGCGGAACCCGCTATGGCTGCCTCTCCGGTATGGTTCTGGCTCAGCATCGTTCTGGCGGTAGGGTGGCTGATCACGGCGGGCCTGTGGTGGCGATCGACCCTTAGGGCGCATGAGGAACCCGCCAAAAAAACGCCCGAAAACGGCAGGCCGTCCGACAGACAGTGCATGCGCGAACTGAAGGAAGCCTGTGCCGCCAACGATCCCGAACGGACCCGCCGAGCCCTGCTCGACTGGGCCGCGCTGCGCTGGCCGGATCACGAAGCCTCCTTGGAAGGAATCGCCTCACACTCCGAAGGCGAGCTGAAAACCGCCGTCCAGGCTCTGGGTCGTGCGCTCTACGGCCATCCACGGGAAGCATGGAAGGGAGAGCTGCTGTGGGCGGCGATCGTGACCACCGATCTGGGCAAAGCGAGGCAGGAAAACCGGGGCTTGCCAGAACTCGCATCCCTGCATCCGGCGGCGAAGGCCACGCCTTAGTCCGACGTCCGGTCGCCGGACAAGGTTTCGATGACCCAGTACAGCCCCTGGGTGAAAATGACGCCGAGCAGAAAGCCGCCGATGAAAAATTCGGAAGGGTGGTGCTGGAAATGTCCGGCCAACAGCTTGCCCGACACGAAGCCGACGACCAGCGAGAGCCCCACGCGGAGCCGGTGGAAAATGTCCTGAGTGGTCATGATACGCTCCATTTTTCGATAAGGATCGTCGATTGCGGCGAACCCAAGCCGGAACGCGGTAACGCCGAACGCTGTCCTTTATAGGATAATAAATCCTTTTTCACCACTCCTCGTTTCCCCTTGTCACGCGCATGAAAAAGCGTCTGGAAAACCTGCTCCGCACCGCACTGGATCGACTGCACGCCGCCGGCGACATTCCCGCGGAAGCGCAAGTCCCGATCATCGTCGAACGCACCCGCGATCCGGCCCACGGCGATTTCGCGGCCAACGCGGCCATGCTGCTGGCGAAACCCGCGCGCAGCAATCCACGCCAGCTGGCCGAGAAGATTTGCTCCGCGTTGCCGGATGACCCGGCGGTCGTCCGCACCGAAATCGCAGGACCCGGCTTCATCAACTTCTTCATCGACCCGGCCGCCCTGTACCGGATCATCGCCGAGATACACGCCCAGGGTCCGGGCTTCGGCCGCAGCAAGATTGGCGCGGGGCAGCGGGTGCAGGTCGAATTCGTCTCCGCCAATCCCACCGGACCGCTGCACGTCGGCCACGGCCGCGGCGCCGCCTATGGCGCGGTGGTCGCCGACCTGCTCGAAGCGGCCGGTTTCGACGTCCACCGGGAATACTACGTCAACGACGCCGGGCGGCAGATGGACATCCTGGCCGCCAGCGTCTGGCTGCGCTATCTGGAAAACTGCGGCGAAGTCCTGCCGTTTCCAGCCAACGCTTACCGCGGCGAATACGTGCGCGACGTAGCAGCGGACCTCCACCGCGCCCAGGGCGAGCGCTACCGGATTTCCTCGGATGACGTCCTGGCCGGGCTACCGCCGGACGAACCCCAGGGCGGCGACAAGGAAGACTATATCGACGCGGTGGTCCGCAAGGCGAAGGACACGCTCGGCCCCGAGCGCTACCGCGAGGTGTTCGCCGCCGGGCTGGACAGCATCCTCGACGACATCCGCGACGATCTGGGCGAATTCGGCACGCATTACCAGGAATGGTTCTCCGAACGGAGCCTGACCGAAACCGGCGCGGTCGAGCGCGGCCTGCAGAAGCTCAAGGACTCGGGCTACGTCTACGAGAAGGACGGCGCCCAGTGGTTCGCCTCCACCCGGCTGGGCGACGAAAAGGACCGGGTGCTGGTGCGCGAGAACGGCCAGACCACCTATTTCGCCTCCGACGTCGCCTATCACCTCAACAAGCTGGAGCGAGGCTTCGACCGCATCGTCAACATCTGGGGCGCCGACCACCACGGCTACATCCCGCGCGTCAAGGCCGCCATCCAGGCCTTGGGAGGCGATGCCGACAAACTGGAAGTGCTGCTGGTGCAGTTCGCTGTGCTGTACCGCGGCGAGGAGCGGGTGCAGATGTCCACCCGCTCCGGCGAATTCGTCACGCTGCGCCAGCTCCGCAACGAGGTCGGCAAGGACGCGGCGCGGTTCTTCTACGTGATGCGCAAGTCCGACCAGCACATGGATTTCGACCTCAAGCTGGCCACTTCCCGCACCAACGAAAACCCGGTCTATTACGTGCAGTATGCCCATGCCCGGGTGTGCAGCGTGTTCCGGCAGCTCGACGAAAAGGGCTGGGCGCGGAATCTGGGGCGGGGCATGGAACAGCTCGAACGGCTGAACGAAGCGCACGAACTCGCGCTGGTGGGCACCCTGTCGCGTTATCCCGAGGTGGTGGAACAGGCGGCACTGCAATACGCGCCGCACCATTTGGTGCATTATCTGCGTGAACTCGCCGCCGAATTCCACGGCTACTATAATAGCTGCCAGTTCTTGGTCGAGGACGGGAACCTGAGGGATGCCCGTCTGAATCTGATCGACGCCGTGCGGCAGATCATCGCCAACGGTCTCGGCTTGCTGGGCGTGTCCGCGCCCGAAACCATGTAGACATGCCAAAGGATTACAAACACAGGGTTCCCGGGTACCGTCAGGCGCGGCGCCGGCGCAAGCGCGGCTGGCTGGTGGCCGGTTTCGCCGCGGCGTGCCTCGCCGCCGGCGGAGGAACCTATTTCATCCTTGCCAAACAAGCCGGGACAGATGTAAAAGTCTCGCCGCCGGAAACCCGTCCCGCCCCCGGTCAATCGAGACAAACCGGGGATACAAGCGAAGCCAAGAGCCAGGAAACACCCGCCCCAAGCCCCGGAAAGAAAACCAATCCGCCGCGCTTCACCTTTTACAAGATATTGTCGGAAAAGGAAGAAATCATCCCGGAAGCGGAAATCCGGACCATCAAGCGCGAGGAAGAACAGGGCAAGTCGCCCCCCGGCGGTGGCTACATCGTTCAGGCGGGCTCCTACCGCTCGCGGGCCGACGCCGAAAAAATGCGCACCGACCTGATCAAGCTCAAGGTCAAGGCGCGGCTAGAAAGCGTAAGAATAGAAAACGTCGAATGGTTCCGCGTGAAGGTCGGTCCCTACGACAGCTTGGCCGACGCCGACCGCCTGCGTTCGTTCCTCAAGAAGAACGGGATCGACAGCGTAGTGCAGAAAATGACTCCCCGCGCCACCCCCCCCGCTACCAAGCATTGAGCACCCCCACGCTTCAAGCCACCAGCCTGTAGCACGGCTCATATGTCGTCCCCGGCAGTTTCATCCGCTTCTGCGCCACGAAGGTCGCAAGCAATTCGTCCAGCGGATCAAGGATCGAATGATCGCCGCGGATTTCGAACAAACCTTCCTGCTCGATCCGGCGAATGCCCTCCGCCTTCACGTTCCCTGCGACGATGCCGGAGAACGCCCGCCGCAGGTTCGCCGCCAGCGCATGGGCGGGCTGGTCCCGGTGCAAGGCGAGGCCGGCCATGTTTTCGTGGCTCGGCACGAAGGGCGTCTGGAATGCCGGCTCGATGTGGAGCAGCCAGTTGTAATAATAGGCATCGTCGTGATGGCGCCGGAACTGCCGCACCAGATCGACGCCTTCCCGCATCCGCCGGGCCACCTGCGCCGGATCGCCGATCACGATCTCGTAGCGCTTCCGTGCTTCCTGCCCCAAGGTCGCCTCGATGAACCGGTCGATCTGCTCGAAATAGCCGGCGCTCTGACGAGGCCCGGTGAAGACCAGGGGAAACGGCAGGTATTTGTTTTCCGGATGCATCAGGATGCCGAGCAGGTGCAGGATCTCCTCCGCCGTACCCACGCCGCCGGGAAATACCACGATGCCGTGGCCCACCCGCACGAAGGCCTCCAGGCGCTTTTCGATGTCCGGCATGATGACCAGCTCGTTGACGATCGGATTGGGCGGTTCGGCGGCGATGATGCCGGGCTCGCTGATGCCGAC
Organism: Methylococcus geothermalis; assembly: GCF_012769535.1. Lineage (NCBI taxonomy): Bacteria > Pseudomonadati > Pseudomonadota > Gammaproteobacteria > Methylococcales > Methylococcaceae > Methylococcus > Methylococcus geothermalis. The sequence goes on from NZ_CP046565.1 coordinate 480,479, forward strand.
GTAGCGAGGCCTTCTGATACGCTGCTTGGCGTGGGCGATGGTGGCACCCTTCATCGGCCCCTTCATCGCACCCGGTCCGCAGCCGGTGCACACGTCCAGCCCCCGAAGGCCGAGTTCGTAACCGACTTCCTTGGTGTACTCGTATTCGCCGCGGTCGATGGAATGGCCGCCCCAGCACACGACCATGTTGGGCGGCACATCGGGCACGAGACCGTTGGCGTTGCGAAGGATGTGAAACACCGCGTCGGTGATATGCCGCGACTCGGACAGATCGAACTTCGGATCGCCGACGATCTCGAACCGGGTATAGACGATGTCTCGCAGCACCGAAAACAGGTGCTCGCGTATCCCACGGATCATTTCACCATCCACGAACGCGCTTTGCGGCGGGTTGATGAGCTCCAGGCGCACGCCGCGCGCCGTCGGGAGAACGCGGATGTCGAAGTTGCGGTACTTCTCGAACACCGCCTTGCTGTCGTCGACCTGGCCGCCGCAGTTCAGCACCGCCAGCGAACAATTGCGGAACAGTTCGTGGAGAGCGCTTTCGCTGCTGTCGAGCAGCTTTCCGACTTCGAGCTTGGACAGGACTTCGAGGCTGCCTTCCGGGCTGACTTGGACAGTGATGCTGGACATGGGACCCCTTCGGAGGACGGTGAGAAGTGTCGCCGCGACGTGCGGAAAACCTGTGGATAACTTTGTGGGAAAAATGCGGGATATGCCTGAGCCGGTTTGTCAATTGCCCCAGTCATCGCGCCACCAAATCCAAAATCCTTATAATTTCCCTTTTGAGACAATACCTTAAGAAGGTATCGCCACCGATGGGTAAAGATCGTCAATAAACCGAGCGGCCCGGGCCCATTGTGCACAACTTCGAAAAAATGCCCCATCAGCGAGCACGCCAGTCACGGATCGAGCGCCACGCGGGATGTTTTTCGATCAGGGCCAGAGCTTGTTCAAGCAGTGTCTTGCCCGGCTCGCGGCGGTGCCAAGTGGAAGCACCGGAAGGGTGCGGCAGGGGAATCAGGTCCGCCGTCAGGCCTTCGCTACGGTGCTGCTTCCCCACGATGTCGGCGAGCTGCCCGAACGCCAGAAACCGGCTTGCCGCAAGCCTGCCCACCGGGATGATCAGGCCGGGCCGGAGCAGTTCGATTTCCGCCCGCAACCAGACCGAGCACTGTTCGATCTCGTCCGTATCGGGAACACGGTCCCCGCCCTTGGGGTTCTTGCCGGGAAAACAGCGGCACACCGCCGCCATGTACACCCGCTCGCGGAATGCCTCCTCATCGAGGCCGATGCCGGCGAACCAGCGGAACATCGTCTTCCCCGCGGTCCAGGCGAACGGCTTGCCGAGCACGCCCTCTTTCGCTCCGGGCGCCTGCCCCACCAGGTACACCGGCGAGGCGACGGGCTCGCCCATGACCACCGGCGGCACCATGCCGGGGCAGCGGCTGCACCGCCGCAAGGCGGCCTGATGCTCGCCGATCGCCGCCGAAATAGCCATCAATGGGTTTCGCCGCGGCTCCAGGCCAAGGTGTGCAAGCGCATCAGAGTGTCCGGATCGGAAATCAGGCTGCGCTTCTCTGCGCTCGAGAGCGTTTCCGGGCCTTCCTCCACCAGTTGATACATCAGCGCATGCAGTTGATGGCGCAGACGCTTCTTCGGTAGCCGCTGCGGCAGCAATGCCGCGTGCAGCGCGCAGGTGGCGGGATCGACGACTTTGCCGTAGCCACTTTCCTCAGCTCGGGACTCGCGCTCGAGGTTCTGGTGCAGAAGCTCGATCACCCGGGGAGCGCGGGATTCTTCCGGCGTCAGAAACAGCCCCAGCCTGCGGGCAAAGAGGCCCAGGCCGGCGCTGCTGGATATCATGGAAGTCGGGATGGCGAAAACAAGGCCTGCGAGAACCGGCGTGAACCACCAGAAGAAGCTGGGAACGTAGTAGTAGCTGACTGCGCCGGCGGCCAACCCGACCAGCGTCTGTCCGCCATGGGCGAGGAACGCTTCCTTGAAGCTCAGGCCGTGCGCGTCCCGCTGTTGCGGCGGCCAGCCCACGCTCTTCCTGGCCAGAATGGAGATCACGAATTTGCTCTGATAAAGCATCAGCACCGGGGCGGTGAAGATCGAAAACACGCTTTCGAATAACACGCTGAACGTCACCCGGACTACGCCGCCGAAGGCCTTGAGTTTGCGGCGGTTGCGGGTGAAGAGCAGGATGAGGCTCCAGAGCTTGGGCAGGAACAGCATCGCCAGTGTGACCAGCAGCACCGTCGTCATCTCCACGGCATAGGACTCCGGCCAGACCGGGAAGATGTTGTCGCCGAAAAAGTACACTGGCAGGGTCTGGCTGCGGATATAGGCATCGAAGCCGGTGATGAGCAGGAACAGCAGCCACAGCGGGGACGAGAGGTAGGACATGATGCCCATCACCAGGTGCAGCCGGCTGATGCCGGACAAGCCCCGAGCGAAAACCATTCGGACGTGCTGCATATTGCCCTGGCACCAGCGCCGGTCGCGCTTGGCGTAGTCGATCAGGGTAGGCGGCAGTTCTTCGTAGCTGCCGCTCAGGTCATAGGCCAGCCACACTTCCCATCCTGCCTCCCGCAGCAAGGCAGCCTCGACGAAATCGTGGCTGAGGATTTCGCCGCCGAAAGGCTCGCGGCCCGGCAGCTTGGGCAGTCCGCAGTGTTTCATGAAGGGCTGGAGACGGATGATGGCGTTATGGCCCCAGTAATTGCTGTCGGCGAGCTGCCAGTAGGACGACCCCGCCGTGAAGATGTCCGAATACAGGCTGCTGGCGAACTGCAATATCCGGGCGAACAGCGACTTCTGGTTGACCGGCAAGGGGGGGGACTGGATCAGCGCGACGTTGGGATGTGCTTCCATCAGGTCCACCATGCGCACCAGCGTCTCGCCGCTCATCAGGCTGTCGGCATCGAGCACGATCATGTAGCGATAACGGTTGCCCCAGCGGTGGCAGAAATCTTCGATGTTGCCGCTCTTGCGAGCGACGTTCTTTTCGCGGTTGCGGTAGAAGATGCGGCCGTGCCCGTCGAACTCCTCGCACAGGCGGTACCAGTGGGTTTCCTCCTGAAGCCAAGTCTCCGGATCGCGGGTATCGCTGAGGATGAACAGCTCGAAACCCTCGGAGCGCCCGGTTTCCAGCAGGGATTGCCAGATTGCCGCAAGGCCCGAGAACACCCGGTGCGGATCCTCGTTATAGATCGGCATGACGATGGCCGTACGCGAGGGCGTCGCCTCCGGTTCCGGCGATGCCAACGGCGGCAAGCGGCTGATCGACTGGCTGTCGCCGCCGAACAGCAGCACCAGGAAGCCGATCGTCGCGGTCCAGAACGATGTGCTGATCCACAGAATCAGCAAGGTATACAGTAGCAGCAGCACCAACTCCTGGGGTGTCAGGCCGTTCTGCTGGAAAGCGCTGGTGATCATGAACATGGCAGCGAAGGTCGTCAGCGTCACCAGGGTCAGGAACACGGTTCTACGGAACAGCCTGGGCCGGCGGGGCATCGACGAATGAACGGCCATGTGGATCTTGACGAATCAGACGGACTTGAAAAGAAAGAAGCGAAGCTTCTGCCGAGGCATTGCCCCCGGCGCCTCGGGCGGCTGGGGCACAGGGTAATGCCGCTGCAAGCGGGAGGTGAGTTCCGGATTGACTGCGGAATTCTGGTACAGCTCGTCGGCGCTGATCCCCAAGTCCCCCAGCAGCAAGGCGGCGCGGGCGCCCGCGATCAGCGAGGGCTCGCGGCTGACATTGACGCCCAGCGCCCGCGCCAGCGCCTGGTCCAGACGCCGCTGGGCTTCCTCGATGGCTCGCCGCAGCAGTTCAGCGGAGTCGTGCCTGGCGACGCGCCGACGCGCACGTTCGACACATTCCGCGGCCAGCCGCTCGATGAGAGCCGCGTCCCGGAATCGCAAGCGCTGAAGATACGACTTGACGGTTTCTCCGATCTCGGAAGTTCCATGCCCGGTCGATTCCGATGCCATGAAGGTGGAAACGGCTGCGGGCTCCGCGCTCATTGAGCGCTCCACTGGTACAGCCAGGTTTCGGTGAGCACATCCTTGCCGGCGCGCAGCACCGCGCGCAATTCGACCGGATCTTTGTCCTTCTCGGGCTCCAGCTCGAAACTCAGACGCCAGGCGCCAGTCTCGGTATTCTTGTGGACGACGGCATCTCGGATGGCTCCAGAGGAGGTACTCACATCCGCCTCGATCTTGGCGTCCTCGCCATACAGCTTCAGGGTTTCGCTGACGAAATCGACCACGAACTTCCGCCTGCTCCCATCCTGGGCGTTGGTGCCGCCGGCGCCGATGCGGGTCGCCTGAACCTTGCCGGAACGCGGTGCCATCAGCTCGTCGGAAGTGAAATGCAGCCGGTACGAGAAACTCATTTCCTTGCCCGCATCGGTGGGCTGATCCGGCACCCAGAACGAAACGATGTTGTCGTATTTTTCCGCATCGCTCGGAATCTCGATGAGGTAAATCGCACCCGGACCCCAGTCGCCCACGGCCTCGACCCAGGACGTGGGCCGACGATGATAGTTCGCTTCCAGGTCCTGGTAATGATCGAATCCGCGGTCGCGTTGGAGCAGGCCGAAACCGGTGAGCTTCTCGTCCCGGAAGACGCTGATCCGCAGGTGGCGCGGGTTGTTCAGCGGACGCCAGATCCACTCGCCGTTACTGCGCGACACGAGGAGACCGTCGGAATCATGGACTTCGGGACGGAAGTCGTCGGCGAAGCGGTCTGTGTTCTCGCCGTGGAAGAACATGCTGGTCAGCGGAGCGATCCCCAGACGTTCGACCTTGCGCCGGAAATAGAGATGGTGAGTCACATCCATCGCGGTGTCGAGCCCGGGCCGCAGCACGAAGCGATAAGCTCCGGTGACGCTCGGACTGTCCATGAGCGCATATATCACCAGTTCGGCCCCCCCCGGCGCCGGCTTCTCGATCCAGAACTCCCGGAAGATCGGAAACTCCTCCGCCTTGGTCAGTCCCGTGTCGACGGCGAGCCCGCGGGCCGAGAGACCATAGGTCTGGCCCAAACCCACGGCCCGGAAATAGCTGGCGCCCAGGAATACGCTGGCCTCGTCGAAAACTTCGTTGCGCCGCAGCGGGTAATGGAACCGCACGCCGGCGAAGCCGAGATCGGCATCGAGAGGACCCGGCACCGGATTCTTGCCGAAGTCGAACAACTCGGGCGAATAAGCCAGGCGGGTCGCTTCGCCGTTGCCGACCACATTGATCACGACGCGGTCCTTGAACATGAATCCACGATGGAACAACTGAACCTGGAAGGGCAGTCCCTCGTCGCGCCAAAGCGCCTTGTCGGCCTTGAAGCGAATGTCGCGGTACTGATCGTAATCCAGTTTCCCCAGGAATTCCGGCACCCCGCCGTCGTCACGGACATACGGCTGGGCGGCCAAGGCGCGCGCGCGCTGCTCCACCACACCGAAACCAAAGGGCTTGTGTTCCTCTGCGGACTGCGGCGGCGGAACCGGGGTTGCACTCGGCGCCGGCACCAGGGCGGGCTGTCTCACGGGGCCCGCATGTGCAAAACCGCCTGCCCATGCCAGGCACAGATACAGGAGCATCCCGGTGCGTCTGTTCAATGGAATCGTACTCGCCAAGAGAGTTGCAAAAAAACCAGTCTGAGATTGCCGGCAAACAATGGAAGAACCGACGCGCCACCGGGCGGGGATTGCTACGGATACGGCGACAGCGGTCAAAGCGCCCGGCATGTCATCGCCGACGGCGTTGGATATAAAAATGCTTGCACGTTGGCACGTCGTGCGATTCATAGTATACAACGGGGCGGCGATAACCAGAACTTGAGCACCGACAGTCGATCTTGGAAGAGGGAAAGGCCTTTGAAGGAACTGCTACTGATTCGGCACGCGAAATCCGCTTGGGACGATCCCTCGCTCACCGACCGTGACCGGCCTCTCAATGGGCGAGGGAAACGCGATGCCGCTTTCATGGGAAGCCTGCTCCGGTTTCGGGGCCTGGAACCGGATCGCATCGTGTCCAGCCCTGCGCGACGCGCCCGGAAAACCGCGCGCCTGATCGCCGGGGAAGTCGGCTATGACAAAGACGCCATCGTTATCGAAGAGGGGGTATATCTCGGCGGCGGCCAGGCCATCGCCGCGCTTGTGCAAACGCTGAGTGATGATGACGAGCGGGTTTATCTGGTTGGCCACAATCCGGGCTTATCCGAAGCCGCATCCCGGCTGACTGGCGAAAATCTGGGCGAGATGCCCACCTGCGGCATCGTAGCGATCGAGTTTCCGGTCGACAGCTGGGCGCATGTCATGGAGGGTGCAGGACGGCTGAAATTCCTCGACTACCCCAAGAAACACCTGTCGCCCTGAACCTTCGAGTTTCTCAAGGGGGCTCGCCGAGATCGCCCGCCGACTGGACCAACAATAGGATTTTCACTCGCGCATCGACCTGAGCCGCCCGTCCGTAGCCGACGGCCCCCGGCGTGGCAGCGACGAAGCGAAGCACGGCCTCCTCGGACGACAGCACCTCGGGCGGATTGATGCCCTGGAAATACCGCTCGTTCCAGTATTCCTCCATTTCCTCCGGCAGAGCATCGAACACGGTGAGGGAAAAAAGCCGCCGCAGCGGATGCGCGGCGGGCAGATTCACCGGAACCCAGCGGCCGCCATACGCGTCCACCATGCTCTTGCGTTTGAAGATGAGCTTGACCGTGTCGAGCGACAGCTTGTCCAGCCGGCTGCCGGCCGAGGTGACCACGGCAATGGACTCCTCCGCCCCGGCAAGCGTCTGCCAGGATATGAGGATGAGGACCAGGAGCAACCGGCGCACGGCGATCAAAATAATACCGCAAACGACCCGTACAGACCGTCCGGGGCATGGTCCATGCGCCGGTCCGACACGGGGAACCTGCCATGCAACATGAGGCCGGTGGCGTGCTTGGAGAACAGATCGATGGCAAATCGGCTCTGGAACAAATCGGCAAACACGCCATCGACCTGATTGTCACCGACATCAACATGCCGGAGCTGGACGGACTCGGCCTTCTGGCGGCACTCAAGGTGATGGGCAACGCGACCCCCGTCATCGTAGTCACAGCCTACGGCTCCGATGAAAGCGCGGTCGCCGCCCTGAATCAGGGCGCGATCGACTATTTGGTCCGCCCCCTGTGCCTAGACCGCGTCGAGTCGGTCGTGCGTAAAGCCCTGGCACGGCAATGAAGCGGCGCTCAGACGAGAAGGACGATACGCATGGACAAATCGATGGCGCGGAGGTGCTTGGTCAATCCGCCCACCGAAATGAAATCCACGCCGGTTTCCGCCACAGCGCGAATATTGTCCAAATCGATATTGCCGGATACTTCCAGTTCCGCGCGACCTGCGGCGACGGCAACCGCTTCGCCCAACGCATCCAGTTCGAAATTATCCAGCATGATCCGGTCGACCCCTGCCGCCAAGGCCTGTTCGAGTTCCGCGAAATTTTCCACTTCGACCTCGACCATGACGTCCGGATGCAGTCGCCGCGCCATCGTCACCGCCTCGCCGATGGAGCCCGCGGCAGCGATGTGGTTTTCCTTGATGAGCACGGCATCGTAGAGACCGATGCGATGATTGTGGCAGCCGCCGCAGCGCACGGCGTATTTCTGGGCTGAGCGCAGACCGGGAAGGGTTTTCCGCGTGTCGAGCACCCGCACCCCGGTACCCGCGACGGCCCGGGCGTAGCGCCGGGCCATGGTCGCGGTTCCGGACAGGGTCTGCAAGAGGTTGAGCGCCGTGCGTTCGCCGCTGAGCAATGCCCTGGCGTTTCCCTCGACTTCGCACAGGCGGCCGCCGGCGGACGCTTCCGCGCCTTCCTCCACGAACCAGACTATACCGACGGCGGGATCGAGTCGCCGGAAAACGGCTTCGAACCAAGCGCGCCCGCACAGGACCATGGGCTCCCGTGTCATGACCTCGGCCCTGGCCGACGCCGATGCCGGGACGATGTCCGCGGTGATATCGCCCGAACCGATGTCTTCGGCAAGATAGAGTTCGATGTCGCCGAGATTCGGTTCCGCGGTAGCCTCGATCACGGATTATCCTTGAGTTTTCTTGGATTTCTTGGATTCCTTGGTCTTGGCTGATTTCCCCTTGGCAGCCGGCTTGCCTCCCTTGCTTGCGGATTTCTTACCGCTTTTCGGCGCTGCGGGTTCGGCAAGAGCCACCACGCCATTGAGCTTCTCCCGCTCGATCGTACGCTCGGCAGAAGGCATCGGGATCAGTCCATCCGCAATGAGATAGCCCTCGTCACCCCATGCCTTGTCGCTGGTGAATTCCTTGAGGTAGGCCTCCATGCCCGGCGCAAGCCCCAAATGCGCCTGTTTGACGTACATGTAGAGGGGGCGCCCGACGGGATAGCGCTGCGACTTGACCGATTCATAGGTCGGTTCGATGCCTTCGATGGAAACCGCGGCCAACTCGGACTTGTGCTTGGCGAGAACGCCGAAATCGACGATGCCCAGGCCCTGGCCTCCCCCGACATGATCGATGATGCCGCTCTCCGGTTCGTTCTCGTAAACGCCATCCTCGCGGATGGTCTGACAGAGTTTCTTGAACTTGGCTTCGCTGGCCAGCATCATTTGTTTCATCGCCGGAAAACTCGCGCAGCCGGCTTCGAGCACATCCTCCGCAAAGGTGTCGCGGGTTCCGGAACTCAAAGGCGGACCCCAGACCATGATGGGCGCATCCGGCAAGGCGGAGTTGACTTCACTCCACTTCTTGTAGGGATTCGGTACCAATCTGTCACAAGAGCTGCCGCACTTCGGATCCGGCACCGTCTTGGCCAAGGCCAGGTACAGGTCGCGGTTGGTCAGGCTCAAGGGCTTGTCCTTGCGGGACTGCGCGACGACGATGCCGTCATAGCCGATCTTCAATTCGGTGATTTCACTCACGCCGTTGAGACTGCACTCGTCCCGCTCTGTCTTCTTCATGATGCGGGAAGCAAGCACGATATCGGGATAGTTTCGACCCGTGCCCTCGCAGAACAACTTGATGCCGCCGCCGGTGCCGGTCGACTCGACTTTCGGCTTCCGCACCTTCCCCGACGCCGAAACATGGTCCGCCACTGCACTGGCCAAGGGGAAAATCGTCGACGAGCCCGCAATCAGCAGGTAAGGGCGTTCGAATTCCGCTTGTGCCGTTGCGGCATGAAAAAACAGGATTGAAGCGGCGGCATACACCGGAAATCTATTTAGCACCTGACATCCTCATGAGTAGGGTGAATCGACAGCAGAGAGATTTTGCCCGGAATCGGGCCGTCTGCGACCCGATTGTACTTCTTCGGCATACCCCGGAAAAAGCAAACCCGCCGGAAGGCGGGTTTGCAGGCTAAGCTGAACTGGGAAAGGCCGGCCGAAGCCGGCCCGCTATCAGTCGCCCATCCAGATCAGTTCCACGCGGCGGTTCTTCTCGCGATCCGCCTCGCTGTGCTCCGGAACCAGCGGGTATTCCTCGCCGTAGCCCTTCGGATAGAGCTGGTTGGTCACACCCTTGGCCTTCAGGTAGTCGGCCACCGAATGCGCACGGCGAATCGACAGACGCATGTTGTACTCGTTGGTGCCCTCGGTGCTGGTATGACCGGCGACTTCGATGTCACGCTTCTCCGGGAAGACGATCAGGTTTTCCGCCGTCTCGTCCAGGATGCGCTTGGCGCTGTCGGTCAGCTCCGCCGAATCGTACTTGAAGTTGACACCGTGGAGTTCGATGCGGATCAAGCAGCCATCGCTGTCGACCTTCGCGCCTTTCATCGTGCCAGGGCATTTGTCGAGGCAATCATTCACCCCGTCACCGTCGGAATCACGCGATTCGCAGGTGTCCTGGGCAACCGGAGCAGCAGCCACGGGCGCGTGGGGCTTCTCGCCGAACGGAACTTCGAAGCCGACATTCACGACAAACCCGTTGATATTGCCGCAATTGTCGCAAGTCCCCATGTTTGCGCGGTAGCGCAGATCGCCGCGCAGAAGGAAGTTGTCGCTGAGCTCATAGTTGGCGCCGAAACCGGCCTCCCCGATGAAGCGGGTCGAACGATAATTTTCGTGCCCACCCCAGCTTGCACCGCCAGCCGCCAGAACGGCATAAGGCTGGAAGGTGTCGCGCGAGAAATAATATTGGACATCGACGGTGCCGCCGAGCAGGTCCAGCTGAGCATTGTCGTGCTGCCCAAAAATCGGCCGGTTCGTGGCGTTGCCCTGAAAGTGGTTCCAGATGAACCGCGTTTCAATGTTGAAATATTCGTTGATGATCTTGCCGATGCCAAGACCCGCACCCCACCCCTGGGAAACGAGTCCGGGACTCTTACCGGTGTAGTAGTACTCGCCGAACGGCGCGACGTACCAGCGGTCATCCATGAAAGTCTCATCTGCCTGTACCGAAACAGTCGCTGCGGCGACCATGCCCAGCGCTATCAAAGTGCGTTTAATCATACCCCGTCTCCTTAGCAAAAATGCAACAAATCACGCGCGATAAAACAACAGGCCCAATAGTAAAACAGGCTTACAGCCTAGCGCAACAACAATCCCACCGGTTCCATACAATTTTCTTGACAGGTGGATTGGGAGTCGATTGAGAAAATTCCAGCAGGAATGATAGTGAACGGGGTGCCGGAATGAAACCGCCGCCTACATCGGAAAATTCGGCCGGCTCGCGTCGGACCCCGCCACCACACGGCTCGGCGGGAAAACACAGGTGAAGCGACTGCCTCGCCCGAGTTCACTGGCGATGAACAGCTCCGCATCATGCCGCGACATGACATGCTTGACGATCGCGAGCCCCAGCCCGGTACCCGATTTGCTGCGGCAGCCCTCGATTTCGACGCGATAGAAACGTTCGGTCAGACGGGGAAGATGCTCTTTCGGAATCCCCGGGCCGGTATCCTCGACGTCGAGCCGGACGCCGCCCGCCTCCTCCTGGGACCAGCGCACCGTCACCGTATCGGAGGGCCTGCTGTACTTGACCGCGTTGGAAATCAGATTGGCGAAAGCGCTATGGAGATCGGTCTCGTTGCCCAGCAAAGAAACCTGAGAGTCGAGCACCAGCCGGACAGGGGCGTGCTCGGGAGCCTCCACCAGGTTGGCTTCCTTGCACAGCCGATCGAGGAGGAGGGGAACCTGAACCACCGTCGCCGGTTTGGGCGGCCCTGATTCCAGCCGCGTCAGCGACAGCAGATTGTCAACCAGGCTCTGCATGCGGCTGGTCTGTTCAACCATGCGCTGGACCATTTTTTTATAGGAAGACGCCGGGAGATCCTGCCCCCCCTCGGTCAGGGTTTCCATGTATCCCCTCAGTACCGTCAAAGGTGTGCGGAGTTCGTGCGAGACGTTCGCTACAAAATCGCTGCGGACGCGCTCCATGAAACGAAGCTGCGTCACGTCCTGTGCAATCAGCAGTCTGGAATCCTCACCATAGGGGACGATCCTGATTTCCAGCTGCAGGGCTTCGTCCGCCGGCGAGGGGATGCTGACCGTAGCACTGTGCCTCGAATGTTTCAGGTGCTCGGCAAACTTCGGATAGCGCACCAGATTGCCGATATTCTGGCCGAGATCGCTCTTGCGCAGGCCAAGGAGACGACAGGCGGACTCGTTGAACCAGTCGATTTCGTCGCGCGCGCCCAGCACGACGGTGGCATCCGGCAGCGCGGAAGTCGCGGTCCGGAATTGCTCCAGCATCCGGATAAGCTGCTTTTTTCGCCGTTTGTTGCGGCGGCGCAGCTTATGGATCAGATAATAAATTTCTTCCCAGATCCCGGTGCCGGCGGGAATCCGCCCGCTCCGCCCACCGCGCATCCAGACATAGAGGCGGTTGGCATGGACCAGATGATGGACCAGATATAAGGCCGTACCGATCCACATGGCGAAGCCGAAGTCGTCGATGATTCGGCCGGCGATGACCGTAACCAACACCACCCAGAATATCGTGAAGAATTCGGAAGCCCAGGCCCGAAGCATGCGTCAGTCCGGCCGCGTCGAAAAACGGTAACCGAATCCGCGGACGGTCTGTATCATGTCTTCCCGGCCGTGTTCCGAAAGTATCTTGCGCAACCTCCGGATATGGACATCGACGGTGCGCTCTTCGATATAGGCACTGCGGCCCCACACCTGATCGAGCAGCTGGGCACGGCTGTATACCTTGCTTGGATGGGTCAGGAAAAACTCCATCAATCGGTACTCGGTCGGGCTGAGATTCACCGACTCATCGTCGATGCTGACCCTGTGTTCGTCGGTCTCCAGGAGAATGCCACCGATCTCGATACGCCCATCCAGCTTGGCCTGCCGGCTGCTCCGGCGCAGGACCGCCCGGATGCGCGCGATCAGTTCCCGCGGAGAAAAGGGCTTGGTCACGTAGTCGTCCGCCCCTACGTCGAGCCCCTTGATCTTGTCCTCCTCCTCCCCGCGGGCCGTCACCAAAATAAGCGGGATATCGCCGTAATTCTCGTCCTTCTTCAGGCGGCGTGCCCATTCGACCCCGCTGATTCCCGGCAGCATCCAGTCCAGCAGGATCAGATCGGGTTCCTGTTCGTCCATACGGCTCAAGGCCTGCTGAACATCGCCCGCCGTATGGACGGCAAAATCCGCCTGTTCGAGGACCAGGGCCAGCATCTCCCGGATAGCTTCCTCATCTTCCACTACCAGCACGTTGATATCGGACATCTTCGGATTCCAGCGTTAAAAAACCGCGTCTAATCTAATGACCGAAGATGACCGTACCGTTACAACTCCGAGTCAGGCCGGCGGGCTCGGACCGCAGCTCAACCCATCTTGGAGAACCTGAGCCTTCCCTCCTCGACATCCACGCCGATCACGTCGCCGGATGCGAAACGGCCAGCGAGTATGTCCAGCGCCAGCGGATTTTCCAGCTCCTGCTGAATGACCCGCTTCAGTGGTCTTGCGCCGTAAACCGGATCGAAACCGGCCTCGCCGAGCTGATCCAGCGCCGCGTCGGATACCACCAGGGACAGGTCGCGCGCCTGCAGGCGTTCCTGCAGATGACGGATCTGGATCCGGGCGATGGCTCTGAGCTGATCTTTCCCCAAGGGATGGAACACCACCACCTCGTCGATGCGGTTGATGAACTCCGGCCGGAAATACTGGCTCACGACCTCCATGACCTCGGCCTTCATCTCGGCGTAATGCGCCTCGCCCGCCAACTCCTGGATGCGATTGGAACCCAGATTGGACGTCATCACCACCACCGCATTGCGGAAATCCACGGTGCGGCCGTGGCCATCGGTAAGGCGGCCGTCGTCCAGCACCTGCAGCAGCACGTTGAACACGTCCGGGTGCGCCTTCTCGACTTCGTCCAGCAGAATCACGGAGTAGGGCTTGCGGCGCACGGCCTCGGTCAGGTAGCCGCCCTCTTCGTAGCCGACGTAGCCGGGCGGGGCCCCGATCAGGCGGGCCACCGAGTGCTTCTCCATGAACTCCGACATGTCGATGCGCACCATCGCCTCGTCGGTGTCGAACAGGAACTCGGCCAGGGCTTTGCACAATTCGGTCTTTCCCACCCCGGTGGGCCCCAAGAACAGGAAGGAACCGTTCGGCCGATTGGGATCGGCCAGGCCCGCGCGCGCGCGGCGTATGGCGTTGGCCACCGCGGTGATCGCCTCCTGCTGGCCGACCACCCGCTGGGCGAGATTCTGTTCCATGTGCAAAAGCTTCTCGCGCTCGCCTTCGAGCATCTTCGCCACCGGAATTCCGGTCCATTTGGAGACGACCTCGGCGATCTCCTCGTCGGTGACCTTGTTGCGCAGCAGCTTGAACTCGTCGTTTTCGCCGGCTTCGGCTGCGGCCAGGCGCTTTTCCAGCGCCGGAATCCGCTCGTACTGGATCTGGCCGGCGCGGGTCAGGTCGCCGCCGCGCTTGGCATTGTCGAGGTCGAGCCGGGCCTTTTCCAATTCCTCCTTGATACTGGCGGCGCCGGACAACCGGGATTTTTCGCTCTTCCAGATTTCTTCCAGATCGGCGTATTCCTTCTCCAGCTTGCCGATCTCTCCCTCCAGGGCCTCCAGCCGTTTCCTCGAAGCCTCGTCGGTTTCCTTCTTCAAGGCTTCGCGCTCGATCCGGAGCTGGATCAGGCGGCGGTCGAGCCGATCCATCTCCTCCGGTTTCGAATCGATTTCCATGCGGATGCGGCTGGCGGCCTCGTCGACCAGGTCGATCGCCTTATCCGGAAGCTGGCGGTCGGTGATGTAACGGTGCGACAGCGTGGCCGCGGCCACGATCGCCGGATCGGTGATGGTGACGCCGTGATGGACCTCGTAGCGCTCCTTCAAGCCCCGCAGGATGGCGATGGTATCTTCCACGGTCGGTTCGCCGACCAACACCTTCTGGAAACGCCGCTCCAGCGCGGCGTCCTTCTCGATGTATTTGCGGTATTCGTCCAGCGTGGTCGCGCCGATGCAGTGCAGCTCGCCTCGCGCCAGCGCCGGCTTGAGCATGTTGCCCGCATCCATCGCCCCTTCCGCCTTGCCGGCGCCGACCATGGTGTGCAACTCGTCGATGAACAGGATGACGCGGCCTTCCTGCTTGGCGATGTCGTTGAGCACGCCCTTCAGCCGCTCCTCGAACTCGCCGCGAAATTTCGCCCCGGCGATCAGCCCCGCCATGTCCAGCGCCAAGAGGCGCTTGCCCTTGACGCCTTCCGGCACTTCGCCGTTGACGATGCGCTGAGCCAGGCCTTCGACGATGGCCGTCTTGCCCACGCCGGGTTCGCCGATCAGCACCGGGTTGTTCTTGGTGCGCCGCTGCAGCACCTGGATCGTCCGGCGGATTTCGTCGTCGCGGCCGATCACCGGATCGAGCTTGCCGCGTTCGGCGCGCTCGGTCAGATCGATCGTGTATTTCTGCAAGGCCTGACGCTGCTCCTCGACGTTCGGATCATCGGCCGTCTGGCCGCCGCGCACCGCTTCCACCGCCCGCTCCAGGGCGTCCTTGGTCAACCCGGCCTGACGCAGGAGGTCGGCAAGCTCGCCGCGGGATTCCAGCGCAGCCAGCACGAACATTTCGCTGGTGATGTACTGGTCGCCGCGCTTCTGGGCGAGCTTGTCGGTCAGGTTGAGCACGCGCGCGAGGTCCGCGGAAATCTGCACGTCGCCGCCGACGCCCTCCACCGAAGGCAGGCGTTCCAGCGCCCTGCCCAAGGCTTGCTGAAGCTGAGGAACGTTGGCACCGGCCTGAGCCAGCAGCGGCCGCACCGTGCTCCCCTCCTGATTGAGCAACGCCGACATCACATGCACGGCTTCGATGAACTGGTGATCGCGCCCGAGCGCCAAGCTCTGGGCATCGGCAAGGGCCGCCTGAAACTTGCTGGTCAGTTTGTCCATTCGCATCGATTCAACCCCTCTAAGGTTATGTTCAATTGTCCGAGGTTGTGAGGGCAGTAGCGCCTATTTCAAGCATAGTCCCCGGAGTACCCAAGCTTTGGACCATATGTGACAATAGCCGCAGGGGAAAACACCCCGGACAACAGCTTGGCGATTCATGATGACTTTTCGTTCCGGCGTTGTCTAACAAACGCATGCTTCGATCATGCGTCATTCCTTACCTTGGAGGATTCGAGCTGCTATGAGCAATACATTCCAGAAAACCTCGCTGTCGACCGTCGTGGGCACCGCCCTCGCGACCTCCCTCTCGGCCGGTGCCGTCGTGGCCGCCGAGAATCCTTTCGCCGCCAAGGAACTGACGAGCGGTTACATGCAGCTCGCCGAAGCCGGCAAGGATCAAAAGGAAATGAAGTGCGGCGCCGAAGTGATGAAAAGCAATCCGGAGATGAAATGCGGCGCCTCCATGATGCAAGGCACCGATGCCAAGGCAGATGCCAAGGCAATGGAAGGCAAGTGCGCCGGCATGAAGAAGGATGGCGCATCCCCGGCTCCGGCTCCCGCCGAAACGCCGAAGCCCTAGTATCTTCGGTTTGGCGGCCCGGCCGGGATGGTCGAGAAAGCTACCGGCATTCGCGGCGCAGGCCTCGGCCTGCGTCGCAGCTTCATCGAATCGGTCGTCGCCGATCCTCCCGGATCGGTGGATTTCTACGAGGTTGCACCCGAAAATTGGATGCGAATGGGCGGCCGCAATGGCCGCCTGTTTCGCTCCTTGACCGAACGCCTCCCCTTCGTCTGCCACGGGCTGACGCTTTCCCTCGGCGGGCCGACGCCGCTGGACGAATCGTTTCTCACCGAACTCAAGGCGTTCCTGCAACTTCACGGCATCTCGCTGTACAGCGAACACCTAAGCTACTGCAGCGACCAGGGACATCTCTACGATCTGCTGCCCATTCCGTTCACCGCCGAAGCAGTGGGCTACGTCGCGGAACGCATCCGCCGAGTCCAGGACATTCTGGAGCGGCGCATCGCCATCGAGAATGTGTCCTACTATGCCGCACCGGGCCGGGAAATGGACGAGCTCGACTTTCTCAACGCGGTGCTCGCGGAAGCTGATTGCGATCTGCTGCTCGACATCAACAACATCTACGTCAACAGCGTCAATCACGGCTATGACCCGTTGACCTTCCTCTTGGGCCTCCCGCCCGAGCGCATCGTCTACGCCCACATGGCCGGCCATTACGTGCAAGCCCCGGATTTCCTGGTCGATACCCATGGCGCGCCAATCATCGATCCGGTATGGAAGCTGCTCGACACCGCCTACGAGGCCTTCGGCACTTTCCCCACGCTGTTGGAACGCGATTTCAACATACCTCCGCTGGCCGAACTCCTAGACGAAGTCGCCGCCATCCGAAGCTTGCAGCAGCGAGTGGCCGAGCCCGCATTACGACGCCATGGCTGAAGTTGAACTCGCCTTCCAGCGTCTGCAGCGGGTGTTTGCGTCCCATGTCCGGGACCCCGCCCGATACCCCGCGCCGGCCGGCGTTCCCCCCGAACGCATGGCAATCTACCGGGAGCTGCTATACAACAACATCGAAAGCTTCGTCGGCAACGGATTCCCGGTCATCAAGCGGCTTCTGGGCGAAGCAAGCTGGAGCGCGCTGATACGGGATTTCTTTGCCCGTCACGTCTGCACGACACCGTATTTCTCCGAAATCTGCGAGGAATTCCTCGTCTATCTGGAAGAAGAACGGGACGCGCGCGAGGAGGACCCGCCTTTCCTGTTCGAACTCGCGCACTACGAATGGGTCGAACTCGCCCTGGCGATTCACCCGGCCGAGGCATTTCCAGTGTCACCCGGTTTGCCGTCAAACTGGCCGGAGCGGGGCATCGAAATCTCGCCCTTGGCCTGGCACCTGGCCTACCGCTATCCGGTCCATCGCATCGGTCCGGACTTCATGCCGGTGTCTCCACCGGAAACTCCGAGCTTCCTCCTGGTCTATCGCTGCCGGGAAGACCGGGTCAGATTCCTGGAAAGCCCGCCTTTGCTCTATCGCTTGTTCCGATTTTTCGAAGAGGCCCAAGCGCGGCCCACCCAATGGCATATCGAGCAACTTGCGGAAGAAACCGGCGGTGATGCAGCGGTCTTGAGCCAGCAGGTGGAGCCCGTGCTGGCAGACCTCGACGAACGCGGCATCGTCCGCTTCGTCTGACTGCAACTTCAGCTCAGGCTCAACAGGGCGACGGTATCGCCATCGTCTGCGGACAGGTACACATCCAGCAGATAAATCCGGTTCGGCTCGATCCCTTTCTGCATGAGATAGCTGCGTATGCCGGCGGCGCGCGCCTGCGCCAGGCGGCGCAGGTCGATTTCGCCGATGGTCCAGTCCTTCAGCACCTTCCGCCGGGCACTTTCGAAAAGCGCGCGACTCAGAACCCGCTCCCCCTTCGGCAGCTCGGCCCATTCGCTCGCTCCGGGATAACGCATTCGGTAGAACTGGCTGAACAGACGGTGGTAATCCTCGTCCGACAGGACCACGGGGCCGGCCGGCCCCCGGTCCTGATCCCCGCCGCCGATACGCAGTTCGATGGCTTTGGCGTTCTCCAGTTGGCGCCGCAATTGCTGCTCGGCCAGCGCGCTTGCGTCCTTGCCAGTCCGAGCCGTTCCGCGGATTTCCAGGTTGAGGCCTGAGCGATCCGAAAGCGCTTTCGCGAGCGCGTCGAGCTTCGCCTTTTCCGGATCCTCCAGAGAGGAGGAACCGGTGGCAAACCGGATCGAACCGGCATCGTCGCTGCCGCCATCCAGCAGCATCCCGACCGCCGAAAACGGTGAGCCGACCACTTTGGTGATCACGCCGACAGCCGCTTTCGCCAGAAGGCCACCGATGCTGAAATTCGGATCGTCGAGGTTGCCGCTGATGGGCAGGTCGATATCGATCTTTCCGTCGAAACCCCGCATCAGCGACACTGCCAGCTTGACCGGCAAGGAGGTTGCGTTCGGGCTTTCGACGCGCTCGCCCAGGGTCAGGTGGTCGAAAACCATGTTGTTATCCGCGACCAATTTCCGGTCGGAAAGCTGGTAATGCAGGTCCAGGTCGAGCTTGCCCCGATCGATCCGATAACCGGCAAACTTGGCCGAATAGGGGGAGAGTTCCGTCAGATCGACGTTGGCGAAACGCATCCGGATGTCGGCGAATGTGCCGATTTGGAAGGGATTGATCCGCCCGCTGATCGTCACAGGCGAGGCATCACTGATGCTTCCCCTGATCGAGACTTCGGCCTTGGCGTCCGGCTTGGAAGACAGCGACCGGATGAAGCCGGACAAACCATGGATATCGACGGAAACATTCGGCTGCAGGCTGAGGTCGGAAAAATCGGCGGAACCCTCGCGGACCAGCAATGACCCAACCGTCACGGCGAGCGGCCGGCCGTCCCGTTCGCCGACCGCCGCACGCCTGGGCATATCGGTTTTCGGCTCCGGCTGAAACAGATTTTCGATCAGGTTGAGGGTACGCTCAGGGCTCACGACGACACGCAGATAAGGCTTGTCGGCAATCAGCTCGCGGATACTCAAACGGTTCGCAGCGGTTTCCAGCGTCAGCTCGTCCGCACGCAGCGACCGCCAGTTGACGAAATGCCGTCCCTCCCTCTTGTCGAAGGTGACCAGCCCGGCGATCTCCGCCGTCCCGCTGAACCGGGTGTCACCTCTCACCGGCCGGTACGCCAAGTCTCCTTCGAGATTGAGCCTTCCTTTCGCCAGGTCGATCCGGGCAAGGCCATTCAGATAGGGCCGGAACGGCCGCAGGCCGATGCCTTGCATACGCAAGTGCAGATCGGCCTCCGGGGGATCGACCCTGCCGGTGCCCTCCACCGTCATCTTGCCCCGCCTGCCAACGCTGGATTCGAGGCGGAGCGCGAATTTCCCCTGCCGTGTATTCAGGCCCGTGAGCCGGATATCCAGATCTGCCAAATCGAGACTTGCCGGCGGATCGATGCTGCGATCGACGAGACGAACCCGGTAATTGCGTATCAGTGCCTCATCCAGACTGACCGCCCAGGTTTCCTTCGAGGGCCGTGACTGCCACCCGGCAGTTTCGATACCGGCGTAGCCCGGCATCCCGACTATCCCTTTCGCGGCAATCCAGGCCTGGATTGTCGCGTCGGACGAATCGAATTTTTCCGCCGACAAAAGCCGTTTCCCGATATCGCCCACCCCTCCCTGCACGGATACCTTACCGAAACTAAGCTCACGGGGTGCACCGTCGGCATCGGAAAAGTCTTGAAGCACGATCCGATCGGCTTCCAAACCCGCCACTGACACCTGACCGTCACGAAACCCGAGGCCATGGGATCGGATATTGGAAATAGCCATCTCGATCCTGCCTGACTCGTCGTCTTTGGTGACTTCGGTGGAATTCACACCGGCACTATCGGCTTGCACGGCAAAATCGGAAAAATCGACCGACAGCTGTCCCATGTCGGCACCGCCGATGCGAACACCGACGCCTTCCGGTCCGGCGGCGGAAACAACGTCGAGATGCGCTTTACCTATGCTCAGTGTCGATTTCGTCCCGTCGTATTCCAGCTCATCGACGTGAACCTCGCCGACTTGGATGTCGACCGCTCGATCGGTCCCCATGCGCCATTGAATATCCTTCCCGCTCAGCTTCGACTTTTTCAGCGAAAAAACCGAGCGGTCGTCGAGCGATTTGTATTCGAACGCTAGATCGCCATTCAACATCCCTTTCTTCAGTACGATACCCGCGTCCTCGAGGTAAGCCGCAATAGGCATCAACTCCAGGTTTTCGGTATGGAAGTCGGCATTGATGTCAACCGGGGAAAGTATCAGCGCCGCCGTCCCTTCGAATCTGCCACGGGCACCGCTCGAACCTTTTAATTCGAGCCGCGCGGGCCGACGCAAATCCGGGCCCAGATCGTAAAGATCGGCGTCCATGCCGGCCACATTCAAGACAACATTGCTGCCCTCATCATGGAATTCCAACGTACTGTTTTTGATAGAGAATTGTCCGATGGCGAAGGGAATCGCCGCGGATGAGACGTCTTCCGCCTCACCAATGAGTTGGGTCCAGTTGGAGGAACCTTTCGTATCCAGATTGATCCGGATATCGGCCCCGTGCGCAATACCGTCAGCAATCAAGTTTCGGTACTTGAGGCTAGCCCGGATCGCAAGATTCAGGGCGATATGCTCGGCCCTCAGGGCAGGCTGCCCGTCGGGGGTATCGAGTACAGCCCCGTCGAGTTCGAGCTTGCCGGAAAAGGGATTGAACCGGACATCATCCATCCGGAACGAACCTTGCCACTCCCCTGCCACGATCGCTGGCAATCGTGTCCGAACGAGATAGGGAACGACTAAGAAACCGACCGCGATATAGAAGAGAGCGAAGACTAAGAAGCCCGTTGCTCCGAAAATCAGGATACGGGCCTTCCTTGGCCGAATGGACGCAAAAACCATTTCGATCGACCGATGGAAAGATGATCTGCGGAAGCGGTATCAGTCGATGCGTTCCACCTTGAGAATGACGCCTTCGACGTCACTCACCTTGACTTTCGTCCCCGCCGGACAATCCTCGCCACATACCCGCCATATCGAGTCGTCGATATGGATTTTGCCCATCCCGTTGACGATGGGTTGTTCCAGCGTCAGTGTCCGCCCTAGGTACTGCGCCGCTCGGCGGTTGAGCAAGGGCCGGTCGGATGCGATGGGCTTGCGCCCGATGAGTTTTTCGAACGCGAAAATACTCGCCAGCGAAAGCACCGAAAACAGCAGCAACTGAACTTCCCAGCCCAGTTCTGGAAACAACCAGAGCACCGCGCCGGTCACCAGAGCGGCTTCCGCCATCCAGAGAAAATACATGCCGGGAACGAGCAGTTCCAGAATCAACAACAAGGTGCCCAGCGTCCACCAATGCCAGAAAACGAGGGTATCCCAGATCATTTGAGGTCCTTGGGTTTGCCGAAGGTTTCCCGAGTCAGTTCCACGATGCCTCCCAGGGAGCCGAGGAGGCTCGAGGCCTCCAGCGGCATGAGGATGAGCTTGTTATTCGGCGCCGCGGCAATGTCCCGCAGGGCTTCGACGTATTTCTGGGCGACAAAGTAGTTGACGGCTTGGATGTCGCCCTTGGCAATGGCCTCGGACACCAGCGCGGTCGCCCGTGCTTCCGCTTCCGCCAGCCGCTCTCGGGCTTCGGCGTCCCGAAACGCTGCTTCGCGCCGACCTTCGGCTTCGAGTATCGCGCCCTGCTTTTCGCCCTCGGCACGCAGGATTTCGGCCTGGCGATGGCCTTCCGCTTCCAGGATCGCGGCACGCTTGTCGCGCTCGGCTTTCATCTGCCTCGCCATCGAGTCCACCAGATCCTGGGGCGGGGCGATGTCCTTGATTTCGATGCGGGTGACTTTGACGCCCCAGGGCGTGGTCGCATCGTCCACGACGGTGAGCAAGCGCGCATTGATCTCATCCCGTTTCGACAACAGTTCGTCCAGATCCATCGATCCCATGACGGTACGGATGTTGGTCATGGTCAACTGCATGATGGCGAACTGGAGATTGCTGACCTC
The DNA here is from genome assembly GCF_012769535.1 of Methylococcus geothermalis. NCBI lineage: Bacteria > Pseudomonadati > Pseudomonadota > Gammaproteobacteria > Methylococcales > Methylococcaceae > Methylococcus > Methylococcus geothermalis. The sequence goes on from NZ_CP046565.1 coordinate 502,418, forward strand.
ATAGGCGGCTCTCGCGGCGTCCACGACCTGGTAGAACACCACGCCATTGACCGTGACCATGGCATTGTCCTTGGTGATCACTTCCTGGGAAGGTACATCCAGCACCTGCTCCATCATGCTCAGGCGTGCTCCGATCTGATCGATGACCGGACGAATCCAGTTGATCCCGGGACTCAGCGTCCTCGTGTATTTCCCGAAGCGTTCCACCGTGTATTCGGTTCCCTGGGGGACGAACTTGACGCTGAGCACCACGATGACGATGCAAAGAATGAAGAAAAACAGGACGAACAGGGCAAAACCGGACATGTGCGTCTCCGCAAGAGCTAACGAATGGGACGCCTTTAGGATAGCTTGATCGTTCGTCGGTCCACACGGACTGTTACAGAAAATTCTTGAAGAAAAGGAATTTGATTTATGACTAGCCAAGACCAAATCTGTGGGAAAAGAATTTTTTCAAAGGATATCAATGTCTTGCAGAGAGGACGAGGGTGTTGGTAAATTCGGGCTGACATGTAGATGGATTGTGGATAACTTGATTCCGGTCGTACGCATCGAAGGACCGCACACGTTGTGCACAGGGAAAGGCGGACTTTTCCCACACCGGATCGCAAACCACAGGAACTTCTCGGATGTTCGAAGTCGCGGAACTGAAATCCACGCTGGATAAAACCTCATACGCTGCTCAAGTACCGGATCTGCGAATGCAGCTCCTGGATTTACAACAGAAGATCGAAACCGCGGGGATCACTGTCGTCTTTCTGGTGGCGGGCCTGGACTGCGCGGGCAAGGGTGACATCATCCACACGCTGAACGAATGGATGGACCCGCGCTACATGGGAACCCATGCCTTCGGCAGGCCTTCGGAGGACGAACGGGAGCGCCCCAATCACTGGCGCTATTGGATGGCTCAGCCGCCGCGCGGCCGGATCGGGATTTTCACCGTCGGCTGGTACGGACCGCCGCTTGCGGACCGGCTGTATTCGCGTATCGACGAAGCCGCCTTCCTGGCCGAGTTGGCCCACATCAACCGCCTGGAAAAAGCCTGGGCCAGCGACGGCGCCCTGGTGGTCAAATGCTGGCTGCATCTGAGCAAGAAGCAGCAGCGCAAGATCATCGACAAAACCGAGAGTGATCCCGAGACGCGCTGGAAGATCACCGAAATCGAGCACGAACACCTGAAGCTCTACGACGATTTTCTCGTGATCGCGGAGAAAGCGCTGCGGGAAACCAATACGCCGGAAGCGCCCTGGTTCCTGGTCAACGGCTACGACTCGCACTACCGGCGGATCGCGGTCGGCCGCCATCTGGCACAGTGCATTACGGCTCGTTTGGAAGGTGTCCGGAACAAATGCGCCAAGTCCGGACCCCCGGTTTCGAGTCCCGGGCCGAGCATCCTAAGCGCGGTGGATTTGAAGGCCCAACTTGGAAAAAAGGCCTACCAGGAGGAAAAGTCCGCCTTCCAGTCCAGGATCAGCCGCCTGACCCGGCTGGCACGCCAGCAAAAACGCTCGGCCATGCTGGTATTCGAGGGTTGGGACGCGGCCGGCAAAGGCGGAGTCATCCGCCGCATCACGCCGGCGATGGATGCGCGCAACTACCGCGTCATTCCCATCGCCGCGCCGACCGACGAGGAAAGGGCGCATCATTACCTCTGGCGGTTCTGGCGGCACCTGCCGCGCGATGGCAACGTCACCATCTACGACCGGAGCTGGTATGGCAGGGTGCTGGTGGAGCGGGTGGAAGGCTTCGCCAGCGACGAGGAATGGCGCCGCGCCTATTCCGAAATCAACGACTTCGAGGAGGAACTGACCGGCCACGGCATCATCCTGCTCAAGTTCTGGCTGCACATCTCCAAGGACGAACAGGCCAAGCGGTTCCGGGAGCGCGAGCAGACACGCTACAAGCGCTACAAGATCACCGAGGACGACTTGCGCAACCGGGAGAAATGGGAGGCTTACGAACAGGCGGTGAACGACATGGTGACCCAGACCAGCACCAGCTATGCGCCTTGGCATATCGTCGCCGCCAACGACAAGTACCACGCGCGCATCGAAGTGTTTCGCACCCTGTGCAAGGCTTACCAGCGGGCGCTGAAACTCTAGTTATCTAACGGTATGAAAAGTCTGATAAACTTCGCCCCCCTCGAGCCATCCCCAGCCGGGCCGAAACCGGCGGAGCCCCATGTTTTTCCATGACCAATTCGATGTGATCGTAGTCGGCGGCGGACACGCCGGCGTCGAGGCCGCCCTGGCCGCAGCGCGTACCGGCGCGCGTACCCTGCTGCTGACGCAGAACGTGGAAACCCTGGGCCAGATGAGCTGCAATCCGGCCATCGGCGGCATCGGCAAAGGCCATCTGGTGAGGGAAATCGACGCCCTGGGGGGGCTGATGGCGCGTGCGGCGGACCGCGCGGGCATCCAGTTCCGTACCCTGAACGCGAGCAAGGGCCCGGCGGTGCGGGCGACCCGCGCCCAGGCGGACCGCAGCCTCTACCGCAAGGCCGTGCGGGAGGGACTGGGAGCGCAGGAAAACCTCAGCCTGTTCCAGCAGACCGTGGTCGACCTGATCGTCGAAGACGGCAGGGCGGCCGGCGTCGTGACCCAGATGGGGCTCAAGTTCCGTTCCCGCTGCGTGGTGCTCACCGTCGGGACATTTCTGGCCGGGCGCATCCACATTGGCCTGGAAAACTACGACGGTGGCCGGGCCGGCGACCCGCCCGCGACCGATCTCGCGCGGCGCCTGCGCGATCTGGGGTTCAAGGTCTCGCGGCTGAAGACCGGCACCCCGCCGCGCATCGACCGCCGCAGCATCGATTTCAGCCGGATGGTCGAACAGCCGGGCGACGATCCGACCCCCGTGTTTTCCTTCATCGGCAGCCGCGACGAGCATCCTTCGCAGGTGTCGTGCTACATCACCCGCACCAACGAGCGCACCCATGAGCTGATCCGCGCCGGCCTCGACCGCTCGCCGATGTTCACCGGCATCATCGAGGGCGTCGGACCGCGCTACTGTCCGTCCATCGAAGACAAGGTGGTGCGTTTCGCCGAACGCGGTTCGCACCAGATTTTCGTCGAGCCGGAAGGCCTCGACAGCCTGGAAATCTATCCCAACGGGATTTCCACCAGCCTGCCGTTCGACGTGCAGATCGCCATGGTCCGCTCGATCGAGGGGTTCGAGAACGCACGAATCACCCGGCCCGGCTATGCGATCGAATACGATTTCTTCGACCCGCAGGACCTCCATTACTCACTGGAAACGCGCCACATGGCGAACCTGTTTTTTGCCGGCCAGATCAATGGCACGACCGGTTACGAGGAGGCGGCGGCGCAGGGATTGCTGGCGGGCCTCAACGCGGCGCGCAAGGCGCGGGACTTGGAATCGTGGTGGCCGGGCCGGGGCGAGGCCTACCTCGGCGTGCTGGTCGACGACCTCATCACCCGCGGCACGTCCGAGCCCTACCGGATGTTCACCAGCCGCGCCGAATACCGCCTGGTGCTGCGGGAAGACAATGCCGATCTGCGTTTGACCGAAACCGGCCGCGCCCTGGGACTGGTGGACGATGCGCGCTGGGCGGCTTTCGAAGCCAAACGCGGCGCCATCGAAGCGTTGGGCGCGCGTCTCGCGGGGCGGCGCATCCGTCCCGATACCGAGGAAGCCGAAGCCTGGTGCACGCTCACGACGATACCGCTGCAGCACGAGTCGAGCCTGTTGGAACTGCTGCGGCGCCCGGACGTCGGCCTCGATCTCATCTCGGGCTGCGCCCCGGACTTGTTCGAGGGCATGGACGCGGCGGTGCGGGAGCAGGTGGAAATCCAGGCCAAATACACCGGCTACATCGAACGCCAGCAGGCGGAGATCGAACGCATCCGGCGCTATGAGGCCTGGTGTCTGCCGGACGCGATGGATTACACCCATGTCGTGGGGCTATCCAACGAAGTGAGGGAAAAGCTGGGCCGGCTCAAGCCAGGCACCGTCGGCCAGGCGGCGCGCATCCCCGGCGTGACGCCGGCGGCGATCTCGCTGCTGCTGGTGCATCTGCGCCGAAGCGGCGTCACCCCATGCCCTTGACCGCACTGCTCGAGCAGGGCTTGAGCGAACTGGGCTTGTCCGCCGATCCCGGACAACGCCGGCGTCTGCTGCATTTCGTCGAACTGCTGCGCAAGTGGAACCGGGTTTACAACCTCACGGCCATCGAAGATCCACGGGAGTCGGTGCAACTGCATCTCCTCGACAGCCTTTCGGTCGCGCCCTACCTGCATGGCGAGCGGGTCCTGGACGTCGGAACCGGCGCGGGCCTGCCGGGCATTCCGCTGGCGATCGTGCAGCCGGAGCGGCGGTTCGTGCTGCTCGACTGCAATGCGAAGAAAATCCGCTTCGTCCATCAGGTGGTGATCGAGCTGGGCCTCTCCAACGTCGCGCCGGTGCAGGCGCGGGTCGAGTCTTTCAGCGATGCGACCGGTTTTGACTGCGTGTTGGCGCGGGCCTATGCCGCGCTGGCGGAAATCTGGGCCGACGCGAGCCCCCTGCTCAAGGCGGGCGGCGCCGTGCTGGCCCTCAAGGGGCGCCGGCCCGAAGCCGAACTCGGCGCATTGCCGGCCGGAATCGCGGTCGGCATCCATCGGTTGCGGGTGCCTGGCGTGGACGCGGAACGGCATCTTGCAGAACTCAGGGCGACAGGGCAGGATTCGTAAATGGGCAAGGCAAAGATCATCGCAATCGCGAACCAGAAAGGGGGGGTCGGCAAGACCACGACCGGCGTCAACCTGGCCGCATCCCTGGCGGCGACGAAAAACAAGGTGCTGCTGATCGACCTCGATCCGCAAGGCAATGCGACCATGGGATGCGGCGTCGACAAGCGAACCCTGCGCCGATCGAGTTACCAGGTGCTGATCCGGCATGCCCGGGCTATGGATGCGATCATCGAACTCGAAGGGCTGGGTTTCGACCTCATGCCCAGCAATTCCGACCTGGCCGCGGCGCAGGTCGATCTGCTGCAAATCGACGGACGCGACCGCTGCCTGGCCGAGGCCTTGGAGCCCTGCCTCGGCCTTTACCGGTTCATCCTGATCGACTGCCCGCCGTCTCTCAACATGCTGACGGTCAACGCCCTGGTTGCGGCCGACAGCGTGCTGATCCCGATGCAATGCGAGTACTACGCGCTGGAAGGTTTGTCGGATCTGATGGACACCCTGGGCAAGATCCGCGCGAGCGTGAATCCCCGGCTGGCGGTGGAAGGACTGCTGCGTACCATGTACGACACCCGCAGCCGGCTGGCCAACGAGGTTTCCGAGCAATTGCTCGAGCATTTCCCGGACCGGGTGTTCCGCACCGTCATCCCCCGCAACATCCGCCTGGCCGAGGCACCCAGCCACGGCGTGCCGGTCATGTATCACGACAAGAGTTCCAAGGGGGCGCTGGCCTATCTGGCGCTGGCCGGCGAAATCGTCCGCCGCAATGAGCGAAAGACCGCCGCCGCGTAGAAAACGAGGGAATCGACGAGCATGAAGAGACCCGCCTTGGGCAGAGGCCTGGAAGCCCTGCTGGGAGAAGCCAAGCTGGATTCGAAGCAGGAATCCCTGCGGAAACTCCCCATCGAGCACCTGGAACCGAGCCCGTTCCAGCCTCGCAAGGATTTCGATTCGGCCAAGCTGCGCGAACTCGCCGACTCCATCAGTGCCCAGGGCATCGTCCAGCCGATCGTGGTGCGATCCGCTGACCAGGGACGCTACCAGATCGTCGCCGGCGAACGGCGCTGGCGTGCCGCGCAGCTCGCCGGCATCCGCGAGGTGCCGGTGGTGGTGCGCGAAGTGCCGGACCAGGCCGCCCTGGCCATCGCGCTCATCGAAAACATCCAGCGCGAAGACCTGAACCCGATGGAGGAGGCCGAGGCGATTCGGCGCCTGCTGGAAGAACATCGCATGACGCACCAGCAGGTGGCCGACGCCCTGGGCAAATCCCGCGTCACCATCACCAATCTCAACCGGCTCAATGACTTGCATGCAGACGTGAAAGCGTTGCTGCGCGCCGGCGAAATCGACATGGGCCACGCCAGGGCCTTGCTCACCTTGCCCCCCGGCCAGCAGGGCGAAGTCGCCCGGCGTATCGCCGACAAGCGCCTGAGCGTGCGGGAAGCGGAGTCGCTGGTGAACAGTCTGTTGAAAACAACCGATGCCGGACCGAAATCGGCGGTTTCCACCGATCCCGACATCGCCAGGCTGGAACGGCGCATGGCCGAGCAATTGGGCGCCGGCGTCAGGATTCAGCATGGCGGGAAGGGGGCGGGCAAGCTCGTCATCTCCTACGCGAGCCTGGAGCAGCTCGAGGGTTTGCTGGCGCGGTTCGGAGGCTGAACCGGTTTGATCTTTGAGAAACCCGCTGCTATGATGCCGCGGCGTTTGTGCGGGGATGCCTGAAATGTTAGGCGGGCGTTTGTACGGGGGGGTACGACGGATCATCCGCTGGCAACTCATCGTGATGGTTGTCTGCGGAGCGGTTGCCTACATCGCGGGCGGATGGAAAACAGCAATATCGGCATCTGCAGGGGGGCTGATCGCGTTCATACCGAATGCGTTCTTCGCGCTCCGTTTCGGCTTCTTCGACCCGACCCGTAGTGCTCGCGACATCGTGCGGGCCTTCTATGTCGGCGAGTCCATGAAGCTCGTCTTGACCGGCGTCCTGTTCTTCCTGGCATTTCAATTCCGCGAACTAGAATTTTTGCCGCTTTTCTCCGGATTTATAGTGGCACTCGGGGTGTATTGGATCGCCCTGCTGCAACGAATTTGAACAACTAGAGCAAGGCTGACAATGGCGACTGAAGCGCACGATACCGGTGGCGCCACCGGCTACATCGTCCATCACCTGACCCCCCTCTCCTCCGGCGAGGGTTTCTGGACCCTGCACGTGGACACGCTGTTCTTCTCCGTGTTGCTGGGCGCGGTGTTCCTTTTCTTCTTCCGCAAGGCCGCCGAACAGGCGACGGCTGGTGTGCCCGGACCCTTGCAGAATTTCGTCGAGATGATCGTCGAATTCGTCGACACCCAGGTCAAGGACAGCTTCCACGGCCGCAACGCCCTGATCGCACCGCTGGCCCTGAGCATTTTCGCCTGGGTGTTCCTGATGAACGCCATGGATCTCCTGCCGGTCGACCTGCTGCCCGACGTGGGCAAGGCGATCGGCCTCGAGTATCTGCGCGTGGTGCCGAGCACCGACCTCAACGCCACCTTCGGCATGTCGATCTCGGTGTTTTTCCTGATCATTTTCTACAGCCTGAAGGTCAAGGGGCCGGTTCATTTCGCGAAGGAATTCCTGTTCCATCCGTTCGATCACTGGGCATTGACGCCCTTCAATCTGCTGCTGAATACGGTTGAGTACCTGGCGAAGCCGGTCTCTCTCGGCTTGCGACTTTTCGGCAACATGTATGCGGGCGAACTGATCTTCATCCTGATCGCGCTGCTGCCCTGGTGGATCCAGCCGGCGTTGAGTTTCCCGTGGGCGGTGTTCCACATCCTGATCATCACGCTGCAAGCGTTCATCTTCATGGTGTTGACCATCGTCTATCTCAGCCTGGCGCACGAAAGTCACTAAGGCATTGCTTCCAGTTCTTTTTTCTAAATCACTTTAACTTACCTTTTGGAGGAAAAATGGAAACTGTATACGGTATGACCGCGATCGCTGTCGGCATCATTCTGGGTCTGGGCGCCATGGGCACGGCCATCGGCTTCGGCCTGCTCGGCGGCAAGTTCCTGGAAGGCGCGGCCCGCCAGCCGGAAATGGTCCCCATGCTGCAGGTCAAGATGTTCATCGTTGCAGGTCTGCTCGACGCAGTGACCATGATCGGCGTCGGTCTCGCCCTGTTCTTCACTTTCGCGAACCCGTTCGTGAAATAAGCTGACCATTCGCATACGGTTGAAACCTAAGCGAAAGCACTCAAGCAAAGTGAGGACAGCGCCGTGAACATCAATGCCACGCTATTCGGGCAAATGGTCACATTCGCGCTTCTGGTGTGGTTCACCATGAAGTACGTCTGGCCGCCCCTGTTGCAAGCTCTGGAAGAGCGCAAGAAAAAAATCGCCGAAGGTCTGGCTGCGGCCGAAAAAGGCAAGCACGAGATGGAGCTTGCCGAAAAGCGCGCAATCAGCGCCTTGAAGGATGCCAAAGACCAAGCCGCGGAAATCGTGAACCTGGCTCAAAAACGCGCCAACGCGCTGGTGGACGAATCAAAAGAGTCCGCCAAGCTCGAGGGCGAACGCATCCTCGCGAGTGCCAGGGCGGAGATCGACCGCGAGCTGGAAAATGCCAAGGAAGAACTCCGCAAGCAGGTTTCCGTGCTGGCGATCAGTGCTGCGGAGAAAATCCTGCAGCGCGAGGTCGACCAGAAAAAGCATCAGGAAATCCTTTCCAGCCTCGGCAAGCAGTTGGGCTAGACATCGATGAGCGAACTGACCACCCTGGCTCGGCCCTACGCCGTCGCCGTATTCAAGGCGGCCAAGGAGGCCGGCAAGATGCAGGAATGGGCCGATATGCTCGAATTTCTGAAGCAGGTCATGGCCGATCCTCTGATCGAGCGGGCCGCCAGCGATCCGAAGGTCGGAAAAGACAAATTCGTCGCCAACTTCCTGGACCTTTGCAAAGGTCACCTCACCCCCGACGGCGAGAATTTCGTTCGTCTTTTGGCGAACAACGGCCGTCTGGGACTGGTCGGGACGATCGCCGACATGTTCGCCGAATTCCGGGCGGAAGAAGAAGGGTACGTTGACGTCGACGTCATTACCGCTTACCCGCTCGAAGAGAGCGAAGAAACGAATCTCAATGCGTTGGTGGAAAAGTGGATGTCGCGTAAGGGGCGCCTTCACGTCACCGTGGATGAATCCCTGATCGCCGGCGTGATTTTGCGCGCGAGCGGCCGGGTCGTCGATGCTTCCATACGTGGCCAGCTCCAGCGATTGGCGAAACGACTCTCCAATTAGAATGAGACAGTATCATGCAATTGAACGCGTCTGAAATCAGTGATCTCATCAAGCAGAGGATCGGGAAGTTCGATCTGGGCGTTGAGTCACGCAGTGAAGGAACCATCGTCAGCCTGACCGACGGCATCGTCCGCATCCACGGTCTCCAGGACGTGATGCAGGGCGAAATGGTGGAATTCCCCGGCAATACCTACGGCATGGCGCTCAACCTGGAGCGCGATTCGGTCGGTGCGGTGGTGCTCGGTTCCTACGAGCATCTCTCCGAAGGCGACACCGCGAAGTGCACCGGCCGCATCTTGGAAGTGCCGGTGGGCGAGGCGCTGCTCGGTCGAGTGGTCGATGCTCTGGGCAACCCGATCGACGGCGCGGGCCCGATCGACGCCAAGCGCTTCTCGCCGATCGAGAAGATCGCGCCGGGCGTGATCTCGCGCCAGTCGGTGAGCCAGCCGCTGCAGACCGGCCTCAAAGCCATCGACTCGATGATCCCGGTGGGCCGGGGCCAGCGCGAGCTGATCATCGGCGACCGCCAGACCGGCAAGAGCGCCATCGCGATCGATGCCATCATCAACCAGAAGGGCACCGGCGTTAAGTGCATCTACGTCGCGGTCGGCCAAAAGCAGTCCTCGATCGCCAACGTGGTGCGCAAGCTGCAGGAGCACGGCGCGATGGAACATACCATCGTGGTGTCGGCATCCGCCTCCGAATCCGCCGCGCTGCAATTCATCGCTCCTTATTCCGGTTGCGCCATGGGCGAATACTTCCGCGATCGCGGCGAGGATGCGCTCATCGTCTACGACGACCTGACCAAGCAGGCCTGGGCCTACCGCCAGATCTCGCTGCTGCTGCGCCGTCCGCCGGGCCGCGAAGCCTATCCGGGCGACGTGTTCTACCTGCATTCACGCCTCTTGGAACGTGCATCGCGGATCAACGCAGAAGAGGTCGAGCGTCTCACCCAGGGTGAGGTGAAAGGCAAGACCGGTTCGCTGACCGCCCTGCCCATCATCGAGACCCAGGCCGGCGACGTTTCCGCCTTCGTACCGACCAACGTGATTTCGATCACCGACGGCCAGATCTTCCTGGAAACCAACCTGTTCAACGCAGGCATCCGTCCGGCCGTGAACGCCGGATTGTCGGTGTCCCGCGTCGGCGGTGCGGCCCAGACCAAGATCATCAAGAAGCTCGGCGGCGGTATTCGTCTCGACCTCGCACAGTACCGCGAGCTCGCGGCCTTTGCCCAGTTCGCATCGGATCTGGACGAGGCGACCCGCAAGCAGATCGAGCGCGGTCAGCGCGTGACCGAACTCATGAAGCAGAACCAGTATTCGCCCATGAGTATCGCGCAGATGAGCGTCTCCCTCTTCGCGGCGAACGAAGGCTATCTGGACGACATCGAGGTCGACAAGGTGCGCGACTTCGAAGATGCCCTGCAGGAATACATGAAGTCGCAGTGCGCCGAGCTGCTGAAGTCGATCGACGCCACCGGCGACTACAACGACGCGATTCAGGCCGGCTTGCACGAAGCGATCAAGAAGTTCAAAGCGACTCACGCCTGGTAAAGGTGCAACCATGGCCGTCGGCAAAGAAATCCGTTTAAAGATCGCGAGCGTTCGCAACACCCAGAAGATCACGCGCGCCATGGAAATGGTTGCGGCGAGCAAGATGCGCCGCACCCAGGACCGGCTGCAGGCGACCCGCCCGTATGCGCGCAAGATCGCCCGGATCATCAAGCACCTCGCGCAAGCCAATCCGGAGTACCGGAATCCGTTCATGATCGAGCGTCCCGTCAAACGCGTGGGCGTGGTCCTGGTGTCTTCGGACCGCGGTCTGTGCGGCGGCCTGAACTCCAATCTGTTCCGGCTTATGCTGCGGCAGATGAAGGCATGGGACGAAGCGGGCGTCGAAGTTCGGCTGGGCGTGATCGGCCAGAAGGGTGCATCGTTCTTCGGCAGCGTGGGAGCGGATATCTCCGGCCAGGTTGTCCGGCTCGGCGACACGCCGCATCTGGAAGGCATCATCGGAGTCCTGAAAGTCATGCTGGACGCGTTCGGCGAAGGCGAGATCGATGAGCTTTACGTGGCTCACAACGAGTTCGTCAACACCATGACGCAGAAGCCGAAGCTGGAGCGCCTGGCGCCGATCAAGGCGGAAGAGATTTCCGATGAGCTCAAGGGCCATTGGGATTACCTTTACGAGCCCGACGCCAAGACCGTGCTGGATGCGCTGATCACGCGCTATATCGAGTCGCTGGTGTTCCAGGGTCTGGTCGAGAACAACGCTTGCGAGCAGGCCGCCCGCATGGTCGCCATGAAGAGCGCCTCCGACAACGCCGGCAAACTCATCAAGGAGTTGCAGCTGATCTACAACAAGGCGCGGCAGGCGGCCATCACGCAGGAAATCGCCGAAATCGTCGGCGGCGCGGCTGCGGTCTAGCGGAATAAATCAATAGATATCCGAAGAGGGCAGAAATGAGTTCTGGGAAAATCGTACAGATCATCGGCGCGGTGGTCGACGCGGAATTTCCGCGTGAATCCTTACCGAAGATTTACGACGCACTGCGCGTCGACGAGGTCGGCCTCGTCCTCGAAGTCCAGCAACAGCTGGGCGATGGCGTGGTGCGCTGTATCGCCATGGGTTCCACCGACGGCGTCAAGCGCGGCGTCACCGTGACCAACACGGGCGCACCGATCTCGGTGCCGGTGGGTACCGAAACGCTCGGCCGCATCATGAACGTGCTCGGCGACCCGATCGACGAAAAAGGTCCGATCGGCGAGAAGGAACGCTGGGGCATCCACCGCAAGGCGCCTTCCTATCAGGACCAGGCGGCCGCCAACGAATTGCTGGAGACCGGCATCAAGGTGATCGACCTGATCTGCCCGTTCGCCAAGGGCGGCAAGGTCGGGCTGTTCGGCGGCGCCGGCGTGGGCAAGACCGTGAACATGATGGAGCTGATCCGCAACATCGCCATCGAACACAGCGGCTACTCGGTCTTCGCGGGCGTAGGCGAACGTACCCGTGAGGGCAACGACTTCTACCACGAAATGAAGGACTCGAACGTTCTCGACAAGGTGTCGCTGGTGTACGGCCAGATGAACGAGCCGCCGGGCAACCGGCTGCGGGTGGCGTTGACCGGCCTCACCATCGCCGAGAAGTTCCGTGACGAAGGCCGCGACGTGCTGCTGTTCATCGACAACATCTACCGCTACACCCTGGCGGGTACGGAAGTGTCGGCACTGCTCGGGCGCATGCCGTCCGCCGTGGGCTACCAGCCGAACCTCGCCGAGGAGATGGGCATCCTGCAGGAGCGCATCACTTCGACCAAGACCGGGTCCATCACGTCCATCCAGGCCGTCTACGTCCCGGCCGACGACTTGACCGACCCGTCTCCGGCAACGACCTTCGCGCATCTCGACGCCACCGTGGTGCTGTCGCGCCAGATCGCCGAGCTGGGCATCTATCCGGCGGTCGATCCGCTGGATTCCACCAGCCGCCAGCTCGATCCGCTGGTGATCGGGCACGAGCATTACGAGACCACCCGTCGGGTGCAGAGCACCCTGCAGCGGTACAAGGAGCTGCGTGACATCATCGCGATCCTCGGCATGGACGAGCTCTCGGAAAACGACAAGCTGATCGTTTCGCGCGCCCGCAAGATCCAGCGTTTCCTGTCGCAGCCGTTCTTCGTGGCCGAAGTGTTCACGGGTTCGCCCGGCAAGTACGTTTCGCTGAAAGACACGATTGCGGGCTTCAAGGGGATCGTCGAAGGCGAGTACGACGACGTGCCGGAGCAGGCATTCTACATGGTCGGTTCGATCGACGAGGCGCTGGAGAAAGCCAAACGCCTGGCCGCTTGATCGGCAAGCCATAGGAGGTAATGAAGATGGCCATGACGATGCATGTGGACATCGTGAGCGCAGAAGGCGAGATCTTCTCGGGGCAAGCCGAGCTGGTCGTAGCGCCCGGCCAGGAAGGCGAGGTCGGCATCGCCGCGCGGCATGCGCCGTTCCTGTCCCCGCTCAAGCCCGGCGAGGTCCGCGTCAAGAGCGAAGGCCAGGAGCCGTTGTCGTTCTATGTGTCCGGCGGAATGCTGGAGGTTCAACCGTACCTGGTGACCATCCTGTCGGAAACCGCGGTGCGCGCGAAAGACATCGACGAAGCCGCGGCGCAGGAAGCCAAGCGGGCCGCCGAGGAGGCGTTGTCGGACCGGTCCGGCCGGCTGGAATACGCCAAGGCCCAGGCGCAGTTGGCGGAAGCGGTGGCGCAGCTGAGGACGCTGGAGAATTACCGGAAGGGCCGGGCGTAATCGTTCGATCCAGCGGTCAAAGGCCCGGTAAAGGTGATGCTATGCTTCACCTTTACCGGGTTTTTTTCGTTGATCCTCGTGAAGGAGACTTGAGTGGAAGTCATCGCTCTCATTCTGGCGGCAGGCCAGGGCACGCGCATGCGTTCCGATTTGCCGAAGGTTCTCCACCGGATCGGCGGCCTTTGTCTGCTCGAGCATGTATACCGGCTCGCCGCGGCGCTCGAAGTCGGCGAGACGGTGATTGTCTATGGTCACGGCGGCGAGCAGGCGCCGTCCACCTTGGGCCATTTGCCGGCGACATGGATCGAGCAGAAGGAGCGCAAGGGGACCGGGCATGCCGTGATGCAGGCGGCGGACCGGATCGGCGACGACTCGAAAGTTCTCATCCTTTACGGTGACGTCCCGCTGCTGAAAAGGGAAACGGTCGAGACCCTGCTGCACCATGTCGGCGAATCGAGCCTGGGTCTCCTCACGGTCGAGCTGGACAACCCGACCGGCTACGGCCGCATCATTCGCGACGGCGCCGGCAAGGTCCTCCGCATCGTCGAGGAGAAGGACGCCACCCCGGAAGAGCGCGCCGTCCGCGAGGTCAATACCGGCATCCTGGCCGTCGAAGGGGCTCCGCTGAAGCGTTGGCTGAAGGCCTTGCGCAACGACAACGCCCAGGGCGAGTACTACCTCACCGACATCATCGGCATGGCGGTGGCGGAGGGCTATTTCGTCGATGCGACGCATCCCGCCAGTCCGGACGAAGTCCTCGGCGTGAACGACCGCCGGCAACTGGCCGAGCTGGAGCGGATTTACCAAGGCCGCCAGGCGCGTGCGCTGATGGAGCAAGGCGTGACCCTGCGCGATCCGGCGCGCTTCGACCTGAGAGGCGAGATCGTCGAACTGGGCCGCGACGTGGAAATCGACGTCAACGTGATTCTCGAAGGCAGGATCCGCCTGGGCGACAAGGCACGCATCGGTCCCAACGTTTATCTGAAGGACGCCGTGATCGGCCCGGAAGTGGAAATCCTCGCCCATAGCGTCATCGAGGGTGCCGTCGTCGGCGCGGGCTCGAGGGTCGGCCCCTTCGCCAGGCTGAGGCCCGAATCCGTGCTCGCCGAGGAAGTCCATATCGGCAATTTCGTGGAAGTGAAGAAATCGGACATTGCCGCGGGCTCCAAGGTCAACCACCTGAGCTACATCGGCGATGCGAGCATCGGCCGGGGGGTCAACGTCGGGGCGGGCACGATCACCTGCAACTACGACGGCGTCAACAAGCACCGGACCGTCATCGAGGACGGCGCGTTCATCGGCTCCGACACCCAGCTCGTCGCGCCGGTCCGGGTGGGGCGCAACGCCACCATCGGCGCCGGTTCCACCATCACCAGGGATACGCCCGAGGAATGCCTGACCCTGAGCCGCGCCAAGCAGCTCACCGTCGAAGGCTGGAAACGTCCGGAAAAAGCGAGGAAAGAGCCATGTGCGGAATAGTCGGCGCGGTGGCGCACCGCAATGTCACCCCGATCCTGCTGGAAGGTTTGAGGCGGCTGGAATACCGCGGCTATGATTCGGCCGGCCTCGCCGTGATCGCCGGGGATGGTTCGCTGGAGCGGGTGCGCCGCTCCGGCAAGCTGCGGGAGCTGGAGTCCGCCCTGGAATCCGCCCCGGTCGAAGGCGAAACCGGCATCGCCCACACCCGCTGGGCCACCCACGGCGTGCCGTCCGAACGCAACGCCCATCCGCATGTCTGCCGCGAGCGGGTCGCGGTGGTCCACAATGGCATCATCGAGAACCACGAGGCGCTGCGCCGGCAGCTCCAGCAGAAGGGGTACGAGTTCCTGTCGGAGACCGACACCGAAGTCGTCGTCAACCAGATCCACGACTTCCTGGAACAGGGGCTCTCCCTGCTGGAGGCGGTGCGCGCCACCGTCAGGGTGCTGGAAGGCGCCTACGCCGTCGGCGTCGTCAGCACCTGCGATCCGGGCCGGCTGATCGCCGCCCGCAAGGGCAGTCCGCTGGTGGTCGGCTTGGGCGAAAGCGAAAACTTCATCGCATCCGACGTCTTCGCCCTGGTCGGCGAAACGCAGCGCTTCGTCTTCCTGGAAGAAGGCGACCTCGCCGAACTGACCACCGAGTCGGTCAGGGTTTACGGCAGCGACGGCGCGAGGGTGGAGCGTCCGGTCCACGAGACCCGGCTGGCGCCGGATTCGGTGGAGCGCGGTGAATACCGCCATTACATGCAGAAGGAGATCCACGAACAGCCGGTCGCGGTCGAAAAGACCCTGAGCGGCCGCATCCATCAGGGCAGGGTGCTCACGTCTGCCTTCGGCGAGCGGGCCGAGGCCGCGTTCGAGCACGTCCGGGCTGTGCAGATCGTCGCCTGCGGCACCAGCTACCATGCCGGCAAGGTGGCGCGCTACTGGTTCGAGGCATTGGCCGGTCTGCCCTGTAGCGTGGAAGTCGCCAGCGAATTCCGCTACCGCAGGCAGGTCGTGCAGCCCGGTACCCTGTTCGTCACCATTTCCCAGTCCGGCGAGACCGCCGATACCCTGGCCGCGCTGAAGGTCGCCAAACAGCTCGGCTATGCGCACACCCTGGCCATCTGCAACGTACCGGAAAGCTCGATCGTGCGTGCATCGGATTCCTGCCTGATGACGCGGGCCGGCCCCGAGATCGGGGTGGCCTCGACCAAGGCTTTTACCACCCAGCTGACCGCCCTGCTGCTCTTGGTGCTGGCGCTGGGCCGGCGCCACGCCTTGTCCGCCGAACAGGAAGCGAAGATCGTCCGCGAGCTGGAGACCCTGCCCTCGCAGCTCCGGCACGTCCTGCAACTCGAAGACGAAATCGCGGCCTGGGCCGAGCTGTTCGGCGAGAAGCACCATGCGCTCTATCTCGGCCGCGGCGCCCAGTACCCGGTCGCCATGGAAGGGGCGCTCAAGCTCAAGGAAATCTCCTACATCCACGCCGAAGCCTACCCGGCGGGCGAACTCAAGCACGGGCCGCTGGCGCTCATCGACAACGAGATGCCGGTAGTCGCCGTGGCGCCCAACAACGAGCTGCTGGAAAAGCTCAAATCCAACCTGCAGGAGGTCCAGGCGCGCGGCGGCGAACTCTACGTGTTCGCCGATGCCGAAGCGCCGATCGAAAACGTGCCCGGCGTCAGGATTCTCAGGGTGGCGGAGACCGACGAAGTCGTCGCGCCCATCGTCTATAGCGTGCCGCTGCAGCTCCTCGCCTATCACGTCGCCCTGATCAAGGGCACGGACGTCGACCAGCCGCGCAATCTGGCCAAGTCGGTGACGGTGGAGTGAGGCGGGGACCTTGAGCGCTCGCCCGAGCCGCCGCGGTCGATTATGGGATAATGGCGCATTCGATCCGTTTGCCAGCCTTTCGTTTCCATGACCAGCCAGCGAAAAATCCTCGTCACCAGCGCCCTTCCCTACGCCAACGGCCCGGTCCACTTGGGCCATCTGGTCGAATACATCCAGACCGACATCTGGGTCCGCTTCCAGAAGATGCGGGGCCACGACTGCCGCTATGTCTGCGCCGACGACACCCACGGCACTCCCATCATGCTGCGCGCGGAAAAGGAGGGCATCAGCCCTGAAGAGCTGATCGCCCGCGTCCACCGCGAGCATCTGCGCGACTTCACCGGCTTTCACGTCGAGTTCGATAACTACTATTCGACCCATTCGGAGGAAACCCGCGCCCAGGCGGCCGAGATCTACGGCAGGCTCAAGGCCCGCGGCCTGATCGAATCGCGGGCGATCGAGCAGTATTTCGATCCGGTCAAGGCAATGTTCCTGCCCGACCGCTTCATCAAGGGGGAATGCCCCAAGTGCCACGCCAAGGACCAGTACGGGGATGCCTGTGAAGTCTGCGGCACCACCTATTCGCCCACCGACCTGATTAACCCTTACTCTGCGGTGTCGGGCGCCACGCCGGTGCGCAAGGAGTCGGTCCATTATTTCTTCAAGCTGGGCGAATGCGCCGAATTCCTGAAAACCTGGACCCGTTCCGGCACCCTGCAGACCGAGGCCGCCAACAAGATGGCGGAATGGTTCGAGGCGGGGCTGTCCGACTGGGATATCTCGCGCGATGCGCCGTATTTCGGCTTCGAGATTCCCGACGCGCCGGGCAAGTATTTCTATGTCTGGCTGGATGCGCCGGTCGGCTACATGGGCAGTTTCCGGAATCTGTGCGACCGACTTGGCCTGGATTTCGATGAATATTGGAAAAAGGATTCGGAGGCCGAGCTGTACCATTTCATCGGCAAGGACATTCTCTATTTCCACGCCCTGTTCTGGCCGGCCATGCTGGAACATTCCGATTTCCGCACCCCGACCAAGATATTCGCCCACGGCTTCCTGACCGTGAACGGCGAGAAGATGTCCAAGTCGCGCGGCACCTTCATCACCGCCCAGAGCTATCTCGACCAGGGCCTCAATCCGGAATGGCTGCGCTATTACTACGCCTGCAAGCTGAACGGCAGCATGGAGGACATCGACCTCAGCCTGGAAGATTTCGTCGCCCGGGTGAATAGCGATCTGGTGGGGAAATATGTAAACATCGCGGCACGAACGGCCGGATTTATTGTTGATCGATTTCAAGGCGAATTGGCTGCGCACGACGATCCGCTTCTGTTGAATCATCTGCATCACGATGGGAACCTTACACCTCGAAAACAGTACTTTATCGACAATATCCTTGCAGCCTTCCAATACAGCGCACAGGGTATCGCTACCAATTACGAAGCTCGTGAATTCGGAAAGGCTATTCGAGAAGTAATGCGCCTTGCGGACGAAGCAAACCAGTTTATTGCGGAATTTAAGCCGTGGGAGCTCGCAAAAACGCCAGGGCAAGATGCAGAACTTCAGATTGTTTGCAGCCTGGCCCTAAACTTATTTCATATCCTTACTATTTATCTTAAGCCTGTGCTACCTGAACTCACTAAAGCTGTCGATCAATTTCTAAACATTGAGTCGTCAGAATGGAACGACGTTCAGCGACCTCTGAGAGTTGGACATAAAATAAATCCCTACCAACACCTCATGACCCGCATCGACCCCAAGCAAATCGATGCCCTGGTCGAAGCCAACCGCCAGAGCCTGCAAGCCACGGCGGGGCAGCCGGAGCCGCATTCCCAGGTACGCCATGCCGAGCACCAGCAGCACGAGGTCCAGCCGATCGCCGAAACCATTTCCATCGACGACTTCGCCAAGGTCGATCTGCGCATCGCCCGTATCGCCAATGCCGAGCACGTCGAGGGCGCGGACAAGCTGCTGAAGCTGACGCTGGACCTGGGCGGCGAGACCCGCACGGTGTTCGCCGGCATCAAGTCGGCCTATGCGCCGGAGACCCTGATCGGGCGGCTGACCGTGATGGTCGCCAACCTGGCGCCGCGCAAGATGAAGTTCGGTACGTCCGAAGGCATGGTGCTGGCGGCGGGGCCGGGCGGCGCCGACATCTTCATCCTGTCGCCGGACGAAGGCGCCCGGCCCGGCATGAAGGTCAAGTAGCCAGGGCATGACATCTGCCAACCGCGAATGGATGGACCGCGATCTGGCGGTGCTGTGGCATCCGTGCAGCCAGATGAAGGACCACGAGTCGCTGCCGCTGATCCCGATCCGGCGCGGCGAGGGTGTCTGGCTGGAAGACTTCGACGGCAAGCGCTACCTGGACGCGATCAGTTCCTGGTGGGTCAACCTGTTCGGCCACTGCCACCCCGCGATCAACGCCGCGCTGGCCGACCAGCTCGGGCGGCTGGAGCAGGTCATCTTCGCCGGTTTCAGCCACGAGCCGGGCATCCGGCTGGCCGAGCGGCTGACGGTCGTCACTCCGCCGGGGCTGGAGCGCTGTTTCTACGCCGACAACGGCTCGGTGGCGGTCGAGGTGGCGCTGAAGATGAGCTTCCACTTTTGGCGCAACCTGGGGCGGCACGACAAGACCCGCTTCGTCACCCTGGAGAACAGCTACCACGGCGAGACACTGGGCGCTCTGGCGGTGGGCGACGTTCCGCTGTACAAGGAAACCTACCGGCCCCTGCTGATGGAAGCCGTGGCCGCGCCCAGCCCCGACGCCTACGGACGCGAGCCGGGGGAAACCGAAGCCGGCTATGCCGAGCGGCGGTTCCGCGACATGCTGGCGATTCTGGAGCGTGGCGCCGCTGACATCTGCGCCGTGATCGTCGAACCGCTGGTGCAGTGCGCCGGCGGCATGCGCATGTACGACCCGGTCTATCTCCGTTTGCTGCGCGAGGCTTGCGACCGGCTCGACATCCACCTCATCGCCGACGAGATCGCGGTCGGTTTCGGCCGCACCGGCAGCCTGTTCGCCTGCGAGCAGGCCGGGATCAGTCCGGATTTCCTGTGCCTGTCCAAGGGTCTGACCGGCGGTTATCTGCCGCTGGCGGCGGTGTTGACCCGGCCGGAAATCTACGCGGCTTTCTACGACGACTACGGCACCCTGAGGGCCTTCCTGCATTCCCACAGCTACACCGGCAACCCGCTGGCCTGCCGGGCGGCTCTGGCGACGCTGGAGCTGTTCGATCGGACCGACGTGCTGGGGCACAACCGCGAACTGGCGTGCTGCATGGCCGAGGCCACGGAACGTTTCCTGGAGCATCCCCATGTCGCCGAGGTCCGCCAGCGCGGCATGATCCTGGCGATCGAGATGGTGAAGGACAAGGCGACCCGCGAACCCTATCCCTGGCGGGAGCGGCGCGGCCTGCGGGTCTACCGCCGCGCGCTGGAGCGGGGCGTGCTGCTGCGCCCCCTGGGCAATGTGATCTACTTCATGCCGCCCTATGTGATCAGCCCGGACCAGATCCGCTTCATGGCGGAAGTGGCCTGGGAAGGGCTGCTGCTGGCGACGGAAGATTGAAAGGCCATGCGCATTTCCAGGCTCTATCTGCCGGTGCCACTGGCATCGGGCGCCGATGTCGTGCTGGACGGGGAGCACGCCCATTATCTGCGCACGGTCCTGCGGCTCAAGCGCGGCTTCGATCTCACGGTGTTCAACGGCGAAGGCGGCGAATTTGCCGCGCGCATCGTCGCCTGCCATCGCGAGGAGGTCAGGCTGGCGGTCGGCGATTACCGGCCGGTCGACCGGGAATCCCGGCTCGGTGTCCATCTGGGACTGGGCATCTCGCGGGGCGAGCGCATGGACTTGGCCATCCAGAAGGCGGTGGAGCTGGGGGTCGGCGCGATCACCCCGCTGTTCACCGAACGCTGCGTGGTGCAGCTCGATGGCGAACGCAAGGCGCAGCGGCTGGAGCACTGGCGCCGGGTGGTTTGGGCCGCCTGTGAGCAGAGCGGGCGCAACCGGGTGCCGGAAGTGCTGGAGCCGCGCTCCCTGGACGCTTGGCTACCGGCCGCAGCGGGCCTCAAGATTTTTCTCGACCCCCATGCCCGCGGTGGCCTGCGGGAGCTGGAACCGCCCGTCGGCATGGTGACCCTGCTGTCGGGACCGGAAGGCGGCTTCAGCGACGCCGAGCGCGAAGCGGCGGTGGCGGAGTCGTTCACTCCCATCCGGCTCGGTCCGCGCGTGCTGCGCACCGAAACCGCCGCCCTGGCCGCGCTGACGGCGATCCAGACCCTGTGGGGCGACCTGGCCGCTTGACCCCTTCCCCCTTCGACATCGAGCAGGCAATCCCATGATGTTACTGGCACTCGTACTGCATGTTCTGTCCGCCGTCCTGTGGGTCGGCGGCATGTTCTTCGCCCACCAGGTTTTGCGCCCCGCCGCCGGCCTGCTGGACGCGCCGCAACGGCTCCGGCTCTGGAATGCGGTGTTCGCGCGCTTCTTTCCCTGGGTCAAGGGCGCCATCGTGCTGCTGTTCCTCACCGGGTTCGGGTTGATCCATGCCTATGGCGGCTTCGGGCAGGTGGGGTGGCCGGTGCATCTGATGCTGCTCATCGCCCTCACCATGACCGTGATTTTCGGGGTGATCTACGCCAGGCCGTACAAGGCGTTGAAAGCCGCGGTGGCTGCGGAGGACTGGGCGATGGGGACGGAAGCCCTGGGCGTGATCCGCCGTCTGGTCGGCATCAATCTACTGCTCGGATTGATCACCGTGGCGGTGGCGAGCGGCGGGAGTTTCCTGCCGATTTGAGGCTCAGAGGTTTCTCGCCGCCGCGATGACCTCGTAAGCCTTGCGGATCTGCTGGGTCTTCTCGTTGGCGATGCGCACCATCTCCTCGGGCATCCCCTTGGCGACCAGCTTGTCCGGATGATGCCGGCTGATGAGCTTGCGGTAGGCGCGCTTGATCTCGTCGGCGCCGGCCGATGCCTTGATGCCGAGCATGGCGTAGGCGTCCTGCAGCGTATCCTCGCGGCGGCGCGACGGCATGTTCCGGTTGCCGCCGTAGGAGGAACTCCGATAGGCGCGGGCGAAGCGTATCGCCGCATCCAGGCGTCCTTTCATCGCATGATATTCGAAGCGCGAAATGTGGAGCTGGTCGCAAATGGCGATCAGGACGCGTTCCTCGGCCAGGTTGACGGGGCCGTCGGCGAAGGCGGCTTCGAGCTGGATTTCCAGGAAAATCCGGATCAGGGCATAGCGGCGGTGGCATTCCTTGCGGAACTGCTCGACCGCTTCCCGCAGCGGGAAGTCCGGTTGCTTGCCGCGGGTGAAGAGTTCGATGGCGGCGCGGCGCATGCCTTCGGACAGGTCCATGCGGTTCATCACCGTCCGCGCCACGGTGATTTCCGCCTCGGACACACGGCCGTCGGCCCTGGCGATGTGGCCCATCACGGAGAACGTAGCGGTGAAGAAGGCCATCTGGATGCGGTGCTGGGCGCCCGGCGACAGATCCGACTCGATCTGGGCATACTTGTCCTTGTCGCCGTCCAGCTTGTGGCCGATGGCGGCGCCCAGCAAGGCGCCCAGCGGGCCCCCGAGCAGAAAGCCGAAAGTGCCCCCCAAGAGTTTGCCGAGCCAGCTCACTTGAGAAACCGTTCCTTGATACTTGCCATAAATCCTCGCACCTTACATGATTGATGTTTGTCCTTAAAGTCTGGAAGAGTCAGCCCGATGACCGCCCCTGAGACATTGTTCGAATCCAGCCTGTCTTCACTGCGACTCAAAGCGCGGGGAAAAGTGCGCGATATCTACGAGGCCGGCGACGATCTGATGCTGATCGTCACGACGGACCGACTGTCGGCTTTCGACGTCATTTTACCCGACCCGATTCCGGGCAAGGGCCGGGTGCTGACCCACGTCTCGCGATTCTGGTTCGACCGCTTGAAGGACCGGGTGCCCAACCACCTTTCCGGGACGCCGCTGGAGGCGGTGCTGCCCGATACGGGCGAGCGCGAGCAGGTCGAGGGCCGGGCCATGGTGGTCAAACGCCTCAAGCCGTTGCCGGTGGAAGCCGTGGTGCGGGGTTATCTCATCGGCTCGGGCTGGAAGGACTACCAGCGCAGCGGCGCCGTCTGCGGCATCGAGCTGCCGGCGGGGCTGCGGCAGGCCGAGCGGCTGCCGGAACCGCTGTTCACGCCGTCCACCAAGGCCGAAATGGGCACTCACGACGAAAACATCGGGTTCGACCAGGTGATCGGCCTGGTCGGGCGGGAACTGGCCGAACAGGTGCGCGAGGTGGCTTTGGGCCTGTACCGGGAAGCGGCGGCCTATGCCTTGGCACGCGGCATCATCATCGCCGACACCAAGTTCGAATTCGGGGTGGACGAGGCCGGCGTGCTGCACTGGATCGACGAGGCGTTGACTCCGGATTCCTCGCGGTTCTGGCCGGCCGACAGCTACCGCCCCGGGATCAGCCCGCCGAGCTTCGACAAGCAGTTCGTGCGCGATTACCTGGAAACGCTGGACTGGGACAAGAAGCCCCCGGCGCCGCATCTGCCCCCGGACATCCTGGCCCGCACCGCGGAGAAATACCGGGAGGCGGAGCGGCGGCTGACCGGCGGTTGATATAGCGCGCAGCCGACTTACCCTCCCTCTCCCTGGGGGAGAGGGCCGGGGCGGCGGTCGCGAGGCGGCTCGGTGGACCGAGCGGCTCGGAGCCGCCGCACGGCGGCGATGCGCGCATACCGCAGGGCTTGGCCGAACGCCGGGCCCTGCAGTTGTTGTTCCAGCAGCGGTCGGCTGTCGACCGCGACGGCCGCGCGGCGCGCCTGCCGCAGCCAGTCGGCCTGCGGATAGGGCCGGTCCTCGAAGCCGGTCCTTCCTCTGGCGTCCGCCTCGCAGGCGAGCAGGAAGAGTTCCAGGGTGTCGTCGTGACGCTTGAGCGCGCCCAGCCGGTCCAGCAGATCCACCAGGGTCGAGGTGCGCAGTTCCGCCGCGCGGTGGCAGAGGCCGTGGTAGCGCATCACTTTCTCCGCCAGCCGGCGGTAGGCGTTGGGCGCGCGGAAGCGGTCGCACAACGCGTTCAGGGCGTCGAGGCCGAGGCGCTCGTGGCCGCGATGGCTGGGCCAGCGTTCCGGCGGCGTGAGCGCCTTGCCGAGGTCGTGGGTCAGGGCGGCGAAGCGGGCGGAAGGGTCGGCGGTCAGCCGCGCGGCCTGATCCAGCACCATCAGGGTGTGCACGCCGGTGTCGATCTCGGGATGATGCTGCGGCGGCTGGGGTACCCCGAACAGCCGCTCGATTTCCGGGAACAGCCGTTCCAGTGCCCCGCAGTCGCGCAGGGTCCGGAAGAAGGCCGAGGGCGCCGGTTCGGCCAGGGCCTTGGCGAGTTCGGCCCAGACCCGTTCCGGCACCAGGGCGTCGACCTCCCCGGCCTCGACCATGCGCCGCATTGCCACCAGGGTTTCCGGCGCCACGCGGAAACCGAGCGGCGTCAGCCGGGCCGTGAAGCGGGCAACGCGCAGGATGCGCACCGGATCTTCGGCGAAGGCGGGCGAAACGTGCCGCAGCAGCCGAGCTTCCAGGTCGCGCCGGCCGCCAAAGGGATCGACGAGCTGACCGTCCGGCGTTTCCGCCATGGCGTTGATGGTGAGGTCGCGCCGTTCCAGGTCCTGCTCCAGCGTGACGTCGGGCTCGGCATGCACGACGAAACCGCGGTAGCCGGGCGCGGTCTTGCGCTCGGTGCGGGCGAGGGCATACTCCTCGTGGGTTTCCGGGTGCAGGAACACCGGAAAGTCGCGGCCTACGGGGCGGAAGCCGCGCGCGATCATGGCTTCCGGCGATTCGCCCACCACGACCCAGTCACGTTCCCGGACCGGCAGGCCGAGCAGGCGGTCACGGACGGCGCCGCCGACCAAAAAGGCTTTCATCGATTCGACTCGTAAGGATTCAAGGTTCGTTCCGGCGCCTGCGGAACCTGCCGGGACGGCCGCATGACCGATATGTATACCACGCTCGTGTTCTATCTCGCCTTCGGCGCCATCGCAGGCGTCGCTTCCGGCCTGTTCGGCATCGGCGGCGGCGCCATCATCGTGCCGTTCCTGGTCGGGCTGTTCCCCGGCCAGGGCGTGCCGGAAAGCATCCTCATGATCATGGCGGTCGCCACCTCGCTGGCCACCATCGTGGTGACCTCGGTCTCTTCGCTCCGCGCCCACCACCGCCGCGGCGCGGTGGTCTGGCCGCTGGTGTGGCGGCTGGTGCCGGGGATCGCCCTGGGTACGGTGGCCGGCACGATCGTCGCCGACCATCTGCCCACCCAGCGGTTCAAGCAGTCGTTCGCGGTGTTCCTGATGCTGGTCGCGGTGCAGGTGTACCGGGGCAGGCGCGAAGAAGCGGCGGGCGAAAAGCCCGTCTCGCTCGGCGTGCTGACCGGCGGCGGGCTCGTGATCGGCCTCCTGTCGGCGCTGTTCGGCATCGGTGGCGGCAGCCTCACCGTGCCTTTCCTGCTCCGCTGCCGCCAGAACATCCGCCATGCCGTCGCCATCTCCTCGGCCTGCGGTTTTCCCATCGCCGTCGTCGGCACCCTGAGCTATGTCGTCCTGGGCTGGGACCATCCATCGCTGCCCGCCCACAGCCTGGGCTACATCTACTGGCCCGCCTTCCTCGGCATCGGCGCCGCCAGCGCGCTGACCGCGCCGTACGGGGCGGCGCTGGCCCACCGCCTGCCGATGCAGGGTCTCAAGCGGCTGTTCGCCTCCGTGCTGTTCCTGCTGGGCGCCCGCATGCTGTGGAAATCCGTCGATCCCGCGTGGCTCGGCGCGCTGAACACGGGGCTGGAAACCGCCGCTGCGGCAGTACCGGGGCTGAGATCTTTTCTCGAACCCTGAAAGGCTGGCGGGCCGTTCAGTTCCGCGCCGCAAACACCGTGACCGGCGTCTGGGTCTGGGCCAGCACGAAGCTCACGGGATACTGCCGGTTCGGACCGGCCTGGGCGGCGTTGAATACGTCCACCTTGCTCGCACCGCCGAATTGCAGGTAGATCCGCCGGGCGTCGAGGATCCATGGCAGGGTCAGGCTGATGCGCTCGGTCGGCGCGACGGCGCCCACCTGGGCCAGGCACGGCGGCGTGTCGTCCACCGTGCCGCCCAGTGCCAGACCGGCGTCCAGGTTGGGGCTGGCCGGGAACAGCGAGGCGGTATGGCCGTCGTCGCCCATGCCGAGGATCAGCGCCGCGAACGGGCGGGGCAGGTCGGCGAAGGCTTGGGCCAGGCTCGCCTCGCCCGCCGCCGCGGAAGCATCCCCCGTATACAGGGGAAGGAAGCGCGCCGCCGCCGCCTTGCCCTGCAGCAAATGGGTCTTCACCAGGGCGGCGTTGCTGGCGGGGTCGGTTTCCGGCACCCAGCGCTCGTCGACCAGGGTGACCACGACCCGCGCCCAGTCCAGATCGGCTTCGCGCAGGGCTTCGAACACCGGCACCGGCGAGCGGCCGCCCGAAACGGCCAGGGTGGCCGCCGGAGCCGTTGCCAAGGCGGTGCGCAGATCCTCGGCCACGGCCGCGGCCAAGGCCGGAGCCAGGCTTGCGTTGTCATCGAACCATCGAATCTCGGTCATTTCAGTTTCCCTCGTGCCAGCAAATGCCGTCGCGTTCGAGCAGATCCAGGGAAGCCGCCGGTCCCCAGGTGCCTGCGGCGTAGGGCAACGGTCCCTTCGGATCGTTGGCCCAGGTGTTGAGTATGGGCTCGACCCAGCGCCAGGCCCGCTCCTGTTCGTCCTGCCGCACGAACAGCGCCTGGTTGCCGCGGATGGCATCGAGCAGCAGGCGCTCGTAGCCGCCTTCGGCGCGGCGCACCTTGAACTGCTCGGCGAAGTTCAGGTCCAGCGACACCGGTTGCAGCTCCATCGAATCGCCCGGCTGCTTGGCATACAGATAGAGCCGGATGAATTCGTCCGGCTGCAGCCGGATCACCAGCTTGGCCGGCGCGCAGGCGCCGCTCTTGGGCAGCGGAAAGATCGGGTGCGGGACGTCGTGGAAGTGGACGACGATTTCCGCCAGCCGCTCCGCCAGCCGCTTGCCGGTGAACAGGTAGAACGGCACCCCGGCCCAGCGCCAGTTGGCGATTTCCGCCTTGATGGCGACGAAGGTCTCGGTGTGGCTGCCGGGCGGAATACCGTCTTCCTCCAGATAGCCCGGTACCGCCTTGCCGCCGCAGAGGCCGGCGCGGTACTGGCCGCGCACGGTCTTTTCATGCACGTCTTCTTCGGTGAACGGCACCAGCGATTCCAGCACCTTGAGCTTTTCGTTGCGGATGGCGTTGGAATCGAGGCTGGCCGGCGGCTCCATCGCCACGATACAGAGCAGCTGCAGCAGATGGTTCTGCACCATGTCGCGCAGCGCGCCGGCCTTGTCGTAGAAGCCCGCGCGGGTGCCGATGCCGACGTCCTCGGCGATGGTGATCTGGACGTCGCGGATCCACATCCTTCGCCACAGCGGCTCGAACAGCGCGTTGCCGAAGCGCAGGGCCATCAGGTTCTGCACCGACTCCTTACCCAGGTAATGGTCGATCCGATAGACCTGGTTCTCGTGGAAATAGCGGTCCACGTCGGCGGTGATCGCATTGGCGGAGGCCAGATCATGCCCCAGCGGTTTCTCCAGCACCACCCGGCTGTTGGGGCCGTTGAGACCCTGCCGGGTCAGATGGGCACAGATCGTCGCGAACAGGAACGGCGCGGTGGACAGGTAGAACACGGTCACCGCGGCTGGCGACTTCTTCAGCCGTTCTTTCAGTGGAGCGTACTGCTCGGGCTGGGTGGCGTCGATGCGCAGATAAGCCAGACGCTGGCGGAATGCCGCCCACACCGCCTCGTCCCAATCGGCGGCGGGAATGAACTGGCGGGCCTTTTCGTCCGCCAGCGCGAGGAACGCGTCCTCGCTCAGGTCCTGCCGGTCGACGCAGACGATACGGCCGGCTTCGACCAGCAGGCCGTTCTTGTGGCACTGGTACATCGCCGGCAACAGCTTGCGCGTGACCAGGTCGCCGGCGCCGCCGAAGAACACCATGTTGAACGATTCGGGAAATGGGAGCTGACTCACCGCTGACATCCTCTTGTTATGGCCCCCGCCGATTCGCGGCCGGCAGGGTGCGAGTGACGCGCCGGACCTGCAACGAAGAAAGCCCGGCAAAAATGGTCAATGTTAGTCGCCGCGATAGGGGCTGTCGAGCAATAGCCTTGTCCAATGACACATGAGCCTGAAGGGAGGGCCGTGTTTCCAGTGTGAGGTGAGCCTGGAGGCGGCGAAGTTGGGATCATGGAGAGGTGATCGTGACTTTGCAGACCGCAGGACTTCAAACCCTGGCGCAGGTACGCGCCTTCGTGGAGGGCAATGAGCCCGTTTCTTTCACTCTCACCGACCGCACCGCCGCCCATCTGTGGATGACGGACACGCTCAAGCGCTTTCGCTACATGCACTGCACACGGACCGATAAGGGCCTGCTGCGCCGCTACCTGGCCAAGGTGACCGGGCTGTCCCGAGCCCAGCTGACCCGCGCCATCACTCAGTTCTGCCGCGCGGGTGTCATCGAGGATCGCCGCCGAGCTCCCGCCAAGCCCTTGGCGCGGCGCTACACGGCGGAGGATGTTCGCCTGCTGGCCGAGACGGATGCGCTGCATGGCACGCTCTCGGGCCCCGCGATACGCAAGCTGTGCGAGCGCATGCACCAGGTCTTCGGCGACGCCCGCTTCGAACGGTTGGCGCGAATCTCAAACGGCCACCTCTACAACCTGCGCCAGCACAAGACCTACCGGACTCAGCGCGGCAGCTTCGACAAGACCCGCCCGGTTCATGTCCAGATCGGCGAACGGCGCAAGCCCACACCCCAAGGCAAGCCCGGCTATCTGCGCATCGATTCGGTCCATCAGGGCGATCTGGACGGCATCAAGGGGCTGTATCTGATCCACGCGGTGGATGAAGTCACCCCGTTCCAAGCCGTCTTTGCCACGGCCAAGATCAGCGAGCACTTCCTGGTGCCGGTGCTCACCCAACTCCTCAACAGCTTCCCCTTCACCATCCAGGGGTTTCACACCGACAACGGCTCGGAGTACATCAACAAGAAAGTCGCCAAACTGCTCGAAAAGCTCCGTATCGAACAGACCAAGTCTCGCGCTCGAAAGACCAACGATAATGCCCTGGTCGAATCCAAAAACGGCTCCACCCTCCGCAAACACCTCGGCTACAGCCATATCCCCGGCCGCTTCGCCGCGGCGGTCAATCGCTTCACCAGCGGCATGCTCACCGAGTATCTCAACTTCCACAGGCCCTGCCACTTCCCCACCGAATCGGTCGATGCCAAAGGTAAGCTTCGCAAACACTACCGCTACCAGGACATGATGACGCCCTACGAGAAATGGAAATCCTTGCCCCAAGCCTCCGAATACCTCAAGCCCGGCATCACCTTCCAACCACTGGATGCCATCGCCAACCGATACAGCGATAATGAAGCCGCCCAACGCTTGAATCAGGCTCGGGCTGAACTCTTTCAACTCATCAACCAATCCCAAACCAACGCCGCCTGAACCGCTGCTTCCTCAACCCTCCTTCAGGCTCATCTCTGGATTGGAAAGGACTTGCAATGGGTTACCCAACAGGCCGAAAATCTGGCGGAGAGCGTTTTTTCAACGGGCATTGAGCTCGAAAGCAGCCATTCCGGGATAGTGGACGGATACTTACCCCTTGATATCGAATCGGAGAAAGTTGGACAACCGTTTCGATTCGTTGATCGCATCGTGTGGCACCAGCACAGTCGGTGCCTTGCAATCACAGCCCTTAAAGTTGAGCTTCAACTAATCAAGAAGCAAAAGTCATGTTCGACAGTAGGTGACGCTTTTGCGCCCCGAAAGCTGTTAGCCTGCGTCCGTTTAACAGGTGTCGTCACACCGTCGTCGACAGGCTTGACAAGGCGGCCGGTCGCGTCTTTGAGGCTTGCCGACAGGCTAGCGAACATCTCTTCCTTAGACAGTTTTCGTCCGCCGATCCGCACTACGACTCTCGCCTGTGGCGCCAACAGAGGAGCGACCCCTTCCCACGCTTCCTTCAAAAAGCTCCAGTAGAGTGTTCTGTTGCAATGACGCCCGTCATCCCGAGCTTGGGTGCTTTTGGGCGGTTCGCCCAAGAACCAAAGCCGGAGCCACTGGTCTTCGCGATAATTGGTCGTATCGAGGTAAGGGGGGGACGTGATGATGTCCGTCACCTTGCCTTCCAAATTCGGAAAAGCCATATTCGCTTTGCGGGCATCTGACTCAACGACTTCACCACGGCTTTCTGGCGGCGGCGTTCGAAAACGGAAATCGACCATATTGCGCAAAATAGCGAAAACATCACGGCGCGGAGCGGCGTAGCCATGTTTGACCCACCAGCGCACCGAATAAGCTGGCTTGGTACTAATCGTGCGAGGCATCCGATTGCTGAAATAGTTCGGGCTCCGGTGAGATTCGCCGTGAAGTGCCCCCAGACAAAGAGCAGCAATGAAGCGATCTGTCCTGTCGTTTCGCCAATCCAAATTGGCTCGAAGGAAACGCACTTCTTCATACGTATCTGTATGGAAACAGGCAGCGAAAAATTCAGCCATTTCCTCGCTAAGCGGGAGGGGGGGAAGAATCGATAACGACGCTTCCAGTTCGTCTATTCGAGCAAGCGCCTCGCCCCGGTTCGGTGGGTTGCACTTGGCACCGGTGATGCAGACAGCCACTGGGTGAAGGTCGCAACCTGCGGCCTCCCTCCCATTCAACAATGCCTCGAAAATGGTGGTACCCCGACCGCAAAAAGGATCGAATACCACGCCATTAAAACGAGTCGCAGCAAGATGCTTCGCCACGAAGGTTTCAGGAAACATCGCGAAATAGGGGCAGATGGAATGAAAGCGGTGCCTCATGCGGCTGCCACTCCCCTCGTCGCATATGCCTTCACCCAATCCACCGCTACGGCGAGTTGGTCGAACGCCTCGATAGCGATTCCTTGATCGTGGAGTCCTTGCGCCTCCGCGACGCGATAGGGGACGCGAAGACGATGAAGAACATTGCCCAGTTTGCGGCAGTCATCGAAGAATTTGTCATCGGGGCGGGCAAACGGAATGATGTGGTAGCACAGCATCATCGTCACCGGCTGCTGCCCGAACCAGCGGCTTGGGAACACTTTTTCCAGATGATGGCGAAGCGATTTTTCGTGCCAGTTGTTGCCTGTCGCTACTTGCGCAGCGGCAAGAAGGAAACCCGGCAAACCGTCAGGATGAATACGTGCCGCAAATACATCGATCTGGTCATCCTTAGGACTTTCGGGGACGCCAATCGCGGGCTGGATATCCCCGTCACGAAATACGCTCCAAATCTCGGCAAGCTTCGTGTGAAAAGTGGACTTGTCCGGCCGTGGATGTCCAAATGACCAAGCTCGCCCGTTCACTTCAGCCGCCAACGCCGCTGTTGCGAAATACTGGAAATATTTCCGCAGTTCGACGATTTCTGCGTCTGTAGGATACACAGTCGAGCCATCGAGAATTGGAGAAACAGCCTTCAGATGGGACAACACCAGCGACAGGATATAGGCCGCCTGCCCATATGAAGGTTCCTGGCCAACATATGTCAGGACATCACCGTTCTCGTCCAACGCGAACGGATAGGATGTACCAAGTGCACGGAGTCTGCCATCGATCCTCCTGATCGCACCGGATACGATCTCTTCCCGGTCGGTCATCTCTTCGTCAACGTCGCTATAGTCTTCGTCGGCACCTATCTCTGTCGCATTAATCAGGTCTTTTGTGAATGCTCTCGACTGATCCGAAAAGAAAGCGGTCAATTCCAGATAATCGGCCGCTAGATCAAAATTCGGGTTCTTGGTATCAATTTCATCGTGAGGAAAGTAAAGTTCAATTGCCACTGCCGTCCCCTATGGCATCCTTATATTTTTTCCTCATGCGATCAAAGATAGTCTGCGCAGTCTCGGAAACGTCCTCCGCGATGTTCAAAAGCGATTGGTCGCGTCCGTCATAGCCCCGCAGGCTGTTCGCCGCCTCGCGGAGCGTGCTGCGGGCTCGAATAAGCGCTGCCGAGAGAGTTTCGTCGGCAGGCCGGGTACTCGCGTGAGCTTCCGCCAGCGTGCCGCCTGCACGCAGGATATGGAGACCTTCAGCACTGGCAAGCGTCTCACCAAGGTTCTTGATGTCAGGATTCTGCGACCGAACAACCGGCTCTTTATTATCGTCTTCCTTAGAGCCGTAAATCCACACCAGTACTTCCCGTAGCCGATCCAGCTTGTCGGCAGGAACGGGATCGGGTTGGGGGTCATAGCGTGACCATGCGGTCTCTAACCCCAAGTAGGTCATGTAAGTGGACCGAGAGAGGGCCGTATACAGGTGGGAGAAATTGAACTTCGTGACATTTCGATCCGACAGAGAAAAGATATTCGCGCGCTCTGCTTGCTCCAGAACATAGATCGCGGCCACCATTCTCTTGATGGTGTCATGTCGGTCGCCGATCTTCTCGGAAATTTCCTCCAGTGACACATTGCCGGATTTGTACCACTCGGCCGCGAATTTTGCCTTCGCGTAGGATTCCCACTTCGCCGCCCCGTTGATGTGCTTGAAGCCGATGAACGACCGGGCGGCATCCCGGCCTCGAACGCGATAAACGGAGACCTGCGCAAGCGTCGCCTCTACTTTTGGACTGATCTCGGGCACGCCGATCCTCAGGCGCTCACTCTTGGCGACGGCCTCAACAAGTGCAGGTTCGCGAAAGAGCCTGATCGCTGCGAGCCTGCGGTTGCCTTCGAGTACCGTGAATTTTTGACACGTGAATTTTTGATCGGCAGGGTCAAACCAGACAATCAGCGGCTCGATGTCCAGATAGCCGTTCGCTGCAATCGACTGAAGCAGCTCACCCAATTCCTCTCCGCGATAAAGCTGCGCCACGATGCTTTCCTCTGTCGTGAGCGCACTTGCTCCCACGAGGCGCGGGTTCTCCCGGTCGAGTTTGAGCCAATCGACACTGACCCTTGTCGTGCCCTCAAACGGAACGTCGGTGGGTATCTTGATTGCTGTACTGGTCATTTTTCTTGCTCCAACGTGAGCGTCACGCCGCCGTCGACAAAAGTTGCCCCTGCTTCCTCGAGAACACGTTGGATGTCGCGCACGGTTCGGTCATAAGGTGTCCTCCTCCTCTTCTCGAATTCCGCGATAGTCGCTGGCGCAACATTTGCTTGTCGCGCCAAATCAGCTTGGCTGATGCTCAATCCGGCACGTGCCATACGGCACTGCTCTGGCGTGATGGTCACGTACAAACCACTCCCACAGAAGACAAAAAAGCTACAAGACTAGAAAAATACTATGAAGTTAGTTGATTTATTTGTCTACGCTGCGCGTATACCGAATATCTGAAAGCGTATGTACGCTCATGCCACGGTGCCAGAACGGGAAATTCACCGAAGAAGACAGTGTGTTGCCGTTTCTTGACACTCGTTTCCGGCTTGGCTTAAATGCGAAGGATTTATCCCCGGCGATGGGCGCTTCCCAGCGCCTCCACAGAAGAAGAGCATCAACGACGATATGTTCCTGCACCCCACGCTGGTCGACGTCACCGACCGCATCCGCGCCCGCAGCCACGACCGCCGGGCGGCCTATCTCGAACTCATGCACCGCGCCCGTCAGAAGGGCGTCGAACGCTCCCACATCGCCTGCACCAACGTGGCCCACGCCTACGCGGCGACGCCCACCAACGACAAGCTGGTGCTGAAGGCCGCGACGGCGCCGAACATCGGCATCGTCACCGCCTACAACGACATGCTCTCGGCGCACCAGCCCTACGAGCACTACCCGGAGATCATCAAGGCGGAGGCCCGCCGAGCCGGGGTCACCGCCCAGGTCGCCGGCGGCGTGCCGGCGATGTGCGACGGCGTGACCCAGGGTCAGACCGGGATGGAGCTGTCGCTGTTTTCGCGCGACGTGATCGCGCTGTCCACTGCGGTGGCGCTGTCGCACCACGTGTTCGACGCGGGCCTCTACCTCGGCGTCTGCGACAAGATCGTGCCGGGCCTCCTCATCGCCGCGCTGCGCTTCGGCCATCTGCCCGGCGTGTTCGTGCCGGCCGGCCCGATGGTGTCCGGCATTCCCAACTCGGAGAAGGCCAAGGTCCGGCAGGCCTTCGCCGAAGGCAAGGTCGGCCGCGACGCGCTGCTCGAATCCGAGATGGGGTCCTATCACAGCGCCGGCACCTGCACCTTCTACGGCACCGCCAACAGCAACCAGATGCTGCTGGAGATCATGGGCCTGCAACTGCCGGGCTCGTCCTTCGTCAACCCCGGCACGCCGCTGCGCGACGCCCTGACCCGCGCCGCCACCCGGGTGGCGGCGGAGCTGGCCCAGGACGCCACCGCGCCCGCCCTCTGCCACATCGTCGACGAGCGCGTCGTCGTCAACGCCATCGTCGGCCTGCTGGCGACCGGCGGTTCGACCAACCACACCATCCACCTGGTGGCGATCGCCCGTGCCGCGGGGATCGAGATCAACTGGGACGACTTCAACGACCTCTCCGCCGTCGTGCCGTTGCTGGCCCGGGTCTATCCCAACGGCAAGGCCGACGTGAACCACTTCCACGCTGCCGGCGGCATGGGCTTCCTGATCCGGGAGCTGCTCGATGCCGGTCTGCTGCACGAAGACGTGCAGACCATTCTCGGCCCCGGCCTGCGCCGCTGGGCGGAAGAGCCCTGGCTGGATCAAGGCACCCTGGCCTGGCGCGATGCGCCGGAAAAGAGTCACGACCCGGCGGTGCTCGCCCCGGCGAGCGAACCGTTCAGCCCGGACGGCGGCCTGCGCCTGGTCACCGGCAACATCGGCCGCGGCGTCATCAAGGTCTCGGCGGTGGCGCCGGAAAACCGGGTGGTGCGCGCTCCCGCCATCGTGTTCGAGAGCCAGGACGAGCTGATCGACGCCTTCAAGCGCGGCGAGCTGGAGCGCGATTTCGTCGCCGTGCTGCGCTTCCAGGGCCCCCGCGCCAACGGCATGCCCGAGCTGCACCAGCTCACGCCGGCCCTGGCCTCGCTGCAGGACCGCGGCTTCAAGGTCGCCCTCATCACCGACGGCCGCATGTCCGGCGCTTCCGGCAAGGTGCCGGCGGCGATCCACATCTCGCCGGAGGCCGCCATGGGCGGCGCGCTGACCCTGCTGCGCACCGGCGACACCATCCTGCTCGATGCCGTGCAGGGCAAGCTGGAAGCCGAAGTGCCGGCCGACCGCTGGTCGCTGCGCGAGCCGGTGACGGACGATCTGTCCGGCAACCAGTTCGGCTGCGGACGGGAGCTGTTCAGCGGCTTCCGCCACCTGGCGGATACGCCGGAACGCGGCGCTTTCACCTTCCATTTCGACGACGGCGGCCGCTGAGGCGCGCCTTCCTTAACCGCTTAGGAAAAACTATGACTCTGGATCAGATCATCGACGCCACCAGCGTCATGCCCGTGATGGTGGTGGACCGCCCCGAAGACGCCGTGCCGCTGGCCCGCGCCCTGGTCGAGGGCGGCATCCGCGTGCTGGAAATCACCCTCCGCACCGCCGCCGGCCTCGACGCCGTGAAGGCCATCCGCCGGGACGTCCCGGACGCCATCGTCGGCGTCGGCACCATCGCCACCCCGGCCCAGCTCGAAGCTTCGATCGCCGCCGGCGCCCAGTTCGGCGTCTCCCCCGGCACCACCCCGACCCTGCTCAAGGCGATCGTCGACAGCAAGCTGCCGTTCTTCCCCGGCGTCGCTACCACCACCGAGGTGATGCAGGTGCTCGAAGGCGGCCTGACCGTGATGAAATTCTTCCCCGCGGTGGCCGCCGGCGGCGTCAAGATGCTGGAATCCTTCCGCGGTCCGTTCCCGCAGGTGCGGTTCTGCCCGACCGGCGGCATCAACGCCCAGAACGCCCCGGATTTCTTCAAGCTCCCCAACGTGGTCTGCGTCGGCGGCTCCTGGCTGACGCCCAAGGATCGGGTTGCCGCCGGGAACTGGGCGGACATCACCCGCTTGGCGAAAGAAGCGGCCGCGCTCAAGCCCTGAAGCATCCTGGTGGGGACGGCCCTGCGCAAGCAGACGATTCGACATTCATCGCCCTTGGAGGCGTTGATCGAAGTCACCACACGCTTCAGCTTCCACCCTCTGCATGAAAGGTGATCCGATGCCAGCGACTCCCCATCTCATCCCCAGCCTGGTCCAAGGCGCCGCTTCGGCTATCCAGACCCATGCCGAGGAGGTGACCGCTCTCGATCGGGCGATAGGCGATGGCGATCATGTCCTCAACTTGCAGCGTGGGCTGGACGCCCTGGCGAAGCAGGCCGAAAGTATCTCGGCACTGGACTGGCCGGCGGCTCTGCAGAAAATCGGCATGACCCTGATGTCGTCGGTGGGCGGGGCGTCGGGCTCGCTGTACGGCACGTTGTTCATCGCCATGGGCAAGGCGCTGAAGGATCGGGAGATGAATCGGCCGAATCTGGCCGAGGCGTTCGCTCAGGGCGTGGAGGCAATGAAGGCGCGCGGCAAGGCCGATTTGGGCGAGAAGACCATGCTGGACGTGCTGATTCCGGTGGCGGACGCCCTGAGGTCCGCCGTGGAACGGTCCCTGTCTGTGCCGCAATGGGTGGATGAGGTGAGCCGCGCCGCCGAGGCGGGCATGGAATCCACCCGCGACATGATCGCCACCAAGGGCCGCGCTTCATTCCTGGGGGAGCGCGCCATCGGTCACGTCGATGCCGGCGCCCGCAGCAGCCAGTTGATGATTTCGGCCATCGCCGAGGTCTTGGCCGCAAAATCGCGGTAGGGCGGAACCGTCTTTTTCGGGTTCCGCCGGGTCGAAACGGGTCACTTGGTCGGCGGATCGCCTGTCGGCATCCGCCCTACGGAATCTACGGGATCTGGGCGAGATGCGCGTCTTGACTCCCCCGGCCGCCTCAGCACCCCCAGCGCAAGGCCGCCGTGTGCACCGGCGCGTCCCATAGCCGGAGCATTTCCTCGTCCAGCCGGGTCAGGGTGAGGGAGCAGCCGGCCATGTCCAGCGAGGTGGTGAAATTGCCCACGAGGGAGCGGGCGATGTCGACGGAGCGTCCGCTCCAGTGGCGGTGCGCCAGTTCGTACATCAGATGCAGCTCGATCAGCGGGGTGCCGCCGAAGCCGTTGACGTGCAGCAGCACGGGCTGGCCGGGTTGCGGCTGCAGCTCGTCGTCGATGACGGCGGCGATGTAGTCCACGATCTCGCCGGCGCTGCCCAGCGCCATGCGCTCCCGGCCGCGTTCGCCGTGGATGCCGACCCCCATTTCCATCTCCCGTTCGCCGAGGTCGAACATCGGCTTGCCCAAGGCCGGCACGGTGCAACTGGTCAGGGCGACGCCCATGGAGGCGGTGGCATGGACCACCCTTTCGCCCAGGGCCTTGCAGGCGGCCAGATCGTAGCCGGCTTCCGCCGCCGCGCCGACGATCTTCTCCACCACCGTGGTGCCGGCGATGCCGCGCCGGCCCATGCCCCGGTTTTCGGGGAGCGAGACGTCGTCGTGCACCAGCAGCGAGTCGTGGGGGGCGTCCAGCATCTCCGCGGCGATCTCGAAGTTCATGACGTCGCCGGCGTAGTTCTTGACGATGAACAGGATGCCGCCGCCATGATCCACCGCCTGGGCCGCCGCCAGCATCTGATCCGGCGTCGGCGAGGTGAACACCTCGCCGGGGCAGGCCGCATCCAGCATGCCGAGGCCGACGAAGCCGGTATGCAGGGGCTCGTGCCCCGAGCCTCCGCCCGAAACCAGCGCCACCTTGCCCGGCTTGGCCGGGGCCTTGCGGGAGACGAAGCGGGGCTCGGGGCTCAAATCGACGATATCGGCATGGGCCTTGGCGAAGCCGCGCAGGCTTTCGTCGAGAAAGCCGTCGATCGTGTCGATGAATTTCTTCATGGGGTTCCCTGGGGTTCAATGAAGGGTGCGCTATCCGGCCAGCTTGACCGATTCGCCGCTGGCGGCGGATGCCAGCGCGGCCACGATGGTCCGGCAATTCATCTTGGCATCGTCCAGCGACAGCAGCGGCGGCTTGCCGTTCAGCACACAGTCGGCGAAATGCTCGATCTCCAGCCGGAAATGGTTGGCCACCGGTAGCTGTTCGACGCACTGGCGGCCGTCCTCGGTCCACCACGAGATGACCGGCACGTCGCCCGGATTCTGCCAGGCCGCATGGCATTTCACGCCGCCCAGGGTGCCGGTGATCTCGTACTCCGAGCGCCGCGCGCATTCGAAGCTGATGTCGAAATGGCCGCGCCGGCCGTCGCCGAATTCGATCATGCCGCTGGTGGCGACGTCTGCGCCGCTTTCGACGTATTTCGCCATCGCCGCCACTGCGATCGGGTCCTGTTCGAAGCACAGGCGCAAGGAATGTACCGCATACGGGCCGATGTCCCACATCGCGCCGCCGCCGTGCCATACATCGTGCTCCAGACGGTAACGCCGGGCCGGGCGCATCATGAACGAATAGCTGGCGCGGGCATAGCGCACGTCGCCGATCGCGCCGGAGCGGACGATCTCCAGCACCCGGGCGTGCTGGGGATGGAAGCGGTACATGAAGCCTTCCATGACCGTGACGCCGTGCTCGCGGGCGGCGGCTTCGATTGCCTCGATATCCGCCACTGTCAGCGCCATCGGCTTCTCGCACAGGACGTGCTTGCCGGCCCGGATCGCCCGCACCGCCCATTCGGCGTGCTCGTGATTGGCCATGGGGAGATAGACGGCCTCCACCTCGGCATCGGCGAGCAAGGCTTCGGGCTGGTCGTAGGTGCGCACGCCTTGCTCGTGCGGGGCATATTTGGCCAGGGTTGCCGCGGCGGCGCCGGGGCGCCGGCTGGCGATGGCGATGAGTTCGGAATTGGAGGCTTCGACGATGGCGGGCATCAGGCGCTCGTTGACGCGGGCCGCGCCGAGGATGCCCCAGCGGAGTTTCGATGGCTTGTCCATGGTGGGTCTCCTGATCGCAGGTTCAAGGCGGGGACTCTAGCACAGGACGGCGGCGCCGGCTCGACGTTCTAAATCCATGAAACTCATGAGGTTTTATCGGCGGTCAGGTTTTGACTTCCGCAATCGCTTGGGCCATTCTCCGTTTCGCCAATCCTATAACGAAACATCCGGAGGATATTCCATGACCATCCAAGTAGGAGATCGCCTGCCCGACGGCACGCTCACCGAATGCACCGAGTTCGATCCGGCCACCGCCTGTCCGATGAATCCCAAGGCGCTCGATGTCGGCGAACAGGCCAAAGGCAAGAAGCTCGTGATCTTCGGCGTGCCCGGCGCATTCACCCCCACCTGTTCGGTCAAGCATCTGCCCGGCTTCGTGGCCAACTACGACCGGCTCAAGGCCAAGGGCGTGGATGAAATCTGGTGCATGGCCGTGAACGACGCTTTCGTGATGGCCGCCTGGGGCCGGGAGCAAAAGGCCGGCGGCAAGGTGCGCATGATGGCCGACGGCAGCGCCGACTATGTCAAAAAGCTCGGCCTCGACCGCGACCTCACTGCCAACGGCATGGGCATCCGCTGCCACCGCTTCGCCATGATCGTCGACGACGGCGTGGTCAAATACCTCGGCGTCGAAGCCTCCGGCAAGTTCGAAGTCTCGAATGCCGAGGCCGTGCTGGCGCATCTGTGACCGGGCCGACCGCCCCCAACCCTACGTAAGGAATCCGCCCATGAAAATAGGCATCGCATCCGATCACGCCGGTTTCGACCACAAGGAACAGCTCCGCGCCTGGCTGACCTCGCTCGGCCATGACGTCGTCGACTACGGCTGCTTCAGCGACGAGCGCACCGATTACCCCACCTGGATCCGCCCTTGCGCCGTGGCCGTGGCCCGCGGTGAAGTCGAGCGCGGCATCGTCCTCGGCGGCAGCGGCAACGGCGAAGCCATCGTCGCCAACCGGGTCAAGGGCTGCCGCTGCGGCTACTGCTTCAACGAGGAAACCGCCTACCTCACCCGCTGGCACAACGACGCCAACTGCATCGCCATGGGCCAGCGCATCGTCACTTTGGACATGGCCAAGAAGATCGTGGAGACCTTTCTTTCGACCGGCTTCGAGGGCGGCCGGCACATTCCCCGGATCGTGGCGATCGACGAATAGCTCTAGCGCCGGCCGGGGAATGTCGAAAGGGGGTGAAACCGCAAGGGAGATACTGTCATGAACGTGACGACCGATGGCAAGAAAACGGCACTGATCACCGGGGCTTCTTCCGGGATCGGCGCCGAACTCGCCTGGCTGTTTGCCGCCGATGGCATTGGCTTGGTCCTGGTGGCCCGCCACCGGGATCGTCTGGACGCCCTCGCCGAGCAGCTCAGAAGCCGCCACGGCATCGACGTGATGACCATCGCGGCGGATCTGTCCGAGCCGGAAGCGCCTGCCTCCGTCCACGCTGCCGTGACTGCGGCGGGGATTACCGTCGACTATCTGGTCAATAACGCGGGAGTCGGAGTGCATGGCGGTTTCCGGGATACGCGGCTGGAGGACGAACTGGCGATGATGCGGTTGAACACGGCCGCCGTGGTTCATCTCACCAAGCGGTTCCTGCCCGCCATGCTGATGCGCCGATCCGGCAGGATTCTGAACGTGGCCTCGCTCGCCGCCCTGCAGCCGGGCGGCCCCGGGGCGGCGGCGTATTATGCCTCCAAGGCGTTCGTGCTTTCTTTTTCCGGAGGGCTCGGCGCCGAGCTGCGAGGGTCGGGGGTCAGCGTCACTGCCTTATGTCCCGGCCCGGTCGATACCCGGTTCCAGGAAGCGGGGGATTTCGCCAAGACCCTGCTATACCGCTCCTTCATGACCCGTCGGCCCGAGTCGGTGGCGAAGGCGGGCTATTGCGCAATGCAGCGGGGCCGGATGGTCTGTGTTCCCGGGCTGTTCGCGAAACTTCTCGCGTTTGGCGGGCAGATGGCGCCCCGGCGCCTCACCCTGGCGATCAATGCGATGCTGCTTAGGCCGCGAGGGTGATCTCGAAGCGCACCGCGATGTTGAAAATGTTTTCACGGTGGGAGTAGTCTTTGCGCGGGACCGATGGATCGATCGTCGCCATGCGAATCGCCTTCGGGTTGCCGTTTCAGCCACAGATGGAGAAGACCCATGTTTCTCAAGAAAAAACAGAACGGACATCTGGTCGAAATACTCGGCCTCGGCGATTTGTTCAATCCGATGCACAAGATGGTGCCCGGCCGCCTGCACTACGGGGAGGAGCTGCAGGACCCGGAGAAGTTCGCCAAGTCGGAGTTGGTATTTCCCTCCGGCGAGGATCTGCCCCGCTGCTGGCTCGATCCCCATTATCGCGACAGCGAGCTGAAGAAATAGCTTCCCGCGTTAGCCGGAAGCAAGACGGTGCGCCTGCCGGGTCGTTTCCGGCAGGCGATAGCGGGGGGCGCAGCTCAGTACCCAGTCCACCGCGGTCGGCAGGCTCAGCCGGTGGCCGACCGAGACGTAAACCGGCTGGACGCCCCTGCGGGTCCGCACGACCGCGCCGATGGTTTCTTCCCGGTCGATCAGCGGGATCCAACGTCCCCGTTCCTCCCCCAAGTCTCCATGTGTTCCGACGAGGCGCGTCTTGCCGACGCCGATGGTCGGAATTCCCGTAAGCACCCCGAGATGGCAGGCGATGCCGAAACGCCGCGGGTGCGCGTAGCCGTGGCCGTCCACCAGGATGAGTTCGGGCAGGCGATTCAGCCGCTCCAGCGCTTCGAGCAGCGCGGGCAGCTCGCGAAAGGAAAGCAGGCCGGGAACGTAGGGGAAACG
Organism: Methylococcus geothermalis; assembly: GCF_012769535.1. Classification (NCBI taxonomy): domain Bacteria; kingdom Pseudomonadati; phylum Pseudomonadota; class Gammaproteobacteria; order Methylococcales; family Methylococcaceae; genus Methylococcus; species Methylococcus geothermalis. The sequence goes on from NZ_CP046565.1 coordinate 543,773, forward strand.
GGTCGGCTGGCGAACGATGGCCTGGTCTGTCAGGCGGAGGCTGGGAAATTCGAGCACGGCGACCGCGGCCCGGGTGGTTCTGCCCTGGTCCTCGAAGCCTACGTCCACGCCGGCTACAGCGCGGATTTCGGCAGGAAGCGCGTCTTCGACCAGCACCAGCGGGCGGAGCTGGGCCTGCAGGTTGGCCGCTTCCTTTGGGCTCAAGTCCCAGCGGTGCTGGTGGCAGAGCGCCAAGCCCATGAATCAGTGCCCGGCCCGCTTGGCTTCGTCCCAGAAGGCATCGAGTTCGGCCAGGCTACAGTCGGCCAGCCGCTTGCCGGTCCGGTTCACGCATTCCTCGATGAATTGGAAACGCCGGCGGAACTTGCGGTTGCCGTTGCGCAGCGCGGTTTCGGCATCCACGTCCAGATGGCGGGCGAGGTTGACCAACACGAACAGCAGATCGCCCAGTTCCTCCCGCACATGCGCCGTATCGCCCGAGGCGACGGCTTGTTCCAGTTCGCCGAGCTCTTCCCGGACCTTGCCGAACACCGCTTCGGCTGAATCCCAGTCGAAGCCGTGGCGGGCCGCGCGCTTCTGCAGTTTCTGGGCCTCCATCAAGGCCGGCAGCGCGGCGGCGACGCCTTCGAGAACGCTGCCGGGGGTTTGGCCGGTTTTCTCCGATTTTTCTTCGAGCTTGGACGCCTCCCAGTAGCGCAGCCGTGCTGTGTCGCTGTCGAAGTCGATGCCGGCGAAGACGTGCGGGTGGCGCCGCTCCAGCTTGTCGGCGATTGCGGCGGCGACGGCTTCGAAATCGAACAGCCCCTGTTCCTCCGCCATCCGCGAATGGAACGCGACCTGCAAGAGCAGATCGCCCAACTCGTCGCGCAGATCGGTGAAATCCCCTCTTTCGATGGCATCGGCGACCTCGTAGGCCTCTTCCAGCGTGTACGGGATCAGGCTGGCGAAGTCCTGCTGGCGGTCCCACGGGCAGCCCGTCTCCGGGTCCCGCAAGCGGGCCATGATCTCGATGAGCCGGCGGGTCTGCTGCACGGTCAGAAGGTGTAGTCGAAGTTTTCGCGGAAGCGTTCCCGGAAGGCCCCGAGCGAGAAGCTGTGATTCTGGGTGCCGGCGGTTTCCACCTTGATCGCGCCCATGAGCGAGGCGATGCGGCCGGTGGTCACCCAGTCCAGGTCTTCGAGCAGGCCGTAGATCAGCCCGGCCCGGTAGGCATCGCCGCAGCCGGTGGGATCGAGCACGGCGGTGGGACGCGCGGCGGGGATTTCATGGCAGGTGCCGGCGGCGTAGATGACCGAGCCGCCGGCGCCGCGCGTGACGATCACGGCATCGACCCGTTCGGCGAGTTGGGCCGGATTCAGGCCGGTGCGCTCCTGCATCAGACGCGCCTCGTAGTCGTTCAGCGTGACCCAGTTCGCCAGTTCCACGAACTTCAGCAGCTCCTCGCCGTCGAACATGGGCATGCCCTGGCCCGGGTCGAAAATGAAGGGGATGCGGGCATCGGCGAACTGGCGCGCATGCTGGATCATGCCGTCCTTGCCGTCGGGTGCCACGATGCCGAGGCGGATGCCGGCATCGGTCGGCACGTCGTTGAGATGGGAGAAGGACATCGCTCCCGGATGAAAGGCGGTGATCTGGTTGTCGTCCATGTCCGTGGTGATGTACGCCTGCGCGGTGTAGCTATCCTCGACCGTGCGGATGTAGTCGCGCCGGATGCCGCAATAGGCCATCCATTGCGCATACGGCCCGAAATCCTTGCCGACGGTGGCCATCGGCAACGGGTCGTGTTCCAGCAGTTTGAGGTTGTAGGCGATGTTCCCGGCGCAGCCGCCGTATTCGCGGCGCAGCTCGGGCACCAGGAAGGAAACGTTCAGGATATGAACCTGATCGGGCAGGATGTGGTGTTTGAAACGGTCCTGAAACACCATGATGGTGTCATAGGCCATGGAGCCGCAGATGAGAGCGCTCATGCCGGTATCGTCCTGCTGTCGTCGGAATTGAACGGTCTAGTGTGCCGAGAGTGTTTCAACGAATCAAGACAAGCAGCCACACGGCGCCGGCCAGGATCAGCGAACTCAGCACCGCCGCGGAGCCGATGTCCTTGGCCCGGCCGGACAGATTGTGCCGCTCGATGCCGATGCGGTCGATCGTCACCTCGACGGCGGTGTTGAGCAGCTCGACGATCAGGACGTTGATCAGCACGCCCACCAGCAATGCCCGCTCGATCCCCGACTGGCCCAACCAGAGGCCGACCGGCACGCCGGCCAGGGCCAGCCAGCACTCCTGGCGAAAAGCCTCTTCGTGGCGCCAGGTGGCGCGGAAGCCGGAGAGAGAATGGACGAATGCGGCGTAGAGGCGGGCAAAGCCCTTGAGATGTTGTCCAGCCATGCAATTTCCTTCAAAAACGGTTGTCACAAGCCAAAGTTGCAATCAGCCACTATCACACACAGAGATTACAGCCGTGTTGTGACGCGATCCTCAAAGGGAACGCGAAAAAGGGCTATGCTAGTTGTCGAGGACGTCACGGCGTGTTTCACCGCCAGGATGATGCCAATCGGCCGGCATTGAACGGGTCTCAGGCCGCGCATCCGTCAGGGAGCGCCCGCTGCCGGCCCAAGAAGTGGAGTGAGCCATGGATACGAAGCGAAGCGGTTGCATGAAAAAGCCAGGTTGGCCGTGGGCCCTGGGCCTGGGTGTTTGGGCTGTTTCCAGTGCTCCGGCTTGGGCGGCCAATGCGTGCACCTTTGAGTACACCATCACGAGCCAGGCGGCGACCACGTTTACCGCCGGGGTGAAGGTGACCAACATGGCCAGCGCGCTGAGCGAATGGACCGTGGCGTGGGACATGCCGAACGGCCAGAGGATCACCAGGCTGTGGAATGGCCGATGGTCGCAAAAGCGATCCGAGGTCAAAGTGCGCAACCTGGATTCCAACCGCGAGGTGGCGAGCGGGGGGATCATCGAGTTTGGATTCGATGCCACCTACGCCGGGGTCAACGGAATTCCCGCCGGCATGACGCTCAACGGGACACGATGCTCGTCGACCCCGACCCCGACCCCGACCCCGACCCCGACCCCGACCCCGACCCCGACCCCGACCCCGACGCCGACGCCGACGCCGACGCCGACGCCGACGCCGACGCCGACGCCGACGCCGACGCCGACGCCGACGCCGACGCCGACGCCGGGCGCGGCGGCGAGTCCGATCGGCATCAACATGACCGGGCTGTCCTACTACGGGACCGAGGTGCCATTCCTGAACCTGTTCAAGCTGTCGGAGCCCTGGCTGACCCAGTGCGACCCTTATCAGGACCCCAACTGCAGTACTTTCGTGGAGCCCGGCGGCAGCGCCTGGAACACGCGGGAGCAGGCCAAGCTGGTGCTGGATTCGAACGGCTATCCGCGTTCATTGCCCGACCCTGGCCAGGGCGCGAACACTGGCACCAACTATACGTCGGTCGCGACCCTGGTTCCCACCGGCCTGAATTCCGCCACCCCAGCGGGACGATTCGTCGTCCTTTATGACGGTGAAGGCACTTTGGCTTACGGTCGCGGCGCGAGCAGGAATTCCTCGCTGTCCTCCCCGGGCCGCGACGTCATCGACGTCTCGACCGATGGGGTCCAGAGCTGGTTCCAGCTCTCCATCAAGGCCACCGATCCCAACAAGACCGGCAATTACCTCAGGAACATACGAGTGTTGCAGGCCGGCGGGGTGTGCAGCAGTGATGCTGCGTCGTATTGCGACCCGTCGGCGGCATCGCCCACTTGCCCAAACTACGGTTCCTGCCAGTCGTTCGAACAAGTTCATGCCGCCCAGCCGTTCGACCCCAGATTCCTCCGCAACCTGGCGGGCTTCAAAGCCGTCCGCTTCATGGCGTTCCAGAACACCAACAACTCGCGGGTCGAACTCTGGGCCGACCGCACCATGCCCGATGACGTGACCTGGGTATCCGACCAGGGCGACGGCGGCCCGGTGGAAATGGCGGTGGCGCTCGGCAATCAGTTGAACGCCGATATCTGGGTAAACGTTCCGACGCATGCGGACGACGACTATGTGCGCAATTTCGCCACCCTGGTAAAGAACACGCTCGCCGCAAGCCGCAAAGTCTACGTCGAATACAGCAATGAAGCCTGGAACGGCGCGTTTTCCGCCGGCAGCTGGATGGAGAACCAGGCCCTGACGCGCTGGCCCAGCGCCGGCGATACGACCTTCGGCAAGCGGCTGCAATGGTACGGCATGCGGACCGCGCAGGTCTGCGACATCTGGAAGGCGGTCTGGGGAACGTCGTTCGGGCGGGTGATCTGCGTCATGGGCGCCCAGGCGGCCAACACCTGGACCGCCAGGCAGTCGCTGGATTGTCCGCTATGGGCGGCGGAAAACGGCGGAACCTCGTGCGTGCAGCACAACATCCGGGCGTTGGCCATCGCGCCCTATTTCGGCTATTACATCGGCTTGCCGGAGAATCAGACGGTCGTGAATGCGTGGACCGGCCAGGCCGACGGCGGGTTGGCCAGCCTGTTCGCCGAACTCCTGCAGGGAGGCTCGTTCGCCAACGGCCCGGCGGGAGGTGCGCTGGAGGACGCCAGGCAGCAGATGTTGCAGAACAAGGCCGTCGCAGCGGAATACGGCCTGGCGCTGATCGCCTACGAAGGCGGGCAGCACCTGGCGGGAGTCGGTGCGGTGGTCGACAACAATGCCGTCACCGACCTGTTCCTGGCCGCCAACCGCGACAGCCGCATGGGCGCGGCCTATGCCCAGCACCTGAACGCCTGGAGCGCCGCGGGCGGCGGACTCTACAACCTGTGGAACAGCGTGGAGCCCTATTCGAAATGGGGGGCTTGGGGACTGCTGGAATACCGCGACCAGGGGACGGCGCCCAAGTACGATGCGGTGAAAAGCATACTGTCGCCATGAGCGCCATTCGAATGAGGGAGCGGGCCGGGTTTTTCCCGCTCTCTTTTCAATTCTCGGCGATGGCGCGGTAGCCTTCGGCATCGAGCAGCCGGTCCAGTTCGGAGATGTCGTCAGGCTTCACGGCGAACAGCCAGGCCTCGTAGGGCGACTGGTTGACCCGTTCCGGCGAATCGGTCAGAGCCTCGTTGCGGGCCACGATCTCTCCGCTCAAGGGGCTGTTGACGTCCGATGCCGCTTTCACCGATTCGACCACGGCGCACGCCTCCCCGGCGCCGACTCGGCGGCCGATGGCCGGCAGTTCCAGGTACACCAGATCCCCCAGCGCTTCCTGGGCATGGTCGGAAATCCCCACCTTGACGGTTCCGTCGGGTTCCTGGCGGGCCCACTCGTGGGTCTTGGCATATTTCAGCCCGGCCGGCAAATTGCTCATGAGTCCGTGTCCTCTTCCTCGGGTGGGTGCAATGGCGGTGGCCACAACTTAAGTGAAATCGGAAGGCAGGTAAAGCCGCGCGGCAGGAACGCCGTGTTGCTCAGCCGGGTGATCCCGCTCCCTGTCCGCGCTGTTCCCTGCCTCGGGCCGTTCGGCGCAGCGCGGGAGCTGCCGCCGTGAGAGGTATCCGATTCCGCCTCGACCGTTTGCGGGTAAACTAGCCGCCATTCAGTCCAAGACATGCCTAGTCAGGAGCCCCGAAATGAGCGTTACAACGGCGGATGTCGAAACCGCCCTGAAAAACTTCATCGATCCCAACCTCGGCGTCGACTGGCTCGCCGCGAAGTCGGTGAAAAAGATCGATGTGAACGGCGACCGCGTGAGCCTGCGCATCGCGCTGGGCTATCCCGCCGCTTCCTGCCGCGACGAACTGGCGCAGGCCGCGAAGGCGGCGATTCGCACCGCGACCGGGGCGGCCGAAGTCGATATCGACATCGTGTCGGACATCGTCTCCCATGCCGTGCAGAAGGGCTTGAAGCCGATGCCGGGGGTGAGGAACATCGTCGCGGTCGCCTCGGGCAAGGGCGGGGTGGGCAAGTCGACCACGGCGGTCAACCTGGCGCTGGCCCTCGCGGCGGAAGGTGCGCGGGTCGGCATTCTCGACGCCGATATCCACGGCCCCAGCCAGCCGCTGATGCTGGGAGTGTCCGGACGGCCCGAAACGGAGGGCAGGAAAATCCACCCGATCGTCGCGCACGGCCTCCAATCCATGTCCATCGGTTATCTGATCGATGAAGACACCCCGATGATCTGGCGCGGTCCCATGGTCGTCGGCGCCTTGCAGCAGCTCCTGAGCGACACCTTGTGGGAAGACCTCGATTACCTCATCGTCGACCTGCCGCCCGGCACTGGCGACATCCAGCTGTCGCTGGCGCAGCAGATTCCCGTGTCCGGGGCGGTGATCGTCACCACCCCGCAGGACATCGCCCTGCTGGACGCGCAAAAGGGTCTCAAGATGTTCGAGAAGGTGAGCATCCCCGTGCTGGGCATCATCGAAAACATGAGCGTCCACGTGTGCAGCCAGTGCGGCCATGCCGAGCCGATTTTCGGCGAGGGCGGCGGCGAGAAGATGGCACAGAAGTACGGCACCGAACTGCTCGGCCAGTTGCCGCTGGACCGCAGCATCCGCGAGAGCGCCGACGGCGGCCGGCCCACGGTGATCGCCGCGCCGGACAGCGAGCCGGCCCGGATGTACCGGAGCATCGCCCGCAAGATCGCGGCGCGGTTGGCGCTCAAGGCCAAGGATTACAGCAGCCGCTTCCCCACCATCGCCATCGTGAACAACTGAGCGGATCGACATGGGCATCAAATCAGACCGCTGGATCAGGAAGATGGCCGAGGAGCAGGGCATGATCGAGCCGTTCGAGCCGCATCAGGTCAGGCATGGCGGGGACGCCGGCATCGGCGTCATCTCCTACGGCACCTCGAGCTACGGCTACGATGTCCGCTGCTCCAACGAATTCAAGATATTCACCAACATCAACTCGGCCATCGTCGATCCCAAGAACTTCGACGAGAACAGTTTCGTCGACCTGGTGTCGGACGTGTGCATCATTCCGCCCAATTCGTTCGCGCTGGCCCGGACGGTGGAGTACTTCCGCATCCCCCGCGACGTGCTGACCATCTGCCTGGGCAAGTCGACCTATGCCCGCTGCGGCATCATCGTCAACGTCACGCCCTTGGAACCGGAATGGGAGGGTCACGTCACCCTCGAGTTTTCCAATACCACACCGCTCCCCGCCAAGATTTATGCCAATGAAGGCGTCGCCCAGGTGCTGTTCGTCGGCGCCGACGACGTCTGCGAAACCTCCTACCGCGACCGCTGCGGCAAATATCAGGGCCAGACCGGCGTGACATTGCCCAAGGCTTGATTTCAACGATTTTTCGGAGAATGTCGTTCATGCTCGATTCGACCACCCTTTTCGCCGATGCCAACCGCTTCATCCCCGGCGGTGTCAACTCGCCGGTCCGCGCCTTCCGCGGCGTGGGCGGGACACCGGTGTTCGTCGAACGCGCCGAAGGGCCTTACCTCTATGGCGCTGACGGCAAGGCCTACATCGACTATGTCGGTTCCTGGGGACCCATGGTGCTCGGCCATGCCGACCCGGACGTGCTGCAAGCGGTGCATGCCGCCGTCGATCGCGGTCTGAGTTTTGGCGCGCCCACCGTGGCCGAGACGGCCATGGCCAAGATGGTCTGTGCGCTGGTGCCGTCTGTGGACCGGGTACGGATGGTGAGTTCCGGCACCGAAGCGACCATGAGCGCCATCCGGCTGGCGCGCGGCTATACCGGTCGCGACAAGATCGTGAAGTTCGAGGGCTGCTACCACGGCCATTCCGATTCGCTTCTGGTCAAGGCCGGCTCGGGCGCCCTCACCCTGGGCGTGCCGAGTTCTCCCGGCGTACCGGCCAGCCTGGCCGAACACACACTGACCCTCCCCTACAACGACGCCGCCGTGGTCCGGGAAGCCTTCGAACGCCATGGCCACGAGATCGCCTGCATCATCGTGGAACCGGTGGCCGGCAACATGAACTGCGTGCCGCCGGTTCCGGGTTTCCTGGAAACATTGCGCGATGTCTGCGACGCCAGCGGCGCGGTGCTGATTTTCGACGAGGTGATGACCGGATTCCGGGTGGCCCTGGGCGGCGCCCAGGCGCTTTACGGCATCTGCCCGGATCTGACCACCTTGGGGAAGGTCATCGGCGGCGGCATGCCGGTCGGCGCTTTCGGCGGGCGGCTCGACATCATGGAGCAGCTCGCGCCGCTGGGTCCGGTGTATCAGGCCGGGACGCTGTCGGGCAATCCCGTGGCCATGGCGGCGGGGCTGAAGACGCTGGAACGGGTGTCGCGGCCCAAGTTTTTCGATGAGCTGTCGGAAAAGACCCGCCATCTGGCCGAAGGCTTGAGGATCCGGGCCGAGCAAGCCGGAGTTCCCTTGAGCGTCAACTGGGTCGGCGGCATGTTCGGCCTGTTCTTCACCGAACAGCAAAGGGTGAGCCGGTTCGAGCAGGTCATGGCCTGCGACCAGGAGCGTTTCCGCCGGTTCTTCCATGGCATGCTCGAAGAGGGCGTCTACCTCGCGCCTTCGGCTTTCGAGGCAGGTTTCGTGTCCGCGGCCCATGACTATGACGTCCTGGACCGCACCCTCACCGCGGCCGAGCGGGTGTTCGCCAGGCTTTGAGCCTGGAAACCGTCCATCTCTGGGTCGGCCAGCACCCGCATCTCGCCGGGCTGGCGGTCTTCGCCATCGTCCTGGCCGAATCGCTCGCGGTGGTCGGCCTGCTGCTGCCGGGCACGCTGCTGATCTTCACCTTCGGGACGCTGGTGGGCGGCGGCTCGATGGATTTCGCCTCCACTTACGCCTGGGCGCTGAGCGGGGCGCTGCTGGGCGACGGCATCAGCTTCTGGCTGGGCTGGAGCCATCGCCAGCGGATCCGCACCACTTGGCCGTTCAGCCGCTTCCCGGCCGTGCTGGAGCGCGGCATCGGCTTCTTCCGGCGCTATGGAGGTCATAGCGTCCTGTTCGGGCGGTTTTTCGGCGCCGTGCGCGGTATCGTTCCGTTGGTGGCCGGCATGGCCGGTATGCCGGCCGGCCGCTTCGTCGGTTACAGCGCCGTGGCGGCAGCCTTGTGGGTTCCGGTCTTCCTGGCCCCCGGCATCCTGTTCGGCGCATCGCTGGAACTGGCCTCTGGAACGACGGCCAGGCTGGTCGGCCTCGGGCTCGGCCTCATCGCCCTGCTCTGGTTCGCGGTCTGGTTGACGGCGCGGGTTTACGCTTTCCTTCAGCCCAGAACTCGCGACCTGATCCTGATGATGTTCCGCCTCGCCGGGGAACACCGTCTGCTCGGACGCATCACCCTGCCGCTGCTCGACTCCGAGCAGCGCGATTACGGCGGTCTGGCGCTGGTCGGCGGCCTCATCATCGCGGTGTCGTTCGCCGTGGGGCGGCTATTCGCCGGCCCCCCGCTGCTGCCCGTCACTTTCGACGCCTGGCGCACGCCGGAGGCGGACTATGGCTTTACGGTGCTGGAGTCGCTGGGGAGTCCCGAGTCCTTGCTGATCGAGTTTGGCGCCCTGGCTCTTTGGCTGGGCTCCCGGCGTTCGTTCGTCGCCCTTGCCCACTGGCTGATCGCGGTGACTTTCGCATGGCTGATGGCCTGGATCGGAGAGCATGCGTTCGCCGCGCCGCCTTTCGACGCCTATCTCCTCCGCGGATGCGTGGCATTCGGGTTCGTCGCGACCTGGCTGGCGCCTGCCTTCCGGACGATCGGGGGACGGGTGGTGTATGCGTTCGCGGCGGCCCTGGTCGCGGCCTTGGGGTTCGCCCGGATTTACCTGGACCACAGCGAAATACCCGCGGTCCTGTTCGCGCTGCTCATCGGCCTGGCCTGGCTGGTTCCGCTCGGGATCGCCTGCCGCAGACATTGCGAAGCGAAGGCGGCGTCGCTCGGCGCCGCGCCGTTGCTGGCGGCCAGCCTGGCGGTGGTCCTTGCGGCCGAAGCGATCCGGCATGGTCCGGCCGATTTCGCCCACGATCAGCGCATTCGGTCAGTGACGACCGCCGAGTGGCTGGCGGACGGCTGGAAACGGTTGCCGGCCTACCGGATCCAGCCTCTGGGGAGGCCGCATCAGCCCCTGCCGATTCAGTGGGCGTCCACCCTGGCTGCCGCCCGGGCGGATCTCGAAAAGCAGGGCTGGCGCCTGGCGACGCCGTTATCCTGGGTCTCGGCGCTCCAGTGGTTCAATCCCCTTGCGAAGCCGGAAGAATGGCCGGTGCTGGCGCGCTTCAACCAGGATAGCGAAGACGCCTTGCGGATGCTGCATCCCGTGGGCGATGGGCGGTGGGCGGTGCTGCGCCTATGGCCGAGCCGGTACGTCCTGACGGAGGGCGGGGTTCCCCTTTGGGTGGGGAGGATCGATCTGCTCGAAGCGACCAGCCGCTTCGGTTTTCTAGGCTATTTCAGGGAAGCGAGGGCGTCGGACCGCGTCGACGCCGAGGCACTGCTGGCGCCGGAGCGCATGCCCGATCTCCTGGTCACCGTGGCGATTCGGGACACCGGATACCGTACGGTCCTGATCCGCGGGCGCTGAAGGCGGCGCCTCCCTTCAGCGCTTCATCATGTCGAAGAACTCGCGGTTGGTCTTGGAATCCTTGAGCTTGCCCAGCAGGAATTCGTTTGCCGCCATCTCGTCCATGGGCTGGAGAATCTTCCGGAGAATCCAGGATTTCTGCAGCTCGTCCGGATCGACCAGGTATTCCTCGCGGCGGGTGCCGGAGCGGTTGATGTTGATCGCGGGGTAGATGCGCCGCTCCGCGATCTTGCGTTCGAGGTGCAGCTCCATGTTGCCGGTGCCCTTGAATTCTTCGTAGATCACTTCGTCCATGCGCGAGCCGGTGTCGATCAGGGCCGTGGCGATGATGGTCAGGCTGCCGCCTTCCTCGATGTTGCGGGCGGCACCGAAGAAGCGCTTGGGGCGTTCCAGGGCATTGGCGTCGACGCCGCCGGTCAGCACCTTGCCCGAGGACGGCACCACGGTGTTATAGGCGCGAGCCAGGCGAGTGATGGAATCGAGCAGGATGACCACATCCCGCTTGTGTTCCACCAGGCGTTTGGCCTTTTCGATGACCATTTCGGCAACCTGCACATGCCGCGCCGGCGGCTCGTCGAAGGTGCTGGACACGACCTCGCCCTTGACACTGCGCTGCATCTCGGTCACTTCCTCCGGCCGCTCGTCGATGAGCAGGACGATGAGATAGCACTCGGGGCTCTTTTCCGCGATGGAATGGGCGACGTTCTGCAGCATCATCGTCTTGCCGGCTTTCGGCGGCGAGACGATCAGTCCGCGCTGGCCCTTGCCGATGGGGGCGACCAGGTCGATGACCCGGGCGGTCAGGTCCTCCGTGGTGCCGTTGCCCAGTTCCAGCACGAAGCGTTCGACCGGGAACAGCGGGGTCAGGTTCGAGAACAGGATCTTGTGCTTGGCGTTTTCCGGCGGCTCGTAATTGATCTGCTCGACCTTGAGCATGGCGAAATAGCGCTCGCTGTCCTTGGGCGGCCGTATCTTGCCGGAAATGGTGTCTCCGGTGCGCAGGCTGAAGCGCCGGATCTGGCTCGGCGAGACGTAAATGTCGTCCGGTCCGGCCAGGAAGGAGCTGTCCGGCGAGCGCAAGAATCCGAAGCCATCCTGCAAAATCTCCAGCACCCCGTCGCCGTAGATGTCCTCGCCGCTCTTGGCGAGCTTCTTCAGGATGGAAAAGATCAGATCCTGCTTGCGGGTTCGGGCGACGCCTTCGATGTCCAGGGATTCGGCGATTTCGATCAGTTCGGATACGGGCTTGCGCTTGAGGTCAGTGAGGTTCATGCGTTTCCATTCAAGGAATTATCGGGATATGAAAAAAGTCCTGGGGAATTGGCCAGGAAGGCCGCTGGACTTGGGGTCAGGGTCAATCCGGCAGAGACTGCCGGGTCAGGGGAAAAAACGGGGTGCTCTATGCTTCGGGCGAAAAGGGCACGCGCTCCGGGGGATGACGGCGAATGCCCCGGGAGATTACAGATGGCCTTCGAGGAACGCCGCCAGCTGGGATTTGGTCAATGCACCCACCTTGGTGGCGATCACTTCACCGCCCTTGAATACCATCAGGGTCGGGATGCCCCGCACGCCGTAACGCTGAGGCGTCGCCGGGTTCTCGTCGATGTTGAGCTTGGCGATGGTCAAGCGGCCTTGGTATTCACCTGCGATTTCGTCGAGGATCGGTGCGATCATCTTACAGGGGCCGCACCATTCGGCCCAGTAGTCGACCAGCACCGGTCCGGATGCCTTGAGGACCTTGTCTTCGAATTCAGCGTCGGTAACATGAAGGATTTTATCACTGCTCACTTGGGCGGCTCCTCGTCGGTTATCACCGGCCCGCTCCCTGGACTAAAGGCGTGCCTGCAGCGGGCTGTGATTGCGTAGATGGCCGGCATTTTCGGGCCAAAACGTCATGGATGCAAGCCCTCTTCGAGATGGCGGTGCCTCGGGGCTCCGCGGAGGCGGCGGATTCAGGCGACCTGACGCCGCACTTCGGTTTTCCCCAGACAGTCGACCACGGTCCGGCGGGCCGCATGGGCCAGCTCGTCGCGGTTGAGATGCTCGCTGTCGATGGCCGGCCCGAAACTGAGTTCGACCACGGTCCGCGGCATCATGAGCATCCGCAGCAGGTGGGGAAGAAACGATGCCTCGCCGACGAAAGGCACGATCTCGCCCGCGCTGCCGCGATAGGCGAGCGCGATCGGCTGAACCGCGACGCATGCCCGCTTCGCCGGCTGGAACAGGCGGGGATGGAAGCGCAGCACCCCTTCGCCGCTTGAACTGGTGCCTTCGGGGAACAGCAGCAGGGTGCGTCTTTGACGCAGCAGCCAGGTCATCCGCTCACCCACCCGTTGAGTGTCTTCGCGGTCGCCGCGCCGCAGGAACAGGGTTCCCGTGCGGCTGGCCAGGAAACCGAAGACCGGCCAGCCGGCGACGTCCTGCTTGGAAATGAAGGTCAGCGGCGCCTGGGCGCCGATGACGACGATGTCCAGCCAGGAAATGTGGTTGGCGACCCACAGCGGCGCATCCGGGTTCCATTGGCCTCGGCGTTCGACATGCACGCCGAGGATGAGCAGGAAACTGCGGAACCAGGCCATCTGCACCCTGTCCCTCAGCGCCTGCGCGCGGTTTTCGCCGAGGATGCGCAGCGGCGGAAAGAGCAGGACGACCGCCGCCATCCCGCCCAGGCAGGCCAGCGCGACCAGGAACGCTCTATAGGCCTGTCTGAAGCGCGGCATTCCGGTCGCCTCCGACGAAGTGGCGTTCATAGCGTCCTTGCAGACGATCCATTTTCAGCAGGACGAAGACGTCCATGACGTCGAAGTCCTCGTCCCAGCAAGGTTCGCCGAAGACCCAGGCACCCAGCCGCAGATAGGCCTGCAGCAAAGGCGGGACCCCGCTCTCATCGCGCCGGCAGCGTTTCCATTCGGGGACCGCATGGCGGGGTTTGACGCCCAGTTCCGTCGGCCCCAGCCGTTCTTCGCCGATGTTGCGATAGACCGCGTCCACCGCGAAGCCGCTGGGCCCCGGCGGGATGCTGGCGCAGCCCATCAGGTGGTCGAAGCCGCCTTGCGTGACGTAGTCCGACAGTGCTCCCCACAGGCAGGCGATGACGGCGCCGCCGCGGTAGCTCGGGTCCACGCAGGTGCGGCCGATCTCGAGGAATCGGCCCTCCAGGGCGAGAATGCCGGACAACGAGAACTCGCCCTCCGAATAAAACCGGCCCGCCCGTTTGGCCTGGCTGTCGCTCAGCAGGCGGGTGCTGCCGATCACCCGGTTCTCGCGGGTGTCCACGACCACCAGGTGATCGCAGTAGGCGTCGAATTCGTCGATGTCGAGACCGTCGACGGGGGTGTGAAGGCGGGCACCCATCTCCTCGGCGAAGACACGGTAGCGCAGTTTCTGCGCGGCGACGATCATTGTTTCGTCACGGGCGACGAAAGCCTGTAGCCGGCTCGGCCGGCTCGTGCGTGATTCCGGTGCTCCCACGTAGATCTCCCAGTGAACTTGGTAAGGACGTTCGGCAGAAGATACGGAGCGGAATTGACAGGTTTGCTAAGACTTGGTGACGTTTGGATGAAAACTTAAGCTTTGAACCTGGGCACTTGGCGGCATCTGGACAGCCACCAGGCGGCTCTTTTACCATCGGACCGGGCTTTGCCCAGTCCTGGAAGCCTTAGAAACTGCTCATCGATTCGGAGGGTTCTCTCAATGTTCGGCATACGTCTATTTTCCACGGTATTTGAAGGGCTGATCGCCGGTTTCAGCCTCGCCCTGGGCTGGCTGGCGGCCATGATGCTGGTGGCTGCGTTCGTCGCCTGAGCCGTTCCGGCTGCGGCGGCATCAGGGGCGCTCGAGGCGGAAGCGCTGGCCCTCGAAGACCAGGGTCAGGCTGTCTTCGTCGACGCTCTCCAGGCGCACGCCGTCGGCGACGGTGTCGCCGGCGCTGTGCCGGTTCATGTTGATGACGACGAAGCGCTCGTCGGGGTGCGCGCCGTAGGCGTACAGGTTGATCTTGAGCTGAGGAACGCGGCTCTGGAAGGAAGGCGGCATTTCGCTGAGCAAAGGAACCGCGTTCCGCCGCGGCGCGGGTGTGGCCGGGGCTGGCGGCGTGCTCCGCGCCGGTTCGGCTGCTTCCGAGTCTTCCTCCGCTTCGCCCGCTTCGTCGGCCATCGTTTCTTCCTCGGCGTCCTCTTCCGCCACATCTTCGGGCGCGGTTTCCGGACCCTTGCGCCCGGCGGGCTGAACCGGGGCGGGGGGCGGCACGGCCGGTTTCGCCGCCGGCGCTGCGGGGGCGTGCTGATGGGGGCCGCCGTGAAGAGCGTCGCCGCCCCCAAACCGCCGCGCGAAGGGCGGAACCGTCGCAGCGGGAAGGGGCGGCGGCTGGGCGACGACCGCGGGTGTCGGTTTCGGAGGATGTTCCTGGGCCAGGGCCGGCGGCGACTGGCTTGCGGTCGCTTGGGGCTCCGTCGGGGTGCCCGAGGTCAGCCCGAGAAAATAGCCCAGGGCCGCCACGTTGGCCACGGCCACCGCGCCCAGAACCCACGGCAGCCAAGGGTGTCTCCGCGCCGGTTCCGGCGAGAAGATCATGCTGTCCAGCGAGGCGGGTTGGCTGAGTTTTCGTTCCCGCTCCGATTTGCGGAGCGCATCGAGAATATAGGACATCGATCTCCTTGGGCGAAGCGGTCAATCCAGGCGGGGAATGTCGGGACGCTTCATTTCGTTGGTCAGGACGATGAAAGTATGCGGTCCGACGGCGCCATCGACAATCAGGCCGTGCTGTTTCTGGAAGGCCGCGACCTGGGCTTTCAAGGCTTCGTCGAAGCGTTGCGGATCGGCGGGTTTCTTCTTCGCGGGGAAGCGCTGGCGCAGCCATTTCACCGCCGGCGACGACTGGCCCGGTTTCAGCACCGCGACGTCCGTCACCGGCGGGCGCCACAGCAGCGTGAACCTGCCTTCCCAGAACGGCGGGCTTTCCGCCAGCGGCAGGGCCGCCGATTCGCCGTCGAAATCCACCATCGCCGAGCCGTCGACGATACCGGTCAGGGTGCCGAAGCGCTTTTCGCCGCCGGGAAGAGCGAATTCCAGGACCGCCGGGTGGTTCAGCAGGCGCAAGACCGGCCAGCCGGCGCTCTCGCTGAGGCAGCGCAAGCCTTGGCGTTCGGCGGTTTCGCACGGCTTGCCGGCGTCTCCATCGAGCTTCCAGAGCGCGAACAGGCGGGCGAAGGCCTTGGCTTCGTCCACTCCCTTCGATTTCAGCAGGTCTTCGAAGCGCGCGCGGTCGGATGATATGGCCGGCACGAGGGTCTCTTTGGCATCGGCTTTTTCCGGAGCGGCTTGCGGTGAGGCGGCGGGCGCATGGGCCGGGGTGGCCGATGGTGCTTGCCGAGCGGATGAGGCTGCATCGCCGTCCGGGGAGCGGTCGCCGAGCAGGGCCGCGGCGCCAATCAGGACCGCGACGGCCGCCCCCAGGGCCAGCGGCCGCCAGAAGCGGGGAAGCAGTACCGAAGGCAGCACTTCGCGGGCCGCCCGCCGCACGGTGGCGCGGTCCGCCTGGAATTTGCCCTGGGCATAGGCGCCCAACAACGCGCGGTCGCAGATGATGTTGATCAGCCTGGGGATTCCGCCGGAAAGCCGGTGAACGGCCGCCAGCGCCCCCGGCGTGAACAAGGGGGCGGGGCAGCCGCTGACCGTGAGGCGGTGCCTGATGTAGTCGACGGTTTCGGCGCGGGTCAGGGGCGACAGATGGTAGCGCGCGGTGATGCGCTGGGCGAGCTGCCGCAGCCGCTCCTGTTCCAGCAGCCGGGTCAGCTCCGGCTGGCCGATCAGAATGATCTGCAGCAGCTTGTGCTGGCTGGTTTCGAGGTTGGTCAGCAGGCGAACTTGCTCCAGCACATCGAAACTGAGATTCTGCGCCTCGTCGATGACCAGCACCGTCCGCCTTCCCTTGGCATGGGCGGCGAGCAGGTGTTCGTTCAGTGCGTCGACCAGAATCTTGAGACTGGCGCCTGTCCGCGGATAGGCGATGTGCAGCTCGTCGCAGACCGCGGCCAGCAGCTCCAGGGCGTCCAGGCGCGGATTCAGGATCAGGGCGACGTCGACGTTGTCCGGCAACTGCTCGATCAGGCAGCGGCACAGCGTGGTCTTGCCGGTGCCGACTTCGCCGGTGAGCGCGACGAAGCCCCCGCCTTCTTCCTTGATGCCGTAAAGCAGGTGGGCCAGGGCCTCGCGGTGTTTGGCGCTGGGGTAAAGGAATCGGGGATTCGGCGCGATCGAAAACGGCGCGTCGTTGAGCCGGAAAAATTGGGTGTACATCGTTTCTCGACCGGGGGAATCCGACAATGGTAATCCGGATCGGGGGGGCATGGGCAATAATCGCGGCGACGCGAAAATGCACGATTCGGGGAAGGTGCCATGATTCAGCGTGAAAACGTCGAGACCCTGCTCGGCTATCTCGGTGTCGGCCTGATGCTGGTGGCCTGTTACCGGGTGGCCGAACCCTTCATCGGGGCGCTGACCTGGGCCGGGATCATCGTCGTCTCGATCGGGGGGCTGCTCGATCGGGCCGAGCGCTTGCTGCGATGGCCGCGAAAATATCTCGCTCTGGCCTTGACGCTGATTCTGGGGCTGATTTTCGTGGTCCCGGTGGTGCTTCTGGGTTCCTCCTTCGCCAGCCATGTCCATGAACTCATCGGGTGGGTGGACGATCTGGCGGCCAGAATTTCTCGCGGTCCGCCGGCCTGGCTGGACCAGATTCCGCTGATCGGCGCCGCGATCCGGGACGGCTGGCAGACGGCGATCGGCGACGGCGGCGATCTCGCCGTTCACATTCGGCCCTGGATCGGCGAGGCCGGCCGCTGGGTCGTGAGCCGCAGCGCCCACTTCGCCTCGGCGGCGTTCGAGGCGCTGCTCGCAGTCCTGCTCAGCGGCCTGCTTTATCTGCACGCCGATGCGGCGATCCGCTGGATTCGGCGGACCGCGGAAAAGATCGGCGGTGAAAAAGGGGCGCGAACGATCGACGTCATCACTCGCACCGTGCGCGGCGTGACGCTGGGTGTGATGGGCATCGCCTTTCTGCAGGGCGTCCTGATCGCGCTTGGTCTCGCCGTGGCCGGCGTTCCCGGCGCCATGCTGCTGGGTTTCGTCAGCTTCATCCTGGCCCTGGCGCAGCTGGGCTCCTGGCCGGTCTGGCTGCCGGCCGCCTTCTGGCTGGGCTACCAGGATCATGCCGCCTGGGGCATTGCGCTAAGCGTCTGGGGCTTCGCGCTCATCGTCGTGGACCATTTCCTGAAACCCTACCTCATCAGCCAGGGCAGCGGCCTCCCGATCGTGGTCATCTTCATGGGCGTGATCGGCGGCCTGATCGCCTGGGGCCTGATCGGCATCTTCCTCGGCGCGGCCCTGCTGGCCGTGGCTTATACCTTGTTCAAGGAGTGGGTGGAAGCGGATTGACCGTTCAAAGCACCACGTAATGATCCACCAGCAGCGCGGTGAATATGCCCACCAGGTAAACCAGCGAATAAGCGAAGGTCTGCATGGCGAGGCGGGGATCGGCCTTGCGCTTCAGGCGGATGGCGTAATAGACGAAGATGCCGCCGAAGATTACCGCGGCGGCCAGGTAGATTTCCCCGCTCATGCCGGTCACATACGGCATGAGGCCGGCCAGGAACAGCAGGATGGTGTACAGCAGGATATGGAGCTGGGTGAAGGCGATGCCATGGGTGACCGGCAGCATCGGGATATCGACCTTGGCGTAGTCGTCGCGCTTGGCGATGGCGTAGGCCCAGAAATGTGGCGGGGTCCAGACGAAGATCAGCAGGAACAGCAGCAGCGCATAAGGGTGCACCGTTCCGGTGATGGCGCACCAGCCGAGCACCGGCGGCGCGGCCCCGGCGGCGCCGCCGATCACGATGTTCTGCGGGGTCGCGCGCTTCAAATAAACGGTGTAGATGACCGCATAGCCGATCAGGGACAGGAAGGTCAGAAAGGCGGTCAGGAGGTTCACGAAGGCGATCAGGATCGCCATGGCGAGGATGCCCAGCAACAGTGCGAAGCCGACGACCTGGGCGGGCCGGATGTCGCCGGAGGGCAGCGGACGGTTCTGGGTCCGGACCATCTCGGCGTCGGCGTGGCGGTCGAGGAAATGGTTGAGCGCCGCCGCCGAGGCCGCCGCGAAGCCGATGCCGAGCGAGGCCCAGAAGGCGGTAGCCAGCGGCGGCACGCCCGGCACGGCGAGGAACATGCCGATGATGGCGGTGAACACGATGTGGCCCACCACTTTCAGCTTGCACAGGGCCAGATAGGTGCGCCAGGAGATGCCGCCAGCCGGTTTGATGCTGGAATTGGTCGTCATCGCTCAAGAATCTATTGGGTTAAAATGCCCCGGCTTCACGACGGCCAAGCCGGCCGCTTTATCAACGGAGTTCAATTCAATGTCGATGCCGAGATTCGGATTATTGCTCATGGCGCTGCCTCTGGCCGCGTCGGCGGCACCGCCCAAGGTGCACGAATTCACCCTGGCCAACGGCCTCAAGGTGCTGGTTCAGGAGGATCACCGCGCGCCGGTCGCCGTGTCGCAGGTCTGGTACAAGGTTGGATCGAGCTACGAATACGGCGGCATCACCGGCGTGTCGCACATGCTCGAACACATGATGTTCAAGGGCACGAACAAGCATCCGCCGGGAGAGTTTTCCCGCATTATCTCAGCAAACGGGGGGAGTGAAAACGCCTTCACCGGCCAGGACTATACCGCGTATTTCCAGACCCTGGAGCAGAGTCGCTTGCCGGTGAGCCTGGAGCTGGAGGCGGACCGGATGCGCAATCTCAGGCTGCTGCGGGACGAATTCGTCAAGGAGCAGCAGGTGGTGATCGAGGAACGGCGGCTGCGCACCGAGGACCAGCCCCATGCGCGCATGGACGAGCATTTCCATGCGGTCGCCTTCACCAACAGCCCCTACCGCAATCCCGTGATCGGCTGGCCCGAGGACGTGGCCGGCCTGAGCCTGGACGATCTGAGCACCTGGTACCAGCGCTGGTACGCGCCCAACAACGCCACGCTGGTGGTGGTGGGCGACGTCGATCCCCAGGCCGTGTTCGAGCAGGCCAAGAAGCACTTCGGTCCGCTCAAGCCGAGCAAGCTGCCGGTGCTGAAGCCGCAGGGTGAGGTGCCGCAGCTCGGTTTGCGCCGGATGGTGGTCAAGGTGCCGGCGAAGCTGCCGCATCTGGAGATGGGTTACAAGGTGCCCTCGCTCAAGACCGCCGGCGCGGAATGGGAGGCCTACGCTTTGGAAGTCGCGGCCGGCATCCTCGATGGCGGCAACAGCGCGCGTTTCTCCAGCCGCCTGGTCCGGGGCCAGCAAGTCGCCGCGGGCGCGGGCGCGGGCTATGACCTTTATGCGCGGCTGTCGTCGCTGTTCACCCTGGAAGGCACGCCGGCGCAAGGCAAGAGCATGGCGGAGCTGGAAGCGGCGTTGCTGGACGAGGTCCGGCGGCTGCGCGAGGAGCCGGTCGCCGAGGACGAGCTGGCCCGGGTCAAGGCCCAGGTGCTGGCGAGCAACGTGTATCAGAGGGACTCGGTGTTCTATCAGGCGATGCAGCTCGGCATGGTCGAGACGGTGGGCCTGGGCTGGCGCAAAGTGGAGGAATACGTGGACAAGATCAATGCCGTGACGGCCGAGCAAGTGCGTGAAGTGGCCCGGAAATATCTGATCGACGACGGGCTCACCATCGCCCATCTCGATCCGCAGCCGATCCCGGAAGGGGCGAAGATCCAGGAAGGTGCTGACAGCATGGGAGGCGGCCATGTCCACTAAGCGCTTCGTCGCCATTCTGTTTTTCGTCCTGCTGCCGTTGGGGACGGTCTTCGCCCTCCCGGAAATCCAGACCTGGAGCACGGCCAACGGGGCCAGGGTGTATTTCGCCCGGACCCAGGGCCTGCCGCTGCTGGATCTGCGCGTCGTCTTCGACGCCGGCAGCGCCCGCGACGGCGAGGAATTCGGCTTGGCCTCGCTGACCGCCTCGGTGCTGGACACCGGTGCCGGCGACTGGAACGCCGATGCCATCGCCCAGCGTTTGGACGGCGTGGGCGCGGTGCTCGGCACCGGGATTTCCCGCGACACCGCCTCGCTCTCGCTGCGCAGCCTGACCCAGCCGAACCTGCTGGAGCCGGCGCTGGAGACGGCCAAGGTCATTCTGGCGAAACCCCGCTTCGCCGCGGAGGATGTCGAGCGGGAAAAGAACCGCGTGCTGCTGGCGCTGAAACAGCGTGAGGAATCGCCCGCCGACCTGGCCGGCATCGCGTTTTTCGAGGCGATGTACGGCGATCACCCTTACGCTCACCCCAAGGACGGCCATATCGCGACCGTGGAGAAGCTGACCCGGGACGACCTGGAAGCCTTCTACCGCAAGTTCTACGTGGCCAGGAACGCGGTGGTGGCGCTGGTGGGGGACATCGAACGGGCCCAGGCGGAAAAGATCGCTGAGGAGCTGGTGTCGGGCCTCGCGCCGGGCGAAGTGCCCCCCGCCTTGCCGCCGGTGCCGATGGACAAGCCGGCACAGACGCTCAAGCGGGACTTCCCCTCGGAGCAGACCCACGTGTATTCCGGCCAGCCCGGCATGCGCATCAACGATCCGGACTATTTCCCGTTGTACGTCGGCAACCACATCCTCGGCGGCAGCGGACTGGTCTCGCGGATCAGCGAGGAGGTGCGGGAGAAGCGCGGGCTGTCCTACAGCGCGCACAGCCACTTCTATCCGTTCCGGGTCGAAGGGCCGTTCCTGATGGGCTTGCAGACCCGCAACGAAAAGGCCGACGAGGCCTTGAACGTCCTGCTGCAGACCCTGAAGGATTTCATCGCCAAGGGGCCGAGCGACAAGGAGCTGGAGGCGGCGAAGAGGAACATCGTCGGCGGTTTCGTGCTGCGGCTGGACAGCAACCAGAAGCTGGTCGAGCAGATCGCCTCCATGGCGTTCTACGGCCTGCCGCTGGATTACCTGGCGACCTACATCCCGAAAATCGAGGCGGTGACCAAGGACGACATCCGCCGGGTCTGGCAGGCGCGCATTCATCCGGACCGGCTGCAGACGGTGCTGGTGGGCGCGAATGCCGCCGCCAACAGTGCGCAATGAGCTGCGCATCATCGGCGGGGTGTGGCGCAGCCGCCGGATTCGGTTCGCGCCGGAGCCGGGATTGCGCCCGACGCCCGACCGGGTGCGGGAAACCGTCTTCAACTGGCTGCAGAATGCCGTCGCCGGCGCGGCCTGCCTCGATCTTTACGCCGGCAGCGGCGCCCTGGGCTTCGAGGCGGCCTCGCGGGGCGCGGCCCGGGTGGTCCAGGTCGAGCGCAATCCCCGGGTCTGCGCGGTTTTGAAACAATCCTGTGCGATGCTGGATGCGAGCCGGGTTTCGGTCATCTGCGCCGAGACCTTGAAATTCCTCTCAGGCAGGCCGGAGGTATTCGACCTGGTGTTCCTCGATCCGCCGTTCCGTGCCGGGCAGGTCGGTCCGTGCTGCCGAAAACTGGAACAAGGCGGTTGGTTGAAGCCCGGCGCCAGGATTTATGTGGAAGCCGAGGCAGGGCCCGCACCCGAAGGGGTGCCGGCAAACTGGACGCTGCTGCGCGAGAAAACCAGCGGCGACGTCGCCTACCGCCTGTATCAGCGTCCGCAGGAGTCTTAAAGACGTGAACGTCACCGCGATCTACCCCGGCACTTTCGATCCGATGACGCTGGGCCACGTGGACCTGGTGTGCCGGGCCAGCCGGATCTTCGACCGGGTCATCCTCGCCGTGGCCGAGAGCAAGGCCAAGACCCCGCTGTTCGATTTCGCCGAGCGCCTCGGCTTGGCTCGGGAGGCGGTGGCCGATCTGGTCAACGTCGAGGTGATCGGTTTCCATTCGCTGCTGGTCGACTGTGCCCGCACCCACGGTGCCACGGTCATCCTGCGCGGCCTGCGCGCGGTATCCGATTTCGAGTTCGAGTTCCAGATGGCCGGCATGAACCGCTCGCTCGGCCCGGAAATCGAAACGATCTTCCTTACCCCCGGCGAACGCTATGCCTTTCTTTCCTCCTCGGTCATCCGGGAGATCGCCAAATTCGGCGGCGACGTGTCCGCTTTCGTGCCGGAGCATGTGAGAGCGGCGCTGGTGCGGAAATTCACCGCCGACTGATCCGCTCTCTCCCCTCCAGCCGTTCACTCATCGGGCGTGAACGGTTTCAGCTTCCAGATGTTCTCCGCGTATTCCCGCACCGCCCGGTCCGAGGAGAACTTGCCCATGCGCGCGACGTTGAGGATGGACATGCGTGTCCAGTGCCGGGTATCGCGGTAGGCGTGATCCACTTCCTGCTGGCAGTTGACGTAGGGCCGGTAATCCGCCAGCAGCAGGTAATCGTCCCGCTCCAGCAGGTGCGCGGTGAGCGGCCGGAACAGTTCCGTATCGCCGTGTGAGAACAGCCCGCTGTCGATCAGCTCGATGACGCCGCGCAGTTCCGGATCGCCGTGGCAATAGTCGCCGGGATTGTAGCCCCCGGCCCTGAGTCGGGCCGCCTGTTCGCAGGTCAGGCCGAACAGGAAGAAATTCTCCGCCCCTACCTCTTCCCTGATCTCCACGTTGGCGCCGTCCAGCGTGCCGATGGTCAGCGCGCCGTTCAGCGACAGCTTCATGTTGCCGGTGCCCGAGGCTTCCTTGCCCGCAGTCGATATCTGCTCGGACAGGTCGGCCGCCGGATAGATGTTCTGCGCGTGCTTGACGTTGTAGTCCGGCAGGAACACGACCTTGATGAGATCGCGCACGGCCGGGTCCTGGTTCACCGTTTCGGCGACGGCGTTGATCAGCTTGATGATCAGCTTGGCCATGAAGTAGCCGGGCGCGGCCTTGCCCCCGAACAGGAAAGTCCGCGGCGTGATCTGGAGCCTGGGATCGTGCTTGAGGCGCTGGTACAGCGTGATGATGTGCAGCACGTTGAGGTGCTGGCGCTTGTATTCGTGGATGCGCTTGACCTGGACGTCGAACAGCGAGGTCGGGTCGACGACGACGCCGGCGCGGTCGCGGATGATCTTGGCCAGCCGCGTCTTGTTTTCCAGCTTGATCCGCGCCCAGTCCTGCTGGAAGCCGGCATCGTTGGCGAATGTTTCCAGTTCCCTGAGCCGGTCCAGATTCGACAGCCAGCTGTCGCCGATGCGGTCGTCGATCAGCCGGGTCAGCCCCGGATTGCTCAGCCCCAGGAAGCGCCGCGGCGTGACGCCGTTGGTCACGTTCTGGAAACGCTTGGCGCCCAGGTCGTGGAAGTCGGGGAAGAGCTGGGTCTTCACCAGTTCCGAATGCAATTCCGCAACGCCGTTGACGGTGTGGCTCCCGACCATCGCCAGGTGGGCCATGCGCACGTATTTCTCGCCGCTTTCGTCGATGATCGACAGCCGGGCGATCTTGCCGTCATCGCCCGGAAATTGGGTGCGGACCTCGTCGAGGAAGCGGCGGTTGATCTCGTAGATGATCTCCAGGTGCCGCGGCAGTACCGAGCCGAACAGCGGCAGCGGCCATTTCTCCAGCGCCTCCGGCAGCAGGGTGTGGTTGGTGTAGGAGAAGGTCTTGCGGGTGATGTCCCAGGCCTGTTCCCAGGACAGGGCGTACTTGTCGACCAGTTGCCGCATCAGCTCCGCCACGGCGATGGCGGGATGGGTGTCGTTGAGCTGGATGCAGTACATCTCGTGGAAGCGCTCCAGGGTCGAGCCGCGCTGCAGACACAGGCGGATCATGTCCTTGATCGAACAGGCGGCGAAGAAATATTGCTGCTCCAGCCGCAGCCGCTTGCCTTCGAGCTGCTCGTCGTTGGGATAAAGGACTTTGGAGATGTTCTCGGAAAAGACCTTCTCCTCCACCGCGCCGTAATAGTCGCCCCGGTTGAAATCGGCGAAGTCGAACGACTGGGCGGCTTCCGCGCTCCACAGCCGGAGCAGGACACAGGAGTCGGAGCGGTAGCCGACGATGGGGGTGTCATAAGGCACGCCGACCACCACGCGGTCCGGTATCCAGCGTACCCGGAAGCCGCCGTGCTCGTCGGTGTAGCTCTCGGTATGCCCTCCCAGCTTGACGACCTGGGCGAAACTCGGCCGCTTGATTTCCCACACGTTGCCGTAAAGCAGCCACTTGTCGGTGACCTCCACCTGCCAGCCGTTCTTGATGGCCTGGTCGAAGATGCCGAATTCATAGCGGATGCCGTAGCCGGTCGCGGGATATCTCAGCGTCGCCAGGGAATCCAGGTAGCAAGCCGCCAGCCGCCCCAGCCCGCCGTTGCCGAGGCCAGGCTCCTCCTCCAGCCCGATGTACAGGTCGAGGTCCCGTCCGGCCAGCGCCTCGCGGGCATTGTCGGTGATGCCGAGATTGAGCAGGTTGTTGCCCAGATGAGGGCCGGGCAGGAATTCCGCCGACAGATAGGCGACCTGGCGTACGTCGGGGGCGTTCCGCTTTCCGTATTGGCGGATCCATCGCTGCATCACTCGGTCGCGCACCGACAACGCGATGGCCTGGTACCAGTCTTCGGGCACGGCCGTTTCCAGAGGCCGCCCCACGGCGAAGTTGAGGTTGTCGACGATGGCGGCCTTGAGGATCGCCGGGCTCATGCCGGTGCGGGTGTGTTCCGGCGCATCCGGCGCCGGCGAGGTTTTTTTCGGGTCGAATTTCTTGCTCGCCATGGGGAACTCCGAGTCGAGGGTGTGTCGGCGACTTATCCCGATAAGGGGCCCAACGCCCGTTCCTGTCTAGGATCGGGCCTAGCCCGGATATTTCATGAGCAGCTATCGGCGGAACGGCCGAAAGGCGCTCGCGCCATAGCCCTTGCCGAGTGCGTCCCCCACACGTGATGCTTCGGGGGTAGGGGGCGTCCAGCTTCCGACCCATCCCTTCAGTTGTCGAGCCTCTCGCCCCGCTCGCTATGCTATAAGAATTCCTTCTGGAACCATAGCGAGCGGGCCGCCGGAGTGCCGACAGCGGGGGCGTTCGTTCTCGTGACCCCCGCTCTGCGAGTTCTGAACAGACTCTCGACACGCGCGCGGAGTTGGAGCAAACGCGGAACTGCATAGCCACTTGCCTGATGGAATCCTTCGACAGCCTCATTCTGGGCCTCGGCCTGTTCTTCCTTGGCCTCAGGCTGATCGGCCAGAACCTTTCCGAACTGGGTGGCGGCGGATTCCGCGATGCGGTCAGATTCGTCACCCACACCCCGCCGCTGGCGTCGGTGCTCGGCATCATGAGCGGTGCGCTGACCCAGAGCGCCACCGCCGTGACCTTCATTTTGGCCAGCATGCTCGGCAGCGGGCTGATCAAGCCGCCGGCGGCCCGCCTCGTCGTGGTCTGGTCGAACGTCGGTCTCACCGCCCTGGCCTTTCTCGCCATGGTCGACATCCATCCGCTGGTCGCCTATTTCGTGGGCGGGACCGGCATTGCGCTGGGTTCCGTACGCGCCAAGCCCTGGAGCACCGTCGCCGGGGTCTTGCTCGGTGTCGGCCTGTTGCTGTTCGCGCTGGAAAACATGGGAGCCGGGGCCGCCCCGCTGAAGAACGAGCCATGGTTCCGGCAAGGTCTGGAGGCCGCGCTGGCTTCGCCCTGGTTCGCCTTCGCCTGCGGCTTCGGTGCCGCCGCGCTGCTGCAATCGAACGCGGGGGCCTCGATGCTGGTGATCACCTTGTGCGAGGCCGGGTCGATACCGGCGTCCGCCGCGCTGCCGATGATCTATGGTACCAACCTTGGGGCGATTCCGTTGCGCGGAATGCTCGCCCTCGGCATGAAGGGCGATGCCATCCGGCTGGTTCGCACCGAGGACTTGTTTTGTCTCGCAAGCGGCTTGCTGATGATGGCGCTTTTCTTCGGCGAAAGCCTCGGCATGCCGCTGGTGGGTGCCTTGTCGGCGCATCTGACGGTTTCATCTTCCGGGCAGCTCGCGGTGGCGTTCCTGCTCTCGAACCTGTTGCCCGCCCTGGCGCTTTCGCCGCTGCTGCCGGCCTGCGCCCGCCTGCTCGATCGGTTTTGGCCGCCGGGGCCGGAAAAACCGCGTGGCGAAGCGGCTTTCCTGTCCAGCCATGCGCTCGTGGACCCGCCTACCGCGCTCGATCTTCTGGCGAAGGAGCTTGGGAGGTTGCTCGGCTCGCTGCGCGTGGAACCCCGCCGGTCGAAAGAAGGAGCGCTTCCCGCCGACACGGACCCCGAGGCGCTGCTGGAACCCGAGTTCGTCCGGCTCGCATTCGCGATCGATACGTTCTGCATGAAGCTGGCCTTGCGCGACGGGCTCGGGCCGGTGGAGACGGCGCGTTTGCAATGGTTCCGGGCGGCCCTTGGCATCGTGCGCCACATCGCCGAAGCCGCCGCAGAGTTTTCGTGTCATCTCGGCGGCTTGCCCGAACCGGTCGCGAGCGTGGCCGATCCTCTGCGTGTCAGGCTGGAACGCCTGCTGGCCATCGCGTCGGGTGCGGTGTCCTCTCCGAACGAGGGGGCGATCGCCGAGTTCCACGCGCAGACCCGCCGCCACGGCCAGCCGATAATGGCGCTTCGTGAAGCGTTTTCGGCCGAGCTTGCTGCCTTGAAGATCGAGCAGCGCATGAAGGCGGGCGCATTGGATACCGACTTCGAGCTGTGCGTATGGCTGCTGCACCGCCTCGCCAAACTGCTCCCGTGCTTGGCCGCAAGCTCCGCGGCGAGAGTCGCCTCAGGTTGATTCCGGGCCGCGCGCCTGCCCGCCGCCGCGCTTGCGCCTCGTCCGCTTGGACTTCGAGGGCTTTTCGGCCTGCGCCCCTGTCTTGAAGGACCAGTCGACCCGGGTCGCCGCGATGACGCCGGCCCGCCTGCCGATCGCGGCGCCGGGCGGGCCCGCCAGACTGCCGCCGACCGCGCCGAACACGGCGGCCGTGACGGTTTCGCCGGTATAGTCGCGAGCGACCTGTCCCAGCCACTCGCCCACGCCGGCCTTGGGAGGTTCTCCATCGGACGCCGAGTGATCCGAGCCGTCGTCCTGCACCTGCCGGCAGACTTCCGCGGCGGCTTTGCCTCCTGCCTCGCTGGCCAGCGCTTCGCCGATCACGGCGCCGACCAGGCCGCCCGCCGGCCCGGCCAGCACCGCGCCGACGGCCGTCCCCCCGGCGATTCCGGCGGCTTCCCCGGCTTTTTCGCCCGCCTTGCGGGTGATGGCCTTGGCGACCTCTCCCCAGCGCTTTCCGGCGCCGGCCTGCGGATCGGCGGCCTCCGGGTGCATGGCCTCGTGGGTCAGGTCGTAGCCCATCTTCGCCCCCACGGTCTGGCCGGCGAAGGCGCCGATCTGGGCGCCCACCACGGTTCCCCCGGGCCCCGCCACCGAGCCCAGCACGCCGCCGATCACGCCGCCGAGCGCCTCCCCTGCGGCCGAGCCGGCGACGGCTCCGCCCACCGCGGCAGGGTCCACTTTTTCACTGACGCTTTGGGCCACCTGTTTCGTCGCCTCGAGCGCCGGAGTGACCGTGATCGCCGTTGTCTTGGCCGCGGATCGCGCGGCATTTCGCACCATCTTCGCCGCCTTGCCGCCCAAGGACGCCGCCCGCCTTGCCAGTTCGGCCAGCTTGGTCCCGGTGCGCCCGAGCGGGTTCGACATGCCGCTCGTTTCCGGTTCAGCGGCGGCTGGCTTGGATTCTTTCATGGCAGTCGGCGGTCATGCGCAATTTCTGGAAGAAAACTCGGCGGGCGATATTCAAGACTGGTCGATGCTCTCGGCCCGGTACCGGAAAATCCTCAACGTGTCCGACCAATAGTCCTCCGGCAAACCCGACTTGAGCTTGAGCTGGCGGAGGAATGCCTTCGGCGTTGGCAGGATTTCCCACACCGTGGGCAGGAATGTGCCGCGCCGCAGGCCTTCCTGAAGTATCAGGCCGTCGATGCCGGGCCTCAGTTGCGCGATCAGATCGGCCTCGGAGACGAAGCTCATGGGTTCGGGCGGGGTGAGCAGGGAGATGTGGATGTCCAGGCCGTCGATTTCATCCGCCGTGACGGGCGGGAAGCGCGGGTCGCGGAAGGCGGCGGAAAAGGCATTGTCGGCCACGTCGACGGCCAGCGGCTTGACCGCCTCCAGGCAGCCGATGCAACCGCGCAGTTCGCCGCCTTTCTTCAGAGTGACGAAGGTTGCACGCTGGGCCGCGAGCGGTGGCGGGAGACCTGAGAGGTCGATCGGAAGGGGCCTTCCGGTTTCCAGGCCATGCCGGATCGAGGCACGGGCCAGATCGATGAGATATTTCCCGAGTCCGGGCTCAAGCGGACGGGTGTCCTGGTTCGATGACATAGGCTCCGTATCCTACGACGCTGTCCTTGGAACCGGCGGTGTCGCCGGAATTGCGTAGATCGACCGTTTTCGCCGCGAGGCCGCGGCGGCGCGCGGCGATGAGGAGACCCGCGACTGGCAGCCGTCCGCAGGCGTCGTCGAAGCCGATGTCCTCGGGGCGCAGCGACTCGATGGCGTCCGAGGTCGACCGGTCCATCCGCCGGGCCGTGGCGTAGTCGTGATAATGGCTCAAGTCCGAGCTGACGACGATGAGGGTTTCGTCCCCGCCCCACACCAGGTCGATCGCTTCGGCGACCTGGGCCGGAACGGCATCGCCCACCACGATCGGCACCAGCTTGAAATCTTCCAGCACTTCCTGCAGGAACGGCAGGTGGACTTCCAGGCTGTGTTCCAGCGCATGGGCCTGATCCATGACATGCACGAAAGGCAGCGCGGCCAGGGCCGCCTCGGCGTCGAGGTCCAATGGGACGTCGCCTAGCGGCGTCGAGAAGCTTTGCGCACTGCTCAAGGCCAGACCGCGGAAGGCCACCCGGTGCGAAGGGCCCAGCAGCACGACGCGGCGGATGTTGTGCCGCAAGGGCTTCAGCAAGGCATAGGCGCTGGCGGCGACGGGGCCGGAATAGACATAGCCGGCATGGGGGACGATCAGGGCCTTGGGCGGGGTGCCGGCAGCTTTCGCTTCGCCGATGAAGCCCTGCAGCATGGCATGGAGCTGGCGCCGGTCCGCGGGATAGAACAGGCCGGCGACGGCGGGGACTCGAACCGATGGCATGGCGGCCTCCTGCTTCGGAAGAAGAATATACTTGCTTGGCGGATACAGAATTCATACTGTAACTGCATCTGTCAACCTTCACGTCGTTCCGGGGGTGCGCCATGGACACGATCATCGATGCTCAAGAAGCCTTTCCCACCCGTTTCTGGCATGCCCTGGACGATGGCCGCGTCCAGTGCGACGTCTGTCCCCGCTTCTGCAAGCTGCACGAGGGCCAGCGCGGCCTGTGCTTCGTGCGCGGCAATGTCGGCGGCAAGGTGGTGTTGCTGTCCTACGGCCGCTCCAGCGGGTTCTGCGTCGATCCCATCGAGAAGAAGCCGCTGAACCACTTCCTGCCGGGGACGCCGGTGTTTTCCTTCGGCACCGCCGGTTGCAATCTGGCCTGCAAGTTCTGCCAGAACTGGGACATCAGCAAGTCGCGCGAAATGGATTCGCTGCTGGACCGCGCCAGCCCCGAGGCGATCGCCAAGACCGCCAGGGACCTCGGCTGCCGCAGCGTCGCCTACACCTACAACGATCCGGTGATCTTCCACGAATACACGATCGACACCGCGCGCGCCTGCCGCGAACTCGGCATCAAGTCGGTCGCCGTCTCCGCCGGCTACCAATGCGCCGAGCCGCGCGCCGAGTTCTACCGCTACATGGATGCCGCCAATATCGACCTGAAGGCGTTCACCGAAGACTTCTACCACCGCATCTGCGGCGGCCATCTCCAGCCGGTGCTGGACACCTTGCAGTACATCAAGCATGAAACGAACGTCTGGCTGGAGATCACCACCCTGCTGATTCCGGACGAAAACGATTCCGAGCAGGAGCTGGAGGCGCTGACGCAATGGGTGGTGGAGAAACTGGGGCCGGACGTGCCGCTGCATTTCTCCGCCTTCCATCCCGCTTGGAAGATGCTGAACAAGAGTTCCACCCCGCCGGCAACCTTGCTCGAAGCGCGCCGGATCGCCATGAAGAATGGAGTCCGCTATGCCTATGTCGGCAACATCCACCACAAGGAAGGCGACAGCACCTATTGCCACCATTGCGGACAGATGCTGATCGGCCGCGACTGGTACGAGCTGTCGGAATGGAACCTGACGCCGGAAGGCCGTTGCAACCGCTGCGGCACGCGTTGCGCCGGCGTGTTCGAGGCCGAGCCGGGCGACTGGGGCGCGAAACGCATGCCCGTCAGCATGGCCGGCCGGGCCTGATGGTGGCCCGATCAATCACATCGCAAGAGGAGGGTCCCATGAAACTCTACTACTTCCCCGGCGCCTGTTCCCTGGCGCCCCACATCGTGCTGCGCGAAACGGGGCTGGATTTCGAGCTGGAAAACGTCGACCTCGGCACCAAGAAAACCGAAAGCGGCGCGGATTTTCTCCAGGTCAATCCCAAGGGCTATGTCCCGGCCTTGCAGCTGGACAATGGCCAGGTGCTGACCGAGGACCAGGTCATCCTGCAATATCTCGCCGACCTGAAACCCGAGGCCGGCCTGATGCCGGCGCCCGGCACGCTGGAGCGCTACCGGCTGCTGGAATGGCTGGCCTTCATCGCCACCGAGATCCACAAGACCTTCGGTCCGTTCTGGAATCCGGAATCTCCCGAGGCCAGCAAGCAGATCGCCCTCGCGCTGCTGTCGCGAAGGCTGGATTACGTGGAAGACAAGCTGGCGGCGGGTGGTCCCTGGCTGATGGGGGACCGCTATACCATCGCCGACGCCTATCTCGGCACCGTGCTGGGCTGGTGCGAATACCTCAAGATCGACCTCTCGAACCGGCCGCGCATCCTCGCCTATCTGGAGCGGAACCGGGCGCGGCCGGCGGTGCAGGCGGCCATGAAGGCCGAAGGGCTGATCGGGTAAAGGCGGCCCTCATGCTGATCACTTTCGAAAGCAAAGTCGGCCGCGTGACCCTGTTCGGCGACGTCGCGCTGCGGCTGCTCAAGATGATGGGGAATTCTGGCACGGTGCCGGGAGCCCTGTTGGCCCGGGATATTCCCGAGGCCCTCGACAGGCTCGAAGCCGCCCTGGCGGAAGCGGAAGCGGCCAGACCTCCTGCCCAAGCTTCGACGTCGCCCGAAGACGACGATGAGGAGAAAGAGGACAGGCTTTCCCTGCGCGTCCGGGCCTTCCCGCTGATCGGTCTGTTCAAGGACGCACTGAAGCACGACTGCGACGTGCTGTGGGAGCAGGAAGGGGAGGCTCCGCTCAAGTTCTGACGCGGCGTCAGTTGCCGCCCGCCTGGCGCAGCCGTTCGATCTGTTGCCTGACCATGTCACAGGTGGCCCGGAGTTTCAGCGAGTCGACCGTCTCCTGCAGGGCTTTCTCGAAATGGCTCCTCACGAGATCGCCCACCTTCACCTGCAGGCCGCCCACGAGCTCGATTTCCGGCTCTTCCCGCCATTCGATGCCGGTCGACACCGCATTGATCGTGCAGCCGTCGGCGGGATCGATGCCCACATCGGCCCAGGCATCGACCGCTCCGGTGAATTTCCGGCTGTCGACCTTCAGGCTCTCGAAGTCCTCGCTGGCGGCCGCCGCTTCGCCGGTGAACCGGATGGGGAGGGAGACATGGAAGAGGTTGCCGTTGCGGGTGACGGACGGCTGGCCTTCCGTCACGACGTCGACGTTCCATTCGGTATCGGCGCAAGTCTCGAGGCCGAATACCTTCTTACAAACCTTTTTTTGTCCGCTTGCGTGAATTTTCGCGGCTTTTTTCAGCAGATCCACCGGCGGCTGGGGTTCGGCCGAGGGTTCGGGCGCCGCTTGCTCCGCCGGGGCGGCAAGCGGTATGGGAACGGGCGCCGGGCTGGCGGCCGGCGTCGTTATCGGCGTCCGCGCTCGGGCGAGCTTCGCCTCGTTCGCCAGCCGTTGGCGAACGCCCATGTGCCACGAAAAAGCGAATACGGCGGCCAGAACGGTCAGCGCCGCCAGGATTTTTTTGATCATCTAAGGGGTGGACCCAAGGCAAAACGGGGTGGTTTCTCGTCACGGGCGACATTCTACCGGTTTTCGGAAAACCGCCCCCAGCGCAGCAGCATCGCCGGCAACAGCAGCAGGTTGAGGCAGGTGGAGGACAGCAGTCCGCCGATGATGATGGCGGCCATCGGCCCCATGATCTCCTGCCCGGGATTGTCGCTGCCGATGGCGATGGGCAGCATCGCCAAGGCCGTCACCAGCGCCGTCATCAGAATCGACGGCAGGCGTTCCTGCGCGCCCCGGATGGCGGTGTCAAGGTTCCACCTCTGCCCTTCCCGCTCCACCAGATGGCGGTAATGCGAAAGCAGCATGATGGTGTTGCGGATGGTGATGCCGAACAGGGTCACGAAGCCGACCAGGGCGCCCACCGTGAGGCTGGCGCCGGAAAATCCTGCCGCCAGCACCCCGCCGGCCAGCGAGAACGGCAGGTTGGCGAGGGCGATGACGGTGTGGCGAAGGCTGCCGATGGCGAGGTAAGCCAGCACCAGCACGCCGCCGCCCGCCAGGAACGCACGGGCGATCAGTTCGCGGCGGGCGATGCCCTGTTCCACTGCGGCACCGGCGATTTCGGCGTAGACCTCGGCGGGGCGTCCGAGCGCCGCGTCCATCCGCGTCCGCGCTTCTTCCAGGAACGAGGCCAAATCGCGTCCCTCGACGTTGGCCGTCACGGTCTGGATGCGACGCCCTCCGCGGTGCAGGATGTTGTAACGCTCCTCGGTCTCGGACACCTCGGCCACTTCGCCCAGCGGCACCAGGGTGCCGTCCTGGCCTTTGAGCGGCAGCTCGCGCAGGGTGTCGAGCGATGGCCGCAAGTCCGGGCGGAGGATGACGGCGGCATCGAAGATGCGCTGGCCGAGCGCGAAGCGCCCGACGATGCGCCCGCCGAAAGCGGTGTCGACGGCATCCATGACGTCTCCCGGACGCAGCCCCCAGATCTGGAGCTGATCGGGGCGAAGCCGGATGTCCGCCTGCGGCGAACCCGGCGGCGAGCGCAACTGCACGTCCGCGGCTCCCGCCACCTTTGCGATTTCGACGGCCAGTTCGCGCGCCTTCCGGTCCAGCAAGTCCAGGTCTTCTCCGTACAGGTTGATCGCGACCGGCGAGGTATAGCCCGAAATGGTCTCGTTGACCCGCTCGGTCAGGAAGGTGTTCACCTCGGCCCGTATCCCCGGAAAGCGTTCCAGCATTCCGCGCAGCCGGTCCAGCACAACCTGCTGTTCTTTGCCGGCCATGGGGCGCAAGCGGACCTCGTATTCGCTGTAGTGGCTGCCGTAGGTATCGGCGCCGCGCTCGGCCCGGCCCGCCCATTGCGAGGCCGATTCGACGCCGGGGATCTGCAGGATGTCGCGCACGATCAGGCCGCCGGCGCGCAGGGATTCCTGCAGCGAAGTGCCGGGCAGGCTGGCGGTATGCACGATGTAGTGCCCTTCGCGCAGATGCGGCAGGAAATCCCCCCCCAGACCGGGCGCCATGGCTACCGCCAGCGCGCAAACCATGAGACTCGCAGCCGCGATCCGTCCGGGCCTGGCGGCGATCCGGTTCAGCCAGCGCCCGTAGACGGCTTGCAGGCGGCGGACCAGCGGCGGGGTGCCCGCGACCGCCTTCGCATGTGCGAGCAGGGCGATGCACAGCGCCGGCGTGACCGTAAGCGCGGTCGCCAGCGACATCAGGATGGCGACGATGTAGGCATAGCCCAGGGGCGCGAACAATCGGCCGGCGACGCCGCCCAGGCCGAGCAGGGGCACGAACACCAGGGCCACGATGAAGCTGGCGTAGACCACCGAGCCGCGGACTTCCATGGAGGCTTCGTAAACGATTTCGAGCGTCGGGCGGGGAGGCGCGGCGGCGCGGTTTTCCCGCAGCCGGCGGAAGATGTTCTCGGTGTCGATGATGGCGTCGTCGACGACTTCACCCAGGGCGATGGCCAGTCCTCCCAGCACCATGATGTTCAGGCTGACGCCGAAGGCTTGGAGCACCACGAAGGCGCCCAGCAGCGAGAGCGGGATCGCCACGGCGGAGATCAGAGCGGTGCGGAGGTTGTACAGGAAGGCGTAGAGCACCGCCATCACCAGCAGCCCG
Source organism: Methylococcus geothermalis (assembly GCF_012769535.1). Classification (NCBI taxonomy): domain Bacteria; kingdom Pseudomonadati; phylum Pseudomonadota; class Gammaproteobacteria; order Methylococcales; family Methylococcaceae; genus Methylococcus; species Methylococcus geothermalis. The sequence continues at coordinate 578,355 of NZ_CP046565.1, forward strand.
CCCGCCAGCAGGTGGCCGGCGAGGTTGTCCAGCGCCCGCTCGATATAGTCGGCGGGGCGGAACAGATGGGGATGCAGCGTCACGCCTTGTTCGGCGAGCAGGGGGGCGAGTTCCAGCAGTCCGCGCTCGATGCCGCGTGATACCTCGAGGGTGTTGGCGCCGTACTGGCCGATGACCATCATGACGATCCCGGGGGCGCCGTTGACCGCGGCCGCGCCGATCGGCGGCTTGGGGCCGAAGGCGACCGTCCCGACGTCCCGCAGCTTGAGCGCCGCGCTGGCCGAACGGTTGAGGATGACGTTGCCGAGGCTTTCCGGACTGAACGGCAGGCCGGTCACCTGCAGGGCCAGCCGCTGGTTCTCGTTTTCGACGAAGCCGGCGCCCTGGGTCCGGAACGACTGGCGCACCGCCAGGCTTACGGCGTTGAGGTCCAGGCCGAAGCGCTTGAGCCGCGCGGGGTCGACTTCGACCTGCAACTGCTGCACTGCGCCGCCGAAGACGTTGACGTCGGCGACGCCCGGGACGGCGAGGATGCGCGGCGTCACCACCCAGTCCGCCAGCGTTCGCAGTTCCATCGGGCTGACCGTCTCAGAGGTCAGGCCGAGCGTGAGCACCGTGGCCGAAGAGGAGGACAGCGGCACCAGCACGGGGGCGCCCGAGCCCTCCGGAAGCTGCCCCGCCAACAGGGCCAGCCTCTCGCTCACCAGCTGCCGGTCGCGGTAGATGTCGGTGTCGTCCTCGAACACCGCTGTCACCACCGACAAGCCCTGGATCGACTCCGAACGCAGGGTATCGAGCCCGACGATGCCGGCCAGCTTGCGCTCGATCGGCAGCGTCACCAGGGTTTCGACCTGGCGGGTGGTGAGGCCCTGGGCCTCGGTTTGGACCACCACCCGCTTGGCCGAGAATTCGGGGAAGATGTCCAGGTTCGCCGTCGCCGCGCGATACAGGCCGTAGGCCGCCAGCAGCGCCGCGAGCGCGATGACGACGCCGGCGCGGCGGACCGCGAAGCGGACCAGCGGCCCCAGCATCAGTCGTCCTCGTCGGGGATCGCGTGGCGCTGTTCCTCCGACAGCAGCAGTTGCGCACCCTGAATCACCAGCGACTCACCCGGCGCGATGCCGGCGTCCACGAACCAAGCGTCGCCGTAGTCCCGATGGCTGTCCACCGGCCGCCGGACGAAATAGTCTTCGCCGGTCTGCAGGTAGACCCAGCTCCGGCCCTCATGCCAGATCTGCGCTGAACGGGGGATGATCACGCCGCTCAGCGTCGCGGCCGACATCGGAATCCAGGCCTCGATGCGCATGCCGGTGCGCAGCTTGCGGGCGTCGGTGTGGAAGAACCAGGTTTCCCCCTGCACGATGTCGTCGGTTCTCGGCGCCGCCGAGATCAGCTCGGCAGGTTGCGCCGCCTGCCGGTCGCCCTCGCGCGCCACCATGATGCGGGAAGCATCCGCCGGCAGAGCCTGATCGTGGTGCAGGGTGACGAGAATCAGCACGCGGCGCCGTTGCAGCAGGTCTTCGAACAAGCGGGAGTCCCCGGCGACGGCCGCCTTGAACAACTCGGCCCCCCACAGTTGCAAACCCTCCTCCTGCAATTCCCGGACACGGTGGCGGGCGGTCACGGCCCGTGCCTCGTCGGCAGCGAGCTGGGACTCGGCATGGATCAGTTCGCGGGTGGCGACGATGGCCTCGCTGTGCAGGCTGGCGAGCCGGTCGCGGTTCTTGCGGGCGAGTTGAAGGGCGGCGTCCGTGATCTTGGCTTCGGCCTGGGCAGCGCGGTAGCGCGAGCGCAGATCGAGCAGCGGCTGGATGTCCACGATCCGGCCCAGCGAACGCGTCTCGGGCCGGTATTCGACGGCCTCCAGCCGGCGGGTCTCGATGCCGGCGAGCCGCTGCCGCGCCGGATCGAGCACGACGCTGGATGCCGGCGCCGTCCGCTGGGCCGGGTTTCCCGCCGCCGCCTCGGGTTTCTCACCCGCGCGCGCCATGCCGGCGAGCAGACAACAGAGCAGGACGGCCGCGCGCATTGGACGGGGCGCCAGGCGGAAATACAGCATCGGGTAAGCCGGGTGTTTTCGCGAGAGGGCTGAATTCCGATCAAGCGGCAGAGGATCGAGTAAACTGGCTGCCACTCACTGCGACATCGAAAATCTGTCTGCATTCGGGGAAAAAGACTATCATGGCGGCTTCAATCTCAGCAGGTACTCCCATGCACATCTCCCCTCACAAGGTCGTTCTCATCCACTATACCCTAACCAACGACGAGGGAGACGTCCTCGACAGCTCCAGCGCGGACGAGCCGCTGGCCTACATCCACGGGCTGGGCAACATCATTCCCGGCCTCGAAGAAGCGCTGACCGGCCGGACCGTCGGTGACAGCTTCAAGGTCACCGTTCCCCCCGAAGAGGCCTATGGCCTGCATGACGAAAACCTGGTCCAGGCGGTGCCGCGCGACGCATTCGAGGGCGTCGACGAAATCCTGCCCGGCATGCAGTTCCATGCCGAATCCAATGAAGGCATGCAGATCGTGACCGTGCTGGAAGTGCTGGAAGAGGAGGTGGTGCTGGACGGAAACCATCCCATGGCCGGCATGACCCTGCATTTCGACGTCGAAGTCGCCGGCATCCGCGACGCCACCTCGGAAGAGCTCGAACACGGCCACGTCCACGGCCCCGGCGGTCACCACCACTGAGGTCGCAAGGCTCGCGGCCCCGCCGGGGGCGGGGTCGCGCTCAAGGTTTTGGTCCTTACAAGCGGGCCCATAAATCATGCTCGTCCGCGTCCTCGAAAGTCGCATCCACGAACTCGCCGACCTTGAGGTGAGTGGCGCCGTCGATGAACACCTGGCCGTCAATGTCCGGGGCGTCGGCCCGGCTGCGGGCGACCGCGCCTTCTTCCACCACCTCGTCGACCAGCACCGTTTCGGTCCGCCCGACTCTCGCCTGTAACCGTGCCGCGCTGATGCGCTCCTGCACTTCCATGAAGCGGGCATGGCGCTCGGCCTTGACCTCCTCCGGCACCGGATCGGGCAGGGCATTGGCCGCCGCGCCCTTCACCGGCGAATATTCGAAACAGCCGACCCGGTCGAGCCGAGCTTCCTCCAGGAAATCGAGCAGTTCGCGGAATTCGTCCTCGGTTTCGCCGGGAAAGCCGACGATGAAGGTGCTGCGTAGCGTGAGTTCCGGGCAGATCTCGCGCCAGCGGCGGATGGCGGCGAGGGTGTTTGCCGCCGCCGCCGGACGTTTCATCGCCTTCAGGACCCGTGCATTGGCATGCTGAAACGGGATGTCCAGGTAGGGCAGAAGGCGTCCTTCCGCCATCAGCGGGATCGCTTCGTCCACGTGCGGGTAGGGATAGACGTAATGCAGCCGGACCCACACGCCCAAATCGCCCAGCGCCCGCGCCAGTTCCTGGAAGCGCGAGCGTAGCGGCCGCCCGCCCCAGAAGCCGGTACGGTAGCCCAGGTCGACGCCGTAGGCGCTGGTGTCCTGCGATACCACCAGGATTTCCTTCACGCCCGCCGCCACCAGACGCTCGGCTTCGGTCATGACCTCGCCGATCGGCCGGCTGACCAGGTCGCCGCGCAGGGACGGGATGATGCAGAAGCTGCAGCGGTGATTGCAGCCCTCCGAAATCTTGAGATAGGCGTAATGGCGCGGCGTCAGCCGGACGCCTTGTGGCGGCACCAGGTCCATGAAGGGATCGTGCAGCGGCGGAAGGTGCTGGTGCACCGCGCTCATGACTTCCTCATAAGCATGGGCGCCGGTCACCTTCAAGACCGAAGGATGGCGCGCCTGGATCTCTTCCGGCCGTTCGCCCAGGCAGCCGGTGACGATCACCTTGCCGTTCTCCGCCAGCGCCTCGCCGATCGCCTCCAGCGATTCCTCGACCGCTGCGTCGATGAAGCCGCAGGTGTTCACCACCACCAGGTCGGCGTCCTGGTAGGACGGTACGATGCCATAGCCCTCGGCGCGCAGTTGGGTGAGGATGCGCTCGCTGTCCACGAGCGCTTTGGGACAGCCGAGGCTGACGAAGCCGATTTGCGGTGTTTTCATGTCGGGACGGAATCTGCGGCCCGGAGTGGCCGATGAGAGGGGATCGATGACCCGCTTATTTTACCGGTTACCGTCCCCGGAACTCCACGCCTCATGCCCCCGTGTCCGAAGTTCGGGGTAAACTTCGCAGTTTTCGAATGCGTCGAAGGCGAAGCGAGCACCCCGGAACAGCCCATGTATTACCTGGAACCCAACAAAGACTACCGCAACGATTCCCTGCGCAAGGGGGTGGAGTTTTCCGAGGCGGAAATCCGCGTCGACACCGCCAAGCATTACGACGACTGCTACTGGGACTATCGCACCGCCTGGTTCGACAACGAAAACCTGGCGCTGCATTACGGCTACTGGGAAGAGGGCATCAAGACCCACAGCCAGGCCCTGCTCAACAAGAACCGCATCATGGCCGCGATCGCCGGGATCGGGGCGGGCGACCACGTGCTGGACGCCGGCTGCGGTATCGGCGGCAGCTCCATCTGGCTGGCCAAGCACATCGGCTGCGAAGCCACGGGCGTCACCGTCAGCGAGCGGCAGGTCGAGCACGCCAAACGCAATGCCCGCCGTCATGGGGTGTCCGAGAAGACGCACTTCCAGGCCGCGGATTTCTGCAAAACGCCGTTTCCGGATGCTTCCTTCGACGTGGTCTGGGCGGTGGAAAGCAGCTGCTACGCCACCGATAAGCGCGATTTCTTCCGCGAGGCCTACCGGGTGCTGAAGCCGGGCGGTACCTTGATCGCCTGCGACGGCTATGCCACCAGACGTGAGTTCGACGAGGCCGAATGGCAGGCGGTGATGGATTGCCTGAACGGCTGGGCGGTGCCCAACCTGTCCACCGTGGAGGAGTTCCAGGCCGGCATGGAAGAATGCGGTTTCCGCGAGGTCCACCTCACCGAGGCCACCAAGGAAACCCTGCCCTCGTCCCGCCGCATGTACCTCACCGCCCTCTGGACCGCGCCCATGCAATGGGCCATGCATTGGCTGGGGCTGCGCAAGAAAGCTCAGACCGCCAATTACAAGGTGGCTCTGGCGCAGTGGAAAGTGTTCAACGAAGGCATGGTGCGCTACTGCATTTTCCGGGCGAAAAAACCGGTGTAAGCTGGCACGCGTGGCTCGGGGATGCGAGTTCCGGGCAGGACACAATTTTTGCGCCGGGAGTGAAAACGATGAACCTCGTCCGTCCGCCCTCCGTCTCGATCGCCTTGCGGAATGCATCGCTTGCGAGCCTTCTGCTGCTGGCCACCTCCGCGGTCCGTGCCGGCCTGACTGCCGAGGACCTCATCGGCCGGGTGGGCATTGCGCCGGCTGACGTGGCGCGGCTGCAGAACGGAGAAATCGTCTCCTATTCGGTCTCCGAAACGGGCAGCAAGTCGCTGGCGACCGGCATCGCCATGTATCTCAAGACGGCGCCCGCCCGGATCGTCGAGGTCATCAAGCGCCGTGAATTGATCGCCCGCGACCCCGATGTGACGGCTCAAGGAGTCGTGCCTACCGGCGCCGGCGCCGAGGCCTTCGTCCAATTCGCCTATACGCAGGCCCAGGCGGACGAAGCACGCGACCTGCTGAACGTCCGGCCGGGCTTGGACTTCAATTTGTCGACCGAGGAAATCGCCGGCTTCGCCGCGCTGAAGGCGAGCTTGAATACGGATGACGACAAGGCGGTCGCCGAAGCCGTTTCCAAGCAATACCGCACGGTGCTCGCCGCCCGTCTGCAGGCTTACCGGCGCAAAGGGTTGGCCGGTATCGCCGCTTACGACCGGGGCGACGGCGAAAAAGCCGATCCGGCCGCCGAGCTGACCGACGCCACCCAGGCCAGCAAGCTGCTCGCCGAGCACTTCCCCGAACTGCAAAAGGCCCTGCTGCGGTATCCGGCGGACAGGCCGGCGGACGCCGACGACGGTTTCGGCTGGGTCAACCGCACCGTCCAGGGCCGGCCCACCCCGATCCTGGTCCACCGGTTGATCTACGCGCGGAACGACGGCGCCGTGCTGTTGCAGCGGGCCTTCTACGTCGGCCATTCCTATAACTCCAGCCAGATATTCGCCGGCTCCGTGCCGTACCGGGACGGTGCCTTGGTGCTGTACTCCGTGCGCTCGTCGACCGATCAGGTCAGCGGCATGGGCGAGGCCTTGAAGCATTCCATCGGACGCAAGCAGATGGAGAAGGAAATGATCAAGAAGTTTCAGGCGCTCAAGGCCAGCGTCAACGGCTGAACCCAAGAATCCCCTCGAACTTCAACAGGATGAGAAGCCCATGAACGATGCCGCCGCAAACCTGTCCGCCTTCCCCAAGGAATATGCCCTTCTGCTGCTGGGGATAGGCCTCGGCTTCTTTCTCGGCTGGCTGGTGGCCCGCATCGGCGGCCCTGCGCGCGGGGCCGCGGAGGAAGATGCCGCCGGTACCCGCATGGCGCGGGATGCGCAGCCCATCGATGTCGTCGTGAACGGCAAAATGGTCCGGCTGCCCTCCGACACCGCGGCGGAGGTCCGCAGCCTGATTCGGGACGGGGATCCGGACGGGGCGGTCAAGCGGCTGCGGGATGCGACCGGCTTGCGGCCGGCAGAGGCCAAAGCGGTGATCGACTCGCTGGCCCGGATCAGGGATTGAGCTTCGCCGTTTCCGCTGCGGCGGGTTGACCACCCTTCCCGCTTTTACCAGTTCCAGCAATCGGCGACGGAGCCGGAGCCGGATTGCCCTTTCACGCCCAGCGCATTCAGGGTGAGATTGCCGCAGAGTGCGTCGGTGTGCGGACTCTGGGGCGCGGCTTGCAGCGCGAAGGTGTTGGCGTCGGCGGCGGTGACGGAAATGACGTAATGGCCTTCGTCCGATTTCCCGTTGGCGGCGAAACCCAGTTTGGTGACGTCGCTCGTATAGGTCTTGTTGTCCATGAAGTAAAGCTCCTCGCGCGCGGCGGCCCGCAACAGGGCGGCTTTGCCGTCGGCGCGGCGGGTCCGGATGACGTGCTCCTTGTAGGACGGGTAGGCGATGGCGGCGAGGATGCCGATGATGGCTACCGTGATCATCAGTTCGATCAGCGTGAATCCTCGCCGGCTTCGCCCCCTCGCGCCCCTTCCCTTTTCCGCGTGGAGAGCGCGGAAAGCGCATGCCTGTCCGCTCAGCTTGGCCATGACGCTCACTCCTTTTCGTACCAGTAGAGCCGGTTGATACCGGAGTTGCCGACCGGTTTGGACAGGTCGGGATTCGCCGGCAGGTTGCCGGCCGTGACATAGAGTTTGCCATTGACGGCGACGGTGACGGGATCGCTGGGCAGGCCCCTGCCGGTGGCGACGAAACGCTCGTTGGCCGTCGTCGCGGTATTGAAGTTGAAGATGCCCGAGGCGTCCTTGAGGCTGATGACGTAGGTCAGCGATTGGCCCTCATTGGGGCCGCACTGCCCGGAGACAGTACCGCCCTGCGGCGCATAGGTGCTGAAGTAGACCGAGCCGTTGTAGGTGAGCGGGCTGGAAAGCACTTTTTCGCCGCTGGACGAACTGCCGATGTCGATGTACCAGCCGGACTTGTCGGTATGGACGGTGTTCGAGCTCGTCAGGTCGTCGAGGTCGGTCACGGTCTTGGCCGACCCCGTGGGCGGCGATCCGCTGACGACATGGGTGTCCTTGAACATGTAGAACTGGTTCTGGACGTTGGTGTCGAGCGGGTGCTCGCGGTCGCCCGAGCCGATCAGAATGGCGTCGAAGCGGGCCGAGCCGGCGGTCGTCGGCACGAAGTCGGGGCGATGGAAGAAGCGCCGGTCCGGCTGTCCGGCATGGCGGCCGACCGAGAGCACGGGCGTGAGGGTCCAATGGGCGGGTTCGTTGTAGGATGGGGTGCCATCCTGTTTCACATAGGCCAAATCGGCGCGCCAGACTACGCCGCCGGTGTCTCCGACGTACAGCCGATCCACCGAGCCGTTTTCGTCGGTATCGACCGCGGTGACCTTGGAGGGAATGCTGTCGGCCAGTCCGGGATGCTGGAATGTCGTCGCAGACGCGGCGCTTGAGCCTTGTATCGCCTTCCAGACCAGCGCACCGGTCTTGGCGTTCACGATGTAGATGGCGTTGCCCTGGGCATCGTCGGTTCCGGCCGCTGCATTCTTGGCATTCACCGTGCTGGATTCGTCCTTGTTCGCGCTGTAGCCGCCGCCGAAGATGATCACGGGTTTGCGGCCCTCGCCCCAGTCGAGCTGAGCGATGGTGGGATCGGAGAAGCTGTAGCCGAGTTCGTTGAAGTTCCCGCTGGCGTCGTCCTTCTCGATCCGCCAGAGCATCTTGGGGGTGTCGGGATCGGTGATGTCGAGCGCGTAATAGCCCTTGCCGCCCCGGCGCATGCCGACGAAGGCGATGACCTGATCGGCGCCGTTCACGGTGCCGTCACGGTCGCTATCGTTGACGTATACCGCCGCGGTGCCGTCGAGCCCGTAAACATGAGACGTCGCCGCGCCGTTGTCCGAGAGCGGCTTGAGGTTGCCGAGCAAGCGTCGGGGGATGAAGGCCCAGTCCTCCACGCCGCTGGGCGATTCGGTGGTGGCGCTTCCCGAAGCCGAATTGCGGAACATGTGCAGGAAGCCGTCGTTGCCGGAGACCAGGATCCGGACGTCCGGAACGTCCCGCGAGTAGCCGGTGCGCGCGCCATAGTTGATCGGCACGGCGGCCGAATGTAGCGGATCGCCCATCAGCCATTTGCGCTTGGGCTGGTTGGCCGGCGAGGCCCAGGGGTGGGCTTCGGTGTAATTGCCGTCGCCGTCTTCGTCATTGGCATCCTGTCCCCGCGCGAACTTGAGCAGCTTCACGGCCGTGGCCTGATCGTCGCCGCTGGCTGAGCTGTACGTCGCGGCACCGCTCCACGTGTCGCCACTCTTCGAGCCGTTCAGGCGGAGTGTGTCCCACACCGCGGTCGCGGTGGTCGTATCGGCGTTCAGGGGGCGCAGGGCCGTCGCGGTGCCGTTGCTCAGGCTGTCGGGTTCGGTGTAGAGCTTTCGGGCTCCGCCGGTGGCATTGCCGTCGCCGGGTGAGCCCGTCAGGAATCCGGGAATCTTCTGGCCGCCGCCGCCGCGGCCCACGCTGCGGCCGTCCTTCCCGACCACCTCGCCTTTGGTCGTGTCGGCGTAGCTCTGCACGTCGAAGCCGGAAGCGCTGGTCCAGTAGGTGAGCGCTTCGTGCTTGATCCTGCCGTCGACGCCGGAGATCGCTTCGATCGGCGGACTGGAGGCATCCAGGACCTTGAGCCGGTGCGTCGTGGGATCGGTCGCCAGCTTGAGCCGTTTCAGGTTGCCGTTCCAGCGGGGGGCCTGCTCGGGCTGGAAGATGGAGAAAAACACGTGGTTCAGCGACTCCGTGCGGTTGAACACGTTGACCGGCGAGGCGGCCGAGACGAAGGTGGTGCTGACGCTCAGCACTTCCTTGAAGACCTCCTTGAGGGATGCGATCAGCAGGGTGGGATCGGTGCTCAGCGGCAGCGCGGCGTTGGTTCCGCCGGCGGTCGCGTAGCCGTTGGTCGTGGTGTTGATGTGCGTGGGAGCGACGAAGAAATACGAGGTGACGTTCTGCACGTCTTCCAGGTTGCCGGCGGTGCCATAGGTGCCATCCGCCAGGTCGGCGTCGCGCATCCAGCGGATGACATTGGCGAAGGCGCTGTTGCTGGTGCCGGGGTTGAGGCCGTTCATGCCGCCGGAGGCTTTGCCCTGTTTGATCGCGTTGTCGGAGTCGTTGTCCTTGTTGGAGACCTGGAACATGAAGTTGATCATGAACACCTTGGAGCAGTTGTCCACCAGGGGGCTCACGTAATTGGCGCCGTTTTCGATGCCGCTGTCCCATTTGAGCAGCCGGTCGTCGAAGCTCGTTCCGGGATTGTCGACGTCCAGATTGTCGTTCTTGTTGTTGTCGCCGTAGTCCTGCCAGCCCTTGTGGCCATTGAAGATGCCTTGGCCCGTCAGGTAGCGGAACAGCTCGAAATAAAGTTCCTTCCCCTGGAAGTCGTGGGCCAGGTTGCCCTGCGGTACGGGAATCCGGGCCAGGGCATCGTGGAAGCGGGCCTTGTCGGTGTCGAAGCCTCTCAGCACGTAGGCGCCGTTGCTGCACTGGCCACTGGGGCCGGCACCGCACTGGCCGGTGGTGGAATCGTTGTGGTTGATCATGAGCCCCAGTTTCACACCGGCGAGCTCGGTGCCGAGATCGTCCATGGTCTTGCGCAATGCGGCGCGGATCAGGTCGAAATGGGTCACGTCGCCGCTCGAGGGCAGATAGGTCGTTCCCGAACTGGGGGACACCGTCGTCCTCAGCGAGCGGCAATCGTCGCCGTGTTCGTGATCGTCATCCTCGTGATCGTCGTCCTCGTGTTCGTGGTCGTCGTGCCCGTGATCGTCGTCCTCGTGCTCGTGGTCGTCGTCGTCTTCACCGGTTCCTTGGCATACCGGTGCGCCCAGGTTCGCGCGGTAGTCCAGGCTGAACATCACCAGCGGCTTGCCGCCCACCGAGCCGCCGCCGGCGAAATAGATGCCGGTATCGTCCGCCTGGCTGGCGCAGAAGGGGGCGGCGATCGAAAGCACCACAATGGCGGGTTGGATTTTCATTGTTGTTCTCCGAATTCGACAGGCGTGCCCGAGCGTGGAATGACTTGGGCCGGAATCAATCAGCCATGGTTTCCCTCGTGCTCATCATCGTCATGCCCTCCCTCATGATCTCCGCCTTCATGATCGCCGCCTTCATGATCGCCGCCTTCATGATCGCCGCCTTCATGATCGTCGTCATCCGAAGGAGTGGGAGCGGGCGTCGGGGCGGGCGTCGGCTCGGGGGTTTCGCTGTCGTAGCGCACCGAGCCGCTGGAAACGAGGGTGCCGCGGACGGCCGATACCACCCCGACGTGGGTGGCATCGGCGGACGATTCGGCGGTCGAGCCATCATAGTCGCTTTCGATGACGCGTTCGAAGACCTTGTTGCTCTCCTCGCTCTTGGACGAGCCGAGCGCGACACTGCTGCGCACCCGGACGTGAACCGGCGGTGTCAGCAGCGGCGAGGGAAGGGTGGGCAGTGACGGGCCGCCGCAACCGCCGTAGGGATAGTTCGCGGTGCAGCGCGAACTGTTCCCCATCCGGTCCAGATTGAGAGCGATCGCTTCCCCCGCGACATAGTCGGACGCCGCCTGGGCCTGCTGCAGGCCGTTGATGCGGGCCTCGCCGTTGCGCGCCATGCGGACGCTGGTGCCGCTGGAGTGGATCGCCGCGATGCCCAGGACCGTCAGCACGATGGTGAACAGCATGCCGACGACCAGGGCGGCGCCCTTCTGCATTGTTTTTTTCCGGGCCATCGGGCCCTCCCTTTGCACGAAAGACTCAGTGGTATTGCTGGTTGCGCAACTGGACCGTGGTCGTGAACACCTTTCGCCGGAAGTGGTCACGGAACGGCCCCAGCGTCACCGCGCCGAATGTATAAGTCTTGTCATCAGTGTAGCTTGAATCGGACTCCGCGCTACGGACCAGGAGGTGGATTCTGGCGCTGATGGCGCAGTCGAGCTCGTCGGGCGTGATGGCGTTGTAATCCTCCCTGGAAGAGAGATACTTGTCGGGGATGCCGTCCATGCCGCAGGAATCGTCGGTCATGCTGCCATCGCCATCGTCGATGCCGAATTCGATGTGGAAGTATTCGATGCCTTCGGCGAGTTCCCCGCCGTCGTCCAGCTCGAAAATGATGGGGTTCCCGTTTTGCCGCCCCAAGGTCTTCCGTACCAGCCGCGGAACGCACCGCGGATCGGTGGGTTGGGTGGCGCATCGCGTTGCCGTGTAGCCCCGGCTGATGTAATAAACATGGACGATATACCTCCAATAGGCCGTGGAGGTGGAAGTGACCGGGCAGTCGGGCGGGACGGGAGATTGGATGAGGCTGCCGGTGGAGCCGCTGGTTTGAAGGTAGACCAGTCCAGCGAAGTCGTTGGCCGATCCGGTTTTGCAATAGACGGGATTGCCTTCGGCGTGCTTCAGGGCGAGCAGGTTCGTGCCGGGCTTGAGGTAATCGGTGGCGTTGAAGCAGGGCCAATCGGCCGGAGCCGAGTCCGCCGACGGAGCCATGAGGTAGTGCGTCACCGGCGCCGAGGGCGTCGTCGTGGTCGTCCAGTTGGTTCCGCAGTCGTTCTGGACGCTGATGGCCGAGGTGGGGGGGCAGTTGGTCATGGCGCTGCAATCGGCGCCACCCCAGAAGCCCGCCAGCGCCAGGTCGCTGGCCAGCAAGTTGAGGGCGAAGCGCCCGTTTTCCTGCATCAGCGCGAATTGTTCGTTCTGGCGGTAGTTCATCTTGTGCTGGACGAACAGGCCGCCGATGGCGCCGACGACCAAAAGGCCCAGCACCATCGAGATCAACAGTCCCACCGTGGAAAATCCCGGCTGGCCGCCCCGTGTCGGAATCCTCATGTCAGATGCATCCTCCGCTAACGCCTTCCCGGCAGATATAGGTGCTGATCCGGAAGAGCCGGCGGTATTCGTTGTTGGTCCCATATTGGCCGTTGCCGCAGGTGTCGGATGCGTTTTCCGAGCCGGCTTCGGGCAAGGATGAGTCGCGGCCGCGCCAGACGATGGTGACGGTGTACCGGCCGGAGCCACCGGCGTTGCTGCTGGTGACGCACAGCGTGGGGTTGGTCAGTCCGCCCACCGTGGAGACATTCGCACCGGTTCCGGTCGTTTCGGTGGCGCCCAGCAGGCTGCGCTGGAAGTCGCGGCGGTCGCAGGCCGCGAGGTTGGCCGGCCCCATGCAGTCCAGCGAGTCGCTGAACGTGGTGTTCGCGTTGATGGTCGCGGTGTAGCTGGCCAGGGCTTCGGTATTCAGCCGCATCCGCTCCAGCACGTCCTGGCCGATGGCCGCGGCCAGGCTGCGCTGGGCGGATTCGAATGCCGTCTTGCGGGCGGTGATCTGCAAGGCGGCGAGCCCCAGCAGCGCCACCGCGAAGACGAAGACGCTGATGAGCACTTCGATGAGAGTGAAGCCTTGACACGAACGGGGAGGGCAGCAGGCGTCCGGGTTAGCGGCAGTCGTCTTGGGAAATATTGGTGCCACTGCCTTTCTCCTGGATGTTGTCGCCGTTGTCGTCACGGGTGGTCCTCAGGCGTCCCGTCATTGCCAGCACCAGACCTCGTGCTTTGGTGTAGCCGCGGCTGTCACAGAAGATGAAGGTGCCATTGGTGACGCCGTTGAGGAAGCCTTTACCGTCATACACAACTTTGTTGCTCCCCGTATATTTGAGGTTCATGGCCATGCCCGATGATACGGATTCATGAACCCGCAGCACCGTCGTGCCAGCCAGGACGATCCATCCGTCCGTCCAGCTTCTCGAATCGTCGCAGGCAGTGCCGCCGGTGTTCCGCTTGCATACGGTGATGGAGGTATTGCGCTTTACGGCCTCGCTGCGGGCATAGCTCAGGTCGGCGACCAGCGAGTTGATCTGGGCGGCCATGCGGTTGTCCAGGATCAGGTCACGGAAGCCGGGAATGCCCACGGTGATAAGGATGGCCGCCAGCGCGATTCCAACCATGAGTTCGATCAACGTAAAGGCTGCGGTGCAACGCATCGGCGGTTCTCGGCGGCTGTGCGAAAGTTTGAATTCTTATCAGATAACCTGATTAGCAAGAATGTTCAGCCGTCAGGTAACTCGGAACCGGCTTCATCGGGTTCCGCCCTATGCGACTGCCCGGCACCCGTCGGGTGAATGCACAAATCGGCGGGAAAGCCGATTGACAGGTCCCGTTCTTGGGGCCTGCCCTCCAGGCCGGGCTCCGGCAATCCATGCCGGAACGACGAGTTCTTCCTGACTTGACAGCGTTGCCCTCTGGGAGAGGGGCAACGCTAGCCAACCAGATCGAGAAATCCCGTGACTTCTTCCCGGTCGTGGTAGAGCTGGAGGAATCTCAGGCGATGGAACCCCCCTTTTCCGGCCAGCCGTTCCTCGATCAGGCCGCGGCAGCGTTCGACTTCTTCATGGCGCTTGTTCATCGGCAATTTTAGATTGAATACGGCATAGCGGAAGGCGCCATCGGCCGCCCAGTCGGCCACCAGCCGGGCGATCCGCGAGGGCTGTTCCACCATGTCGCAGACCAGCCAGTCGACCGGCTTCGAGGGACGGTAGCGGAACCCGTCGGCGCGCAAATGGGTCACCAGGCCGGATTCCATCAATGTTTCATCCAGGCTGCCGTTGTCGACGGCGGTGGTGCGGATGTGGCGCCGCACCAGTTGCCAGGTCCAACCGCCGGGGGCGGCGCCCAGGTCGACGGCGCTCATGCCCGGACGGAGCATGGTTTCGGGACGGTCGACGAATACCAGGAAGGCTTCTTCGAGCTTGAGCGTCGAGCGGCTCGGCGCGGAGCGGGGGAACTTGAGGCGGGGAATGCCGCAAGGCCAGGGGGAGGAGTCGTCCGGCGGGGTGTAACCGACGTAGGCGGCGGTCGATGCGAGAAAAAACCCATGCAGGCGGGGAGCCGAGCCGTTGCCGCCCAGCAGTCCGGCCTCGGCCGCGGCGGCAGCGAACGGGCGTTCGAACTTGCGGGTGAATCGCGCGAGTTCCTTGGCCTCGTTGGTGTCCGCCGTTTCCAGCCAGAGCGTTGAATAGCGCCGCTGCAGTCCGGCCGCCGCGCCGATGAGCGGGGTGATCCGGTCGTCGACCGGGAGGTCGGACAGGGGGCCGATGGCGAAAATCCGCTGGCGGGCGAAGATCAGCGCGTCGAACCGCAGCCTGGCGGCTTGTGCCCCGAGGGCATCGGGCTCGTGCGCCACGAAGACCACATAGGCCGAGTTCTCCTTCGCCCTGATATGGCCGGAAATTCCCGCCGCCAAGGTGTGGGCCTGGATTTCGGCCGCACATTCCTTTTCGAAGCCGCGGCGGCAGTAGAGCAGGATCGAGGAGGGGGATGTCAAGGCTTTACCTGTGGCCGGTGCTGGTTTAAGTTGAAACAATGCGCGACCGCGCATTCTAACCGACATCTTTCGTCTCGATCGTGAGTTTTCCCCGTATCCTGGCCGACCGGGTCAGCAAGAAGTTCTCCCGTTCCCTGGGCCATTCGCTTGTCCATTCGGCGCGGGATTTCGGTGGCCGGATGATCGGGCGCCGCCCGGCGGCGGCCTTGCGCGCCGGCGAATTCTGGGCAGTGCGGGACGTGTCCCTCGACGTCGGGCCGGGCGAGTGTCTTGCCCTGATCGGTCCCAACGGCGCCGGCAAGAGCACCTTGCTGCGGATGCTCAACCGCGAACACCGGCCGGACGCCGGGCGGGTCGAGCTGCGAGGCGCCGTGAAATCGCTGATCCGCTTGGGCTACGGGCTCCAGCCGATGTACACCGGCCGGGAAAACGTCTACCTCAAATGCGCGGAGCTGGGGTTGTCCAAGCGCGACACCGACGCCAGGCTGGACGAAATCGTCGCCTTCGCGGAACTGAAGGCGGCGCTGGATCGGCCGGTCAAGCAGTATTCCGACGGCATGTACGCCAGGCTGGAGTTCGCCATCGCCACCTGCATGCCGATCGACGTCCTGCTCATCGACGAAGTGCTGGCGGTGGGCGATGTCGCGTTCCAGCTGCGCTGCCTGGAGCGGCTCAACACCCTCAAGCGCGAGGGCAGCGCACTGGTGTTCGTTTCCCATTCCGAGATGAACGTGCTCCAGGTGGCCGACCGCTGCCTGCTGCTGTTCGACGGCCAGACCGTGGCCGAGGGCCGTCCGGAAGCGGTGTTCGGGAAATACTACGAGGCCGTGGGCTACTTCAATCGCAATCTGAAGTCGCTGGGCGCCCTGCCGGCGAGGCCTCAAGATTTCTCGGCCGGGCTGGATTTCGCCGGCGCGGCGGCCGAGCCCCTGCAGGCGGCCCCCGGCCAGCCGCTTGCGTTCGAGCTGGAATACCGGGCCGTGCGGAAGTTCGAGTCCGTCGAACTGCGGCTCGAATTCTGGAACACGGCGGGTCTGCTCACTGCTACGACCCTTGTGCCGGTGGCGGAGCACTTGTGTCTGGCCGAAGGACGAGGGCGCCTTTGGGTGGCGCTGCCCTTCCTGGGGCTGAGCGCCGGGATTTACGACGTTGCCGTGTCGGCGACGTCCGGCGGACGCGGCCTGGCGTACAAGGGCGCGGCCGCTCGCCTTCGGGTGATGCAGTCGTCCTGCGATCGGACGGGCGGCTTCGGCGTCATCGAAGCGCATATCCGGACGGCCCCGCCGGGCAAGCCTTCCTGACCCCCTCCACAGGAGACATCATCAAATGGCTAAGGAGCGATGCGCGATCCCCAGGCATCTGGTCAACCAGATTCTTCATTCGGCCCAGGCATCGCCTGGGCTCGAGGTCTGCGGCCTCATCGGCGCTGACGGCGGGGGGAGGATGCGCTGTTATCCGGTGCCCAACGTCGCCGACCGTCCCGAATGCCGCTTCCTGCTCGATCCCAAGGGGCAGATCGAGGCCATGCGTACGATGCGGGAGCGGGGAGAAGAGCTGTTCGCGATTTTCCATTCGCATCCCACGGCCCCGGCCGTGCCCTCATCGGTCGATCTGGAATTCGCCGCCTACCCGGAAGCGCTGCACCTCATCGTCTCGCTGAATACCAAGGGGGTGCTGGAACTGCGGGGCTTCCGGATCGGACCGGCGTCGGCATTGAGCGAAGTCGAGCTCCTGCTGGCGCCGGAATGATCCGTCATTGGCCGGCTTCGCGGTGGTCCTTATAAATCCAGCCGCGCCGCCGCATCCACTTCTCCAGTTCCACCGCCCAGAACACCACGCTGGACAGGACGAGACACACCGCCAGTTCGTGCGGTTCCAGCGCCTCCGTCTTGAAGATGGGCTGCAGAGACGGGATGTAGAGCACCGCCATCTGCAGCAGGAACGTGAGCAGCACGGCGCCGAGCAAGGGCTTGTTCGAGAAGAACGCCTGTGCGAAGAACGACTCCCTTTCCGAGCGGATGGCAAGGACATGCCCCATTTGCGACAGGGTCAGCACGGTGAACACCATGCTTTGCCAGTGAGCCGATCCCGTATGGTAGGCCCAGGCCTGGGACAATAGCGAAATGCCGCCCATGAGCAGACCGATCCACAGGATGTGCTGCCACATGCCATGCGCGAAGATGCTTTCCCGCGGCGGCCGAGGGGGGCGGTGCATGATGCCTCTTTCCTGAGGCTCGGCGGCTAGCGCCAGGCCGGGCAGGCCGTCGGTGACCAGATTGATCCACAGGATATGGATCGGCAGCAGCGGGATCGGCAGCATCAGGAAGGGCGCGAGGAACAGCGTCCATATCTCCGCCGAGTTGCTCGTCATCGTGTATTTGATGAACTTGCGGATGTTGTCGAAGATGCGGCGGCCTTCCCGGACGGCGGCGACGATGGAGGCGAAGTTGTCGTCCAGGAGGATCATGTGGGAGGCTTCCCGCGCCACGTCGGTGCCGATCTTGCCCATGGCCACGCCGATGTTGGCGCATTTCAAGGCGGGCGCGTCGTTGACGCCGTCGCCGGTCATCGCCACGAACTCGCCCTTGTCCTGCAGGGCCCGGACGATCTTGATCTTCTGCTCGGGGGCGACGCGGGCATAGACCCGGATTTCCTCCACCTGTTTTTCGAATTCCGCCAGGCTCAGCCGGGCCAATTCGTCCCCGGTCAGGACCGAGTCGCCGTCGCCGGCGATGCCGAGGCGGCGGGCGATGGTGCGCGCGGTGGCGGGATGGTCGCCGGTGATCATGACCGGCTTGATCCCCGCCGTTTTGCACAGGGCTACCGCTTCCGCCGCTTCCGGTCGCGGCGGGTCCATGAGTCCGACGAAGCCAAGGAAGCACAGCCCGGTTTCGACGGTTTCGGAGTACCAATCCGCCGGCGGTTCCGGCCACTCCCGAAAAGCCAGGGCCAGGACGCGCAGGCCTTCCGAGGCCATCCGTTCGGCGATTTTCCCCAGATCGTCGATCGGGAGGGGGCGGGGACCTTCGGCACTCCATGCCGTCAGGCATTGCGGCAACAGGTTTTCGGGGGCGCCCTTGGTGTAGGCGACCAGCTTGTCGCCTTCGCGATGGAGCGTCGTCATCAGTTTGCGCTCGGCATCGAAAGGAATTTCTCCGATGCGTGGGCAGGCGGCGGCGAGCTCGATGCCTCGAAAGCCGGCGGCGGCGGCGGCTTCATACAAGGCGGTTTCGGTAGGGTCGCCCAGCGGACGTCCGTCCTTGTCGAGCCGGACGTCGTTGTTCAGGGCCATCGCCCGCAGCAAGAGTTCCGGCAGGTCGGGGTCCGTGCGGCCGTCGACGAAGAAGGCTTCGGCCTGCATGCGGTTCTGGGTGAGGGTGCCGGTCTTGTCCGAGCAGATATAGGTGACCGAACCCAGGGTTTCGACCGCGGGGAGGCGCCGGATCAGCACGTGCTGCCGGATCATTTTGCGCGCGCCCAGCGCCAGGGAGACCGTCGCGACCGCCGGCAGGGCCTCCGGAATGGCGGCGACCGCGAGGCTGACGGCGGTGAGGAACATCAGCATCGGCTGTTCGCCGCGCAGCAGGCCGACCACGAAGATGATGGCGCAGATCGCCAGCACCAACAGAGCCAGCCGCTTGCCGAGCTGGGCCAGACGGTTCTGCAACGGCGTGCGGCTTTCCTTCTCCTCGCGCAGGAGCTGGGCGATCTTGCCGAGTTCGGTTTCCATGCCGGTGGCGATCACGCTGCCCATGCCCCGGCCATAGGTGACGATCGTCCCCTTGAAAGCCATGTTGCGGCGGTCGCCGAGCGCGGCGTCCGGATTCCGTATCGCTTCGGTGGACTTGCCGACCGGCTGGGACTCGCCGGTCAGGATGGCTTCTTCCACCCGCAATTGGGCCGTGTCCAGCAGGCGGATGTCGGCGGGCACGACGTTGCCGGCTTCCAGCAGCACCAGGTCGCCGGGAACCAGTTCGTGGGCCGGCAGATCGTGATGCCGCCCGTCCCGGAGGACCCGTGCGGTGGGAGCCGCCATGCTCTTGAGCGCAGCGATGGCGCGCTCGGCACGGTATTCCTGGATGAAGCCGATGACGGCATTCAGGACGACGATGACCATGATGGTCACGGTGTCGGCGAGTTCGCCGACCAGGCCGGAGACAAGGCCGGCCAGGAGCAGGACCACGATCATGAAGTCGGCGAACTGGCCCAGCAGCATCGCCAGCGGACTGCGCAGCCGCTGCTCCTGGAGGAGGTTCGGTCCCTGCGCGGCGAGCCGCTGTTCGGCTTCCTGCTGCGACAGCCCGGTTTGCGGGTCGACCCTGAGCCAGGCGACGGTTTGCCACGGTTCGAGCAGATGCCATTGCGCCGGCGGATGGGGTTTCCGGGTCGCGGTGGGCTTGCGTTTCATGGTGAGGGTCCTCGGCGTCTCATCCGTCGCAGCGGGGATGGTTCACCTAGGGTAGCCCGCCCGCTGCTTTGGCGGAAGGTCTGCCGAGACTTGCGGAGGGCGTGGGGGGGAGGCTTGATGCTCCCCCCACGGAAACTTCGCGGTTATTGCAGTTTCTTCCTGAGCAGCTCGTTGAGCTGGGCCGGGTTGGCCTTGCCGTGGGTCGCTTTCATGGCCTGGCCGACGAAGAAGCCGAACAGTTTGTCCTTGCCGGCGCGGTACTGGGCCAACTGCTCGGGGTTGGCGGCGATGATCTGGTCGATGATTGCCTCGATCGCGCCGGCGTCGGTGATCTGCCTGAGGCCCTGTCTCTCGATGATGTCGTCGGCGCTGCCGCCTTCGTGCCACATCGCCTCCAGGACCTGCTTGGCGATCTTGCCGGAAATGGTGTCATCGGCGATGCGGCGGATCAGGCCGGCCAGCCCGGCCGCGTCGATCTTCGATTCGGTGATTTCCAGTCCGTCCTTGTTCACCAGGCTCGACAGTTCCACCATCACCCAGTTGGCGCATAGTTTGGGATCGCAGGCGGCCTCGCGGACCACCGTCTCGTAGAAGTCGGCCATTTCGCGGGTCGCGGTCAGCACCTCTGCATCGTAGTCGCTCAGGCCGTATTGGCCCTTGAAGCGGTCGCGCTTGGCGTCCGGCAGCTCCGGCAGGGTGGCCTTGACCTCCTCGATGAAGCCGCTGCTGATTTCCAGCGGCAAGAGGTCCGGATCGGGGAAGTAGCGGTAGTCGTTGGCTTCCTCCTTGCTGCGCATGGAGCGGGTTTCGTCCTTCACCGAGTCGTACAGACGGGTTTCCTGGATCACCTGGCCGCCCGACTCCAGAATCTCGATCTGGCGTTCGATCTCGTGATTGATCGCCTTTTCCACGAAGCGGAACGAGTTGAGGTTCTTGATTTCCGCGCGGGTGCCGAATTTTTTCTGGCCCTTGGGCCGGATCGAGACGTTGGCGTCGCAGCGGAACGAACCTTCCTGCATGTTGCCGTCGCAGATTTCCAGATAGCGCACCAGGGCGTGCAGTTTCTTCATGTAGGCCACGGCTTCCTTGGCCGAGCGCAGGTCCGGTTCGGACACGATTTCCAAGAGAGGCGTGCCGGCCCGGTTCAGGTCGATCCCGGTGTAGCCGTGGAAGTCCTCGTGCAGCGATTTGCCGGCGTCTTCCTCCAGGTGGGCGCGGGTGATGCCGATGGTCAGCTCCCGCCCGTCGACGTTGATGTTGAGCTGGCCGCGCGCGACCACGGGCAGATCGTACTGGCTGATCTGATAGCCCTTGGGCAGGTCGGGATAGAAATAATTCTTGCGGGCGAACACCGACACCGGCGCGATGTCGGCGCCGATGGCCAAGCCGAACTTGACCGCCATGGCCACGGCTTCGCGGTTGAGCACCGGCAGGACGCCGGGTAGCCCCAAGTCGACGGCGCAGGCCTGGGTGTTGGGTTCGGCGCCGTAGGCGGTAGCCGCGCCGGAGAATATCTTCGAGCGGGTGGCGAGCTGGGCGTGAATCTCCAGCCCGATGACGGTTTCCCATTGCATGTTCTTAAGGCACCTGTAGCTGGGTGTTAATCGGCAAGGCCGGCCGGCGCGCGCGTATGCCAGTCGGTGGCCTGCTGGTAGCGGTGGGCCACGTTCAACAGCCGGTCTTCGCTGAAGTAGCCGCCGATGATCTGCATGCCGACGGGCAGGCCGTTGGAGAAGCCCACCGGGATCGACATGCCGGGCAGGCCGGCCAGGTTCACGGCGATGGTGTAGATGTCCGACAGATACATGGCGATCGGATCGGCGCTCTTGGCGCCGAACTCGAACGCGACCGAAGGCGAGGTCGGGCCCATGATGACGTCCACTTCCTCGAAGGCGCGACGGAAGTCTTCGCTGATCAGGCGGCGGATCTTCTGGGCCTTGAGGTAATAGGCGTCGTAATAGCCGGCCGACAGTGCATAGGTGCCGATCAGGATGCGGCGCTTGACCTCGGCACCGAAGCCTTCGCCGCGCGAACGGGTGTAGAGATCGGCCAGATCGGCGGGGTTCTCGCAGCGGTGGCCGAAGCGGACGCCGTCGAAGCGGGCCAGGTTCGACGAGCATTCCGCCGGGGCGACCACGTAATAAGCCGGGGCCGACAAATGCATGTGCGGCAGCGAGACGTCCTTGACGGTGGCGCCCAGTTGCTTGTATTCGTCCACGGCATCCTGGATCAGGCCGGCGATGGCGGGATCGAGGCCTTCGCCGAAAAATTCCTTGGGCAAGCCGATGCGCAGGCCTT